>JBDSAA010000094.1:0-63429 GCA_039922375.1 Ferruginibacter sp.
ACGTAAGGTCATATTTAGTGATGTTCTAATTCCATAAATCCATCCACGTGACGGTATAGGTACTCCTTCGGCTGTTCTGAAGGCTTTAATCTTACTGTCTATCTGAGAGGCTTGTAAATACTTAATATTTTTCATCGTCACATCTTTATATGTAAAGATATAAAAAAGCATAACTTTTTATACCTAAATGTATAATTTTCTCCATTTTATTATACTTAAACGTATAAAACGAAAAACGCCTTTACATGTAGACATATAAAAAAATGTAAAAAAAAGGCAACGTGGAAATCATATATGCCCTTGAAAATCAGTATTTTGTAGAGGAGAAAATGAGAAGTGTAGGCACCGGAATAACGGGTAACTTCGACGAATCTACGTCTATAAAATAGACTTCGTCGAAGTTACCCGTTATTCCGGTCAGAACCAAATTTGTCAGTGCATTATGCAAACAAATAACATAGAGTTAATATGAGGCAGGACTAATTGGGCATTTTTTGACAACTTTATCCTTGCTCAAGCTTGAATAAATTAAAAGCGCAAATACAAACAGTACTAAAATAAATAAGGCAAGATCACTTAGATTAGGATTTGCATTTTCAAACGGAAAAATTGTTTGCTCAATCATTTTTTAGTTTTATAAGAGTTTATAATAATGCTGTAGATATCCTTCGGTTCGTTAATTCTAATTTTAAAATCCTCACAATCAGCTTTTTTAATTACCATTTCCTGACTTTCATATTGCTTGAAAAGAGTTTTTAAAATATCATTTTCATAAAAAGCAAGCTTTTCACTTAATTCAAAAATTTGGTTGGCATCTGGCCGGTGAGCTCCTTCCAAATCCAAAAGAAGATTCTCAACATACTCACTTAGCGTTAAGCCATATTTTATAGCATCCTGAGCAAGTTTTAATTTTATTCTGGGATTACATTTAAATCCTATCGTTACTTTTTTAGTACTGGAATCTAAACCATCCAATTTTAATGCTTTGGGGTTGGGTTTACTAAACATCATATTTTTTTTTATGCAAATATGGATTAACCATTGAATTTGGATTTCAGTTATTAATAGATAATAAGGGTTAATCTTGGTTAATAACAGATAATCAAGGTTCTCCCAAGTGATTATAAATAATTTGAACCTGCTTTGGGGTTAATATTCGTTGTGTAGGGTTTAATTCCAATTCAGGAATCATTTTAAGCCATTTAATAAAAGTATTATAGTGCACTTTATAGTGCTTGGCTAATTGGGTTTTTGTGGCTGTTTGTGCTTTCATTACAAATATTTTATGTAACAGGTGTAACAAGTGTAACAACTGTTACGCTTGTTACGCGTGTTACAATGTTTTTTCGATTACTCTTTTTACTCTCATGGGATTTGTTCCTGTTAATCTTGCAATTTCTCTCAATGGTATATCCGGGTTATTCGTTCTAATGTCAATTATTTTTTGTTCTAATGCAGCTTTGTCAGAATCGGTTATTTGTTTTAGATGCTCTCTTTCGTCTCCATACTCCAAGAATTGGAACTCCAAAAAATTTAGTGGCTTGTCGATCTTGGAAATAATTATATTGTCGGAATCAAATAATTTTTCCGTTGCTCTTGCTTTTACCTGTTTCAAGTATCTTTTCTGTCCATCTTGTGAACTAGTACCGATACTGAAAACGCTATCTGCAAAATTTGATAAATGCTTGCTACCAGCTAAATCATTAATTGTAATTTGATTTGATGAATTGCGTTTTGGGGTATGTGCAAGGATTAACATAGAAAGATCATATTCCTTTTTTAAGTCTATTAGTTTACGCATTAATGGAAGAGCATCCTTAGCAGTTTCAGTAGATTGAGTTTTTAAAAAGGTAATATTATCTACGATTAATATTTTACAATTGCTTTCTTTAATTGCTTCTTCTAGTTCAGAAAATAATTTGATTTCAAAATCGTCATAATCAGTAAATTTTGTATTAATATCAATTCGCTTAAAATTGTCATCAAAAAAATAGTTGTTTTCATAGTTCAGAGAATAACGGTTTTGAAATTGCTTGTCGCTTAGTTCAAAATCTAAATAAAAAACAAGTTGTTTTTTTGCTTCTAGTTTAAAATAATTAATAGCCTCGCCCCTGCTTATAGAATTGGCAATTTGAACCGCCAAAATTGATTTACCTACGTTTGTATCAGCGAATAAAATACATATTTCTCCTTCATGCCAAAACTCACTAAATAGCATTTTTGGAATAGGTTTTAGCTTTGCATCGTCTAAGCATTGCCGCCCAGTCCTAATTTGTAAAAGGAATTGATTTTCTTTTCCTGAATCTTCACTATTACTTTTTAAGGAAAAATCGGCTTTGTAATTGTATCCACTTTTTATACAGTTTGATATTTCAAAATCACTAAAATCAATTTGTGAAAAATAGTGTTTACAATAGATTTCACAAGTACCCTCTTTTAGTCCTAAACGATTGCACTCACAGGCTAATTTAAAAACATAATCATTTCTTTTGCCTTCTTTAAATTCATTTTTAATACTTAGTTTCTGAACTGCACTAGCAAATAGTATTTCGTCTTTTTCAAGGGTGTTTAAACAATACTGTATTGAATTTTCATTAATAAAAATATTTTTATCACTGCATAAAAACATTAACCTTGATACATCCTTACAGCTTTTATCAATTACTAACTGGTAATTCATTAAATAATACTTTTCCAGCTCTAAAAAATGGATTTCATGAGTTTTTATATCCGGTGGAATTTTCACAAGTACTTTTAAACCTTTACCGCTTGGACTTTCAAAAACAGCGAATGAGTAAACATCATTAATTAATCTATTTCTTTCCAATTCTATATTTTCTACATTATCAAGGTCAACCTGGATTAATCCACTATGAGATTTAATATTTTCCTTTATTCTGCTCTCATTAAATAAACCGGAAATTGTTACTGCTGGTAACCGCTTTTTTAATTCGTCTTTCTTTGGTTTTACGGTTTCTTTTTTAATTGCATCTATTTCAGATTTGAATTTTTCATTTTTAATTAAATCTAAAATCTGTTTAACCGAATAGGCAGAATTAAACTTACTGTGTATACTGTTAAAAAGTGATACCCTACTGTTTATTGTATTGCTCATTTTGAACCTCCCTTTTTGTTTTTAAGTGATTCAAAACCGGCTGCTTCGATTTCTTCTTTAGTTAACTGTTTTCCATCCATTAACCATTTATTCAAATCTGCTTTTCTGAAATAGAGTTTTTTACCTCTTTTTATGAATGGAATTAAATTTTTGCTTGTAAAGCCATAAAGAGTTTGTTTGGCAAGATTTAAGAATTTACCTGCTTCATCTATCGTAAATATCTCTTTGGAGACTTCTGGCGGCTCTTCCTTGCCCTCATTTAATACTTTCCGGATACTGTTTTGAATTAGTGTTTCTAATTCGCTGTGTGTGGTTAAAATGATGTTGCTCATAATTATTTTTTATGAGCAAATATTTAGGTGAAAAACGCCTTGGGGTGGGGGGTGGGGGATACCCCTAATTTCTATTCTTTGCTACCGATTTCTTTGTTTAGTTTTTTCACAATGCTTTGTAAACCTAAATTTTCAAAGTATGTTCTGATGTATTGTAAATCCTTTTCTGCGGCTTTATCTGTTTTAGAAAATGGCTGTTTCACCTTTTTGTAGATGGTAGTATCATTTATTTTTGCTACTCCAGTTTCCTTTCCTGTGAGGAATTGTATAAACCTTGCAATTTCCGTTAGCGTTGTATTGCTTCTGTCAATATTTAACTCCTCCAATAAATAATTTATCGCTAGTACCTGTCTTGCTGTAGTAAATTCTTTATTATTTTCTTTTACTGGCTCTAAATTGATTGATTGTTGAATTAAAAACCGTTGTATTAATGGCAAATACTTTTCTTGTAAAAACTCATTGTATTTATTGCAAATAGTCTCAAGGAAATTTTTAAAAAGGGAAATGTCATTTTCAAATGTATCAGCTAAGTGGTATTTCAAAAATTTATCTGCATCCATTATATCCGTTAAAGAAAGCTTCAGGGCGAAAAAAAGATCATAATCATAATCCTCCTTTCTTATTTCTAAGGGGGTATCGTAATAAATAATAGCTAAATGAATGGTTCCTTCTTGAGGTCTTAAAAAATAATCAGGAAAAGGAAATTGGTCAATATCCTTAGCAAATTTTAAAGCGATTGGATGGCGATTTAAAGCATAATCATCTAAATATCCACCATTCTTGCCGTCATAATGAATAGTATAGATTTTTTTTGAGAATAATAGACTTTCATAAGCAGGTTTTACAATAGATAGCAGAAATCCTCTGTTATATTTTTTAAAGTGATTCCATAAGTCTTGGAAAATGTAGCCTGTATTGATTAAATAATTACTATTCATTTTAAAATCTTGCGTTTTGCGTAAAAGCCTCAATAATTTTGATAATGCTATATCCCGTTATGCTATTACATTCTTAACGATTTATTTTGACCTGAGTAAATGTATCTTAAATTCTATCATTTTAAAAAATTGATGCAGGGTAAGTAAGTCGTTTTGCGGGTTTCTTTACTCGGAATACTATAATAAGTAAATCCATAAAGTGATTTAACTCAAAAGCTTGAATTAGAAAAGTTCATGCAGTTACCAGGTTTTATTAAATAAATAATATTTGTTTTAATAGTTGTTGTGTAAAATTAGAAAATTTATAGATTTGCTAATTATTTTAGTGAATATTTTCTAAATATAATAGCATATTCTTAGCGTAAATGTATAATTAGCTAAAAAAATTATCAATTTTAGCCCTTTTAGCAAGAAATCACTAAGGAAGCTCCTATCCCTTTTTGTTGCACATTTGCAACATAATAAAGAACTGATTACTTTTGTTATATCAGTACCCGGCACGCCTCTGCTTTCTCTTAGTAAGCGCAATCTGCCGGGGCTATTTTTTTTATACCCTTCATGAAGTATAAATCACCGCCTAAAGGTTTTGAAACTTTAACTTCATTGCTAGCAATGAAAGGGTTAGTTATAGACGATATCACCAGTGCAAGCCGCGATATCTCTTTAATTGGCTTTTTTCGATTTAAAAGATATTCGGTACATTATCATGTTTCAAGCGGAGTGAATGATTATTCCTATCTACCGAACACTCATTTAGCAGAAATACTAGATACATATAGATTTGATTGTTTTTTAAGAGCACTAGTATTTGAAGCTATCGGGAACATCGAGGTTGCTTTTAAATCGTTGCTTAATAACGCCATGACTTTGCGTTTTGGTTCACATTGGTATTTAAACAAAACAGTTTTCACCTCAAGGTTTACTGAAGACTTGGACGAAAGTTATCAGTCTAACTATGAAAAGTTTATTTATAAAATAACGAAGGAATGTGATGAAACTAAGGAAGCATTTGTGCGTAGATATAAGTTAAACTATAATGAGCCAAGCCTTCCTACATCCTGGATAATCTTAGAAATTATGTCCTTTGGTACTTGCAGTATACTATATGAAAATATTGAAAGTACAGAGGCAAGAGATGAAATTTCTAGTGCATTCGGTTCGCACCAAAAAGCGTTCGCCACTTGGTTAAAAAGCTTGGGTTACCTGAGAAATCAGTGTGCACATCATCATAAGATTATTGGGCGAACATTTATGTTTCCGCCACAACTTCCAAAAAAATCAAGTAATCGTTTTTTAAACGATTATACAATTCAATCGGATAGTCTATACGCAGCACTTTGTATAATACAGTACTGTCTACAAACCTTAAATATTCCTTCTTTTTTTAAACAAACCTTACTTGATTTAATCTCTGAAAATCCAGATATCGATCTTAATAAACTTGGATTTACTAGTAACTGGCAAAAGGAGAAAATTTGGCAATAAAGATTATAAAACAATATTAAAATGGAAATTATAAAAAAATTTACAAGGGGTGACCTCGTACAATTAAAATCTGGTGGTCCAACCATGACCGTAGATGAGTATGATATGTGGCATGATATCATGGGAGCTTTTGTTGGCAAAGATTCTCAACCTTCCCACGAAACAGAAGTTGTAAAATGTACATGGTTTGATAAAACACAACGAAAGTTTGGAAAATTTCATCAAGATTTATTAAAGCCTATTGTACTTTAACCACCTACTATCCTTTCTGCCTATCAAACTGTACACATTGAGGGGTAAAAAACTGCTCTATGGAAATTGAACAAGAAGCTTCTCTGTATCAACATGAAATGAATATGTACGGAAGGTGTATGCGAGAAATTAAGCGCAGGATTAATGTTATAGCAGCTAATTTAGAACAAGGCACAACTCCTGAAAAGATAATGTATGACACCGAATTTATTTGTCTTCAATTTAGGATTATAGTTGAATTAATTGCATTAGGTAACTTAGCTGCAAACCAAAAATTATATCAGCAAGGAATCCGGAAAATTAAAAAGCAATGGCACCCTGCCGAAATAATTAAAATCCTTAAAAAGGCGAATCCTAAATTTTACCCTATACCTGTAGAAATACAACAAATTAAAGGTGTCGATGTAGAAAAAATAACTTTACACTTAATTCCTATTGATTCCGGGTATTTAACAAAAGAAGAATTTATCAACCTATTTAATTTATGCTCTGATTATTTACATGGTAGAAATCCTTTTAACGAAGCTAGGAATTACGATATAAGGCTTTTATTCCCTAAATGGATTCAAGAAATTCATTTGCTAATTACCAACCATGTAATCACGCTCGTAGACTCTGAAATTTCTTTATTGACCACAATGTATTTTGAAAAAGGAGCGCCGAGGGAACTAGATATCATATATCTTAGAACTGAACAGGTTAAAATATTTAAGGTTTAGGAACATTAATGGCTACTCCATTTTTCGGTTGTTTAAAATATTATTTCGTCACTAGGAATTTGCAAACCGAAGAACCATCACCTTGATCATTGCAGTTTACAATATTGCTTTACTTGCTTCATCTAAAATATTATTACCAAAACTCTCTAAATAAATTTGCGTAGTTTTTTCACTGTCATGCCCCATTGCCTCACTGATAATAGACGTAGAAATACCGCTTTTCTTCAAGATTGTAGCATAACTATGTCTTGCTACATATGTAGTTAGTTCAGTTTTTAATTTTGTCAGTGCGGCTATTTCCTTTAAATCAGCGTTGATTTTTCTTAGCATTTTTACTTTCCGGTTGTATAATGCTTGCGGTGTGTTATGATTTTGATTAAATATGGGGAAAATATAACTCTCCTTACTGGCATAAGTAAGCGGATGATAATAGTCCAAAATATCTTGAGCAGGTTTTAAAAGGCTTAAATTGAAAAGTTCATTGGTTTTGGACCTTCTATAACTCAATCTCTCACCCTTTGTGTCCTTCCATTTCAAGGAAGCTATATCAATAAAATTTATTCCCCGACAATAAAAACTAAAAAGGAAAATATTTTTAGCATCAATGAGTTCTTTATTATTTTTTAAATTTAACTTTTTTATTTTTTCAATATCATCTTTTTCAATAGCCCTTTTTTCAGTTTTTATTTTTGAATATTTGGTAAGACTAAAATTTTTAAATGCATAATATTTTTCACTGCATATATCTTCTTTAATTGCCTTATTGATTAAAGCTCTTAGGGTGCGTAAATATATATAAATTGTATTTTCACCTTTACCGCTCTTTTTTAAAAACTCTTCAAAGGAATTTAAAAACAGGACATCTATATCTGAAAAATGGAGCTTTCTGGTATTTATAAAATGAAATAAGTTTCTTTTTGTGTCTTTGTAAACCTCCGAATTTTTAATTTGTCCACTTTGAACAAATCTTTCTACGATACAATTAAAATAATCCATTACTAAAGGATTATTCATTTTCTGCTTTCTTAGCTTCCCTTTTATCTCGTGGGAAGAAAGGTTTTTATCATCATTTTCTAAATTTAAAACCAGCCTTTCAGCATCCAATTTCTTTTTAGCAATGAGAATCTTAATTTCTTTAAAATGGGGGTGTTTTTTCTTTGGTAGGTTCTCGCCGTCATCCCACAAGTCAGTAGTACATGAAAATCCTACTGAAATATATTTAGGTTTCCGGTCTTTAATTACTCTAAGCATAATAGGATGCTCACCATTTGAAAGTGTTTTGGAACTGTATAAAAGTACCTTAATGGATGTGTTCATTTTACTATCTGGTTTAAACATGGTTTAAACAAATATAGTAAAAATGGATAAGGAGGGATAAATAAAAATAAACTACAAGTCTATAACTTATTGATATTCATAGAGTAGATAATAAAGCAAAATTAGCCATAAATAAACATTTACTGTCTTACAAGCAGAGGGTCGGCGGTTCGAACCCGTCAACTCCCACTAAGCCTTACAGAAATGTGAGGCTTTTTTTATGCTTATAAGATTCGTTTTAAAAAAATCCTAATCTGACTGATTTTCAATTTTGTTATGGAAAAGTAACGACCAAGGAAATTGAAAGTGGAAGTGGAAGTGGAAGTGGAAGTAGCTTTTCATTAAACACAAATGATTTGCAAACTAAAAAAAGTACCTCGATGCAGGGTGCAGCTGGTGCGGATGGAACCGTAAGTTTTGGAGTTAAATTACTTTTAGTTGGACTAGAAGCGAATGCGAGTGCAGATAAGGCTGGCGAAGCTGTAGTTAATTTTGCTGTAGGCTGAGTAAACTTTTTAAAAAATATTGTAGAAACTAAAGTTACTTTTCCCAATTCCAATAATACACAACAGTAACATATTTGCGATTAGTGGTGAATTTTGCAACATAAATCTTTTACTAAATTTAAGATTAAGCCAATGAGAAATACGATTATGCATTTTTTGCTCTTATTGACTTTGTGCAGTTGTGCCCAAGATAACAAGAAAATGAATGATTCTGAATATTTAGAAAGCCAATCCCCCTCAGGCCCAGGGTTCCAGCATCAGACTGTGCAAAAACCTTCTGAAGGTGTTGCAATATTTTATTTTAATATTATGAGACGTTTGTCTTGTTTTCGACGTCTGGTAAGTATGAACAGGGCATTTCTCGTAAACAAATAAGTATGACGAGTCTTGATTGCTACATTGCAATTGATAATCCAGTACGGGTTATAGACCTGTTTGTAGAACAACTTGACTTGGGTAAATCAGGCTTTACGAAACAGCTTTGAGCAACGAGGGGTGTCCACCTTTCGAGGCGAAGTTACTACTGAAGCTTTACCATTATGGCTATCTGAATAAGATCCGTTCTTCCCGTAAGCTACGATAGATTGAGAGAGACCTTATTACCTTGCAGCGTGGGTCAAGTTGATGTGAGAATTCTAATGCCAGGATTTATTTGAAGGCTTGGAAGAAGCAGAGCAAAAAAGCAAGTGCCATGAGGTACGAATGGCTGTTGCTGAAGCCTACGGTAGCTATTGCATTGCCTTGTGCGTTGCCATAGCTACCGTAGGCTGAAGCTAATTGCTCATTAGAATTACAAAAGTACAAGTGAGTGATACAACGATGTTGAAGCAAGTATCAGTGCTGGTAACAAAATAGTCCTCAGTTTTTACACCAAGGACTTCAAGAAACTTTAAATTTAAATACTTATTTACGGGAATTAGCTTTTTGCTTTTGTCAAATTCATACCGCATTTAGGGCATTTGCCTGACTTACCTGCTACCACTTCGGGGTGCATAGAACAAACGTAGGTTGTATGACCTTGTTTGCCGCCTTTTCTATCAATTACTGTCAATGCTGTTCCGCATTTGGCGCATATACCTGCCATGTCACTTATTACTTCTTTGTGCATGGGACAGTTGTAATCTTTCGTTACTTTCTTTTTCATTTGCTCTTTTTTTGAAAGAGTCAAATCCATGTTGCACTTAGTACATTTACCCGGTTCGTTACTCACTACTTCGGAATGCATCGGACAGCGGTAATTTGCCTGTACAGTTAATTGTGTCCCAGTCTTTTTTATATTGCCTTTGGCTTTTTGTGCAAACGTTGCAAACGATGCAAAGGATGCAATCAGAACTATTAATAACGTTTTCATGTTTATTGTTTTTTATGTATTGATTAATCATCAAAAGTAAGGCCGCTTAAAGTTAATGTTCATGACGACAAGCGTAGATAAATATGATTGTCCTCACTTTGCCCGTTATTGTAATTTCAACAGCCTTGCATTGAACGCAACAATGACCGTACTTAAACTCATGAGTACTGCACCCATTGCCGGACTTAGCATGAAAGCTGGATAAAGGATGCCGGCTGCTAATGGAATGGCGATCACATTGTAGCCTACTGCCCAGGCAAGGTTCTGTATCATTTTGCGATAAGTCTTCCTGCCAAAGTCAATCATTTGTACTACATCTTTCGGATCGCTGTTTACTAATATTATATCCACTGTTTCTGCCGCTACATCCGTACCACTACCTACTGCAATCCCTACGTCAGCCTGTGCTAATGCAGGTGCATCGTTTACGCCATCACCTGTCATTGCTACTACTTCGCCTTTTGTTTGGAACTCTTTTATCTTATCAAGTTTTTCGTGGGGCAGAACATTTGCAAAGTATCCATCCATTTTTAATTTAGCTGCTACTGAAGAAGCAATTTTATCGTTATCACCGGTAAGCAGGTAAGATTTAATATTCATGGCTTTTAGCTGGGCAATTGCTTCTGCTGCTGTTTCACGAACCTGGTCTGCCAATGTTATGAAGCCTGCAAGTTCATCATCTATTAATACGTAAGTAATTGTCTCTGTATTTTGGTCTATCTCTTTTGGTATTTCAGGAACCGGTTTGTTTTCTTTTGTAAAATAGTTTGGACCTCCGGCTATAACCTTCTTACCGTTTACAATGCCTGAAACACCAATGCCCTGCATGTATTTAAAATCTGATGATTGCTGAAGTGGTAAGTTTTTTTCTTTTAACTTTTTTAATATGCCTCTTGCAATGTAGTGTTCTGATTGTTGCTGTACTGCTGCTACATATTGTAATATTTCATCGCTGTTGTATTTGGATGATTGAATGATTACTTTCTGTACTTCGTGTGAGCCTTTGGTTAGTGTGCCTGTTTTATCAAAAATTATTGTAGTTAGTTTTCTCGCATTTTCAAATGCTGTCCGGTTTCTTATAAGTAAGCCATGCGTTGCTGATGCTGTTGTTGATATTGCTACTACCAAAGGAATAGCCACACCAAGTGCGTGAGGACATGATGTTACCATTACTGTTACCATGCGCCCTAATGCAAAAGCTAAATCGTGATTGATGTACCAAACAATAAAGGTTGTAACACCTACAACCAATGAAATTATGGTTAGCCATTTGGCTACTCTATCAGCAAGGTTCTGTGTATTTGATTTAGCATTTTGTGCTGATTGCACCAGTGTTATTACTTTATTTAAATAACTGTCTGCTCCTGTACCTGTTACTTTGATTTTTAATGAGCCATCGCCGTTAATTGCTCCGGTAATTACTTTTGCTTCATTCTCTTTTTTTACAGGAACACTTTCACCCGTTAGCACACTTTCATTTACATAAGAACTTCCTTCAATAACCATTCCATCAGCAGGTATTTTTTCACCTGGTTTTATTACCGCAACATCATCTGTCTTTAATTCTTTTACGTCAACGTCTGTAATAATTCCGTTTCTTTCTACGTGTACAACGGAAGGTAATAAAGCGACCAATGATTGCAATGCATTTGAAGCTGCCATTGTAGAACGCATCTCTATCCAATGACCTAATAGCATTATATCAATTAGTGTTGCAAGCTCCCAAAAGAAGTCCATCCCTTTTAATCCAAAAACAACAGCAACACTATAAAAGAATGCAACGGAAATGGCTATTGCAACCAGTGTCATCATACCTATAGCGCCGTCTTTTATCTCGCTCACCATTCCTTTAAAGAATGGCATACCGCCATAGAAATAAATTATGCAGCCTAACAAAAGCAATAAGTAATTATCGCCGCTAAACTTTATCTCTAAGCCCAGCAATTTCTGTATCATGTGGCTTAAAGCAAGGACAGGGATAGTGAGAACAAGGCATATCCAAAACCTTTTCAGGAAGTCACCGGTATGGTGACCGGCATGTTTATCATGTCCTGTATGTTGGTCTGTTTGCTTGTGATGAGCATGGGTAGCTTGTTCAGGCTTTGCATGATGCTCATGGTTTTGGTGATGTTCTGCTGTATTGTGATTTGAATGGTCCATCCAGTTAGTTTTTTTCTATTATCAAATTGGTGATTATTGCAATTAATGCTATCAAACAAATCCATGCAGAAAACCAGAGTGCTTTAGCCATGTAATTGGTTCTCGCACCCTGGCTGTTCATTTGCATGATGTGCATCCAGAATAAATGAATTACTGCCCCACAATTATTACAATCAAAGAATAGGCAGTAATAACTTCGCCCCATTTAGTACCTATTCCGAAACCTAAAATGCATGCCCAAAAGCAGATGCAGACTGTGCAATTTGTTTTGATCTTGTACTGTGTGCATCATTACTATTTAGTATTATCCTTTAACCAATCTTTAAAATCATTTATATCTTTTTGCTGGTCTGTTATTTCTTTTTGTGCCATTTTCTTTAGCTTGCCTGACATGCCGTTTTTGACTTCAAGACTTGCCATAGAAATTCCATCTTCATGATGGGAAATCATCATTGTCGCAAAGTCTTTATCTACATTACCACTCATTTGCATTGACTTCATTTTATCCATCATGGCTTGCATTGACTTTTGCAAGTCACCTTCACCATGCTTCATGCCGGATTCCTTATAGCTTTGTAAAATGGCGCTTAGTTCTTGCTGTTCTTTTTGTTGTTTTGTTATAATCTCTTGTGCTTTCGACTTCATCTTTTCATTTTTGCCTTGTGACAATTCTACCTGTGCCATATCTAAAGCACTCTGGTGATGCTCAATCATCATGTTTGCAAAATCAATATCAAAGTCGCCTGTCATTTGCATTGAATGCATTTTTGTCATCATGTCATTCATTGGCTTCAATAAACCATTAGTTAAAGTTGCTGTGTCTTCTGGCATTGTGGTTTGTGCTGTTGGTGTTGAATTGTTTGCTGATGTTGATGTGTCGGTGCTGGTGGAAGTGTTTTCTGAATTGTTGCCGCAGGCTATTAGAAAAAAAATGCTTGCTGTTATTAATGTTATCAATGTAATTCTCATAATTGACTGTTTAAATTTTTAAATAAATTGTACTGTGTGATAAATTAAGCTGCCATTCTTTTACATTCTTCTGCACATTGTTTACATGCATCTGCACACTCCTGGCAATGGGTGCTGTGCGTATGTTTGCCACATTCGTTGCCACAGGCTTCGCAAATTGCTGCACATAGGCTGCAGATTTCTTTTGCCTTACTGCTGCCTAAACTCATTAACTGTGCTGCTGCATAGCAGATAGCTGCACATTCCATGTCTAACTGAATGCATCCTGCCATCATCTTTACATCTTCCTCCTGTGTACATGATGAAGCACAATGGTTACATATAGAAGCACATTTTAAACATGCATCTATACAAGTCTTGTAAGTGTGATACCCTGTCATGATTTTTGTTTTTTGATTGTGAGAAAAATTATTGTTTGAATTATTAATAAGTGATTGCTACACCCGCACCAATGCCCATGTCGCTATCGTAGTGTGTTGATGCAGTAAGCCATTTATTCAGGACATAACGGAAACCTGCCATGTATTCTTTATCGGTATTGCCCATGATGGTAAACCTAAGCCTTGGAGTAATTGGAATATCTTCCCTGCTTAGTTCAAAACGTAATTTGCCTTTGCCATCTATTCTTGCATCTGCTAAGAAAAGACCAGGTGTCATGTATTGGACACCTACTGTAAATGTCTTTCTGTTGTTTTGATTGCTGTATTGGCCAAAGAAGTTTTTCTCACTCTCATTTTCTCTGTTGTTTTTGTGGTAGTCGAAGCCGATGTAAGGAAATAACCATTGGTTAACGCCTATGTATTTACCAAGCATTGTTTCAACTTCGTAGCCATGATGTGGCACTATTCCTAATCTCCATTCTGCAACCAAAGCATAACGGTTTGTTGACAGCATAGCTTCTCCATCACTACCATTACTTTCTAAGCCAATTCTCGCCATCAGGTGCTTCATGTTGTTGTCTTTGTGTTTCTTAAACCTCCTATATGCTTCTTCTGCATTAGGCAAATCGGGATTGACAGGTGAATTGGTATAAGTGAAAACTCTGCCCATTCCTGCCATCATGTGAAAGAGTATGTGACAATGAAAGAACCAGTTGCCATCCTGGTTAGCTGCAAACTCAATGGTATCTGTTTCCATTGGCATAATGTCAATTACATTCTTCAATGGTGAATATTCCCCTTGGCTGTTTAATACTCTAAAGTCGTGACCGTGTAAGTGCATAGGGTGGCGCATCATAGAATTATTAGCAAGTACAAGACGAAGGTTTTCGCCTCTCTCAATCATTATCCTGTCTGTTTCTGTTACTGTCTTGTTGTCTAATGTCCAAACGTAACGGTTCATGTTACCGGTAAGGTTGAAATGAAGTGTCCTTGTACGTCCTTCCGGCAAAGAGGTTTTAATAGGTGAACGAAGCATATCATAATTAAGTGTAACAATGTCACCACCTACAGGCATAGCCATATTGTGCTTTGAATGGTCCATACCACTTATGTTTTGGTTTTGCTTCCCGGGGTTGTTATTTCCTGAAGCTGCTGTATCTCCTGTTCCTCCTGTTATCTCTGGATACATAACCATGTTCATGTCCATCTTTTGAAGGCTCATGTTCATGCCCATGTCTTTCATAGTACCGTCCACATTCATCATGTCGTTCATCATCTTCATACCTTCAAAGTATTTAAGCCTTGGCAACTTAAAGGCTGGCATTTTCATACCTGTTCCTAACCATAATGACGATGCTCCTGTTCTGTCTTCTGATGTTGACCTAAATTCATAGCTCATGTTTTCGGGAATGGTAACTAACAAATCATATGTTTCTGCCGGCGCAATAATTAGCCTGTCAACTTCTACCGGCATAACTTCGTTTCCATCGTTGCCTACAACGGTAATCTTACCACCTCCGTATGTTAACCAGAAATAACTTGATGCTCCAGCATTTACTACATGCAATCTTACTTTGTCTCCTGCTTTTAAGTGTTGTTCTTCTGTTTCAGGTTTCCCATTCACTAAAAACTTTTGATACCAGTCGTCGCTTACATCCATAGCCTTCATTCGCTTCCATTCGTTTACCAGCTTTGTTTTTAAGTGACCTTCTTTTATAGCTTCAGAATAGCTTTGAGTGCTACCTTTTTTTATGGCGAACCAATCATTGGCTGTTCGTAGTCTGCGTTGTGTTTGCATTGGGTTTTCATCTGCCCATTCACTTAATACTACATTGTAATGCTTCAATGCAGTATTATTACTCGATGCCATCGGCATTGAATGATTGGGCATGTCCATATTGCTATGGTTCATTGTGTTTGTTGCTGCTGTATGGTTCATTTCTGTGTCTCCTCTTTTCTTCAATATCAACGCTCCATACATACCTATTTGCTCTTGTAATGCACTGTGTGAATGATACCAGTAAGTACCATTTTGTACTACTTTGAATTTGTATACATAAGTATCTCCGGGATGAATTGGTTTAGTTGTTAGTAAAGGAACACCATCAAAACGGTTTGGTAGAATGATGCCGTGCCAATGGAGTGAGGTTTCCTCTTTGAGTTGGTTGTGTAACCATATTTCTGCTGTATCACCTTCTACGAAAGTGAGTGTTGGAGCAGGGATAGAGCCATTGATAGCAATGGCTCTTTTGTTCTTCCCTGTATAATTTACCGTTGTGTCCCTAACGTACAAGTGATAGACAACTGTTTTGCCTGTCTGCAAGTTTACCCTACTGCCTACCATTTCATCAGCAAGTGCCATGTTGCCTTGTTGCTTTTGTCCATTGTTGTTAGTTGAACTTGACGGCTTTGAAACCTGCACTGTCTTTTTAATTAAGGTCATGCCACACTTGGGGCAATTGCCGGGTTTGTCCTGTTGTACTTCAGGATGCATCACACAGGTATATACAACTTTTGATTGTGTGGGTTGTGTGTTGGTTTGTTTGTTCGGTTGATTAACGGTAACCGTTTTTCTTATCAAAGTCATTCCACACTTAGGGCATTTGCCCGGCTTGTCTGATTGAACTTCAGGATGCATAGGGCAACTATAAACTTGCCTTGTTACGGAATTAGAAGTATCAGCATTTTTCATGTTCATATCATGGTCGTGAGGTTCTTCTGATGAGGCGGTATCTGTTTGGTCGCCTGTACCTTTCATCTCCTTAACAATGTCTTGCAACACTGCAACAGAAGTTTTCAATTCCTGAACTGTGCCTCTAATTTCCTTAACCATTTCTCTTACATCATCGTTGCCTGTACTGGTTTTGGTTGTTGGCTTCTTCGTAATAGTGCTTGTTTTTACTGCTTTCTTGGGGGCTGTCTTTGGTGCAGCTACCTTGATTGTTTGCTTCTCTAAGGTCATTCCACACTTTGGACAATTACCCGGCTTTGCCTGTCGAACTTCAGGGTGCATGGGGCAGGTATAGACAACTTTAGTTGCCTGTGCCGATGTTACTGCTGAAAACAACAGGACCTGCATTAGAATTGAAAATATTGTTTTCATGTTTTTACTTTTTGATTTGCTTCCCTTATTTCTTTCTCACAATCTCGATAGACTATCTATAACTTTTGCTGTCCACTGTATTAGTGACGCTTTACTGTCTTCCGAAAGTTTTGCATCATTGTGCAACAGTGTGTAAGATGACAACGGCATAGAACCGTCTTTGATACTGTTTAGAATTGACTTCAACTTGCTTAACTGTCTTCTTTTAGAATAGGTGGTGAACTCACTGAAGTTTAGTTCTCCCTTGCCATCTTTTACATGATTTGCCAAAAGCCATCCTATGGGTTGAACGTTTGCATACCAGGGATAACGAGTATTGCTACTGTGGCAATCGTAACATGATGCACTTAATATTCCTGCAACATTCGAAGGCGTATTAAAGTGTGTTACCATGTCTGCAGCCTGTACTGTATTGCTAGCGTTGTGTGCAGGACGTATGAACTGCATTGCAATGAATAAAACCAGTAACCCTAACAGTATTTTCTTTGCTTTACTCATTATTTAACTTCTTCCTGTTGTTTACCGCAGGTAAGCATTTCCTTACCATAGTATGGATTCTTTATTTCTTTCATTTCACTTAACCAAATAGCTCCTTTCTTATCGTTATACATCGGGCAATGGTCTTTGTAAAGGGTCTGGCTTGGCTTTACTGATTTTACCAAATCGTACATATCCTTGCTTAACATATCGAAATGCTCTCTTTGATGGGCTATCTTTTCGCCATTTGTGCTAATGTGTTCTGCATGTTCCTTTATGTCTTCTATCACATCAGCGTAGACCTTTTTTTGGTTGTCTGCAAAGGATGCATTATCTAATTTCTGCATTGCTTCGTGCAAGTGCTTTCCTGCTTCTGCGGCTTCTTTTCCGTTATCACTTGTAAGTGCATTCTTCAAATGTAGATAAGCTGTTACTGCTTCATCTACTGATGGAGCTTGTTGATTCGTTATGTTGCTTGCTGGAGCACTGGTTGTTGCAGTATCACTTGTTTTCGTTTCTTCTTTTGCAGTACTGTTGTTATTGCTGCAAGCTGATAAAACTGTAGCTATCAATGCTATGCTAAAAACAATTATTTTCATTTTAAAGTATTTAATGAATTAAGGAATGGATGTAAGACTAAAGCGTTTCTGTTACCTCACCACAAGTAAGCATACTGCTACCATAGTAAGGGTTTCTGATTTGCTTTTCGGAACTAAGCCAAGCGGCTTTTTTCATTGGGCAATATTGCAGATATATCGGCAGGTTGCCGAGCTTTAAAGACTTTGCAACAGTTGCCATGTTTGACGATAAGTCCGCAAAATATTCCCGTTGTTTTTTCAAATCTTTTGTGCTGGAAATCTTACCTGCATCCTTTGAGAGGATATGAACATTGCCTTCAGAAATTACTTTAAAGTCTATTGCGTTTGCTGTTTTTAGAAACAGGCCGGCATTGGATGCAGCAGAATTGGCATCACCTGTAACCAAAGCATTTTTTATGTTATAGTATGACGATAGCAATTGGGAAAGCCGCTGTTGGCTGCTCTCATCAATTACGGTTGCTTTGGTGGAGGTATCTTTCTTTAAACTGGTATCTTTATTTTGGTGACTGTTGTGGTCGTGCTGTGCTAATGCAGCAATGGATGTGTAGCAAACTACTGTTGCTAAAAGAAGTATCTTTTTCATTTTATGAATGATTTAATCTTATATGAAATAATTACAGGCATGGAAGTACCCATGCAGATAGAGATTACATTCAATCAAATCATATCTGGAACGACTGAATAGCTATGCGGATGTCTGAAATCGGGGGATGATAACTTCGGACAAATCGTTTTATATCCCTGACAACATCAGTATGAGGTAATAAAGTGTTATTGTAATAAACAGCTACAAAAGCAGTAAAAAAAATTGGATGAACAATGCTTTGTGAAGCAGCCACAGATTTATCGAGCTCCTGGAACTGCTTTACTTTATTGGTGCAGCAATTGCCCCCGTCACTTTTTGAGTTTTCTAAATTTTTTGCCTCGTTGTGCTTGTGAGATTTATCGTGATTGTGGGTTTCTTTTTTCTCGTGGTGAATGTGCTTTTTGCCATCTTTATGGATGTGTACTACTGCCTCAGTTGCTTCTTCTTCGCTGTGGTGCTTTGAATTGAAACCCATGTCTACACCTACAGCACAAGCAAATCCCACTATAGTATTTAAAGCAAATACTGATAACAGGAAAGCGGCTTTTAGTTGTTTTATTGATGTGTTTAGTTTCATTTATCGAGGTTCAAAGGTAGTCTATTTGATGTGCTGGACGCTGTTAATCATAATATGGATAAAATGGTCACAAGAGACATGCCAATCATTAACGCATCTTCAATGATGGTGACCGTACTCATAGGAAGATTAAAAACTGCACCAAGGCAGGCACACTGGATTTTTCTTTTGTTCAAGACGCTCTGAAGTACGCCGGTTATGCTGATGCTCATTATTACAAATGTGACTGCGTTAGTTACCAGTGGATTGAAGTTTAGCAGGTAAGCAATGCCTAAACCAAGTTCAATAAAAGCATATAGGTAGCCCCAGCCAAGCCACTTCTTTGCAACAATATCATAAGAAGAATAGCTTTCAGCAAAGCCTTTCAGGTTTAATAATTTGAAAAATGAGAATACCAAAAAGAAACCTGCCATAAAATTCGGCATCCAGCTGTGCCAATTAAAGCTTCCACTCACCGCTTCAATCAATAATGTAACGCCTGAGATATAAGCCCCAATTAAAAGGATAGGTTTATAGGTGCTTAGCCATGAGCCTGATTCCTCTGGATGTGTAGTGTGATGCATTCCTCCATCGGCTTCTGTGATGGTGTAGTTACCCGCTTTACCTAAAGCATCCTGTAAAACGGCGACAGGAATATGCTTTTGCATGGTGATGGTGGCTTGTGGTGCTGTAAGCTGTAGGTTTGCTTCGGTAATGTCTCCCAGCATTAATAACTGACTCTTTGCTTTCGCTAAACAGCCGTTGCACGTCATGCCGCTTATGTTATATGTATGTGTCATAGATTTATTATTTACAACACAAAACTACCAATGCTTTAACAGGTGCTATTATACTATTATAGATAAGATTTATAAGATTTTGGGGTGTAGATTATAATTCAAGCACAGATGCGTGAATTTGCTTTTCATTCTCCCATATACAAATAACGTGTTTGTTATTAAGCGCCCTAACTATAGGTTGATTGCCTTTACCAAGTATTTTTTTTTGTCCTGCTGGCGTTATAACAATTACTTCTCCATCTTCTATCCACGCATACACGTTTTGTCCGTTAACAATTGTTAAAGAGCATCCCTTTCCGTCTCCGATCTCTTTTTCAGGCATCCCGGGTATAGCTGCATATACTTTACCTTCTCTCCGCCAAACAGTTTGCACTTGGTCATTTTTGTCCACAGCTAAACTACCTCCATCCATTGGGCAGCCATTTAACTTCCAGCTACCGTTGCCTAATTTTCTGGCTTGGCCAAAAGTGTTGCCTGCATCGGTTGATTGTATTAGGTATAAGTCACGGTTACCCTGTAACCAATTGCGAAACATTACATACACATCGTTGCCCTTAACTACTACAGATGGTTTGCAACATTCACAAACGGTAGTGTCTGGTGACGCATATATTAGAATGTTTTTTGACCATGTCTTGCCGCCATCAATCGACTTTGCACCGTATATTTTATTTTGTTTATTTTCTCTTAAATCAAGCCATACAGCAAATGTATTTTCGCCATCACCACCTAATGCCATCAAATTCTCCTTCGCCGCTGTATCTACATCATTTACTTTTCCGGTTTGTTGCCAATTGGCGGAACCGGCTTTATAAAAGGAAAAAATATCGCCAAATGAATTACAAGCTACAACTGTTAAGCCCTTTGTAGTAGCTGCTATCTGCGGACCTCGTGTGTGCGATGCAGCTAATTCTGGTAAAACAGCAATTAGCGAAGGGTTGGAAAAAGTTTGACCATGATTAGAGGAATAAGCATACATAATGCTATCTCCGGAACCGTAAACTAAATGCAGGTTGTCTTCTTTATCCATTACAAGATTTGGCATTTGCCCATTTGCAACTACAAAATCCTTCTTCGGTTGGATTTGTCCGCCAGAACATGAAAGAAGGATATAAATTATCAGAATGAAAGCAGTGATGGTTCTCATGTTATACTTTATCTATTGGTTTACGTTTATTTTGGCCTACCTGTTTAAAATGACTTGGGTTAAGGCCGGTTACTTTTTTAAACTGGGTTGATAGATATGCTACACTACTATAGCCTAGTTGGTAGGCAATTTCAGAAAGGCTTAATTCATCGTAGATGATAAGTTCCTTCACTTTTTCAATCTTTTGATTGATAATGTACTTTTCTATTGTAACGCCCTCAACCTCTGAAAAGAGGCTACTTAAATAGGAGTAGTCTTTGTGAAGCGACTTTGATAAGATTTCAGAGAAGTTGTGGCTGTTCACTTCTTTGGCATGGTGTACCTGTTGTATAATGAGGTTCTTAATTTTCTCAATTATTTGTTGCCTGCTATTGTCGAGTAATTCAAAGCCAAGGGCGGAAAGGTTTTGTGATAATTGTTCTACTTTCTCTTTTGATGGTTCGACGGTTGTTGACACTTCACCTAAAGCAACCTTGCAGCTGTCTAATTCCAGCTTGTCTAATTCTTGTTGAACCACCAGTATGCAGCGGTTGCATACCATGTTTTTGATGTAAAGATGCATGGGGCAAAGGTATGGATTGCACCTGGTGAATTGATTCAAGTAAGAAAAGCGAAGGCTTTTAGACAGTACTTTTGTATTGGAATGCTGATAGGACAGAAGATCAAACTCTCTTTCCCCAAATCGGGGAGCTTATCATGCCGAAAAAACGGATAAATCTCGGCCACCATTTCTGGATACTTGATTGTAACCTGCAAACCTTGCTGGTTCGTACTTTTCCAATACATGCGGTTGAACTGATATACCTGATCTATTAACAAGTCAACTAATTCTTTTTCTTCCAACAGTTCCAGGCGACTGGACGGTAACGAGGTTGGGAGTATAATCTTTTGCTTACCATCGCCATTGAGATCATAAATACATATCTCCGGAAGATAACGGTTGTTACACAATTCACTTCAGTCTCAGTAGTGTAAAACCACTTTTTCAGTTCATTACGCTTTCAAAAAACATCATTAGATAAAATTTGTAAATAAACAGACATTTTAAATCAATGTTTCCTTTTGCCCAAGAAGTACTTTTGTGCAACAACTAAAATTTTAAGTATGATAGTACCTAAGTGGGAGGGAGTTTACCCGGCATTGCTCACTCCTTTTACAAAAGATGATGCCATCGATTTGGAGATGTTTAAATTAAATTTGAACACACAGTTAGACGCTGGTATAGATGGCGTGGTGGTAGCGGGTTCTTTAGGGGAGGCAAGTACCCTGCTTACGGATGAAAAATGGGAATTGGTGCGCTATAGTAAAGAAGTCATGAACAGGCCGGCACCGGTGATTGTAAATATTGCAGAACAATCTACAAAAGCTGCCATTCAAATTGCACAAGAGGCTGCTGCCAACGGGGCAGATGGATTGATGATGTTGCCGCCAATGCGCTACAAAGCAGATGACCGGGAGACAGTTGAATATTTTAAAGCCATTGCCGCAAGTACAGATCTAACAATCATGATCTATAATAATCCATACGATTATAAAATAGATGTAACAATTGCTATGTTTGATGAACTGGCTAAAATCCCTGCCATCCAGGCAGTAAAAGAATCTACCAGGGATGTGTCGAATGTAACCCGGATGAAAAATCATTTTGGCGACCGGTTCAAAATTCTTTGCGGCGTTGATACATTGGCATTGGAAGAACTAGCCCTGGGAGCGGATGGCTGGGTTGGCGGATTGGTAGATGCTTTTCCGGAAGAAACGGTGGCCATTTATCAGTTGATGAAATCGGGCGAGTATAAAGAAGCATTGGAAATTTATCGCTGGTTCCTGCCACTGCTCGAACTTGATATTCATGCCAAATTAGTTCAATACATTAAACTTGCCGCTACTCAAACCGGTATCAGTACACCATATGTAAGGGCGCCAAGGTTGATGCTCGAAGGCCAGGAGAAAGAAAGGGTGCTGTCAATTATTAATAAAGGAATTGCTACAAGACCGGCATTGCCGGTTTTTGAAAACTCATTAAAATAACCATATGTTGAAAGGGTATAACGTTGTTGGAGAAACAGTAAGTAAATGTTTGTCCGGGCTGGGAAGCAATGTGGTACATCGTTGCATCGCCCTCTTGTACTATTTCAGCAATGTGGATCCATCTTAGACACAGGCAGTTTTTCAAAAATGAAAACTGCCTGATAGTGTCTGGGAAAGCGAATGGATCAAAGTCTTCGGTTCAGTTGAATAACTAAATTATTTATTTTAAAAAGAAATACTATACAACATCATCTTTCAAAAAAATTCTTCTGCATTGATGCCCATACCTGCGGTAACCCCGTAAGGTTGGTTGCAGACGGTGGCCCATTTTTACAAGGCAGCAACATGAGTGAAAAACGCCAGCATTTCTTACAAGAATATGACTGGATACGAAAGGGACTCATGTTTGAACCCCGTGGTCACGACATGATGAGCGGCAGCATTTTATATCCGCCACATGATCCTGCAAATGATGTAGCAGTTTTATTTATAGAAACCAGTGGCTGCTTACCAATGTGTGGCCACGGCACCATCGCTACCATTACCATTGCCATCGAGGAAGGACTAATTACTCCGAAGATTCCAGGCATCATCCGTATGGAAGCCCCGGCAGGGTTAGTATTGATAAGCTATACCCAGGAAGGAAAAAAAGTTAAAAGCGTTAAGTTCACGAATGTTGCATCCTATTTAGCAGCTACAGAATTAACTGCCGATTGCCCGGAATTGGGCGAATTGGTAATTGATGTTTCCTACGGTGGTAATTTTTATGCCATTGTAGATGTACAGAAAAGTTTTAAGGGCATAGAACACTACAGCGCAGATAAATTAATTGCATGGGCAAGGGAATTGCGCAAACGGATCAACGAAAAGTATGAGTTTGTGCATCCGGATAATCCAACCATCAACGGCTGCTCACATATCCTGTGGACAGGCGCTGTACTTGATAAAACTTCCACTGCAAGAAATGCTGTTTTTTATGGCGATAAAGCCATTGACCGCAGTCCGTGCGGCACAGGCACTTCCGCACGTATGGCACAGTGGTATGCAAAAGGTAAACTGAAAAAAGGAGATGTGTTTATCCACGAAAGTATTATTGGCTCAAAGTTTAACGGAACCATTGAAGAAGAAGTAACGGTAGCAGGCAAGCCGGCCATTAAACCCGGAATAGAAGGCTGGGCAAGAATCTTCGGATACAACACCATCAGCATCGACGAAGCCGATGATCCGTATGCATTTGGGTTCCAGGTGGTATAGCCGTGTGTAGCTGGGTTTTTGAAAATAGATCCGGTAGAATGGCAGCGATCAACAGCAGTTCGGAAGCAACATGTCCCGTAGGGACGATATGTCGGTAGAAAAAAAGGTTGTAATGCAAATCGTTCCGTAGGAACGGTACGTGAATATGTGTTCAAGATGAGTTATTAGGTTGGGGGGTGTAAGCACAGATCAAACATATACCGTTCCACGAAAGGAAGGACATCGCACTCACTCGTGTTGAGTAACCAACATACCGTTCCTATCGGAACGAAGCAGAGTCCTCGGGCGTGTTACCAACATACCGTTCCTAACAGAACGAATAAAAAGGATCTTAACTTAATGACATTGGCCGATAGAACTGGTCATTAAACTTTTGTTTCTATACGTGTAGCGCTCCGGATGGGTTAGATCTAAAGTATGTATGTTATTTCGGTACAGAATACCGGTAGCAATCTCAAGCAAATTCATTCTTATCTAATAAAAAACCATGAAAGCAGTTGTTATTGGCGGAGGAATCATAGGTTTATGTTCTGCGTACTATCTACAAAAGAGCGGCTACCAGGTAACCATACTCGAAAGGGGCGATCTGAAAGACAATTGCTCTTTTGGTAATGCCGGAATGATCGTTCCCAGCCATATTGTTCCGCTGGCATCACCGGGTATTGTTGCCCAGGGTATCAAATGGATGTTCGACAGTAAAAGCCCTTTTTTTGTAAAGCCCGCTCTGAGTTGGCAAATGGCAAATTGGGGTATAAAATTCATACAACATGCCAATCAAAAGAATGTGGATTATAGCGCTACCTATCTGCGTGACCTCAATTTACTAAGCAGTGATTTATATAAGGAACTGGCTACACAGCCCGGCTTCGATTTTGCCCTGGAGCAAAAAGGAATAGTGATGTATTATAAAACAGAGAAGGTAGGGGAAGAGGAAATCCATTTGGCAGAAAAGGCGAGGTCGTTAGGATTGGATGCAGAAGTATTAACGGCTCAACAGGCTCAGTCGCTGGAGCCCGATGTACAGATGGATATAGCAGGTGCGGTGCATTATCATTGCGATGCCCATTTATATCCTAATAAATTAATGAAGCAGTTAATTCAATCTGTTACACTAAGCGGTGGTATCATCAAGACAAATTGCAATGTGACCAGGATTGAAACGGAAAAGGGAAGTGTAAAAAATGTATCCACTGATAGCGAAAGTTTTTCTGCGGATACATTTGTAGTAACGGGCGGCTCGTGGTTGCCCAGGCTGAGTAAAATGGCCGGCATCAATATTCCATTAATGCCTGGTAAAGGGTATTCTATCACACAAAATAATCCTGTTAAAAAACTAAATATACCGGCCATACTCTGTGAGGCAAAAGTGGCGATAACACCCATGGATGGCCGAATGCGTTATGGTGGTACCATGGAAATTGCCGGCATCAACGATAAGATAAACATCAACAGGGTAAGGGGCATCATCGAATCGGTTCCAAAATATTTTCCTGACCTGCAGGTGGAGTTGCCTGAAACAAAAGATATCTGGTTTGGCTATCGGCCCTGTTCCCCCGACGGTTTGCCATACATTGGACGCAGTAAAAAATTGAAGAATCTTATCATTGCAGGAGGGCATTCTATGATGGGGTTAAGTCTGGGGCCGGCTACCGGAAAACTGGTTGCGGAATTTGCAAATGGTGAGGCCCTTTCTGTAAAGGCAGATGCTTTTAACCCGGAGCGTTTTTCATAATTGTAATAAGTTTTACTTGCGGAGGTCAATAGCTCCATATTGATTAAATGTACAAGAGTGCGACGCCACCGAACTTCAATAGCGGACTGAAGCCTGGTTCAAAATATATATTCAATCAGTAAAGGCGAACGCCTTTTATAACCTTTCAATCACCACCATGCGTAAATTCATTTTTATTTTATCCTTGTTGATAAGTGCTTATTCATTTTCTTATGCACAAATGAGCAAAGAATATGTGCCTTGCAATGATATGCCCAACATCATGCAGAATTATTATGCGGATGTTACCGCATTAAACAGGGTTTATATTGTGGAAGGCTCACCGGAAAAAAGAGAACGGTTTAAAAAACTGGCAGAAGAATATATCAGCAAGTTGAATAAGGTATCTTTCAATGGCTTGCCACAAGGTTGTAAAGCAGATTATATTTTATTCAAAAGAGACCTGGATGAAAATGTTTTTCAAGCCAATGCAGAAGCGAAAGAATATTCATCTGTACAGCAGTGGTTTCCTTTTGCTGATTCCATCTACACAGTTGAAAAAATCCGCCGCCGCGGGGGAGCAGTAGATGGCAAAAAGGTAGCCGCGGATTTTTTTGCCATTGCCAAACAGTTGCCACAACTGAAAACAAAACTGGCTACAATTAAAAATATAACGGTAAGCGATAGCCGCAGGGCTTCCATTATAATCAAGGGATTGCGGGCTGCCGCGGAAAATGTATTTAATTTTTACAATGGCTACGATCCTTTGTTTAGCTGGTGGGTTCCGGACACATATAAAAAATTAGATAGCTCCTTAATAGCCTATGCTGCTGCATTTAAAGCCAATGCCGAAAAAAATGCACCTAATAAAGATTCAAGTGGCATTGTTGGCTATCCCATTGGTCGTGATGAAATTGTTCGCCAGTTGAATTATGAGATGGTGCCTTACACACCGGAGGAATTGATACAGGTGGCCAATAAAGAATTTGCCTGGTGCGACAAAGAAATGCTGAAAGCGACTGCAGAAATGGGTTTTGGAAAAGACTGGAAAGCAGCCATGGAAAAGGTTAAACAGAGCTTTGTACCTGCCGGCGAACAGGCCATGGCAATGATGAAATTATATAATGAATCGGTTGCCTTTTTAAAAACAAAGGACCTCATTACCGTTCCGCCAATGGCAGAGGAAACCTGGCGCATAGCGATGATGACCCCGAAGCAGCAACTGGTAAATCCATTTTTTTACGGAGGCGAAGAGTTCGCCATCTCGTATCCTACCAATACGATGGAATACGATGCAAGGATGATGAGCATGCGTGGAAATAACCCGCATTTTTCAAGAGCCACTGTACATCATGAGCTGATAGCCGGGCATTATTTGCAGCAATTTATGAATGAACGGGTAAATACATACCGGCATTATGAAACTGCATTCTGGACAGAAGGCTGGGCATTGTATTGGGAAATGGCCTTATGGAATGAAGGGTTTCCTCAATCACCTGAGGATCGCATTGGCATGTTGTTCTGGCGCATGCACCGCTGTGCAAGAATTATTTTTTCTCTGAATTATCACATGGGTAAATGGTCGCCACAGCAGTGTATTGACTTTTTGGTTGATCGTGTAGGCCATGAAAGAGCTAATGCAGAAGGAGAAGTACGCCGGTCTTTTGTTGGTGGTTATAACCCTTTGTACCAGGTTGGCTATATGATGGGCGGACTGCAATTTATGGCGCTAAAAAATGAAATGACAGGTGAAAATAAAATGAGCTTAAAACAATTTCATGATGCGGTGTTACAACAAAATTCAATGCCGGTAGAAATGCTGCGAAATATATTAACCAACCAACCACTGAACGAATCGTACAAAAGCAATTGGCGTTTTTATAAATTGCCTTAAAATTATTACAGTTCAAAAAAAGCAGCACCTCATTAGCGTGCTGCTTTTTTGTTTGTAAAAGTTGTTGAAAGGCAAAGCTGTTATTATTTTTGGCCGTGGCTACCGCATTCTTCAGCTTCTGAGGCCCCATAAAGAACTAGTTAAAAACCTAACTGAGCGTCTATAAAAGATGTCGATTTGGGTAAAATACGTAAACAATAAGAGAGTTTATTTTTAGATACCACGGTAAGTAAACTTAATTTTATCCAATCATAATTCTGCAATTAAAAGATCCTTTTTAATGAATCAGCATTCCATAAAATTTTACTTGAGTTTATTTGCCAGAAGCATTATAACGGTTTTGTTATTTAGCGTTACTGTAAATCTTCCTGCACAGTCGGTAAAACCTTACCAGCCTGCCCGTCAGCAGGTACTGCAGGCTTATAAAAAAGCAGCATTGATGGATTCATTGGCAAGAAAAAGTATTTTCAAATCCTATGTAAATGCCAACTGGGCGTCTAGCGGGAAAGGTTTTTGGTATAAGAATCTGTTGCCGGATGATAACGTGGAATACCTGTATGTAAATGCGGCAACAGCAGTAAAGCAAAAAGCATTTGACCATGCAAAAATGGCGCAGGGATTAAATAAGATAATGGACACCATTGTTACTGCAGACAAGCTTCCCATTAGCAATATGCAGTTTGATAAATTGCATCAAAATGTTTCTGTGCAGATGGTAAAGAAATGGTACTCGTGTAATTTGAAAACGTATAACTGCAGTCCGGCGGATTCGATTGTTATAAAAAAAGAAGATGGTTTTATAAATGGCAATATAAAAAGCAGGTGGGAGCGGCAGGCGCCATCAGACAGTCTTTCGCCTGATAAACTATGGATCGTTTTTGTAAAAGATGGCAATGTATTTATTCAATCATCAAAAGAAGGAAAGGGGGAACAGGTTACACATGATGGAGATACCTCAAGACCTTACGGACAAATTCAATGGTCGCCGGACAGCAAACATTTAGTGGTATTTCATATTAATCCGGTAAAAGAAAAACGGGTTTATTATATCCTTTCGTCTATCGACACCCTTACCCGAGGTGTTTTAAAAACCAATGATTATGCCCAGCCCGGAGATCCTTTTACCAGCTATGAAATGTTCACCATTAATGTGAATGATAAAAAATTAGTTAAGGTTAATACAGACTTGTACGATTTTTTAGATTACCCGTGGATACACTGGCGTACGGGTGATAACCGTTATTTTGTTTATGAAAAAGCGGATAGGGGGCATCAGCGTTTTCGCATGATAGAAGTGGATGCAATAACGGGCAGTGCAAGAAATATCATTGAAGAAAAGACCAATACATTTATTTATGAAAGCAGGATATTCACCTGGTACACCGCAAGCAACAACGAAGTTATCTGGAGCAGTGAAAAAGATGGCTGGAACCAATTGTATTTGGTCGACGCAGTAAAAGGCGGCGTAAAAAACAGGATAACCAACGGCGACTGGGTAATAAGGAATATTGATAGCGTGGATGAAAAGAAAAGAGAAATCTGGTTCCGGGCAAGCGGCATGAATCCCGGTGAAGACCCTTACAATATTCATTACTACCGCATTGGTTTTGATGGCAAAAATTTAGTTTCTCTAACCACCGCCAATGCGAGTCATCTGCTAAGTTTTTCTCCCAACAGGAAATATTTCATTGATAATTATTCCCGGCCTGATATGCCCGCCGTTACTGAACTGCATCGTACTTCAGATGGGAAATTAGTTTCAATATTGGAAAATGCTGACATCAGCAGATACCAGCAACTCGGACTAAAAATGCCGGAAGTTTTTGTCGCCAAAGGCAGAGATGGCGTTACTAATATATGGGGTGTTGTTTGCCGCCCTTCTCACTTCGATAGCACGGTAAAATACCCGGTGATTGAAAATATTTATGCTGGTCCGCAAGATGCATTTACACCAAAACGATTTATGAATTATAGCGAAATGCAAAGCATAGCCGAACTGGGTTTTATTGTTGTTCAGTGTGATGGTATGGGCACTGCCAACCGCTCCAAAGCCTTTCATGATGTGTGCTGGCAAAACCTGGCAGATGCAGGTTTTGCCGACCGTATTTTATGGATCAAAGCATTGACTGCCAAATATAGTTATGTAGATGCAGAACGGGTGGGTTTGTTTGGAACTTCGGCCGGCGGACAAAATGCGGCAGGCGCCGTTTTATTTCATCCTGAATTTTATAAAGCAGCAGTATCAGCAGCAGCATGTAATGATAACCGCATAGATAAACAATGGTGGAATGAGCAATGGATGGGTTATCCTGTAGGACCTCATTATGCTGCACAAAGCAATATCACCAATGCATATAAATTAAAAGGCGCTTTATTGATGATCGTGGGGGAAGCGGATACCAATGTGCCACCTGAATCTACCTATCGCATGGCAGACGCATTGATAAAAACCGGCAAAACTTTCGACCTGCTGATGGTGCCGGGAATGGGACACAGCGATGGTGGACCTTATGGAAGAAAAAAGAAACGTGATTTCTTTGTAAAGCATTTGTTGGGTGTGGATCCGCCAGACAGGAATACGGATGAGTTGGGACTCCCGATCCCCTAATGGGGAGTTACTCGAAGGGTTCACAGAAGTAGAGAATGTTTCTATTGAAGTTTGAGCGTAGGTGAATCATATTTATTCAACTTTATTAATTTAAAAAAGCTTTATTTAAGTTTCCCCGGTAAATATAATTGTATGAAAAAAATTTATTTGATATGTGCTGTTTTATTTGCCTGTAGCGCAAATACCTTTAGCCAGAGTTATGTGCCTGAATGGAAAGATGTTAAGATGAAAGTAAAGCCTGTAGTGGATTTGAAGGCTTTTGCTTTTAATGTAAGTGATGTAAAGTTGCTGGATGGCCCTTTTACAGAAGCAATGAAGGCGACTGTAAATTACTTATTGAAAATTGAGCCAGATCGCTTGTTGTCAGATTTTAGGGTACATTCCGGATTAAAAGCCAGGGGCGAAAAATATGGAGGATGGGAAACATCTGGCCTTGCCGGGCATACACTGGGACATTATCTGTCTGCACTTGCTTTGCATTATGCTGCAACAGGCGATCAGGAATTTCTTAAGAGGGCCAACTACATTGTTGATGAACTGGATGAATGTCAGCAGGCAAGAAAGACGGGCTATATTGGGGCCATCCCCAATGAAGATAGTTTATGGCTCAGCGTTTCCCAGGGCAATATCCGTTCAAGAGGTTTTGATTTGAATGGTGCATGGTCGCCTTGGTACACGGTACATAAGATTATGGGCGGCTTGCTGGACGTTTATCTGTATACCAATAACCAAAAAGCTTTAAAGGTAAACGAGGGTATTGCAAACTGGACCGGTGACATTACAAAAAACTTAAGCGACTCGCTTTTTCAAAAAATGCTGGGCACCGAATATGGAGGCATGAATGATGCGTTGGTAAATATGTACGCCATCACCGGTAATAAAAAATATCTTGATCTGTCGTACCGGTTTTATGATAAAAGAATTTTAGATTCTTTGGCTGCCCGTACAGATGTGTTACCCGGCAAGCATTCCAATACACAAATACCAAAAGTGATTGGCAGTGCAAGAAGGTACCAGTTAACCGGTGATAAAAGGGACAAGGTTATTGCAGATTTCTTTTGGGAAACCGTTACAAAGCATCACTCTTATGCAACAGGCGGAAACAGCAATTACGAATATTTAAGTGAGCCTGATAAATTGAATGATAGGCTCACCGATAATACTACTGAAACATGTAACACTTACAACATGTTGAAGTTAACCCGTGAGCTTTTTGTAACCAATCCATCGGCTGAATTAATGGACTACTATGAGAAGGCTTTGTACAACCATATCCTGGCATCACAAAACCATGCAACCGGTATGGTTACTTATTTTGTATCGTTAAGAATGGGAGGTAAAAAAGAATACAGTGATGAATACAATTCCTTCACCTGTTGTGTAGGAACAGGAATGGAAAACCATGTTAAATACGGCGAAAATATTTACTACCGTGGAAAGGATGGTAGTATATATGTAAACCTTTTTATTCCTTCTGTTTTAAACTGGAAAGAAAAAGATATTTCGATCAAACAAGAAACGGGTTTGCCGGCAACAGATAAAACTGTTTTTACAATTGCTGCAAAACAACCAACCGCATTTTCCATTCGCATTCGCAAACCATACTGGACAACAAGCGCACAGGTAAGCATTAATGGCAGGGTGCAAAAAGTAATTGCTGATAAAGAAGGATACATTGTATTAAACAGAAAGTGGATCAATAATGATAAGATTGAATTCATTACACCATTGCATTTTTATACTGAATCAATGCCTGACAATGCCAACCGTAAGGCGGTGTTTTATGGTCCGGTACTGTTAGCCGGTGTATTGGGAGCAAAAGAGCCGGAACCTGCTGACATACCTGTTTTTGTAACCAGCGAAACAGATCCTAACAAATGGATAAAGCCGGCAACGGATAAACCACTCGCTTTTAAAACATCTAATACAGCTAACGCAAAAGAAGTACAACTCGTTCCTTTTAACACAACAGCAGATGAACACTACACGGTGTATTGGGATGTATTTACACCACAACAATGGCTTGTTCAGCAAAAAATATATGAAGCGGAAAAACAAAAACAGCAGGAGTTGGAAGCAAGAACAGTTGATTATTTACGCATCGGTGAAATGCAACCGGAAAGGGATCACGAAGTAGTTTCTGAAAAATCAGTCACTGGTGATGAGCATAATAAAAAATGGAGAATGGCGGAGGATAGCGGTTATATTTCTTTTACCATGAAGGTAGATCCATCAGCAAACAATACATTGGTTTGTACTTACTGGGGTATGGATAACAGGGGCAGGGTATTTGATATTTATGTGAATGATACCAGAATAGCCACTGAAGATTTAAATAAATATAAGGCCAGTAAGTTTTATGAAATCTCATATCCAATTGCTTTGGATTTAACGAAATATAAATTGACTGCTAAAATAAAATTCGTTCCCAAAGCGCACAATTCAGCGGGCCCTTTATACGGTGCTAAAATAGTGAAAGGTGATGTGACGAATTTGATCAATTCCAATAAATAAAATAATTCAGTATGAAGAAAATATCATTGCCAATAGCTATGCTGTTTTTTGTAACAACAAATGCGCAGAAAAAAGATTATCCCATACAGCCTGTAGCATTTACACATGTGAACGTTAATGACAATTTCTGGAAGCCTAAAATGCAGGTAAATGCGAACATCACAATACCCTATATTTTAAAAATGTGTAAGGAGCATGGAAGGATAGATAACTTTTTGGCAGCTGCCGGAAAAAGAGAAAATAAAGTGTGTTCAGAATTTCCTTTTGATGATACCGATGTATATAAATGGATAGAGGGTGCTTCGTATGCATTGCAGGTATCGCCTAATAAAAAACTGTCGTTATACCTCGATACCCTTGTTGCTATTATTGGCGCTGCCCAGGAAAAGGACGGCTATCTCTATACTTTCAGAACTATAAAACCAGCTGTGCCGCATGAATGGCTGGGTGAGAAGCGCTGGGAAAAGGATTCTATACTTAGTCATGAGTTGTACAATGCCGGCCATTTGTATGAAGCCGCTTATGCTCATTACAATGCAACCGGTAAAAAAAGCTTGCTCAACATTGCCATAAAAAATGCAGATCTTTTAGTGCAGACTTTTGGTTATGGTAAAATAGAAGAATATCCCGGGCATCAGATTATTGAAATCGGGTTGGCAAAATTATACCGCATTACGGGCAATAAAAAATACCTTGATTTAGCCAAGTTTTTCCTGGATGTACGTGGTCCGGGCGGCGAAGCTTACAACCAGGCGAATAAAAAAGTAATTGATCAAACAGAAGCGGTGGGGCATGCCGTACGTGCGGCCTATATGTACAGTGGCATGGCTGATATAGCTGCTCTTACCAGCGATAAAAATTATTTAAAAGCCATTGATGCTATTTGGAATGATGCGGTAAATAAAAAACTATACATCACCGGCGGTATCGGTGCCACTGGTAACGGTGAAGCTTTTGGCGAAGCGTATGATCTGCCAAATATGAGTGCTTATGCTGAAACCTGTGCGGCCATCGCCAACGTGTATTGGAACAATCGGATGTTCCTGCTGCATGGTGATGCCAAATATATTGATGTGCTGGAACGTACGTTGTACAATGGTTTGCTGTCTGGTATGTCATTAAGTGGCAATCGTTTTTTTTATCCCAATCCACTGGCGTCGGTTGGCCAGCACGATCGAAGCGGCTGGTTTTCGTGTGCCTGTTGTATATCCAACATGACCCGTTTTCTTCCCTCTGTTCCGGGTTACGTGTACGCACAAAACAACAACGATCTCTATGTAAATCTTTTCATGAGCAATAGCAGCGATATCAAATTAGCCTCCGGGAAAGTAAACATTACACAAACCACCAATTACCCCTGGAACGGCAAAATTGAGCTGGCTGTAAATCCTGAAAAACCAGGAAGTTTTACATTGCATGTACGCATACCAGGTTGGGCTCAGCAACAACCGGTACCGGGAGATTTATATAACAGTGGCAATGATAAAACGCCGGTTAGTATTATCATAAATGGTAAACCCTTCACCTACAAAATTGAAAAAGGATACGCAGTAATAAACCGTTCCTGGAAAAAAGGAGATAAGGTGTCCCTTGATTTGCCGATGCAGCCACAAAAAATATTTGCCAACGAAAAAGTAAAAGCGGATGCAGGTCGCTTTGCCATTCAGTACGGCCCCGTTGTGTATTGTCTCGAAGGGCCTGATAACAAAGACAGCGTGGTACAAAATATCATGGTCGATAAAACAGCGGCGATGCAGGTTAGTTACCGTAGCGATTTGTTAAATGGCATCAATGTAATTACTACCGACGGTGAAGCCAGTAAACGCCAGCTAAATACAACGGAGTTAATTACGGCTAAACAAAAAGTAACGGCCATTCCGTATTATGCATGGGATAATCGTGGCCCGGGTGAAATGGAAGTTTGGATTCCTTATACAGCAGTCGCTGCAAGGCCACAACCAGCCCCAACCGTTGCCAACAAAAGCACCATTACAAGTTCCGTAAAATCAAGGTCGGTAAAAGCAATCAACGATCAGTTTGAACCTGCCGATTCAAAAGATAATACCGTACCCTATTTTCATTGGTGGCCAAAGAAAAATACTACCGAATGGGTGGGATATGATTTTGATGCAGAACATACCGTTTCATCCTGCAAAATATATTGGTATGATGATGGCCCCTGGGGAGGATGTCGCATACCTAAAGCCTGGAAAATTTACTATAAAAAAGATGGAGAGTGGGTACCTGTAAAACCCACTTCCGATTATGAAATTGCAAAAGATAAATACAACAGCGTAACCTTCGAACCAGTAAAAACAACTGCCTTAAAATTAGAGGTGCAGTTACCTGTTGACAATGCAAGTGGCATACATGAGTGGATAGTGGAATAACACAACCGTTCCGTTAGGAACGGTATGTTGGTAGTATTAGATAGAGTGTCCTAACGCACCGCAATCGTTCCGTTAGGAACGGAATATCGGTTGCAGGTGAGGCGTCAAAACGCAATCGTGCCGTAGGAACGGCATGTCGGTAGAATGAATTGAGAATAATGCCCTCGTTCCGTTAGGAACGGTATGTCGGTTGAACAGTATGTCGTTAGAAACCGAACATGACACATCATACAAGTTCTTTAAAAATATAGCGTTCGTCAAAATCAATTTCAAAAGCTTTCAAAAAGCTAATGTACTCTTCCCGGAAAGTTTGTTTGCGATGATGCGCTTCCTGGTTTTGAATATACAAGATCACATTTGGAACATGGCTTTTGGAATAAGAGAATGCGCCAAAGCCTTCCTGCCAGGAAAAATTTTGGCTGCAGAGGTGATTGTCGTTGACCCATTGGCTGCTTTCGGATTTTACCACCTGAATCAACTGAGACATATTCGCATCTGGCCTAAAGCCAATAAGCATATGCAAATGATCGGGCATCGAATTAATCGATAGCATTTTGTGAGATTTGTTCTGGATGATACCGGTGATGTATTGGTGCAGTTCATCTTGCCAGGGAGCTGATATTAAGGCGAGGCGGTATTTTACTGCAAACACAAATTGAATGTGTATCTGGGTGTAGGTGTTGGGCATATGTTATTGTTTGTGAACTAAAGCTATAAAAACGTATTGATATAATGCCAACATACCGGTTTACCGACATACCGTTCTACCGACATACCGTTCCTAACGGAACGATGGATTGGCCGCTCTTGTTGGTTATCGATATGCCGTTCTACCAACATACCGTTCCTAACGGAACGAGGGCGCACTCATTAGCATGGGTTACATTAAAAAACCGGTACTCATCAATATATAAAAAACATGAAAAAATATATACTGCTTATCACCGTAATAGCTTGTCATCATTTTGTCTTCAGCCAAAACAAAGCAGCCATTACAATTGATGCTTCAAAATTAGGAAGCAAGGTGTCTCCTGATCTGCATGGTATTTTTTTTGAAGAAATCAGCCATGGTGGTGAGGGTGGATTGTATGGCGAACTAATTCAGAACCGTGGGTTTGAAGAAAGCCGTTTGCCATTGGCTACTACACTCGTAGATAGTTTTATTGTACCAAACAGAACGCCACATTTCTCCGTACCAAACAATGGCGTCAGCGACTGGAAAATGGAATGGCCTGTAAAAAGCTTGTGGCCTGCCTGGAGCCTGCAGGCAAGTGGCGCTAGTGCAATGAGCTTGGCACTTTCGCAACAACACCCATTGAACACTGCCACACCAAATTCATTGCAGGTTACTATCAGCAAAATAGATCCAAAAGGAAGTAACAATTTAGTAAACGATGGCTTTTGGGGAATCAATACCATTAAGGATGATACTTATAACCTTAGTTTTTTTGCACGTACCGTTAAGTATAAAGGACCAATTACCGCATCACTACAATCAGAAACAGGTGCTACATTAGCTACTTATACTTTCACATCCGTAGGAGCAACTTCGTGGAAAAAATATACCTGTAAATTGCTGGCTAAACAAAGCAGTGGCAAGGCAAAATTTGTTTTATCATTCGGAAGCACCGGAACTGTTTGGTTAGATATGGTTTCACTTTTTCCGGCAAAAACATTTATGAACCGGCCCAATGGTTTGCGGTTGGATCTTGCCCAATACATTGCTGATTTAAAACCGGCATTTGTTCGATGGCCCGGTGGTTGTTTTGTAGAAGGTATCAATGTAGAGAATACACCCAACTGGAAAAAGAGTATTGGTCCAATTGAAAAAAGACCGGGCACTTACAGTGTTTGGGGCTACTGGAGTACCGATGGTTTTGGTTACCACGAGTACCTGCAGTTTTGCGAAGATGTTCATGCGGCAGCATTGTATGTCTTCAATATAGGAGTATCCTGCGATTTTAGAAGTGGCACTTTTGTTCCGGACGAAAAAGTAGATTCCGTAATAAAAGATATTTTGGATGGTATTGAGTATGCCATTGGTCCCGTAACCAGCAGGTATGGAAAATTAAGAGCTGCCAATGGCCATGCAAAACCTTTTCCGTTAAAATTTATTGAAGTGGGAAACGAGCAATCCGGTCCACGCTATGCAGCCAGGTACAACCGTTTTTATAAAGCCATTAAAGAAAAATATCCGCAGCTAAAAATAATGGCCAGCATGGGCATCGGTGATGTAAACAAACACACAACCGACAGCATGAAAGGTATTGATGTAGTAGATGAGCATGCCTACAAATCCGCAGGTTGGGCCATGCGCAATTACAATCATTTCGATAAATACAAACGTGGTAGTTGGGATATGTATGTAGGCGAATATGCCACCAACAGCGGAGTGGGGGCAGGCAATATGAATGCCGCTTTAAATGATGCCGTGTATATCATGAGTATGGAACGCAATAGCGACCTGGTAAAAATGAGCAGCTATGCACCATTGCTGGTAAATGTAAATGATGTTGACTGGCCGGTTAACCTTATCAATTTTGATGCAGCTAACAGCTTTGCCCGTATCTCTTATTATGCCATCAAAATGTTCAACGAAAATAAACCCACCCACAACATAAATATCCAAACAATTATCCCGGAACAAAAAAGCAAAACACCTTTATTCGGCGGCAGTATTGGATTGGCTACCTGGGACACGCAATCAGATTACAAAGACATTGAAGTGATACAGGACGGCAAGGTTGTTTATAAAAGTGATTTTATCAACAAGCCGCAAGAATGGAAACTGGTGCGTGGCAATTGGAAAGTACAAGACAGTGCCTTGAGCCAGACAGTGGAAGGTGAACAAAGATTGGCATGGTTAAAAGATAGAACATTTGATACCTATACCCTGAAATTGAAAGCCAGGAAAAAATCAGGGTACAATGCATTCATCATACCCTTTGCTGTAAAGAATGACAGTACACAATTGCGTGCGCATATTGGCAGCTGGGTAAACAGCAATACGGTTTTTGAAAGTGTAACCAATGCATTTGACATCGCGGCTATTTCTGAATCGAAACGATTAGATAAACCCATTGAAACAGGGCGCTGGTATGATATTACCATTGAGGTGGGCAACGATAAAGTAGATTGTTATCTTGATGGAAAATTATTAATGACTTATAAAGAGCCTCAACAATTTTTCAGCATTGCAGGTAAAGATGATGCAACAGGTGATATCATCATCAAAGCGGTGAATGCATCCGATAAACCATATCAAACCAGCATCTCATTAACCGGCATCGCTGTTTTGCAGCAAATGGCTGATCTTATTTCATTGCGTGCTGTTTCGCCAGATGCCGAAAATTCTTTTATAGAGCCAACAAAGTATATTCCACATACACAAACAGTGAGCGGTATAAAACCATTCTTCGAAATCAGTTTTAAACCTTATTCAATAAATGTATTACGTATACATACAAGATAAATATTGTCGGCTTGGCATAAACTTTAATCACTCCTTCCGTAAGATCATTATTAGTGGCCTCAATTAACAGCACGTCACATAATAAGTTACTTACCAGGTTAACCCAGTGCCTCTTTCCTGATGGCTTCAATAGCAGCAACGGTTCTTGGCAAAGAAGTACTTAGCAACTCACTGCCTTCCATTGTAACCAGGTAATCATCTTCAATTCGAATGCCACCAAAATTTCTAAAAGCGTCCAACTTATCATAGTTAATAAACTGGGACAGTTTTTTTTCTGCTGCCCAAATGTCCATTAGCTCCGGGATAAAATAAAGGCCGGGTTCAACAGTTACTACAAAGCCGGTTTCCAATGCCTTACCAAGCCGCAAGCTTTTCAAACCAAACTCTGTGCTCTTTTTTAGTTCAGGCGTATAGCCAACATATTGTTCACCCAGGTTTTCCATGTCATGTACATCAAGTCCCATCATGTGGCCCAGCCCGCATTGAAAAAATAATGTGTGGGCTCCCGCGGCAACGGCTTCTTTCGCATCACCTTTCATTAATCCCAATTCTTTTAATCCTTCCGTTAGTTTTTCTGCGGCCAGCAGATGAATGTCTTTAAATAATTTGCCCGGTTGCAATGCCGTAGCAGCAGTTTGTTGGGCAGCAAGCACAATATTGTAAACCTCTTTTTGTAAGGACGAAAATTCGGCACCTACCGGAAATGTACGGGTAAGATCGCCTGCATAATGCCTAGCTGTTTCTGCACCGCAATCCAACAAAACCATTTTACCTGCTGGTAAAATATGGTTGCCATAATGGTTATGTAATATTTCACCATGGGTAGTAAGTATTGTGGGAAAAGAAAGATTGCCGCCTCCGCTAATGGCAACAGCTTGCACCAGCCCGGCAACATGCGCTTCTGTTAAACCTTCACGGCTTACCCGTAAACCTGTCAGGTGCATCGCTTCAGAAATGGTGACCGCTTTTTTTATTTCTTCAACTTCTTCCACGCCTTTTATAGAGCGGAGCGCCACTACGGCTTTGATTAGCGTCGTTGATACGGAAGCAGCAACACTGTTTAAAGAGATAGATAATAAATGACTTAGCAATTGGGTGTGTTCCGGCCGGTAGGTTGGTAAATAATGGATCTCCTGTTTGGTGCCTTTGGCAGTTTTAATAAAAACCTCCAGCTCTTTTAAAGGCCTTGCTGTGCTGCATCCCGAAAGTTCAGCCATTTCTTTTAAAGATGGCGTTTGGCCGTTCCATATAAGGTCATCAACAGTTGGCTCATCTCCAAAAATAATCTCTGTATTGCTGTCAATGTCTATCACTCCTGCAAGACCGGATTTATCCAGTCCTGTAAAATAAAGAAAAGAGCTGTCTTGCCTAAAGGGATACCAATTGTCCTTATACGACATACTGCTCTCTTCATTTCCAATCAATAAAATAATTCCGCTTCCAACAAGGCGCTTCAATTGCTGGCGCCTGTTGATATAAATTTCTTTGTTAAACATTGCTATACAATTAAAAGTTGAGGGACTGAAGAATAATAAAAAGATGACTTGCTGCTTCAGCAAAGCATGGAGGCTTAAAGTTACAATTGAAAGGTGAGTTGAAAATCTATTGGATAATTTTCGCAAAATATCCGGTAATGTCTGAAAGGTTTTGGATGCTGACATTACTAATCTTACTGCCTTCCCAAACGAGTCTATGGAAGTAGCGGCTTCGACCTGAGTCCCGCCGGAAATAGGCTTTACAGATAAACCTTAACCTATCAGGAAGCGCCCAGAAATTAGCAATACGCAAATAGATAATATTTGTAAATAACCGGATAATTGCCGGATATCACATTTTATAACAATAAAATAACTTCATATTAAATTGATAGTTGTGTATCACAATTATTAATTACCAAAACATTTTATCACACTAATTTAAGTAACATGAGAAAGTATTCAACACTTATTGGTTTAGTTTTTTTTATGCTTTTTTACCAACTGGCAACTGCACAAAATAAGCTTGTTACCGGTAAATTAATTGACTCATCGGGTAAAGGAATATCCGGTGCTACCATCCAGGAAAAAAAGACCAGGCATTATACGGTCACCGATCAGGAAGGCGGTTTTCAAATGTCAATTCCCCATGGCGCAGTACTGGTGATATCAGCGGTTGGCTACGAACCCGATGAGTTTTCAACGAAGGGGCAAAGCGAGTTAAAGATAAAATTGAAAGGAAGCCAGGTATCATTAAGTGAAGTGGTGGTTACAGCATTGGGTGTAAAGCGGGATAAAAGAAATCTTACTTACAGCACACAGGAAATAAAAGGTGATGTACTTACCAATTCAAAAGAGCCTAACCTTGTCAACGCCATGGCGGGTAAGGTTTCCGGTGTTCAGATCACCAGTTCTGCAGGAACTGCCGGTGCATCTTCCCGTATTGTTATCAGAGGTGCAACATCTGCCACCGGCGATAACCAGGCTTTGTTTGTAATTGATGGAGTGCCTATTAATAATGATGAAACCGCTACTGGTGGCGCAGCAGGTGCCGGTACCAACAGGGTTTCGGATATTGACCCTGCTACTATAGAAAGTGTCACCGTACTGAAAGGGGCTGCTGCTACTGCGTTATACGGTTCTTCTGGAGCAAAAGGAGTGGTAATGATCACTACTAAAGGTGGTGGACTGGATAAAAAACCATCCATCAATTTTTCATCTGAGCTTTCATTTGAAAAAGCATTAATTCCTGAGAGGCAAAACAAATACGGCCAGGGAATAAACGGCATTTTTTCTAATGGTGAAGATCAGAAGACAAGTGCATCCTGGGGCCCCTTGATGGATACATTGAAAATAAATGGAGCGCCTGCGCCAAAGTATGATCCGTGGAAATCTTTTCTTAGAAAAGGTATCACTACTAATAACTCGATAAGTGTAAGCGGCGGAGGAGCAACATCCAGTTATTTTCTTTCTTATTCTTACTTCGACCAGCAAGGCGTTGTTCCTGTAAATGATTATAAGCGCCATTCGCTTTTTGCGAAATACAATACAAAAATATACAAGAACCTTAACAGCACATTCCAGTTGGGTTATACCAGCTCCAATCAAATAAGATTACCGGAAGGTTGGGTTAATGGTCCGTTGTTTGTGCTAATGGGGCAGCCCATATCCTGGAACCCTTATCCTGTAACAAATCCCGATGGATCACAAAGACTTTACAGGTTTTCCAGAAATCCGCCATTATGGACCATCGATAATATGAAGAATAACGCCACGGTAAACAGGTTTATCCCCGTACTTACATTTAATTACACTCCATTAAGCTGGCTGACAATTACTGAAAGGGCGGGCGCAGATATTTATACAGAACAAAACAACTACTACAATGCACCAAGTCCTGCCCTTGGACCTGCTGATTCTGAAGATCCTAACGCTTCCGGTTCTGTAAGAAATGCTAATACCAACTTCAGGCAGTTCAATAACGATCTGATCATAAATGCACATAAAGCTTTCAGTAAGTTTGATGTAAACATGTTGCTGGGCAATAATATTTATTCCAATTACAGCCAGTACGTTACAGTATCGGGCACCAAATTGACTATTGCGGATTTCTATAACGTATCTTCTGCAAAAGATATCAAGGGCAGTCAATCTTATTACCAGCAAAGAAAGATTGGCTTTTATGCGCAGGCGAATATAGAATATAACAAGCTGCTTGGTTTATCATTAACCGGCCGGTATGATGGTAGTTCGGTGCTGGCAGAAGATAACCAGTTTTATCCATACGGATCCGCAGCAGTTAGCTTTATATTTTCTGAGTTGTTTCCAAAGTTAAACAACAGCTTTCTGAACTTTGGTAAACTACGGATATCTTATGCTACTGTAGGTAATGATGGGGTAGGAGCTTACCAGTTGGGTACTCCTTATATTCTTGCTTCCAGGGCTTCGGGTGATTTTCCTTTCCAGGGCCAGCCGGGCTTTTTGTTAAGCCAGACATTAGGTAATTCAACTTTAAAGAATGAAAGATTGAATGAATACGAGTTGGGACTTGAGGCTAAATTCCTAAATAATCGTATTGGTCTTGAAGCTTCTTATTTCAACAGGAAATCCATTAATGGAATTATTCCAGGAGTAGCTATCTCTGGCGCCACAGGTTATACCGGTACCACAGTTAACAGTGCCAGCATAGAAAACAAGGGTGTAGAAGTTTTAATAAATGCCTCACCAATAAAAAGTAAAAATTTCAGCTGGGACCTCACTTTAAACTTTTCAAGCATTCGCAATAAAGTATTGGAATTATATCCAGGGCTTAACCAGTTGGGCAGGTTGGTAGCAGGCCAGCCATACAATATTTTTTATGGAGATAAATATGCAAGAAATGCTGCAGGCAAATTGTTGGTAAATGCAAATGGATTACCATACGCCGACGGTCAGGGAATTGTGGGTGATGCTAACCCAGACTGGCTTGGTGGCCTGAGTAACAGTTTCCGTTACAAACAATTTAGTGTTGATATATTTTTTGATGTTAAAAAAGGTGGCGATGTATATAATGGCGTGGATTCTTACGGCCATTTTTATGGCACTTCAAAAGCTACTGAAAACCGTGATAACATTGTTCTTGATGCTGTAAGTGATGTTGATGGTAAAACAAATACCATCGCCATTAAAGCCCAGGATTATTACAGGAATAATCAGCTCTACGAAGCATTGATTCAGGATGGAACCTATATCAAACTGAGAACTGCAAGCCTTACCTACAGATTGGATCCTTCGTTGTTGAAAAGAAGCATTATTAAAACAGTTTCCTTTTCTGTAACCGGTCGTAATTTATGGATTTACAGCCCTCATTTTACAGGTGCTGATCCGGAAGTTAGTTCATGGGGTACCGGTAATGGTGATGTGGGTGTATATGCGTTTTCTTCGCCAACATCCCGTTCCGTAAACTTTTCACTCAAGCTCGGCTTTTAACCATTCTAACTAACAGCTAAAAATCATTAAGATGAAACAGTCATTCATAATACTTATTCTTTCAACCGTAATGCTGGGTGGGTGTAAAAAATACCTTGATGTAAACAAGGATCCCAATAACCCCGTGGATGTACAGGAGGCTTTGATACTGGCACCTGTAGAAGCAAATATTTCTGATAATGTTTTTGCGGGCAATGCTGCCATTAATGTTCAATATTTTATGCAAACAATTGCTCCCAACCAGGAAAATCCGGGTAATTGGAGTTACCAGTTGTTTAACAGCTATTTCGATGGGGACTGGACTGCATTCTACGTATCGGGGCTCAACAACCTCAGGATATTAAATGATAAAGCAGAGGCAAGTGGTAAAAGTAATTATGCTGCTATTGCTAAAATCCTGTCTGCTTATGTATTGGGTACAGCTACCGATCTCTGGGGAGATATTCCTTATAGCAAGGCCTTTCAAGGAAACAAAAACTTTATACCTGGGTACGATACCCAGGAAGAAATTTATAAATCTGTTCAGGATTTACTGGGTAAGGGAGTTGCTGATATCGAAAAAAATGGACTTATAAAACCTGGCGGTGATGATTATTTTTATAATGGCGATATGGGTAAGTGGAAGAAGCTTGCTTACACGCTACAGGCACGCTATTTCATGCACCTTACCAAGGCACCCGGTTATACTGCCGCTGCACAGGCAGATAAAGCATTGCTGGCTTTAAATAATGGCATGCAATCAAATGATGACGACCTGAAATTTCGGTATGAAGGCATCAATACCTGGGGGCAGACTTTTGACCCTATTTCAACCGCAGTACTGAGTTCCACTTTTGTAAATAAACTTAAAACAACGAACGACCCGAGGTTGCCTAAACTGGTAAAGAAAGCGGATGGTACTGGTAATTACAATGGGCGTACTGTTGGAGAGCCTGTTGGCAGCCTCAACCAATATTCTTATCCGTCCAGCTGGGTTGCCGGAACCGGTGCTGCAAACTATATCGTTACTTATTGCGAGTCATTGTTTTTAAAGGCAGAGGCCACATTTATAAAATCAGGAGCCGCTGCCGCAGCACCCATTTACATCAAGGGAATACAGTCGCATTTTTTAAAGCTGGGATTTGATACTACATCAACAGAAGTAAGAGCTTATATTATTACAAGAAGCCTCACCCCGGGTAATGCTATTCAACGAATCATGGAAGAAAAAAGCATTCCTAACTTCTTAAACATTGAAAATTTCACGGACTGGAGAAGAACAGGTTTTCCGGCCATTACTAAAGTTATTGGAGCGCTGTCTGAAATACCAAGAAGATTGCTCTATCCTGAGAGTGAGCGCCTTAGTAATGCTCAGCCACAGCAAGCGGCAAAAAGTACGGATAAGCTTTGGTGGGACAAATAAAGGGTATTATTTAAATAGCAAATCATTTCTAATTTATGGGGCCTTCAAAAAAGGCCCCATAATAATTCTACAAAAAAGATTGGGCTGGATAGCAATTAATGATTTGCTTGTTTCGCTCCTGTGCTAATTCTTTTTATGGTATTCCTTAATGTACTCCCGCGGAGCCTTTCCCGTTATACTTTTAAATACCCGGTTAAAGGTTACCACGTTATTAAATCCTGTTTGATAGGCAATGGTGGCAATACTGTCAAAATCCATTTCCATAAATCTTTTACACGCTTCGTTTACCCTTACTTCATTTAAGAAATTGATATAGGTTTTAGATGTGTGTTTTTTAAAATAGCGGCAGAAGGACTGGGGGGTTAAATATACCACCGATGCAATCTGATCAAGGGATACATTCTCTGTAAAGTGTTCCATTGTATATTGGTATATATCATTCATTCGTAATCCTTCCGAGTCAGAAATAGCATATTCAAAAGATTCGGATGAGAGATATTTCCATTTTTTTAAATTGGCCATCACCTGTAACAATTCAATAAAGTAAGCAAGCCTGAATCCTGCGCTGCTGTTCTTAATTTTTAAAAAATGTTCCGACAGCTTAGCCGCATCTTTTTCAGTAGCCTGCATGCCAAAGCCCGTGGAAGCTACAAACTTTTTTATGCCCCGCATTTCGGGAAAAGCCAGCAGTGGTGCGATGAATCCTGTAGGGTTAAAAAATATGTTGAGCGAGTGAATGCTTTTCCGGTTGGTTTCATCAAAATAGGAAGGGTCATTCTTAAACAGGTGTGGCTGGTTGGCGCCAATAACAAACAAGTCGCCTGATTGAAAACGTTGCATATTGTTACCTGCAATCAGCGTGCCTTCGCCATTGATTACCCAGGTAATTTGTGTCTCGATATGACGGTGCAGGTGCTCGTAAAAGTGAGGTAGTTTATCTTCCTGAAGATGGATCGAATTATCAATTTCTACGGGTATGGTAAACTGTACTATTTTCATCCTGACAATATTACGTCATTTTTTTTTCGGGATATAAAAGGGTGAAAATTGGTAAACTATAGGACAAGTACGATATAGTAGTTTACAATAAAACGAATAGTTTTGACGGAACCAGTACAAACTAACGCAGCCACAAATATAAAATATGAGTAACACTTCCTTTAAACCCACTTTGGGATTGCTTGATGCGACAATGGTAGTGGCCGGCAGTATGATAGGATCGGGGATATTTATTGTAAGCGCCGATATTACCCGAAGCACCGGCAGTGCAGGCTGGTTGATGCTGGTTTGGATCATAACAGGTTTTATGACGTTGATCGCAGCATTGAGTTATGCAGAATTAAGTGCCATGTTTCCGAAAGCAGGCGGGCAATATGTTTATTTAAAAGAAGCTTACAATCCACTTATTGGTTTTTTATATGGCTGGAGTTTTTTCTCCGTTATTCAAACCGCTACTATTGCAGCCGTTGGGGTTGCATTCGCCAAGTTTACAGCTTATATATTTCCCGTATTTAGTGAAGAACGTGTTGCGGTCAATCTTGGTTTTATTACCATTTCACCGGCACAGTTGCTCTCCATTGTTGTAATTTGTTTACTAACTTTTATTAATTCAAAAGGCATCAAAAATGGTAAGGTCATTCAAACCACCTTTACGCTTGCTAAGCTAATCAGTTTATTCTGTTTGATCATATTTGGATTAAAGGCCGCCAACAGTGATATCTGGAATGCTAACTGGCAAAACGCCTGGCACCTGCATGGCTTAAAGTTAGATGGCACTATAAAAGATTATACCTGGATAATTGGTGCCGGTGCCGTTGCTTCCGCAATGGTGGGTTCTGTCTTCAGCAGCGACTCCTGGAACAATATCACTTTTATTGCAGGCGAAGTAAAAAATCCGAAACGCAATATTGGCCTTAGCCTTTTCCTGGGTACTTTAATTGTTACCCTTATTTATGTAAGTACCAATCTTGTTTACACAGCAGTGCTCCCATTGCATGATATTGCAGAAGCACCAAAAGACAGGGTAGGTGTTGCGGCCTCGGAAGTTATATTTGGAACTTCAGGTACAGTAATTATTGCCTTGCTCATTATGGTATCAACGTTTGGGTGTAACAATGGGTTGATACTTGCCGGCGCAAGGGTTTACTATACGATGGCAAAGGATGGCTTGTTTTTTACAAAGGCTGGCAACCTTAATAGATATTCAGTGCCGGCTTACGGGTTGTGGTTGCAGTGCATATTCGCTTGCGCCTGGAGCCTCAGCGGCAAGTATGGCGATCTGCTGGATATGATCTCCTTTGTAGTGGTTTGTTTTTATATGCTCACTATTGGCGGAATATTTATTCTTAGAAAAAAGCAACCGGATAGAGAGCGTCCTTACAAAGCGTTTGGGTACCCTGTATTGCCCATCGTTTATATCATTATGGGCATCGCCTTTTGCTCATTGCTGGTAGTTTTTAAACCTACTTATACCTGGCCCGGCTTATTAATTACTTTGCTTGGCGTGCCGGTTTATTATTTGGCAGTGGCGAAAAAGAGTAAGGATATATAAAGTGAACGGTACAATCGCATTTTAATGAATTTAGGAAAACAATCTCAAAGATTTAAGACTTATGTCACCCATAAACTTTTAATAAGGGTATCTGTACTGTGAAAATTTATATAAAGGCATACGGAAAGGAGTAATAAATCTTTTATCGTTAAATATTTTATATGCCACGATTACTACCATGAAATAGTATATAAAATTTTTGATAAGGATAATAATTATTTACCTTCTTGAGTTTACTAAATAATTGGCTTTACCTTTTTGTTAACCTCCGGTTTTGTCTTTTTTGAATAAGGACATTGAAATAATCATTGCCGCTTCATTAACACACTTTGCAATCAATCAATATCCCCAAGTTTGTTTTTTTTCATAACTTCGATTGTCTTCACATTTAAAAGACCTGCTGTACTTGGCTCCTGAACTGCTATATGATAATGAGAAACAATTACTCTCTTCTCTTTCCAGTGGAAACGAGGAAGCGTTAACATTTATATATCGAAAATTTTGGGATCGGCTATTTTTATCTGCTTATAATGTATTAAAGGATAAAGAAGCATGTGAAGACATTGTTCAGGAAATCTTCATTCAACTTTGGCAAAAAAAGGAGCAATTAGTTATCAGGACTTCGCTTGAAGCCTACCTTGTTTCAGCCACCAGGTACCAGGTATTTCATTTAATAAGGAAGGGGTCTAAAAGAATGGAATTGTTTGAGAATCTCGAAGAGCGTTTTTCCGCTGATAGCGCAGACGCTTTATTGTGTGTAAAAGAGACCCAGAAAACCATTGATGTTGCGGTGGACAATTTACCTGAAAAATGCAAAAACATATACAAGCTAAGCCGGGAAAATCATCTCAGTTATAAACAAATTGCCGAGCAGCTTCAAATCTCCACTAAAACGGTTGAAAATCAATTAACCATTGCTTTAAAAAGACTTCGTAATGCTTTGGGTAGCTTCATTCTGTTGCTTCTTTGCTTCTTCTTCCTGCTAGCTTAGGTTCTTCTTACCTGAAAAAAAAGATTTCTTCTGTTTGGGGGATGACTTGTTTTTTTGACACTTACAGAAAACACCCCCTAGTGAGTAAAGAAAAATTATTGGCTCTTATTGATAAATACCTGGCTGGTGATACCACCGCAGAAGAAATTGATTTCTTGAAAAGGTATTACAATAGTTTTCAAGAAAACACAACCTGGAACGAGGCTGAATTAGGTCTCAGATCTGAAATGAAATCCAAAATGTTTAAACGCATTCAGGAGGAAACGGGAATTGCTGATTCAGAGAATGCTTTGCATGTACCAAACAATCAGAAAGGAAAAATCCGCTTTTTAAAACCGGGGTTAAAGCTTTCATCATTTACGCGAATTGCTGCGGCAGCTTGTGTGTTTGGACTTCTTGTAACAGGTGCCTACTTCTTTTTTTCGAATAAGGAAATTATGCCGGTACAAACGGCAAAAAAATCAATCAATAAACAACTTAACAACGATGTACTGCCCGGGGGGAATAAGGCTACTTTGACGCTCGCAGATGGATCCACGATAAATTTAGACGACGCACAAAATGGAGCTTTAGCCCAGCAAGGTAATACCAGGATCATTAAAATTGATGGCAAGCTGGCTTATAATACTGCAAATAAAAATTCAGACGAAATTGTTTACAACACAGTGTCTACTCCCAGGGGGGGACAGTATCAAATTGAATTGCCAGATGGCACGCAGGTATGGTTGAATGCAGCCTCTTCTCTTCGTTTTCCAACTTCTTTTGCCGGTAAAGAAAGAAGAGTAGAAATAATAAGCGGCGAGGCATATTTTGAAGTAACCAAAAATAAAAAAATGCCTTTTGTTGTTGGTTTAAACAACGCTGAAATACAGGTTTTGGGAACTCATTTTAATGTAATGGCTTACGCTGAGGAAGCTGCTATTAAAACTACTTTGGTGGAAGGCTCAATAAAGTTTGTTCGGCAACAAAAAGCCTTGTTACTTAAGCCCGGTGAACAAACACAACTATTTAAAGACGGCCGGGTAAAATTAGCAGGCGATGTAGACCTGGAACAGGTGGTAGCATGGAAGAATGGTTTGTTTCAATTTGAAAATTCAGATATTGAATCTGCGATGAGGCAATTATCCCGGTGGTACGATGTTTCGGTGGTTTACCAAAACAAAAATCATAAGCCTGAGTTTGTTGGAGAAATGTCAAGAAGTTCTACGCTTTCTGAGGTTTTGAAGGCATTAGAACTTACCAGCAAAATTCATTTCCAAATAGAGGGAAAGAAAATAATTGTAATGTAAAAATGATACCGTGTTTTAACCAATGTTATTCGTAAACTTTTAAAGCGGAGGTAAAATATTCAGAAATCAAGTATTGGCTGTTATGTAGAATACAAAGACAGCATAAAGTAGATTAAAGCTTAGCCTAAAAAAACCGGAAGTAGTACTAGTACCTCCGGCCGTATTTAGGTTAATGCAATTGTAAGTTGATGAGACCATTATTGTTTAACCCAAAACACAAATTTATGCATTTGATTGCTTGTCGCAATTTCCTACAAAGGGAAATTAAAAAAAACTTCCTGGTAATGAAGTTAACTGCTATTTTTTTATTGGCCTGCTGCCTTAACGCCACCGCTAATGGGTTTGGGCAGAATGTGAGTCTTTCTAAAAAGAACGCTCCACTGGAAAAAGTATTCCGGGATATCAAAAGACAAACCGGGTATACGTTTCTTTCTACAAAGGAACTGTTGCAAAGGGCAAGGCCGGTAACAGTCAACCTTAATAATGTTCCGATTAAGGAAGCATTAGAGGCATGCTTCTCCGGACAGCCCTTTGGCTACACCATTGTTAATAAAACAGTAATAATCATTGAAAAAGAATTAACCGTAGTCAAAATAGAGGAACCGCTTCCTCCACCCCCGGTGAACATACAGGGGAAAATAACCAGCGACAAAGGAGAGCCGCTTGTTGGAGCCAGCATAACAGAAAAAGGAACCAACAATGCTACCTCGTCAAAAGATGACGGGAGCTTCGCCATTTCCGTTGCAGATCAAAAGGCTATATTAGTTATATCCTATGTTGGATATGACAAGAAGGAAATTGCTGTAAGGGATCAGACAAATATTTCTGTTTCCTTATCACTTACCGTGTCTAGTTTAAACGATGTGGTGGTAGTGGGTTATGGCACACAAAGAAAAGTTAATCTTACCGGTTCCGTGTCCACTGTATCTTCTGCTGATATTGAAGACAGGCCACTAACACAAACTTCGCAGGCACTAGCTGGCCTGGCAAGCGGCGTAACAGTTTCCCAAGGCTCCGGTCGTCCTGGAAATGATGGTGCATCTATTATCATCAGAGGTATGGGAACCTTTTCAAGCGCAGGTAATGGTCCACTAGTATTGGTTGATGGTTTAGCGTCGTCGATGAACGATGTAGATCCCAACAATATAAAAAGTATTTCTATTTTAAAAGATGCAGCTTCTGCGGCTATTTATGGTACCAGAGCTGCCAATGGCGTAATCCTGATTGAAACAAAACGAGGGCCAATTGGGCAAATAGGGAAATTACAGGTGGGCTACAATAGCTACACAGGCTGGCAAAAACCAACTGAACTACCAGATTTCCTCGAATCCTGGGAATATGCTCAGTTGAGAAATGAGGCAAATACAAATGCCGGCCAAGCCAAAACATATACTGATGATGAAATTGCAAAATTCAAATCAGGGTCCGATCCTGATAAGTATCCCAATGTTCCTCATTTAAAGAACTTATTAAATTCCGGCTCAGGATTTCAGACCAACCATAATTTGAACTTTAGTGGTGGTGATGCAAAGAATAGCTATCTTTTTTCAGTTGGCTATTTGAATCATGCCGGCCTGGTTGCAGAAAATAAATATAATAAATATAATTTCCTGTTGAATTTCGACAGTAAACTAAAGAGCAATCTTACGCTTAAAGTTAATCTTGTCGGTAACTCTGCTATCACAGATGAGCCACGCCAGGCAGATGGTGATATGATGCGGATGGTTGCATTTGCTGTTCGGGAAGGGCCTATTTTTGCAGGCAAAAAATCCGATGGCACCTATGGATACCAGGATAATTTTAGTCCGGAAGGATGGCTTGCGAGCAACTCATTTGTAAACAGAAAAAATAAATTTTTTCAGGGAGGAGTTGATCTTTCATGGGAGGTTTTTAAAGGATTTACTTTATCGCAAAAAGTAGGTTATAACTATGGCAATTATACGAATACTGATTTTTTGGCGTCGTTTACCTTTGATCAATTTAAAACTGTTGGGCCAAATAGCCTCACAGTACAATCCGGCGATAACTCTTTACTTACTCTTTTTTCCACAGCGCTGTATGAGAAGGCTGTTAAAGAACACCAATTCAAACTGTTGGGTGGTTTTTCACAGGAAGAATTTCGGGAAGATTGGAGCAGGGCTTTCCGGGACAGGTTTCCCAATAATTCCCTGTATGAAATAAACGCAGGTTCGTCCAGCAATCAACAGTCTTCCGGTTCAGGTTCAGAATGGGCATTGCGTTCTTACTTCGGACGTCTGAATTATTCCTTTAAGGGCAAATATCTTTTTGAAGCGAACGGCCGTTATGATGGCACATCCCGCTTTCCAAAAGAGGGCAGATGGGGTTTCTTTAAATCATTTTCTGCCGGCTGGCGCATATCCGAAGAGCCTTTCATAAAAGAGCAAATAACATGGATTGACAACCTTAAACTTCGTGCCTCGTGGGGTGAGTTAGGCAATCAGAATATTGGTACTTACCCATATCAAAACAGGCTGAATTTGGGAGAAAACTATTCTTTCGGCGGGGTCCTGGTTCCTGGAGCAAGACTAACAACATTGGCCAACAGCAATATTACCTGGGAAACCACCACAACGAAAGACATCGGTCTCGACCTGGATATATTAAGGGGTAAACTAAGTTTGGTATTAGATTATTTCGACAGGGCCACATCAGGAATTCTTTATAACGTATCTGCCTCCCGGGTGCTGGGGTTAGGCACTTCTGAAGAGAATGCCGGTGCTGTAAAAAATTCGGGATTTGAGATCATGCTGAATTACAAAACGAATATCGGAGGAGTGAAATTTAATATAAGTCCAAATTTCTCTTACGTCAAAAACAGGGTGACAAAACTTGGCAATGGTCTTCTAAAAGATTTAGGAAGAAACCTGTTTGTAGGAGAATCACAAAATGTAATTTATGGTTATGAAGCTGATGGATTATTTGTAGATGCTAATGACATAACCAAATATCCTGCACAACCGTATACTGCGCAGCCAGGGTTTGTAAGATATAAAGATATTAGCGGACCCAACGGAGTTCCGGATGGTGTAGTAGATGCTACTTACGACAGGAAAATTATTGGTACAACCTTTCCTAAATACTCTTACGGCGCTACCTTAAATGCCGATTTTAAAGGGTTTGATTTTTCATTGTTGTTACAGGGCTTGGCTGGTTTTGAAAAACAGATGGGTAGTTACCAGGCATTCGCTTTTTATAATGCAGGACAAATTCAAAGATGGCAGGCCGATAACCGCTGGACGGTGGACAACCCCAATCCAAATGCAAAGTATGTGAAGCTAACGAGCCTGAATCTTTCAAGTGCTACTATTCTGCCTTCTACTTTCTGGAATAGAGATGCAAGTTTTGTAAGATTGAAAAATATACAGCTTGGCTATTCGTTCGCAAATAATGTACTTCAAAAATTAAAAATAAATCAGCTTAGAGTTTTCTTCAGCGGACAAAACCTGTTTTCTGTTAATAACTTTTACCAGGGCTGGGATCCGGAGATGGGCCAGGGCACCGGTGACAACACTCCTTTTTACCCAATTACGGCGGTGTATACGTTTGGTTTAAATCTAAGGTTTTAACGGAGTTGGTTTATGTTTTCAAACTAAAAAAAATACTAATGAAAAAGATATATAGTTATGCCAGTATACCGAAGCTTTTTGCGGTACTGTTAATAATGATTTTTACAGGCGGTTGTAAAAAAGATTTTTTTGATAAACAGCCGCTTGATGCGGTTTCTGATGCTACTTTTTGGAAATCAGAAGATGATGCAATGCTTGCTTTGACAGGTGTTTACGGAACAGGCGGGGCAGGTTGGAGGGGAGAGGATTTTTGGACACCAAGAGCACTTTTATATCTTGATCTGATGGCGGGGAACGGGTCCGAAAAAGAGCTAATTCCCGATAAAGTAACAGATGGTACTAATTTTTCAGATTATTGGCTGATGCGTGACTACTGGGCAAATACGTACCAGCGAATACAAAGCTGTAATAATTTCCTGGATCATATAGACGGCATTTCTATGGATGCGCCTAAAAAGGCTGCGATGATCGGTGAAATCCGCACCCTTCGGGCTTATCACTATTTTAACCTGGCATTGTATTATGGAGATGTACCCTTGATACAGCACGTGCCCAAGGTGGCAGAGGCAAACAGCGTAAAGCGTGCTCCAAAAGCAGAAGTGTGGGCGTTTGTTGAAAAGGAGTTAAAAGAAAGCTACCCCGCACTGCCTAAAACCCGGCCCAATGGCGAAAATGGCCGTATTACAACTGGTGCATCTCTTGCAATTTTAGGACGGGTGCAAATGGCTGAAAAAAAATGGGCTGAAGCTGCAACTACTTACAAAACCATTATTGACAATAACACCTATGAGATTGATCCTAAATACAGAGAATTGTTTTGGGAAGTTGGTGAATTCAGTAAGGAAATCATTTTAGCGTCACAATATCAACAGGATGTTTACAGTCACGTTATGCTTCAATATTTAGTTCCCGAAACCTGGGGTGGATGGCACCAGTTTTCTGTTTATAATGAACTGGTAAAAGAGTTCGAGTGTACTGATGGCAGAACAATACAGCAGTCGCCACTTTACAATCCAAATACTCCTTATAATAACCGTGATCCGAGATTGGATTATACGGTAATGATTTCAGATCGCACTACCTATAAAGGTCAAACCTACAAAGCTCATCCGGATTCAGCCAGTTCACCTGATAGAATGAGCAAATATCCTGTGTGGAGTGGATATAGTATTAATAAATTTATGGATCCTAATTTTTCAGCAAGCATTGGCAATTATGGTGGCAACTGGAACATTGTTCGTTATGCGGAGGTTCTTTTGAGTTACCTGGAATCGAAGCTGGAAGCCGGTGCTGCAATTGACCAGGCTTTACTCGATCAGACTATTAACAAAGTAAGGTCCCGTGCATCTGTGAACATGCCGCCGGTGACTATAACAGATCCAACACAGCTCAGAACACTTGTAAGAAGGGAACGCCGGGTTGAATTTGCCTTTGAAGGTTTGAGATACTATGATATACAGCGATGGGGTATAGCCACTCAGGAGTTAAACCGGCAGTTTACAGGTATGAAATTGACCACGAACCCTGCCGGTTATACGAAGTACCCTGTTGACAACGAAGGGTATTATATAATGGGCAAAAGAAATTTTAAAGTAGGCGTAAACGAGTTATGGCCCATACCGCAATCGGAAAGAAATATAAACCCTAATCTTTCGCAGAATAGTGGGTATTAAACAATCGGCAGATAGATAAATGGCTAAGAAAACTTTTCATAATAGCAAGAATAAGCAATAATCAACAAGCCCTTTGTTTCTACAAAGGGCAAATTTTTTTACTGTTTGAATTAAGTTTTTCTTATTGGTTATAATGGTCTGAAATGTTGCCATTTTATGCTGATGAAAGGAAGTCCCGATAAAAAATCGGGATATAAATAACACAACGATAATGCTATGAAATACTTCTGCCGGTTTCAAAAATAATTAACTCAAAAAGCCCCTAAGTATTCCTTTCCTTTTTATGAGCCACCTGAAATTATTTATACAACAAATGTCCGGCATATTGATGCTATGTTTTGCTTTGGGATGCTCATCTAAAAAAGAAGCCCATTTATTTACTGCAATAAGCAGCACATCTTCAGGTATTGATTTCGAGAATACAATTACTGAAAGTTACCGGTTCAATCTGCTAACAAATGAGTACACTTATATGGGTGGCGGCGTAGGCGCAGGTGACTTTAACAATGATGGTTTAGCCGATTTATTTTTCACTGCAAGCCAAACCACATGCAGGTTGTACATTAATGAGGGTGGATTTAAGTTTAAAGATGTTACCACATCGGCAGGACTAACTACAAAAAGCTGGTGCACGGGTATAAGTGTAATTGATATAGATAATGACGGCTGGCAGGACATATACATTTGTGTGAGTGGCGCCATAAATTCCGATCAGCGAAAGAATCTATTATACATAAATAATCATGATCTCACCTTTACGGAGATGGCTGCCGCTTATGGTTTGGATGATAATAGTTTTTCCACGCAGGTGGCCTTTTTAGATTATGATAAGGATGGTTTATTAGATATGTATTTACTCACCCATCAAATGTATGGTGAAAGCATAAACAGAGTTTCACCCAAAGATTTAAGCGGCAATTCTCCAAGAAACGATCAGCTATATCATAACGAAGGTATCAATGCAAAAACCGGCCGGCCCTATTTTAAAAATGCTACGCTGGAAGCTGGTATAAAAGAGGATGGTTACGGCTTGGGCGTTGCAGTAAGTGATTTGAACGGCGATAACTGGCCGGATATTTACGTAAGCAATGATTACATAGGCAATGATTGCATGTGGATTAATCAAAAGGATGGAACATTCAAAAATACAATAGCAAAATCGCTCAACCATCAAAGCTATAGCAGTATGGGTGTAGATGCGGCGGATATTAATAACGATGCGCTGCCCGATATTGCAACACTTGATATGATGCCCGAAGGTAATGAACGTAAAAAAATGATGTATTCCATTTTAACAAACGAGCGCCATGAAATGGAAAAACAACTGTGGTACGAACCATCCTATATGCGCAATACGCTTCAGCTAAACCGTGGTACGGCTGTTGTGAATGATAGCATAGCGCCTGTATTTTCTGATATTGCCAACTATGCCGGCGTGGCAGAAACAGACTGGAGTTGGAGCGTACTGGCCGCGGACTTTAATTGTGACGGCTTTAAAGATTTTCATATCACCAACGGATTAGGCCGGGACTTGCTCAATCATGATTTTGCTACTTTCTCTTCCACACGGTCTGGCGGCGGACCAAATAAGGCCTTGATTGACGAACTGCAATCTTACGGGTCTGTGCCGCTTTCCAATTATTTTTTTATTAATAATCACGATTGTTCTTTTACGAACGCTTCCGAAGAAGCGGGTATCAATGAGAAGGCCATCAGCAACGGGGCTGCCTATGCAGATCTTGATAATGATGGAGATCTTGACCTGGTGGTAAATAATATTAACAGTAAGGCTTTTATACTTTCAAACAATACAATTCAACCAAATAAAAACGCTTCAAATTATTTAGCTTTTAAATTGCAAGGGCCCGTTAATAATAAGGATGGCATTGGTACCATAATAAAGGTATTTATAAAAGACAGCACACTACTCCTGGAGCAAAACCCTGTGAGGGGCTATTTATCCACTGTGGATAAGCAACTGTTTACAGGCTTAGGTAAGGCATCCGTTGCCGATAGCATTCAAATACTGTGGCCTAATGATAGCATGCAGGTATTAAGGCATATTGAGGCCAATCAAAACTTGCCCGTCAATTACAAAAATGCAAATACGGTATGGATGCCCACAGCAAAGCTTAATACCCTTTTTGATGATTATACCAAAGAAAGCAACATCAACTTTAAACATAGCGATTCGTTTTTTTTCGATTATTCTTTTCAGCGATTATTACCACAAAAGTTTTCTTCACTGGGACCCGGTATTGCAGTGAGTGATATCAACAAGGACGGCCTTGAGGATTTTTTTGTTGGTAATGGCTATAAGAAAAAAGGATTATTGTTCATACAAGATACTAACGGTCATTTTTCCTCCAGGCCTTTGGAAGCAAGCAATAAAACAGAGGAAGACACAGGTTGCCTGTTTTTTAATGCGGATAATGATGGTGATGAGGATTTACTGGTAACAAGCGGCACAAATGAATTTCCGCAAAATAGTCCATACTTATTGCCCCGGCTTTATTTAAATGATGGCAAAGGAAATTTTACACGAAAGGTTGCTGCTATACCTGCACATTTAGCAACTGTTACTGCTGTGGTAAAAGCCTGCGATTTTGACCAGGATGGAGACCTGGATTTATTTCTTGGAGGTCGCATAGCAAGTGAAAGATATCCATCACCACCTGCCAGTTATTTATTGCAGAACAACAAAGGCGTATTTACTGATGTTACTAAAATTTATTGCCCGGCATTAATTGCTGCAGGTATGGTTACAGATGCAGAGTGGATGGATGTTGATGGCGATAAAATGGAGGACCTGGTTATTACCGGCGAGTGGATGCCTGTACGGGTATTTAAAAATCAAAAAAATAATTTCAGAGAAATTACGGCTGAGTCCGGCCTCGCTCCTTTTTCAGGTATGTGGCGGTCTATTGCTGGAGCCGATTTGGATAAAGACGGCGATCTTGATTTGGTAGCTGGTAATATCGGTTTGAATAACAAATATCATTTTGACAGCACTTACCCGTTAAATCTGTGGTATGCAGATCTTGACGGTAACGGATCTATAGATCCGATAATGGGTTATTATATTACTTCGCAGAATGGCAGGAAAGATTTATACACCGCACTAAACTTAGATGAAATTGCCGGCCAGGTTCCATCGATAAAAAAACAATATTTAATGCATAAAAATTTTTCCACCGCGACGATGGCGGATGTTTTTAAAGCGGCAAGTAATCCTGTAAAATTAACGGCTACCGAGGCGGCTTCGTGTTGGTTTGAAAACTCAGGTAAAGGGATCTTTAAAAAGCATCGCTTACCGGCAGAAGCACAATACGCACCTATCAATTGTATCTTGGTAAATGACTATAATAAAGACGGCTACCCCGATATTTTAATAGCAGGCAACGAATATGAATCGGACATAACAACGGGCCAATACGATGCCAGCTATGGACTATTGTTATTAGGAAATTTCACTAAAACATTTGCACCGGTGACCCAGGCAAAAAGCGGTTTTTTTTTACGGGGTGATACAAGATGTATGCACCACATTATTATAAACAAAAAATCAATGATACTTGCGGCTGTTAATAACACGTTGCTGCAGGTATATAAAATAAAGGAGTAACACCCGGCTTTGAAAATGAGCTCAATGGCTACAGGGCCTTTTAAATCAAAAAGGGAATCTTTGACAAAATAAAACACAAAAGCACGAAATGAAAAAAATCCTTAAAATCATAGTTTGTTTTTGGATAACAGTTTTTAACCTGCATGCCCAGAACTCAAAGGGAAAAATAAAATCAACGGCGGCATCTATTCCGATGAGGCCAATTCCCGAAGTTCCCCCAAAGAAGCCAATTGATAGCGTAACGATGGGCGACAATAATTCGTTTCCCGAAATGAAACTGGATATTCCAGTTGCTCCGGGGCCTTTTGCTCCAACATGGGAATCCATAGAAAAGAACTACCCGGGCGAGCCGGCATGGCTTCGTGAAGCGAAATTCGGTATCTGGGTTCATTTTGGTCCTCAGGCCGCAGGAGAGAGCGGAGACTGGTATGCACGAAAGCTGTATGTGCAGGGCTCCAGGGCAAATCAAAATCATCTCAAAAAATATGGTCACCCATCCGTAGCCGGTTACAAAGAAGTGTTGCGTGACTGGAATCCTAAAAAACTTGATCCCGCCAAGCTAACAAAAATATACAGGGATGCCGGTGCCCGGTACCTGATGATTCAAGGTGTGCACCACGATAATTTCGATTTGTGGAATTCAAAATACCAGCCATGGAATGCTGTTAATATGGGGCCTAAACGTGATTTGATTGGTGAATGGGCTAAAGCTTGCCGGGCCGATGGTATGCGTTTCGGTGTAACTTTTCATCATGAATATACCTGGTGGTGGTGGCAAACCGCATTCGGAAGCGATACTGCAGGAGAGAAGAAAGGCATTCCTTATGATGGGAATCTTACACTTGCCGATGGCAAAGGAAAATGGTGGGAAAAATATGACCCTCGCATGCTTTATGGTATAGACCTCCGTGAATACAAAAGCGTGGACGAGAAAGCGCATTCCCCCTGGTCACCGCCGTCACCTGGCATATTCAGTAATCATCTTGGTTACGCAAAGTGGTATACATCTAATTGGGCTTTACGTATGATGGATGTAGTGAAGCACTACGATCCTGATTTTATCTACACAGATGGCACGGTTCAGGGACCATTTACCGGTGACGGTACTGGTGCAGGAATCAAAGCAGATGCCATGCAAAGGGTTATTGCCGATTTCTATAATCGTACACTTCAACGCAGGGGCAAGGTGAATACTTTCAGCATTGTAAAATTTCGTCACAAGACAAATGGAACGGTAAACACCGAAGAATTTGGCGTGCCTGCTGATATCAAGACTGATCAGCCCTGGATTGCAGAAGCACCCGTAGGAGATTGGTTTTATGCCCCGGGCTTTACCTACAGCTCGGATATGATGATTCGATATGTTATTGAAGCGATAGCAAGGGATGGTAATGCGGCAATTTGTATTTCTATTCTGCCCGACGGTTCCCTTGATGCCGGCAGTTTGAAAATGTTAAAAGAAGTAGGTGTATGGATGCGCCGAAACGGGGAAGCAGTTTACGGAAGCCATGCATGGACGATTCCCGGAGAGGGAGAAATAATAAACGGGAAATTAAAAATGTTACCAGGCGGCGCACTTACCAGGAAGCACGCGGAATTTAAGTTTAATGAACAAGACTTCCGCTTCACCATTGGTAAAAACAAAGCGCTATATGCATTTTGTATGACGGTGCCCGCAGGTGGAACGCAGTTAAAGATTAAGTCGCTTGATACTAACACAAAATACCTAACCAAAGCAATGAAATCTGTAAAGCTGCTAGGCTATAAAGACAAGTTGAAATGGAAACAGGAGGATGATGGCCTTATGATTACTTGCCCGGCGAAAATGCCATATGAAACATCAGTTGTTTTCAGGATAGAGTGAATGTAAGAGATCCCGAAAACGATACCACAATTCAAGAAAACAACCCTGCAATTTTACTACGGTGGTCCTGCAATTATATTGCATCTTGTTTAGGCATACTACTCAATGCATCTCCATCCGGGTCATAGGACGCACTCCCATCCAACGAGAAAGTTTCCCCTGCCTTCACGGTGATCTGCCCAGGCATAGTCAGTTTAACTACAGGTGGATGATTTGCATTTTTGTAGTTAGTATGGCACCAGTTAATTCTTGCAGCAAAATCGTTTTGAAAATCTTCTCGCCATCGCCATAATGTCACATGGTTACCTTTGTATATGCCGGTAATTTTTTGTTACAAAATAGTATGGGGCAAGTGTCAAAGCAAATTAAGATGGCCCTGTGGAAGGGTATCTTTTATGAATGAAAAGCTGCAAATTTGTTTTCAAGTCCCATTAGCCATTTTGTTCTTTTTTCCTGCGGTACCATTTTTACCTGATTAAAACCAATCCATTTTCGATTCTTAAAACCAATTTTCCAAAAAGTTCCTAATATCATAGCCTTCTTAATGGCATTTCCGAATAGTAGCCAATACAACCAATTTGGTGTATTCATAGTTGTAATCATTGTAACGCCTTTTATATTGTTCCACAATGGTTTCATTCTTGTATTGCTTGCATTCGTATAGTCGTAGGCAACGCCTGGGAAAATAACTTTATCTACAAAACCCTTTGTCAGGGCTGGCATCAGTTCCCACCAAATAGGAAAAATAAATACTACATGGCCGGCTTCTTTTATTCTATTACTGTATTCAATAACTTTTGGGTCAACAGGCTTTTTGTCCCGAAAACCTTTTAAATCACCTGCTGTCATTACAGGGTTAAAATTGTCTTTGTCCAAATGAATAAGGTCGACCTGGTGATTGCCTTTTGTAAGTCCATTGGTAACTGATTGTAAAATTGCGTTGCAGTAACTTCCGTCATACGGATGATTGAAAACGATAACTACTTTCATTTTTATGCTGTTTATAATTTACAGTACAAAAGTCAGAAGTTAAAAATAGCTGGACGATAACAATTGTAAAGAAAGGCTCAACGTCTGTTTCTGATACGACTTAATGAAACCGATGTAATACCTAAATAAGATGCTATATAATGTTGTGGAACCCGTTGTAAAATTTTGGGATTATTTTCTAATAACTCGCGGTATCTTTTTTCAGGATTGTCTTTGATACGTGAAAGGAAAAGTTTTTGATAGAAAATTAATCGTTGAAAAGTATGTTCTTCTATTTGTTGTTCGATTGTCGGCGATTCATCTAAAATTGTCTGAAAATCTTTTTTAGAAATGGCATGTATGATGCTAGGTTCCAGTGTTTCAATAGTAAATAAACTAGGCTGGTTTGTTCTAAAACTTTCGATAGAAGAAACGCCTTCCCCTTCAAAGAAAAATTGAAATGTTATGTCCTTTCCATTATTATTGAAACATATTCTTAAACAGCCTTGTTCAATATAGAATGCTTTTTTAGATATTTGACCTTCATTCAAAAGAATTGTCTTAGCAGAAATTTCTTGTCGTTTGAATAGGTGTCTAAATTTGTCCCACTCGGTATTTTCAATTATAAAATTATTCAACATTATGAAGGTTTGCAGTTTCCTGCCATGACAGGCAAAGTTTAGTGTTTGGTGTTGGGCGACATTTCCTTTGTTTGGTGAAGGTAAACCCCTTTTTATTCAATCAGTTAAAGTTGACAGTGATACTCTTAGAAACTTACAATCTCTCTCAGTTGAGCACCGCTTCTTCATTTTGTTCATCTTTCAGGCTCGCACCATAAATTTAATAATCCGGTTCACTTTTGTTAACTTTAGCCCCTTTTTCATTGTTGTCGCGATCGGGATTTTATGCTACCTGATGCAAAATTTTCCCAAATTAAAATTGATGTGATGCGTTTTCTTATTTGGGTGGTTTTATTGTTACAATCCCTTCCTGTTTCTGCTCAAAATGAGCATTATAATTTTTACAAACTCGACAGTTATACAGGTCTTTCGCATAACCAGGTCAATGCCATATTAAAAGACCAGGATGGTTTCTTATGGTTTGGCACTATGTCGGGCCTGAACCGGTATGATGGATATTCCTGTAGGATATTTCGTAAAAATTATAATGATAGCTCTTCGGTGCTTGATAATAGTATCCAGTCACTTTTTGAGCTTCCCGATGGAAAGATGTGGGTAATGACAATGGGAGGGGCCTGTATTTATAATTCTCATACGGAAAAATTCGATCCTGATTTTAATGGCTATTTACAATCTCTGGGTCTGCCTGCAGGTACAATTAACAAAGTCGTAAAAGGAAACAACGGGAGATATTGGTTTCTTTACGACAATTTTGATCTATACTTATGTTCAGGTACTGGCAAAAAAGCAAATTCTTCCAGGCTGAACCCCAGCTTCAATAGTTCGGAAAGAATTGCTTCCATAAAAGAAACTAAAGATGGGAAACTATGGATTGTGTATCAGAATGGATTTTTACAGGAGTATGATATAAATTTAAGCAAGATCATTTACTCCGGTACTGCATTGCAAAGCCCCAATAAAGGGAACAATGCGTATAACCTTTTTATAGATAATGATGGCGATGTGTGGGCGTGGGCCATCAATACCGGAGTTTTTCTTTTTCAACCACGGTATAATTCCTTCAAACAGTTTAGTGAAAATTCATTTCCTTCCAGGCTTAACACGAACCTGGTAACCGGGGTCGTTCAGGATAACAATGGTTTGATTTGGGTGGCTACTGACCATGGCGGTGTAAACCTGATAAATAAAAAAACCAACTTCAGCACCAGTTATCTTGTCAATGACCCCAAAA
>JBDSAA010000095.1:0-14409 GCA_039922375.1 Ferruginibacter sp.
TGGAATATATGTTAGCTAAAATACCCATGAAACGTTTAGGGACAATTGAGGAAGTGGCAGCCATGAGTGCATGGATTGTATCGGAAGAATGCAGCTTTTCTACAGGGTTTGTTTTTGATATTTCCGGAGGAAGGGCAACTTATTAAAAAACGAAATAGGGTATACAAATTTCCGGGCTACACTTTGTAAAAACAAATTGGCAATGAGAAAAAAAGTAATTGTGTTAGGGGGTTCTTCTGGCATTGGTAAAGCCATTGCAGAGCGGTTTGCAAAAGAGGGTTGGTTGGTGATGATTGGCTCAAGCAATCTTGATGCGGTACAGAAAGTAATTGATAACCTGGAAGGCGAGGGGCATATTGCTGCACAAGCAGATGTTTCGTCGGATGAGCAAATGGCGCACCTTAAAGAACTTGTTCAGGACAAGTTTGGAACGTTGAATGTGCTCATTAACAGTGTTGGTATATCGATAGCTGTTCCTGTACTTGATTCCGATTTTTCGGAGTGGGACCGCTCTTTACAAGTTATGCTTTACGGTGCGGTAAAGGCATGCCGGGCTTTGATTCCCTTCATGGAAGATGGCGGACGGATTATTCACATCACATCTATTCATCACGAAAGAGTATCCAATGGCAGCTCGGCCTACGGTATGGCAAAAGCAGCCATTACGCAACTGACACGTTCACTGGCGGTTGAACTGGCACCCCGCAACATTTTAGCTAACACCATTGCTCCCGGCTTTATTGATACACCAATGTCTGTAAAAGCAGATGGTAAAAATGAATTGGATAGTGAGTGGTTTAAAGATAACTACATCAGGTATAACCGCCTGCCGCTTAAAAGGGCCGGCAAACCTGAAGAAGTTGCAGGCGTTGCCTGGTTCCTCGCAGGTGCTGATGCTTCTTATATCACAGGCACCGTAGTTACTGTGGATGGTGGGCTAACCGTTACATTTTAGGGGGAAATATTGATAAGACGATTAAAGAGACTTTCCTTTTTATTCACTGATATGTTTCTATAATCCCTTGCGCCAGTCGTTTAAAGCCCTAGCTCTTTCAGCAATGTTTCTTTCATAGCGGGGGCTACTGGAACCTCCTTTCCCTTTACAAATACACGATTCCCTTCTATAGAACTGATCAGTTTTTTATTAATAATATATGAACGATGTACCCTTGTGAATATTTCGGTTGGTAATAATGTGATCGTATCGGATAAGGACATTTTGGTAAGGATGGTGGAATTAAGTGTAACTATTTTGGTGTAATTTCCCTGTGCTTCAATATACAGGCACTCGCCGAAAATTACCTTAACTATTTTACCTTCAGCCTTTACAAAAAAATGATCTTTGTAGATTAATGGTGCTTCTTCGGAAGCCCGATTTATTGAAATACCTGATTTTTCTTTGGCTTTATCAACTGCAATGATAAAGCGCTCCAACGAAAATGGTTTTAGCAAATAATCTACTGCGTTCAAATCAAACGCATTGATCGCATAATCCTGGTAAGCTGTAGTGAATATAACGAGCGGGGTGCGCTTGAGGGATTTTAGAAATCCAATACCACTCAGCACAGGCATATGAACATCCAGGAATAGCAGGTCTGTATCGTGTTCTGATAAAAAAGATTTTGCTTCCAATGCATTTCCAAATTCACCCACAACTTTTAGAAAAGGGAGGTGGCTGCAATAGTTGCGAATAATATTTCTTGCTACAGGCTCATCATCAATTATCAAACAGGTAATCACTTTATTGTTTTTTTATTTTGAGCGTTAAGTCAATATGGTATTGATCATTCTCCTGGTATTGTTTGAAAATGTAGTCATTGCCATACAATAACGATAATCTTTTAATTGTGTTTGCCAACCCTATGCCGGAACTTTCGTTGAGCACTTCATCTTTATCCGGATTTTCTCTATATGAATTAATAACTGAGAAATAAATATAATTATCAATAACTTTTAACGCAATAGAAATATGCACTTTTTCTGTCAGTGTATTCTTTGCATGTTTAAATGCATTTTCCACAAAAACAATCAATATCATTGGTGCAATCGTAATGGCCGGGTCATTAATTTTTGGAATATCTGTCTTTAAAATTAATCGGTCGCTGATCCTGATCTGCTCAAAATCCAGGTAATTGCAAATGTATTCCAGTTCTTCTTTAAGCGGTACAAAGGTTCTTTTGCCACTATACACAGAATAGCGGAGAAGATTGGATAATTTCAATAATAAAGATGGTATTCGGTCTTGTTCTTCGATAGCAATGCCATACAGGTTATTCAATACATTGAATAAAAAGTGTGGACTCAACTGCGATTGTAATAAGTTAAATTCAATGGCTTTTTGTTCTGTTTTGATATGGGCATCAAGCAACTCTTTTTGTATGGATGCACGGATCAGCTTCAATAACATGCCTAGTACCAGCCCAATCAAAAAGAAAGGCATTACATCACGTGAAAGTTCAAAAAAACCTGTATTAGGTTTGTTGAATACATACTTAACTAAGAGCCATTTACTAATTGCAAGCAAAACTATTGTAAGCAAGGTGTAAATGATGAACAATGCGAATCTCCTTTTTAAATACCACCAACTGCAAAGCCATCTACCCATATAAATGCAAAAGAGAAAAAACAAACAATCGGTAAATGCTGACGCCAGGCTGCTAAATCTGAAACCCAATGTATAGAATAAGTACATGCCTATAAGTAAAAATGCCAGCACGGTACTAGAAAATATGAAGTGAAAAACCGCTCTATTGCTTTTGCTAAACTGCTGTATCATTTTCATGATCTAAAATTCAGGAATTTAAAATTGAATTCGAATTTAAAGCTGCGAATACCTTTAATCCGGTGACGAATACCTAAAAATTGGTGACGGCATTGCTATCACCCGGTTACAGGTTTCTAACCTTGATTTTACGCTATCCGTCCCCCAAATTTTTATTAATTCTCAATACATTTAATATTTGAGGATCGTAAACTTAAACCGACGGTATGAAATATAAATTCTTCCTGATTGTTTTTATTTCCACTTATTTCTTTACCACTATTGATGCGCAACCTAAGTGGGGTAAAATAGGGGGCACAATCCGCAACAATCAAAATAAACCATTTTCGGGTGCCACCGTTTCGTTACATAACCTTTCGGATACAACCATAATTCAAACAGGTATTGCAGATGATAATGGAGATTTTTTATTTAAACAACTACAGTATGGAAGTTATTCACTTATTGTAACAAGTGTTGGTTTTAAAGACTACAATATTACCAGGTTGAATATTGATACACAACATACCGCTATAGTTTTGCCTGTGATTATTTTACAGACTGCTGGTGGGAAAAGTCTGCAAGAAGTTGTGGTTGCCTCAAAGAGGCCTTTGATAGAACAAAAAATAGATCGCACTATTATTAATGTGGATGCCATGATTTCCGCTGCCGGGAGTGACGCATTGGACGTGTTATCCAAAAGCCCCGGTGTTAGCGTTAATGCAAATGATGATATCAGTTTTAATGGAAAAAGCAATGTGTTGGTATTAATTGATGACAGGCCAACATACATGTCATCGAAAGATTTGGCTGCTTATCTTCGTGCGCTGCCGGGTGCAATGCTTGACAAACTTGAATTAATTAATAACCCACCAGCAAGATACGACGCCAATGGTAATGCCGTTATCAACATTGTATTGAAAAAAAATCAGGCAGCAGGATTTAATGGCAGTGTAACTCTGGGTAATAACCAGGGTGTTTATGCAAGAAGTAACAACGCGTTGAATATTAACTATCGAAGAAAGAATTTTAACTTATTCGGCAATATCAGTTATAGCCACGATCAGAATTTCAGTGAGCAATCATACAGGAGATATTTTTTCAAAAGTGATGGCTCACTGGACAAGGCATTATTTCAAAATAGCTATTTTACTTACCAAACAAATAGCTGGAGCGGAAGAATAGGTGTGGATTATTTTATTTCCCCACATACCACGTTGGGTATTTTATTAAATGGAAATACACGACCAAAAACTGATGTATTAAATTATGCAACCGATCAATATGATCCATTAATGCAATTGGATTCGGTTGTGAATGGATTTACAGGTGGAAGGTACTCGTGGAAAAACAATGGGATAAACCTCAACCTCCAGCATTCTTTTAATAAAAAAGGGCGTAACCTCGTAGCTAACATTGACCAGCTAAATTATTATGCTTATAACGACCAGCAATCGCCAGTTTCTTTTTACCGGCCTGATGGCAGCTTTTACAAAAAGGAACAAAGGCTATTTAGTTTTCCATCTACCATTAATATTTATACCGCTAAAGTAGATTATACTGAACCACTAAAAGGCAAAGCACAATTTACAGCAGGAATTAAAGCAAGTTATGTAAAGACAGGTAACCAGTTTAATTGGTTTAACCAGCAGGGCAATAATGTATTGCCCGATTACAGCAGATCTAATCATTTTAAATACGAAGAAAATATTAATTCAGCCTATGTTAATCTTAAAAAAGATTTGCAACGTTGGTCTGTGCAGGGAGGCTTAAGAATCGAGTATACTAACGGCAATGCTCATCAGTTAAGTAATCCCGTTATTCCCGATACCAGTTTTACTACTCATTATACCAATTTATTTCCGAGCCTGTTTATACTCCGTAAATTAGATAGTGCAGGTAACAGCACTATTGTGTTGAGTTTTGGTAAAAGAATCGGGAGGCCATCCTATCAGCAACTCAATCCTTTTTTTTTTGTAGATCAGTATACTTATAATGCGGGCAACGCTCAGTTAAAACCGTCCTTTGGGCAGTATATAGAATGTAGGTATAGTTATAAACAGTATTTAGGTATCACACTAAGCTATGGAGGCGGCAACAATGGCATCAACCGTGTTACGCAGGTCTACGGCCCTGTTTTTATTTCAACACCATTAAATTTTATTGAGGATCGTTTGCTGGGCATATTCCCACACTTATCGCTATCTCCAAAAAAATGGTACAGAGTTAACCTGAAGGGCGTTTTTTTATTTCAATCTATTAAAGGAAAGGCCGCTGGGGTTTCACTAGATCGGCATACAGATGTACATGAGATCGAAGTAAGTAACCAATTCCACCTGAGTAAAAACTGGAGTGCGGAACTAAATGGGTTTTTCCCTGGTCGGCAATCGTATGGACAGATCAAAAACGATGCAGTCTATAATATCTCAGCGGGGGTTCAAAAAAAGATATTAAAAGGCCAGGGTACGGTTCGTTTTAATGCGAATGATATTTTTTATTCGGTTAAGTTGAACAGCCAAACAGTGGGCATCACACAAGTTGCGGAATACTACAGAAGGAAAAGAGATTCCCGTTGGGTAGGTTTTTCATTCTCTTACCGTTTTGGAAAAATGGCCAATGCCCGCAAACGTAATGATGCTGGTAGCGCAGAAGATGAAAAGACACGAACAAATAATTCCAACAATTAATTGTAAATTATTGTTGCTTGTTTTCTGATTAGAGCAGCCCAAACAAAACTGATGCCCCCAACAATCCTATATCATCTTCTTGTGCCAGTCAGTGCTTCCGGCTTGGTAATTGGGATTGTGTCCTGGTTCCTGGCGGGGCCTGATGCTTCTTATATCACAGGCACCGTACTTACAGTGGATGGCGGGTTAACCGTTACATTTTAGGAGGAAATGTTGATAAGACTTGGCTTACTTCGATATTTTAGTTAGATAAATTTTAAAAGCTTGCCTGGGTCACTTTGAAAGCTGTTTCTCCATTATGTAATATTCCATCATGTAACGGCCACCAATTGGTTCATTTTCTTCCCACAACTTGTTGAAGCCAAACCTCTCGTAAAACTGAATGGCGGGGTTGTTTCTGTTTACGTCCAGAGATAAAACATCATTGTCGCCTTGCTTTGCCAGCCCGGCTATTTCGTTAATCAATAGTTTTCCAACGCCTTTACCCTGTGTTTCTGGTAATACGTAGAGCTTATGAATTTTTGTGGTTTTACTGTTGTTGTAGTTCAACTCATAAGATGCAAAGCCAACACATTTTTGGTTGTTTTTTGCCAAAAGGAAACAATGCCCATTTTTTTCTACTTGTTCTGTCAAAGATTCGATGCTGTACATCATCTCAAGCATATAATTCATCTTGCCTTCTGAAATGATGGTGCTAAATGTTGCGGGCCATGTTTGATCGGCTATTCGCTGAATTAAGGGGATGTCTGATTTTGCTGCCGGGCTGATTTCTATCATGTAACCAAAATTAAGCAAGAAGTTTGCTCAAAATCGGATGTCCAACATCATCTGTAAGTTTCTTCATGCTCAATAGTCGAAGTATCGTAATTACAAAATTGACTAAAACGGTGGCTTCAATCAGTAGTTTTGAAAACCTATTTAATGCTATTTTACCCGATCCCAATACTTTCCTTTCATATGTCGTTATGCACTCGATGAAGCTTACATTATTTTCTAAATTTGTTTTGTGCAGTTAATAATGTGTGAAAATAGTAAGCACACATATCCTTACTATTTCATCCAGTTGATTCATGTTAATTGCTATTGAAAAAATAAAAACAAAGTGCATATGAAATTTGGAATTGTATTTCTTCTGCTCATAGCTGCAGCAGGATTTTCATCCTGTAAGAAGGGTACCAGGGAAGCAACCCCTGTAGTTATACCACCACCACCTCCTCCTCCGCCACCTGCCAGCCAATTTAATATTAATACAACGCTTGTTACCCCAAATGCAACAAAAGAAGCTGTAGCACTATACAACTTTTTACGGGAGAATTACGGAAAAAAGATTTTGTCAGGCGTAATGACGCTGAACAGCTTTGATGAAACAAGTTGGCTAAAAACCAATACCGGTAAGGAACCCGCCATCATTGGCCTTGATTTTATGCATTGCGGCAGAGGATATAACTGGTATGATGATAAACAACCGATAAAAGATGCAAAAGCTTATTGGGATAAAAATGGCATTTCTGTTTTTGTCTGGCATTGGAGAGATCCTTCCCGGGCGACCGAAGAATTTTACCCTAAGAATCCATCAAAACCTACTGGTACAACTTTCGATATTACCAAGATAAATGACCCTGCTTCTGCAGAGTATAAGGCGATGTTAGCCGACATAGATTTTGTATCGGGACTGTTAAAAGAATTGCAGGCACAAAATGTTCCGGTTATTTGGCGGCCTTTACACGAAGCTGCCGGCGGATGGTTTTGGTGGGGCACCAAGGGAGGTGACGCCTGTAAAAAACTATACCAGTTGATGTATGACCGCATGGTAAATTTTCATGGTTTAAAAAACCTTATCTGGGTTTGGACCAGGGAACCAAATGATGATAGCTGGTATCCCGGCGACAATATGGTTGATATAGTAGGAAGAGATGTATACAAACAAGGCGACCATTCTTCACAGCTAACAGAGTTTAATGCCTTGAATACCTTGTATGGAAAAAAGAAAATGGTGACGCTGAGCGAGGTTGGTTCTATACCTGATGCAGATAACCTGGTAAAGGATGGCGCAGCCTGGTCATGGTTTATGCCGTGGTATGGCGATTACACACGTAGCGCTACGCACAATTCACTTGACCTCTGGAAAAAAATGTTTGCACACAGCTATGTTATCACTTTAGATGAAATGCCTTCGTTGAAATAAATTTAAACAAACAGAAAAAAAGGGTAGGCTGGGCATCATTTAATTCTTCTTGTCCTAACCGAAAAATAGTGCAGTTTAATGATTGGGCATGCATAAAAAAAACGCCTCCGTTACTGAAGGCGTTTTTTATTTATGCCGTTAAAATCAACTAATTCCGGATGACTTATCATCAACAACCAAAATGCAGGATTTATAACCGGATGTGGATTTCTCAAGTCAGGGATTGGATCGTTCAAAAAAGAATCTTTTTTATTTAAATAAAGCCTGATAAAAACTTAAACTATGAAAATTAATGCTCCGTTACCGTTCTTCCTGCGAACGAATGAATATACCGCTATCGACTGTTTTAAAAATGCCCCACCAAGGCTTTGTACGCTTATGCGTGATGAATTACCTGCCCCGAAATATAAAATGGTAATGAAAAAGTTATCCCATATATTTTTAGGATTGCTGATTCTTTTTTCAGCATGTACTAAAAAGAATGTGGAGGCTACTCCGATTAACCCGCCAATGTTGATGAGCAGTAATCCTGCCAACCAGAAACAGGATGTTCCCAACGGATTGAAAGAGATTACACTCCAGTTCAATCAGAAAGTGACAGTTGTGTTACCCTCAAACGTCACCTTAAACGGAGGGTTGATTACTAATCTCACCGTTGGCACCGGAGGAGAACTGAAGATGACTTTGCCCCCATTGCAGCCCGCAAAGACCTACACGCTTATTATACCGGCCAATACCATTAAGGGAGCTACAGGTGTGCTTTATCCAACAGAAATAGAATTGGTATTCAGCACTTCCGGTTTGAATGCAGAAACTCTTCCAGCTATGCCAACAGGAGGGCCAGATAATGGCACTTATGACAAGCCTGGCCGATACCCGGCGGGCTCGGTTAGTACCATAAGCTTTCATTCATCTGTTGCAGGAAAAAACGTTGATATGCTGGTTTATACTCCACCAGGATATAGCACCAGCCAAAAGTATGGCGTTATATACTGTTATCAGGGACTCGGTGATAAGGCGGCCAACGTATTTAATGGCTCCTGGGTGAGTGCCGGTATCATCAGTGATAATCTTCTTGGAGATGGCAAAGTATCCAAAGGAGTTATCATCGTAGCCATAGACGATCAATTTAATGGCAACTATAGCAATGTGCAGGATATGACCATCACCGATGCGATCCCTTACATTGATTCACATTATTCTACGTATGCGGATGCTGATCATCGTGGGCTTTTTGGTTATTCCTGGGGCGGTGGATATACATTTAATGTAGGATGTGACAATCTGGACTACTTCCATTATATCAGCCCTTCTTCAGCAGCTCCTAACAAACAAGCGGATAATGTATTATTTCCCAATGATGGAGCTGATGCCAAAAAGGTATTGAAATGTTTGTTTATTTCCTGGGCTCAATATGATTATCAAGGTTTTATTGATGCGAACCTAGCAACAGTTAACTATTGTAAGAGCAAAAGCATTCCTTATTATTCATGGGTTGCCCAGGGACAAGGACACAGTGGTGGTACATGGAGACCTGCTATGTGGAACTTCCTCCAACTCGCAGACCGGGCTGGAATTTCAAAATGATAAAGAAGGTGGAGAAATTTATTGTAAATATGTGGTGAACTACCACGGCTTAAAAAATCTGATTTGGGTTTGGACAGAACCTAATGATGAAGCTTGGCTGTCTGAGTTAATGATTTTGAATACCAGCAGTAGTATTTCATAGCATCATTCTTGTGTCACAATCCTTTCATCGCCATACATCATGGCAACATTTTAGACCATATAAACAATTAGAGAAATTAACTCAGGCACTTCTAATAAAAAAATAAAAATGAATACACCATTCTTAAAAAAAGCAGCATTTGTAGTAGCGTGCTTTGCAGCCATAACTTTCATGTTTATGGCAAGTTCGTATACCACCCTGCAACCTGCCAAGGTTAAGGTGGAAGGTGGATGGATACAAGGAACAGTTGAAGGTGATTTAACAGTATTCAAAGGGATACCCTTTGCTGCGCCACCCGTTGGTGAGTTGCGCTGGCGGGCACCGCAGCCACTTAAAAAATGGGACAGTGTAAAACTAGCCACCAAATATGCTCCGGCACCTATGCAGGGAGGAAATCCTTCTTCAGGTAAAAGTGAAGATTGCCTCTACCTTAATGTGTGGAGCCCGGCAAAATCAGCTAAAGAAAAACTGCCCGTGCTGGTTTGGATTTATGGAGGTGGTTTTAGTGCCGGGTCAACCGGCGAACCGTGGCACGATGGCGAAAAGCTGGCCAAAAAAGGAGTGGTATTTGTGAGCATTGCCTACCGGGTGGCGCAACTCGGATTTTTAGCCCACCCTGAATTGAGCGCAGAGAGTCAGCCTCATATTTCAGGAAACTATGGTTTGCTCGACCAGGTTGCCGGACTACAATGGATACAAAAGAATATTGCTGCATTCGGCGGCAACCCGAATAAGGTAACCATCTTTGGCGAATCGGCCGGAGGAATATCTGTAAGTATGTTATGCGCCTCACCGTTAGCTAAAGGGTTATTTCATGGCGCCATTTCGCAAAGTGGCGGGTCCTTTGGTCCCACACGTCCAACAACATTCCCTGGTGAAAATATGAGAACCCTACAACAAGCCGAAGTTGCGGGTGAGACTTATCTTCAAAAGGCCGGAGTTTCTTCCATTGCAGAACTAAGGAAAATAGATGCGGATAAACTTCCTTCGGGATGGGGATTGGGAAATGCATGGCCAATTATTGACGGACATGTAATTCCTGATGATCAGTACAAACTATACAAAGCGGGTAAGTACAATGATGTTCCTGTTATTTTGGGTTACAACTCCGATGAAGGAGTAAGTTTTTCGCCGCCTAAGACCCCTGACGAATATATTTCGGCAGTAAAAAAACGGTATGGCAAATTTGCCGACGCATTGATAAAGGCTTATCCTGTTGGAGAAACCTCGGTACCTAAAACGGCACGTGACCTTGCCCGTGATGCCGCATTTGGATGGCATACATGGAGCTGGGCCCGGCTTCAATCCAAAACAGGAAGATCGAAAATGTATTTCTATTATTTCGACCAGCATCCAGATTATCCCAAAGATTCTCCTAAACATGGTCATGGTTCGCCACATGGACAGGATGTTGCCTATGTCTTTCAACATATTGATCCATCCAATCCACAAACCACAAAAAGCGACCTGGAAATTTCGGAAGCGATGGGCACTTACTGGACAAACTTTGCAAAGACGGGTGATCCCAACAGCAAAGGAGTTCCGGGCTGGCCTGCCTTCTCTGATAAAAAACCGGAGGTGATGTATTTTAGGCAAACAACCCATAAAGGACCGGTTCCAAGTGCGGAATCACTGAAAGTATTGGATGAATATTTTATGTGGAGATTTACGCAGGAAGGAGGGGAGTGGGCTAAATAATTTTGCAACACAGGGCATGTAAAACATCATCAGGCGCAGGGCTCCAAGGCAGTGTCTGATGATGCCTTATTTCATTGCATGTTTTATAACTTCAAAGTCCTCTTTTGATATTTGCCTAAAGCCGCTATTTAAATAAAATCCCCAACGTTTTTTGTTTTTTATAAAACTAAGGGTTTCAATCAACGGACGTATTTCTGTTTCATGGCAAACAATATAATCAGCATTTCGTCTATATGGTTTGAATTTTTTTTGAGTGTCTGGTTGATAAGGTTCATCATCTGTAGTTTGCCCGATTGCAGTAAATTTTTGATACACTTTTCCGTCTTCAAACTTGTCTTTCGAAGAATAATAAACAATCCAATCCCCTTTGGATGGTTTACTCATAAAATCTTTGCGTCCATGTCCGGCTTGTACAAAGCCTTGTTTAATTCCTGTAAGAACATGGTCTTTTGATGCACAAATAAGAAAATATTTAGTCATACTATTTTGAATGTGTCCAGATTTCACTATAAGTCACTGCCTTAAAACCAACAGCTAAGGATGCAGCTTTTTTCATGTGCACCTGGGCTTCTTCATTTTTTTGTATGCTCTGAAAGTCGGCCAATGATGCCTACTTTGCATAATTTGTAATAGTTTTTTTCGTCGCTAATGTGAAGATTGGCAGAGATGTAACCTGGCAACTTACTCATAACTTTTTCAGTCGCTTCTTTTAAAAGCTCAAACAATTCTAAATGTTTTTCTGGTTCAACCGTGAAAACATTTATGAGAGTGCAAGTCTTTTTGTTACTGTCAATGGTTGACATATAGGTTATTTTAAGTTTAGAAAATGTCGACACAGTCAGCCGGCTGTAACGATAAGCGGCTGCTGAACCTCTCCTTGTCGAGCCCAACTTGCGGCAATGCAGGGCAGGCGGTAGTTCTGTTTTTGTCTCCATTATTTTTTGCCAGGCTTTTCAACTAAAGGCCGGGGGTCAAAAACAACTTTAATTGATTTTATTTTTTTGTATTTAATCTGGTACCATCCACAAGTGAATATGGTGTTTTTACCGCCCATGTCAATGTCATACAAAAGGCATACATCATTTTTATCTTCAAAAGATTTTTTAAGCTTGTATTTAAACTTCATCTTTTTCATGTCGTTGATGTAAGTATCAGCACCCTCTCTGTGTCCGAGAACACCATCAAAAATCATATCGTCATTCAAACAATCTCTTGCAGTATCAAAGTCCTCTTTGTTCAGAGCATATATAAAAGTTAGTACAGTATCTTTTGCGCTACCTGCGGTAGATTTAGATATTTTTTTTGTTGCCATTTTTTAAATTTTATCATTTATATAAATATGATTACTGAATTAGTTTTGTAATCCATTGTTCAAATGCAGTCCAAAAATCATCAATAAATTTTTGAGTTTTTGAATCGTTTATATTCCCTTCAGCATCCATCTTATTGGCAATTTCGGCCACATAAAACTCAGGCTGTTGAATGGTGTATAAATTTACATATAGCATAACTTGTCTTAAATGGTTTACTGCACCAAAACCTCCCAAACTATAAGGTGAACAACCAATAACCGCAGCTGGCTTTGCATCCCACATATTTTTTCCTTCAGGTCGTGAACCCCAGTCAATAGCATTTTTTAAAACGGGAGAATAAGAACGATTATACTCAGGAGTAGCAAAAAGTATAGCATCTGCACCTTTAATTTTTTCATGCAAATCCTTTACAGTTTTCGGTAAATCATTTTCTAAATCCTCGTTGATAAGAGGTAAGTTGCCAATGTCAATTATGTCTACAGTTATTCCATCTGGTACACTTTTTTGAAATGCCTTAATAAGTTTAGTAGTGTATGACTCTTTTCTTAAACTACCTGAAAATGCTATAATAGTATGCTTCATTTTATCGGGATTTATTTTTATTTGCGAAACAATTATCATTCCATAAAGTGATACCAAAAAAATTTATAAGTGGTACACATTGGGGGAAAAATTACATGAATTTCACTTTGTGTCCGGGGAGTGTTCGCCTTATTACTACATTAATAAATATCGTGGAAACGAAATTGCTGTCATATGGCCGAGTATATTTCCATATATCTCCAATGATGATCTGTGAACTACATCAACCAACAATAACTACTTTTTTGAAACCTGGTATTCCTTTTTGATTTTACTATTGTTTATCATTAATTCTGTTTCTGTCGATGTTGAAAGTTCAAGCCTCCAACACGTCTACAATAGTATTGGTATTTATTAATTTCCTGTATTAAAACAAGTACAATGGACTTATTAGAAAAAATATATGGCCTTAACAGAAAAGTACGTGCCTTCTGATTGCTCTAATTTTACATAATAATAGTGATAGTTAGCTGAGCAGATAGTGACGGTAAACTGAACAGAGTCATAAAGTAATAAAATTTAAAAATATATGATAGCAACAAAGGGTTATGCCGCTTTAGGTGTCGGAGAAAAGCTGGTTGAATGGGATTTCCAGCGCAGAGAAGTTGGTCCCAATGATGTACAGTTTGATATACTGTACTGTGGTGTATGCCATTCGGATCTGCATCAGATCAGAAATGACTGGTTTGAAGGGATTTTTCCAATGGTTCCAGGTCATGAAATTGTTGGACGCGTTCTTCGTATTGGAGAAATGGTAACTAAATTTAAGGTTGGCGAATTAGTTGGAACAGGCTGTATGGTGGATTCCTGCAGTGAGTGCGATAGCTGCAAGCAAGGTGAAGAACAATACTGCGAACAAGGCAACATTCTAACTTATAATAGTGTAAACAAATACACTGACGGAATGCCTACTTATGGCGGCTACTCAAAAACGATCGTAGTGAAGGAAGATTTCGTACTGCGGGTACCAGAAAGTCTTTCATTGGCAGGCGTTGCTCCTTTATTATGTGCCGGCATTACCACATATTCTCCATTGAAACACTGGAAAGTTGGCAAAGGACATAAATTAGCCGTTTTAGGTCTTGGAGGATTAGGGCATATGGCTGTTAAATTTGGTGTTGCTTTCGGAGCAGAAGTTACCGTGTTGAGTACCTCATCAACTAAAAAAGAGGATGCATTAAAATTGGGTGCACATAAGTTCATCGTCACCAAAGATCAGGAGCAATTCAATTCAGTGAAAAGTTCATTTGATTTTATCATTGACACCGTAAGCGCAACTCATGATATTGCGGCCTATCTGTCTTTATTAAAAACGAACGGAACCCATATTTGTGTTGGGGTACCATCAGAGCCTGCTCAGATACCCGCATTCTCACTTATTATGAATAGAAAAAGTATTGCAGGATCTGCGATCGGTGGTATTGCTGAAACTCAGGAAATGCTGGATTTTTGTG
>JBDSAA010000096.1:0-9271 GCA_039922375.1 Ferruginibacter sp.
CGGACTGGAATGATTGTTTGCAAACCCATATTTTGGCTTATCAAAAGGAAGGAGATACGGAAGAGCTTGCAGGCAGGTGGGTTACCGCTCCAGGACAAATTGGAGAATGCGGTAAAGGAAAAACTACTTTAAAAAGAAGGACCGTTAGCAGGGACCTCTCATCCTACAATAAATCACGCAACGGATCACCTTTCTCAACACAAAAGCCAACTACAATAGCGCCACGCCGTGATACGGTTAAGCGGTCAACAAAGCCACCGGTTGTAAAAATTACACCCAAGCCCAAACCTAAGGTGACAACACCGCCGATAGTAAAAACAACACCTCCAAAAAAGAATACAAACCCTGCTCCCCCAATTGTAAAGAGCATACCGGTAGACCGCGATGTTCCTAAAATAATGACGCCTGAAAGCAAAAAGCAAACAGTTCCCATTGTTCCATCAGACAGGCTGTTTGAAAAAAGGAGCAATGACGTTATCAAAACGATTGAGATAGAACATCCGGCTTTTAAAGTAGACCTCTATGATAACGGCGACATAGACGGCGATAGTATTTCACTTTTTTACAATGGCCATTTATTACTTTCACGCAAGCGGCTTTCTGATAAACCCATTACACTAACACTCGATGCAAGCACAGGAAAGGACATCAATGAATTGACAATGTATGCCGAAAACCTGGGGGAAATACCACCCAATACAGCACTCATGATTGTGACGGACGGTACCAAAAGATATGAAGTGCGCATTGCATCCGACCTTAAAAAGAGTGGTACAATTCGTTTTGTTCATAAAGCAAATGCGGAATCTTCTAATGTAGGAAAGCTGCAGTAAATTTTGTGTTCTGAGTCAAACTTAAAAAAGAAAACAGGGTCTGCCTGACCAGTAACAAGTTATCGTAGAGTCGCCTTCCTAATTCATTCTCTCTTTTATTCAAATCGCAGCTTCGCCTCCGCAGCCGGCGGGGCTGCGTAACTGGAACGCCGCTACTTTTGCTTCTTTCAAAAATATTGCTTCGCAATTTTTGAATTCCGGCAAAGCCGGAACCGAACCAAAAGAGGCGGCTTATCCAGTTACTGTTTTAAACTCGAGACATACAATCCTAGAGTTCATTGGACTGATGTTGATTATAAGTAGGTTAATCATTGATTTTTTAAAATCTACTTTGAATCATTTAGCCGTATCCCCGGGCTGCTCCGGCCTCAAAAAAATAGCGTTAAGAAAATTTATAAGACTGGCGTTAAAAAATGAAATAATGTTACTAAAACCCGGCTTTGCTTTTAGTTTGTAAGTCGCACAAAAGTTCATTTATATTCAATAGATCGAACTTAATTTCATTTTAGCCAGACTTATAAATTTTTAGCTATTTTTTTGCAGCCTTGATTTTTTTTGTTTCTTTTTTGCATCAAGGCAAAAAAGAAAACAGTGTCTGCCTTACTGGTAACCGGTTATCGTTGAGTCGCCTTTCTAATTCATTCTCTCTTTTAAATTCCAAGCTTCGCCTCGGCAGCCGGCGGGGTTGCGTAACTGGAACGCCGCTACATTTGCTTCTTTCAAAAATATTGCTGCGCAATTTTTGAATTCCGGCTTTGCCGGAACCGAACCAAAAGAGAGGCGTCTTATCCAGTTACTGTTTTAAAATCGTAACATAAAATATAGAGTTAGCTGCCATTCTTGAATTTCTCCTAAACGAAATCATTTTTGGGGAAGTAAATTTAAATTAACTTGATTTGATTTGATCTTCACTTTTATTATATTTAATTCCTAAATTTTAAATTATGCCAACAGTAATTGTCCGACACAAAGTAGGTGATTTTGATACATGGCTGAAAGGTCACGAAGACAGGATGGAAATTTTTAGTCCGGCTGTATCAAGTTTTAAAACTTTCCAGGATCAGGAGGATCCTAAATCTGTTATTCTGGTGTTAGAAGTAACAGATATGGAAAAACTTGGAGCTATCATGAATGATCCAAAGGTTCAAGAGGCTAAAGACAGACACACAGTAATTGACCCTATTGTTCTTTCAATGCCGGTAGCAATATAAGCTTTGCTGTCAGTATGTAAGGCGTACAAAAGTTCATTCTTATGCAACAGAGCGAACTTAATTTCATTTCAGCCAGTTATTTATTTCTAATTCATTCTCTTTTTTAAAATTGCATCTTCGCCTCCGCAGCCGGCGGGGTTGCGGAGCCCCACCCCGAAAGGGAGGGTAGCTTTGGAACGCCGCTACTTTTGCTTCTTTCAAAAATGTTGCTTCGCAATTTTTTAATTTCGGCTTTGCTGGAACGGAACCAAAAGGCTTATCCAGTTACTGTTTAAACTCGTAACATAAAATCATAGAGTTCATTGTTACTGATGTTGATTGGAAAGTAGAGTAATTTTAAAACGGCTTAAGTGGACGACATTGATTTCAATTATGTCAAAATGAAGATTCCGCTAAAATTTAAAATTATAAGTTATTGCAGGGATGATAGGAAACAAACTCACCTGCTTGCCTTGCACTTTTAATGTGCCATCAAGAGGATTTCCTGTTTGATCGAAATAAATGAAATAGGGATTCTTTCTGCTATAGACATTGTAAATACTGAATACCCATTCTGTTTTAAAGTTCTTTCGTCTTTCATTTCTTTTGGGGGAGTTAATGGCTGCGAAATCCAGGCGGTGATAGGAGGGAAGCCTGTATTCGTTAATGCGGCTGTACTCCTGCGTTAGTATGCCGTTCATTACATAAAACCGCTGGGGCAATGTAGCGGCATTGCCTGTACCAAATACAAACGTTCCTGACAATTTCCAACGTTTATTCAGTTCGTAAATCGCCACTACACTCATATCATTTCTGCGGTCGTATTTAGCAGGGTATTTTTCGCCAAAGTTTAGCTGGGGAAATTTACGCCAGGTCCAGCTTAATGTATACCCGATCCATCCTGTTAATCGGCCCCGGGATTTGTTGATGAATAATTCAGTGCCATAACTCCAGCCTCTGCCAAAAGTAAAAGAGTTCTCAGTGTCTTCAAGTGAATTAGGTACATATCCTTCTTTGTATTCGATCTGGTTCTGCATATCCTTGTAATATATTTCCACCGAGGTTTCGTACATGTTGTCGTTAAAATTTTTGAATACACCTGCAGCATATTGCCAGCTTATTTGTGGCTTTACCTTGTAAGTGCTGGGCACCCATAGATCAGTAGGAAGCGTAGTACCAGAATTACTAACAAGGTGTATGTATTGTAGGTTTCGGGTAACCGATGCCTTTAGGGAGGTTTCACTGTTTATAGCATATCGAAGGGTAACCCTTGGCTCAATGCCGCCGTATGTTTTTACCGGCTGCCCTTTGGTAAATACTGTGCTGTCTTTGCGATTGCCGTTGGCATCTGTTTGATAAATTTTATAAGAACCTATTTGCTGAAATGCGCTATATCGAAGGCCTGCATTGATCTTCACTTTGTCACTTATTTCCCAATCGTCCTGTACATATATTGCTGCTTCGTGTGCGAATTTTGGCTGTGCATTCAATGGTTTAAAAACTACCGAATCCTGCCGGCCACTCACAACATTTGGAGTAAAGCGGTGATAAGTGTAGATGCCGCCAAATTTTACTTTATGGCCGGTAAACGGGTACAGATCAAAATCCTGCTTTAAACTAAAGTCCCGTATGCCGGAAGCAAGTTTTATATTAAAATTATTTTGGGCTGCTTCGAAAGTGAAATTGTAATTATTGAATACGGCGGTTGTGTTGCCAAAGAGCCGTTTATTAAATACGTGGTTCCATCGCAGTGTTCCCGTTGCATTACCCCAGGGGATATTTACGTCAAGGCTTCGTTGGCCATTTACAAAATCAAATACATCCCTTCCAAAATAGCCACTTAGGTACAAGCGGTCTTTTTCAGAAAACCTGTAATTAACTTTAGCATTTAAGTCATAGAAATAATAACCTGAGCCGTAGAACTGGCTTGTCTTTTTAACGAAGGGTTTGGCAAGTGCGTCGATATACGTTCGTCTGCCGGAGATGATAAAGGAGGCCTTGTTTTTTTTGATAGGGCCCTGGATGGAAAGCCTGGAAGCAATTAACCCAATGCCACCATCCACCTGGAACTTTTTATCATTTCCTTCCTTCATCGCTACATCCAATACACTTGACAAACGGCCCCCATACTGCGCCGGCATCCCGCCTTTGATCAGTGAAACATTTTTGATTGCATCGGCATTGAAGATGGAAAAGAAACCAAATAAATGGCCGGTATTATACACGATGGCATCGTCCAGCATTATTAAATTCTGATCGGGGCCACCTCCACGTACATAAATGCCTGCGCTGCCTTCGCCTGCGTTGCGTACACCCGGTAGCAGTTGTACTGTTTTCAGCAGATCTACTTCACCTAGAAAAGCAGGGATGGCTTTTATCTGCTCGATGGGTAAAACAAATTTTCCCATTTGCGGGTTTGATACATTCAGATCTTTTTGCCTGGATGTTACGATCACCTCTGCTAATGCTCCCCGGGGCGATAGATCAAAATTTAGTTGCTTATCCGAATCAAGTTTGAGCACAATTATTTTGGGTTGAAAACCAACATAAGAACCTACCAGTTCATAATCTCCTTCTGTAAGGGTGAGTGAATAAAAGCCGTATTGATTGCTGGTGATCCCTTTGCCTTTGTCTTTTACAGTAACAGCAGCGCCTATGAGTGTTTCACCGTTTTGAACATCCCTGATATAACCACTAACGGTATATTTTTTTTGAGCAATTAACAGCGTGGGCAATAAAAAGAGTACGATTAAAAAGTATTTTTTAGCCATTATTGTGGAGATAGCGACCTACGCTTTTGGTTGTAGACTGGGTATGTTTATGAATGAATCTTGATAATAAGGATGATGAATTATCAGCAAATCAATACGGTTTATTTAAGGCTTCAATCCCTTGTTCCTCATTGCTGAAAAAGTACAAGGGAGTGACACAACGATGCTCAATGAAGAAGCGATGCCTGGGCACAAATTTCGAACCATCAACCATTAACCTCAAAACCGTCTACTGAGCTTTAATACTATCCTTCACTTCTCCGCAATGGAGCATCGTGCCTTTGAATTCCGGATGATTTTTGCCAAGGTATGGGTTTATGATTTCTGCTGTATTACTGATCCAGTTTGCACCTTTGTCTTCGCCAAATGCCATCGGGCAATTTTGCCAATATAAGGTCTGGCCTTCATAGTGAATGGTTTTTAGCAAGGGATAAATACTTTCGCCGACCATGCCAAAGTCTTGCCGCATTTCAGTAATATTGGTTTGCTTGAGCATACTCTCTGCATTGGCTTTTACATCATTTAATTGCATCATGGCAGTTTCATAAATAGCGATGGTGTCACTTTTTAACTCAGCCAAACGGCTGGTATCGGAAAGGCGGATGAGTTCATACCCCGCAATTTTTACGGCTGCGGCATCTGCATTTACAAATGCATCCTTTATGGTAAAATAAGCATTTAATAAACTATCAATATCTGTGTTAAATGGTAGCGAATGTGCCCTCACCATCAATGAAGTTGTTTTTACATCTGCCGGACTTTTGGGTTTTTCTTTTATAAAAAACCAATACCCTGCAAAACCTACCAATATAATAACCAATACCAATATTATTTTTCTCATTTTAAAAATTTCGCTAAAGTTACAGTTTAACACACAATCGTGCAGATAGTTTAACGGATGAAAAACTAAAGTTGAAGCAACCTTTATTGTATCCGTTGTATGCACTTTAACGCAGCGGATTAAAGGGTTGCCAACCTTCAAAAAGGCGTCTATAATTTGAAATAACCTTTTAAAAGGAGAGCAACCCTTGCGGCAATTTTAAAGCACCCATCACCGCTGTGAAGCTAAATTGTAAACCCTATAACTTACTTTTGCAAAATATAACAGTATTCAGCTTTTAGAAAATAAGACAAATCATGCTTTTAGGATTACAAAATGTGACATTCGAATTTGGGGCCCGTGTAATAGTGGAAGACGCCACCTGGCATATACAACCCAATGAACGCATTGCTTTAATTGGATATAATGGTACCGGAAAATCAACTTTATTGAAAGTATTGACCAGGCAGTTTTTGCCCAATAAAGGAACGGTGGAACAGGGAAGAGAGACTACGATCGGTTTTTTGCACCAGGACTTGTTGAGCTTTGATACCGAAGATTCTATATTGGAAGTAGCTATGGGCGCATTTGAAAGAGTGAAGGAACTGGAAAAAGAAATAGAAGCAATCGGACATGAACTTGAAAGAACCGGCGACGAAACGCTGGCTCATGATTATTCTGAAAAACTGCACGAACTGGAGATTTTAGGAGGCTACGATATTCATCATAAAACGGAAGAGATTTTACAAGGCCTTGGATTTAGCAATGAAAATTTACACAAGCCTTATAAATTATTTAGTGGCGGATGGCGCATGCGTGTATTGCTGGCGAAAATGATCCTGATGCACCCTGATGTTTTGCTATTGGATGAACCTACCAATCACCTTGATTTGCCAAGTATCGAATGGCTCGAAAAATATTTGCAGCATTACCAGGGCGCAGTGGTAATGGTAAGCCATGACCGTTATTTTTTAGACAGGATGGTAAATAAGGTGGTAGAATTGTATCAGCAGAAATTACATTTTTATACAGGCAATTATTCATTTTACGAAACAGAGAAGGCGCTTAGGGTAGATATACAGCAAAAGGCTTACGAAAATCAGCAGGATTACATAAGGCAGAACGAAAAATTTGTGGAGCGCTTTAAGGCAAAAGCGAGTAAAGCTGCGGCGGCACAGAGTATAGTAAAGCGGTTGGAGAAATTGGACAGGATTGAAAACGTGGAAATAGAAAGGCCCAATATGCGAATCAACTTTTCGATTGACAAACAACCGGGCCGTGTGTTGTGTACTTTAAAGAACGTAACTAAAAAGTTTGGCGACCTGGTGATTATGGAAGATACCGGCGCAGAGATCGACCGTGGGGATAAGATTGCCTTGATAGGCGCTAATGGTAAGGGTAAATCAACTTTATTGAGGGTTATTGTTGGCAACGAAGAGTTTACCGGCGATAGGGTATGGGGCCACAATGTAGAAGAATCTTTTTATGCCCAGCACCAGTTGGAAGCATTGAACATTAATAACACCGTGTTGGATGAAATGAGGGAGAGCCGCAGTGGTAAAACTGATTTGGAATTAAGAAGCCTGCTTGGTTGTTTTTTGTTTAGCGGAGATGATGTAGACAAAAGAATTAAAGTGTTAAGCGGTGGTGAAAAAGCAAGGGTTGCATTGGCAAAAACGATTGTGAGCAAAGCCAACTTTTTAATGTTGGATGAACCTACCAATCACCTCGATATTCATTCTGTTGACTTGTTGATCGGGGCATTGAATAATTATGAAGGCAGTATCGTATTTGTTAGTCATGACAGGCACTTTGTGAGCAAGATCGCTAATAAAATATGGGAGATCGAAGATCATAAGATCGTAGAATTTAAGGGAACTTATGCGGAGTGGGAAGATTGGAAAGAAAGAAGGCTGGCTGCTGCAAAAAATGATGAGGCGAAAACATCCGTCCCTAAAAATACAGATACAAGAAATAACAAAGAGCAACCTCCAAAAAAAGATACAGTACCAGAGATAGCACCAGCGGTTAACAACCAGCGTGGGCCGGTGGACAAAGAGATTAAGAAAGAATACCAGAAAAATAAAAACCGCTTTCAGCAGATAGAAGAAAAACTTGCGCAATTAAATAAGGATAAAGTAAGCCTGGAAGCCCAGATGGCTTCGCCAGATAATTATGCCAACAAACACAAATTTCACCAGACTGAATCATCGTATAAAAAAGTATCCGACGAATTGGCCGCACTAAATAAGGAATATGAAGTAGTGTTTGAGAAAGTAATGGAATTGGAAGAGAAGATGGGATAGGGATGTCTGATGTCTGATTTTTTGATGGCTGATTTTGTTTGCAATCATTCGCCTTCAATAATTCAATTATCCTATATTTGCAAAAATTACGACTTGGTAGCTCTGCAGGATAGAGCATCCCGATTTATAATCGGGAGGGTTATTGAGTGAATTGTTTTTGATAGTAGACTTGGTAGCTCAGCTGGATAGAGCATCAGCCTTCTAAGCTGAGGGTCATTGGTTCGAATCCAATCCAGGTCACAGCATTGGACAAATCGAAAATAGCTTCGGTTTGTCCATTTTTATTTTCGCTGAAACCCTCATCCATACTGTATATTAGCCGAATAGCTTCGTTCAGCCGGGCGGTTCGATAATGGAATCCGTCAAAAGCGAGTTTTTCGGGATATATCGAATTAATTATTTCCCTCTTATTTTCCTTATTGGCATTTTCATATAATTTATCGAGGGATGTAAGTGTGGCTATAGCCTTATTCAGTGAGGGCTCTATGTTATTACTCTCTTTTGAAAGCTCCATTAATTTAGATTCCAAACCGGTTATTTTCCTTTCATAGTCGGATTTTATTAGCCTGTATTCAGATGGCTCTATTTCGTTTGCTAAAAGCAATCTACGGTGGAAGAGATGGGGATACTAAAAATACCGCTATTGATTTAAGCGATATCAAAGAGTTGAAAAATTCACTCGATGATTATGGAAAGCATTTTTTTGATTGCCTTGCCCGGTTGATTTCAAATAGTAAAATTCAGATAAAAATTTAATTAACCAGCAAATCTCAACTGCCAATCTGCATGCGTTTTTTGTTGGCTATGAAGTCGGACTCTACCTCAATGAGCCTTTCACCGAAATATTGTTAAATAATATCGTTGATTTTGCTATTGGATATCTTAAAGGAAGAAATAAAACAATTGGAAAATAAAATGAGGAAAAGAAAAGATAGTCAGTTACGCAAAACTCTTGTTGAAAAGGGAAAATAGCGAAATTAAGCCGCCAAACATCATTTTAAATTATTTTTGGAAAATCCGTTTACGTAAATATTTTCTGTTAATTTTGAATGGAAAACATCTATTATATAACTTTTGCAATGCGTTTCTCAATGAAAGAAGAAATTATTCAAACTTCCCTCAAGCAATTTTTAAAACATGGGATTCGCGAAATGTCCATTCAGAAGCTCATTGAACCTTTAGGCATCTCCACCAAAACGGTCTATAAATACTTTAAGAACAAAGAGGAGCTATTAGAAGAAGCATTAAATCTTTACCACGCTCAGCGATACCGAAATTTGGATCATCTTTCAGCAGAGGGCGATGTGATTCCTCTATTTTTCGATATCTGGTACACATCAGTGGAGGTAAC
>JBDSAA010000097.1:0-9396 GCA_039922375.1 Ferruginibacter sp.
AGCGAAGATTTTCAATACACTCCAGCCGAATCATTAAGTGCAACAATTACGAAAACAGCATCTGCATACCAGCGAACTTTAAATATAGACAAAGGAGAAATAATGCGGGTAGTATGGATGCAGACCCCTGTTGCAGAAAGTGCCAACCGGCTTTTGATTGCTATTCATCACCTTGCTGTAGATGGCGTATCATGGAGGATATTGCTCGATGATTTGGAACTGCTGTTAAATGGAATAAAGAATGAAGATAAAACGGGGCTTGGGCCAAAAGGTAGTTCGTATCGCCAATGGTACAACGCTTTAGAAAACTATGGGCAAAGCAGGCGTCTATTAAACCAGCTAAATTATTGGCAGCATGCGGTTAAAAATTATAATCCATTCCCCGTCGATAAAAATTATATGGGCCCTGTTAGGGTGAAAGATTTTGCATGGCACAATGTTCGCCTGGGGGCAGAACAAACAAGCCGTTTACTACAGGAAGTGCCAAGGGTATATCACACCGAGATCAATGATTTATTATTAGCTGCGCTGGCCTATACCATTGCTGAATGGAGCGGAAACAATGCAGTAACAATTGGGTTGGAAGGGCATGGGCGGGAAGACATTAATGCACGGACAGATATCAATCGGACCGTTGGATGGTTTACAACTTTGTATCCCCTGCTGTTAACAGTGGAACCACACAAAGGGGAAGCCGATTTGATTAAATCTGTGAAGGAACAGATGCGGCAACTACCGGATAAAGGGTTGGGTTACGGCGTATTAAAATATATAAACAAGGAAGCAACCTTGCAAGGCACAAACGATTCATGGGATATCATGTTTAATTATTTTGGCCAGTTGGATAATGTAATAAAGAAAAACAAATGGTTGTCAGTTGCTGGCGAATCACAGGGGCAGGCTAGCGGTGATGAAAATATTGTTGCGGAGAAGATAATGGTTAATAGTTCGGTACGGGCGGGTGAATTGATGTTAAGCTGGAGTTATAGCAGCAAACACTATAATGAAGAAACTATAATTAAAATATCAAATGCCTATCTCTCCATCCTGGAAAAATTGATTGCCCATTGCATGTGGCAACAGAAGAAAGCGGGTACTGTATTTACACCATCGGATTATGGGCTCGGCTCAGAGATCGGTTATGATGAACTTGATAGGTTTTTAGCACAGCAATACAATGGCAAGCCAAGAAAAAATTCACTGGATGGGTTGTACCGTTTGAGTGGATTGCAGGAAGGCATGATGTTTCATGGGCTGTATGATGAAGGGATCGATGGTTATATCGAACAGTTTACCTGTGATATGACTGGGGTTAACGAAGATATGCTCAACAGAAGTTGGGCCCATTTGATGCGGCGCCATAGTGTGCTTCGCAGCGCATTCTACGTGAATGCATTTAAGGTGCCTGTTCAGTGTGTTTATAAAGAGGTGATAATACCATTAACAGTATTGGATTATCGTGGCTTGGATGATGAGGAGCAGGCTGCCGCCATACAAGAGTTTGATGACGCTGATCTGAAACAAGGATTCGATTTTGAAACAGCTCCCTTATTGCGGTTGGCCTTGTTCCGCCTGGCTGATGATAAATACCGGATGTTATTTACTTCGCATCATCTTTTATTTGATGGCTGGTCGTTCCCAATACTCATGGAAGAATTTTTGGGTACGTATGAGCTATATAGTAAAGGAGGTAAACCTGTTGTTGGAGACGAGGATCGTTATGAAGATTATATCAGGTATATAGAGCGAGCCGACAGGGAACAGGAAGAAAAATATTGGCGTAATTACCTGCAGGATGTAGAGCATAATACATTGTTGCCATTTATTGGATCTACCCTGGAGCGTAATAAAGGAATGGGCACTTATGAAAAGCTGGACATACAGTTGAACGACAGTGTGACCCAGCGCATGAACAGGTTTGCACAACGCCACCGCCTTACCCTTAATACAATTATGCAAGGCATTTGGGCATACCTGTTACACCACTATACCGGCAATAAAAATATCGTGTATGGCATCGTTGTTTCCGGACGTCCCGATGATCTTTCAGGCGTAGAACAAAGGGTGGGAATGTATATCAATACCTTGCCACTGCACTCATCGTTAAAGGAAGATCAGCCAATCGTTGAATGGTTACAGGGCTTGCAGATGGAACAGGTGAATTCCCGTCAATACCAGCATACCCCCTTTGCTATTGTACAAAACTTGTCCGGCGTGCAGGGAGATTTGTTTGATACTTTGCTAACGTTTGAAAATTATCCTTTCAGTGATGTGATCTCCACCAAACAATGGGCGCTCAATGTATCGAATGTGCATATGCATTACCGCACCAATTATCCTTTGAGTATAGTGGTGGGTACTGCTGAGCAAATCATCATTAGGTTTAGTTACAACGAGCGATTGCTGGATGAAGTATATGTTAAAGAGATCAGCGGTCATTTTGAAAATGTTTTGCTGCAGATTTTAGAAAACGGCGATAGCAGGCTTGGAGATATAAATTTACTGACAGTAACAGAACAGCAGCAGTTGTTGGTTGGGTTCAATGGTGCTGTTACCGGTGTTGAAAATGAACAAACCATCCTGGACTTATTTTCAGCACAGGCTATTAAATCACCTCATGCACTGGCAATAGTTTTTAATGAGCAAACGCTTACTTACGAACAATTGGATGCCAGGTCAAATCAACTGGCACATTATCTTAAAAGCAAGGGGGTAAAAGAAGAAACACAGGTCCCGATATGTATCGAACGTTCATTGGAAATGATGATAGCCGTATTTGGTATCTTAAAAGCTGGCGGGGCTTATGTGCCAATAGATCCTGGATATCCGCAGGAACGTATTAATTATATGTTGGAAGATACAGGTGCTTCCATTGTGCTAAGTAATAGTGCCTCAACTGTACAATTGCTTTCTGGTCAGGTTGAAATGATAGAGTTGGATACGGATTATGAAGTTATTAGCCAGTTCCCTTCGGGAAAACTAAATGCTAAAATCAGCAGTAACCAACTGGCATATATTATTTATACTTCTGGTTCTACCGGCAGGCCAAAAGGTGTAATGATTGAGCACGGAAGCTTATCCAATTACCTGCTGAATAATAAAACAAATTATATAAGTATAGACGGAAATAACGCAGGAAGCTATCTGCATTTATCTTACACATTTGATGCGTCACTAACGGCTATGTTTATGCCGTTAGTATTTGGTAAATCAGTAATAATTGGCTCTAAGCAGTCCGTGGATATTTTTGAAGATGTTAACCTGTTGAAGTATGCTCCATATGACTTCATCAAAATAACACCAGCTCATTTGGAACTGCTGCAGCCACAATTCAAAAAATTTACCAATGGTTTGTTAACTGAAAAACTTGTAATTGGTGGGGAAGCATTGAGGCCTGCACATTTTGATTCTTTTATTGAAGAGGGTATAAATGTTGAGGTCATCAATGAGTATGGCCCAACTGAAGCCACTGTCGGTTGTGCCGTTTATAGTTTTCATACTATTACTGACAAAGATAAAATAAAAGAAAGCGTGTCGATTGGTAAGCCCATAAGTAATGCAGTTATTTACATCCTTGATGATAGCGGCCATTTGGTGCCGGTAGGTGTAAAAGGGCATATCTGTATTGGGGGAGCAGGGGTTGCCAGGGGCTACCTTAACAGGCACGAATTATCTGAGGAAAAATTTGTACCCGATCCGTTCAGCAATCAGCCGGGCAGCAGGATGTATAAAACGGGTGATGTTGGCAGATGGCTGCCTGATGGGAATATAGAATACTTAGGCCGCATGGATGACCAGGTTAAGATTCGTGGCTATCGTGTTGAACTGGGTGAGATAGAACATGTGTTGGAACAATGTGAAGTGGTGGCACAAGGGGTTGTGCTTGGCAAAGAAGAAAAGGAGGGAGGCAAGCGGTTAGTAAGTTATTATGTACCTGCCAGTTCATCTGTAAAATCCAAGGAACTCGAGTTGCATTACCAGCGGGTTGCAAGTTGGAAAGAATTATATGAAACAGAATATGGCCAAACAGAAGGCGACGAAAATGTTGACCCTGAATTCAACATCATAGGTTGGAATGATAGCTTTACCGGGGAAGCAATGCCTGCGGCAGATATGAAGGAATGGCTGGATGATATCGTACAGGTTGTGTTATCACAAGGGCCACAGAACGTATTAGAAATAGGATGTGGTACCGGGCTTATCTATTATCAGCTTGCAGGAAAAGTGAACAAGTATATCGGTAGTGATTTGTCAACGTCTTCCATTAACCAAATCAGGCATCGCATTGGCAAACAGTTAAGAGATTATGGTGATACGGAATTATTCACTGCACCGGCTCACCAGGTTACACTGCAGAAAGGACAGCAGGTAGATACAATTTTACTCAACTCGATGGTCCAATATTTTCCCGGCGAAGATTATATGAATTCGGTGATCAGGAAATGTATGGAGCTCATAAACGGCAAGGGCCGTATTATTATCGGAGACGTGCGTGATAACAGACTGCTTGAATTGTTTAAGGGCAGGTTGAGAATCCAGAAATTGCAGGATTCCATCAGTGTGAAAGAATTCAAATGGGGCTTGCAGCAGGATATCATAAAAGAGGAAGAGCTTTGTTTTTCACCCGCCTATTTTTATGGGTTAAAAAAACTTTATCCACAAATCACCAATATCGAAATACAGTGGAAGCAGGGATCTTATATTAATGAGCTTAGCCTTTACCGTTACACAGTCGTGATATCTGTAGGTATTCAAAAAGAGATACTGCTGCCGGAGTGGAAAAGCTGGAGCGACATTGGAGACAAGCAAACGATTTTTTCTAAAAATAAAGGACAAAATGTTCTGGCCTTTAAGGATGTACCAAATTTGCGCCTCTGGAAGGAAAGTCAGTTACAAAAGTCATTGCAAAACAATTCGTTGAAAACAGTTGGCGAAATCAGGCACTCGCTGGAAATTGAGAATAAAGAAACAATTGAATTAAAACAGTTGCTGCAAATGGCTGCTTTAAAAGGGTATAGCCACAAGCTCTTCATTCATGAAGATCCGCTGATGATAAATCTTTTATTTGAAAACAAACCTTCAGATGTTTTCATTTTACCACCATCAAATGATGAAAAATATAACGGCTATGAACTAACGAATATCCCGTTATTCACAGACATTGCTTTTTTATTGCAAAAGGATATCAGGGAATTTATGCAACATAGCTTGCCGGATTATATGGTGCCTTCGGAATTTACTGCATTGCGGCAGTTACCACTCACTGGTAATGGAAAAGTAGACCGGTTATTTTTAGGCTTGCAGGAGGACAGGGTATTTGTCAATACATTAAATTATTTGCCACCGGCCACTGATCTGGAGAAATCCCTGGCTGAAATATGGAAAGAACTGTTGCATCTTGAGCGGGTGGGTATAGAAGATGATTTTTTTGAGCTGGGAGGGCATTCCCTGCTGGCTATGCGTGTAATATCAGCAATACGCAAACAACTAGATGTTGAACTCAACATCAAAGAATTATTTATCAATTCTACCATAGGATTACTGGCCGCACATATCGACAAGATGGAAAAAGGCTTGTTGCTTCCTTCAATAGAAAAGCAACCACGGCCTGAACATATTCCATTGTCTTTTAGCCAGGAACGGTTATGGTTTATAGATCAGCTGGACGGCAGTCTTCAGTATCACATGCCTACAGTACTACGGTTAAAAGGCGAACTTAATATTGCGGCTTTATCAAATGGTCTGCAGCAAATAATCAACCGGCATGAGATACTTCGTACAATCATTCTTTCTAAAGATGGCAACGGGTATCAGCATATCAGGGAAATAGATGACTGGCATCTATCCGTTACTGATAGTTCAGTTTATGCACACGATATAGAAGGGCTGCATCACTACATTAATCAATTGATAGAAGAGCCATTTAATCTTTCTAAAGATTACATGTTACGGGCCACACTGATTACGCTGAGCGATCGGGAACATATACTGGCGGCAACATTACATCATATAGCTTCGGATGGTTGGTCTGCTTCCATTATGGTAGCTGAGTTAGTGGAATTATACAATGCCATGATTGAGGGGAGGGATGCTTCGTTAAAAGCGCTGCCGGTTCAATTTGCCGATTATGCCATTTGGCAAAGAAGATATTTACAGGGAAATGAATGGGAAAAGAAGCTTGATTATTGGACAGGGAAACTGGCAGATGTAGAACCTCTGCAGCTTCCAACGGATCATCCAAGACCGTTGGTTCAAAGTACAAAAGGAGCCATTACTGGCCTGAAGTTGGATAAGAAATTACTGGGACAATTACAGGTCTTGAGTAACCAGCAGGGAACTACTTTATTCATGACCTTGCTCGCAGCTTTCAACGTATTGCTTTATCGATACAGCGGTCAGGAAGACATATGTGTTGGCACCCCAATAGCAGGCCGCCAGCAGCAGGAACTGGAAGGATTGATCGGCTTTTTTGTAAATACACTTGTACTGCGCAATAAATTCACAGGTAACACATCTTTCGAAGATTTGCTACAGCAGATAAAGTCAGCCACATTGGATGCCTATGATCACCAGGAAGTTCCTTTTGAAAAAGTAGTTGAATTGGTGGTGAAAGAAAGGGATATGACCAGAAGCCCTTTGTTCCAGGTAATGCTGGCATTGCAGAACACGCCGGAAATACAGGATCTGCGTTTGGGGGATTTACAGTTGTCGCTCACAGATTCCGGTGCGTCGGGACATAGTACTACAAAATTTGAATTAACATTCAATTTTACCGAAACAGCGCAGGGCTTGCATATGGCAGCAGAATATTGTACTGATCTTTTTAATGAGGAGACTATTAAACGGATGATGGCGCACTATAGCGAATTGCTTAAGTCTATTATCATAAACCCGGCAAAAAGCATCGGTGATTTAACGATGTTGACAAGGGTAGAACAGCATCAGTTGATATTTGAATTCAATGACACTTTTGTAGACTATCCTAAAAATAAAACCATCGTTGATATGTTTGAGGAACAGGTGGCGGCAAAACCAAATAATATTGCGTTGCTGTTTGGTGATGAAAAAGTGACTTATAAAGAATTAAATGAACGTTCAAATCAACTTGCACATTATTTAATAAGCATGGGTGTAAAACCTGAAATGCTTATACCTATTTGCATACACAGGGGTGTCGACATGATCGTGGCAATTTTGGGCATATTAAAAGCGGGTGGCGCTTACGTGCCAATCGACATTGATTATCCGGAAGAAAGAATAGCCTATATGCTTGAAGATACTGCTGCTTCAATGGTTTTAACCAATAAAAAAAGCAGCATAAAATTGCCAACCCAATCCGGCTTTGAAATAGTTGGATTGGATAATATATCATTTGATAAAGCGCCATGCGATAATTTAAAAGCTACAGTTTTGCCGAACCAGCTAGCTTATGTGATTTATACTTCGGGGTCTACCGGCAAACCCAAAGGGGTAATGATAGAACATAGCGGGGTTGTCAATCTTGCATTCAGCCAATCGGAGTATCTGAAAATAGCTGAAGGAACCAAGGTTCTGCAATTTTCCTCTTCCGCGTTCGATGCATCCTGTTACGAAATATTCAATACACTTTTAACCGGGGGAATTCTTGTGTTGTGTAAAAAAGAGGATCTAATAACTGCCGACAGTTTTGAAAAACTGGTAAACAGGCACGGAGTAGAGATAGTTGTAATTCCACCTTCCTTCCAATACGAAGTTAAAAACTCGTTAGGTACAATTACGACTATTGTTTCAGCCGGCGAACCAATGAATGAATTAACAGCAAGGCATATACAGGCACAAGGCATTCAGGTAATAAATGCGTATGGACCTACAGAAAGCACTGTGTGTGCAAGTATAACGGATAATCCTATCTTAAAAAATAATAAAATTGTTATTGGCAAACCAATCGATAATATTCAGTTGTATGTGGTAAGTGATAATAAGCAATTGGTACCCATTGGTGTTACTGGCGAATTATGCATTTCAGGAGTTGGAATAGCCCGTGGCTATTTAAATCGTCACGATTTAACATCCGAAAAATTTATTAACAACCTTTTTAATGATTCGTTTTCCCGGATGTATACCACTGGTGATCTTGTTAGGCTATTGCCGGATGGCAACATTGAATACTTGGGCAGGAAGGATGACCAGGTAAAAATAAGAGGCTATCGAATAGAGTTAGGCGAGATTGAAAATGTGATAGTGCAAAGTGAAATGTTAACCCAGGTGGTTGTAGTGGCCCGGCCGGATAGCACAGGCGACAAGCAATTAGTGGGTTATGCAGTTACTAATAATTCATTTGATAAGCATTTGTTAATTAGTTATCTCCGGGGTAAATTGCCGGATTATATGGTGCCTTTAGTGTGGGTACAACTTGATCGATTCCCTGTTACTTCCAGTGGTAAAATAAATAAAAACATGTTGCCTGATCCTATAAAAACACAGGCACAAAATAATGAGTATGTGGCGCCGCGTAACGAAATTGAGGAGAAATTAGCTGTAATTTGGCAGGAACTGTTGAATGTGGAGATGGTTGGTATATATGACAATTTTTTTGAATTAGGGGGGCACTCACTATTAGCTATGCGAATGGTAGCTTATATTGAAAGGAGTTTATTGGTGTCCATACCTGTAAAAGCTTTATTTCAATTTACCTGTATTAACGATTTAAGCAAATATTTGGAGATACACGTGACGAGCGATCAGCTAGGAGAAAATAAAACAACATTTAATTTATTTGATGTCTAACTTAGTTTTTAATTGAGATTCCCAACACCCGTAGATATGGAAAAATCTTTTAATAAGATTATTGATTTATTATATTTAGCTAAACAGGATGGCGTTGAAGTCGTTTTAATTGACGAACGGCTGCAATTCAAAATTGCTGAAAATACCCTTGTTGATGAGAATTTGATAAAAGAGATAAGGAATAATAAGCAACTCATAATTGATTATTTAAATAGCGATAATTGGAAGATTAAGAGCATCAATAATAATCATAATAAAATAGAGCGATTTGAGAGGGACCTTAAACAAACCGTGACTTTGTCCTTTAGCCAGGAACGTTTATGGTTTATAGACCAGCTGGAGGGCAGTGTTCAATACCACACTCCTTTTATATTGCGGCTCAAAGGCAACCTGGATGAATCTGCCTTAACACACTCCCTAAAAATGGTAATCGAACGCCATGAAATATTGCGGACGGTATTTCATGAAGAGAATGGCAAGGTATATCAAACCATAAAAGATGCAGGCACCTGGCAGTTACCATTGGAGGAAGCCACCCAATACCACACCGATTCTACCGGGCTAAAAGCCTATATAGAAAGCCTTGTAAAAGCACCTTTTGACTTGTCGGCGGATTACCCTGTACGTGGC
>JBDSAA010000098.1:0-48077 GCA_039922375.1 Ferruginibacter sp.
TTCTGGAGAACCTAATAGGAGTGATCATCAATGGGCTTCAAATCAAAAATTCTACCAATCCGACCAAATTTATTCCCTTCGCAGATGTCTTGCCAATCAATACAACAGACAGCCTTGTACCGTTTCCCTTTTTCAGGGAGATATTGAATAAGGCTATGCCTCACATGAATATTTACATCTTATTAGGCACCTCATTGGTATATCTGCTGATTTATATTTTTGTTTCAAGAAAGCAATTTTTAACAAGGGACCTTTAGACTTGGCTGCCCGATACTATGGTGCCGGATACCTTCTTCTTAATACTCACTACTTAACACTTTATACCGTGTGCTGGCACAATTGCCGCAGAGTTGCCTGAATTGATGGATATAAAAACGTGAAGCCGGCTTCGACAATTTTGTTGCAATTAACTGTGGTGCTTTTGAGTACCTCGATACTTCTTTTTCCCAGCATTAGTTTTAAAATAAACTCAGGTACATGAAGCGGGATATAAAATTTACCTTTGAGTTGTCTGGCTAATTCAACGGTCAATACTTTATTGGTAACGGGATTGGGGGCCACAGCGTTATAGCTTCCACTCAATTGCACATTTTCTATCGCTTCGGTAAAGATCCTGCACAGGTCATCGATATGTATCCAGCTCACCACCTGTTTTCCATCACCTAAAATTCCAGCCATACCAAATTGAATAGGCTTTTTAAATTCCGGTAGGGCGCCTCCGTCATTGCTTAATACAATGCCTATGCGAACTTTTACTGAGCGGATTCCCAGGTCTTCAACCGGTGTTATACTGCCTTCCCACAGTTTACAGGTTTCACCTAAAAATCCATCTGCCGGCGGGTCAGTTTCAATAAATCCATCCGCGCCGGGCGCCGGGTCCTCTCCGTACCAGCCGATTGCAGAAGCACTTATAACTGCTTTTACTGAATGAGGATTATTTCCTAATGTATTTATCAGCAATTCACTACTGTCTGTCCTGCTTTTTATTATTTCATTTTTATACTTTTCTGTCCATTTTTTATCTACTACACCAGCGCCCGCCAGGTGTACAATATAGTCAGCTTTTTTTACTGCCGTCACATCAATTCTCTTTTCGGCTACGTTCCATAAAGCATAAGATATGTTGGGATCTCTATTGCCTGTAGCTGAGATTTTTCTTGTCAAAATGATTATGTGAAATCCTTTGGCGTTCAAATGTTTTGTTAATTTCCTGCCGACCATGCCTGTGCCACCGGTGATTAAAACTGTTTGCATACTTTAGTGAATTGCTATAAAAATTATTGGAAAACAAAAACTATTACATCTTGTTTATATTCATAACATGATTGATGGTAAAAGCTTAATTTTATTGTTGTAAAGATAGTCATACTATGAAAGGAATCCTGTATATAACGTACCTGCTGCTATTGCCCCTGCTTACTTTTGCCCAACGCATCACTTATTCTGAAGCGCAAAGAGAAGATAACCGTGATATCAATTTCGATATCATTGGAAAGCTGAAAAACAATATAATTGTTTTTAAAAATGCCCGCTGGAAATACGCTGTGTCCGTTTATAATGCAGATGACATGGCACTGAAAGAAAAGGTTGATCTTGATTTTATTCCTGATAAAGCTTTCAATGTTGATTATATCCAATACCTGGAACATTTCTATTTAGTATACCAGTATCAACGGAAGGGAGTGGTTTATTGTATGGGTGCGAAAATTAATTTTGAAGGTCATTTAGTAGACCAGCCCATTCAATTGGATACTACCCATGTGGGCCTTATGGGCGACAATAAAATATATAGCACTATAAACAGTGAGGATAAGAAGCAGGTAATGATATTTAAAATTCAAAAAAAGAATGATCAGTTTAATTTCGCTACCATCCTTTTTGATAACCATCTCCAGGTAATACATAAATCCAGGCTCGTAACGGACTATGATGACCGCAATGAAGTGTACAGTGATTTTTTGCTGGACAACGATGGAAATTTTGTTTTTGCAAAAGGAGTCAAATCGAATAGCCGGTCTAATTTATCTTCTCTTTATTTAGTAACGAAAGCTGCCCGTGCAGATACTTTTTCTATTAAAAAAATAGATTTGGATGAAAAGTTCATTGATGAAGTGAAAATAAAAATCGACAATGTAAATAAGCGTTACCTGCTGAATTCTTTTTATTTCGCAGAAAGGCGTGGAAATATTGAGGGCATTTTTTGTTCAATATGGGATGTAAAAGGTGACACGACCTATGCGAAAGTATTTACCAAACTGGATGATAGTACAAGAGATATTGCCAGAGCCAAAGGCAACTTGAAGCTTGCACTCAATAACTTTTTTATAAGAAATATTTTATTAAAAAAAGATGGTAGTTATCTGATAGCTGCTGAAGACCACAGTTCCCAAACAACCGGCAATATGGGGTGGAACCGGTGGGATTATCTATATGGCTCACCTTTCTTAAGCCCGTATGACTATTACTATTATAATCCTTCGTTCGGAGGATTTTACCGGCCCTACAGCAGATTTGGCAACCAGAGTACCCGCTACTATTATGACAATATTTTATTACTGGATATCGCTAAAAACGGAGACGTAAGGTGGAATAAAATTATTAATAAAGAACAGTATGCAGATGACAGCGATAATTATTTGTCTTTTTCTACTTTTATTACTGAGTCTGAAATTCACTTCCTTTTTAACATCATCGAAAAAAGGGATAAGCTGCTTACAGACCATACCATTACCTCAAATGGCTCAATGAAAAGAAACCCAACAATCAGAAGTATTGACCGCGGTTATGAATTTATGCCTAAGCTAAGCCGGCAAATAGGAGCAAGACAAATTGTTGTGCCATGCTCTTTTCGCAACCAGATATGCTTTGCTAAAATTGATTTTTAAATTATAACTACACTCAGTTTGGGTGCTGTGATTAACAAATGAAATTTCAAAAAAAGTGTGTTAGGGCCTTGTAGAAAAGGCATAATCATAAATACTTTTTGCTGCGTTAGCCGAAGCATCGCCGCCCTTGCTTAGCAAATTCCTTAAGGCTAAATAATCTTCTTTCAGCTTTGCTTGTGTGCCGGGATCAAATAATATCTTTGTCAGTTCCGTTCGAAGATTTTCAACTGTCAGGTCATTTTGAATCAGCTCTTTCACTACTTCTTTATTCATGATCAGGTTTACGAGGCAGATGTATTTTATTTTGATCAGCCATTTGGCTATTTGAAAAGACAACGGATTGCCTTTATAACAAACTACCTGGGGTACATGGAATAGTGCTGTCTCTAAAGTAGCGGTCCCACTTGTTACTAAAGCAGCCTTTGCTTCGCTTAGCAAGTAATAAGTTTTATCCGTTACGAAGGAGACATTGTGATACGGTGCCAGCAATTCATTATAAAAGTTTTCTTCAATACCAGGCGCTTTTGCTACCACAAAATGATACGCTGGAAAATCTTTGGCAACACCTAGCATAATAGGCAACTTCTTGAGTATTTCCTGTTTTCTGCTGCCGGGCAATAAGGCAATAAGCGGGCTGGCGTTCATTAAAGAATTTGGCAGTGTTGAAGCGTCAATAGCTGGAGTTTTATATTGGGCCACAAACTCGTCAATTACTTGCACCAATGGATGCCCGACATATTCTACTTTATAATCCCACTTGTTATAAAACTCAGTTTCAAATGGTAAAATGACGAGCATCTTATCTACATTTTTTTTAATCGCCTTCACCCTGCTTTCTTTCCAGGCCCATACCTGTGGCGAAATATAGTAGATGATCTTGAAGCCCTGTTGCTTTGCCCACTCCGCTATGCGCAAATTAAAGCCAGGGTAATCAATCAATACCAGTACATCCGGCTGATACTGCAATATGTCCTTTTTGCAAAAAGTAAGATTATGGAAAATAGTACGAAGGTTTTTTATCACCTCCACAAATCCCATAAATGCCAATTGCCGGTAATGCTTTACCAACACAGCGCCTGCTTCTACCATTTTATCCCCGCCCCAGCAACGGATATCTGCAACTGTGTCCAACAATTTCAATTCTTTGATAAGATTGGCGCCATGCAAATCACCACTTGCTTCACCCGCTATTATATAATATTTCATTTACTAAAATAAGAGTGCAATTTAAATGAAACTATTGCAGCTCAGCCATAGCCGAAAAAAAACCATCCCAGGAATGAGACGGCTTTATTGGCGCTTAACCTTACGCTTAAAATAACAATTTTCAAACTCAAAAATGAACCATGTAAATGATTAATTATTTTATAGATACAAAATGTATGAAGAAGTTGAATGTACTTCTCTTCTTTATTGCAAAGCTTTGATGAGCGGTACATAAGCGTACACCCGTACCAAATATATTTGCATGAAATCTATTTATTACAGATAATCCTTATTTCAGTTTTTGGGATAACTCAATAGCTAAAACCCGTAAATTTGCTTAGTCCTTTCTTATGAAGAAAATTTGATCCTTTTGATTATCCTATTTACCTTTTAGGTTTAGCATTTGATTAAATATTCTAGCTGAGACGGTCATACCTTTTTATTTGGTAATCATATTTTTACTTGAAACAGAACCTTAACTCACATTGTGTAACGATTTTTTTTTTAATAAATTGATTTAGTAACAATAAATACTATTAGTTTTGCAACAGTTTAATACGCAACTATTGATATATGGACTGTAAAGAAATGCCGGATACGTTAGGATTTACGATAGTGCATACGGGAAAACTACTATTGAAAACTATCAATGGAACTTTTTCAGCGCTCACAAAAGAAATCACCTTTGAGCAAATGGGGGTCTTATACTATATCTCACGTAGCACCAATAAAGAAATGATTCAGCAGGATATTGCGGCGGTGATGGAAAAGACCAAATCTGCAATTTTAAGGTCAATTGATATTTTAGAAGAAAAAGGGTTTGTGAAGCGATTGCCTGTAGCTGGGGACAGGCGGAAAAATGTTATTGAACTTACCGGAAGCGGAAAAGCGGTGATTGAAAAAATGCATATTAATTTTTTAGAAAAAGACGAGATTTTAAAACAAGGCATCAATGAGAAGGACCTGGAAACATGCATGTGTGTTTTGTCTAAAATTCAACAAAAGTGCAAGTAGCCGTTCCAGTGAAATATTTAAAAAAAATATAGTTTCCCATAAATTTTATTTATTTTTCAATAGGCATAAGCTTAAAGAAACTCTTTAAAACAAAGCGATGAGTAATAAAACACTGATTGAAAAGGTAATGGCTTTCAAAACCGTTGATAAACTGAAAGCAGCTGATATTTATCCGTTTTTCCGGCCACTCGAATCTGACCAGGATACGGAGGTAATTATTGATGGCAAACGCGTTTTAATGTTTGGCTCAAACAGCTACCTCGGCCTCACCAATCACCCTAGTGTTAAAGAAGCTGCAAAAAAAGCTATCGACAAATACGGAAGTGGCTGCGCAGGTTCAAGGTTTTTAAATGGTACACTCGATTTGCACCTTGAACTGGAAGAAGCGCTTGCTCAGTTTGTAGGCAAAGAATCTGCATTAGTGTTTAGTACCGGCTACCAGGTAAACCTTGGGGTAATATCAGCTCTGGGTGGTAGAAATGATTTTTTGTTTTCTGATGAATTAAATCACGCCTGTATCATTGACGGCGCACGTTTATCTTTTTCCAAGTTGTATAAGTATGGCCATGCCGATATGGCTCATCTGGAAAAATTATTGGCCAGCGTACCGCTCGAAGCATTTAAAATAATAGCTACAGATGGTATATTCAGCATGGAAGGGGATATTACCAAACTGAATGAAATAACTGTGCTTGCAAAAAAATACAATGCCGCTGTTTTTGTAGATGATGCACATTCTTTAGGTGTATTAGGGCCGCAGGGACAAGGCACGGCCGCTCATTTTAACATCACTCATAAAGTAGATCTTATCATGGGTACTTTCAGCAAATCCCTGGCATCAATTGGTGGGTTTATTGCAGCCGACAAACCTGTAATAGAATATTTAAAACATCATGCACGCTCACTGATGTTCAGTGCAAGTATATCGCCTGCCGCCACTGCCAGTGCCTTAGCCGCCCTAACCGTCTTAAAAGAAGAGCCACAAAGGATAGAAAAGCTTTGGAACAACACACATTATGCACTTGATTCATTTGTAAAAGCAGGATTTGATATTGGGATGACGGAATCGCCCATTATTCCAATTTTTGTAAGAGATAATGAAAAGACATTCCTGATGGCAAAGATGTTGATGGACGAAGGCATTTTCGTAAATCCGGTTGTATCTCCAGCGGTGAACAGCGACTCTTCCATGATTCGCTTTTCATTAATGGCAACCCATTCGTTCAAGCAAATTGATTACGCTATTGAAAAAATAAAAAAAGTTTCTTTCAAATTGAAAGTGCCTCAGTTAAACAAAGAAAGAGCATGATCACAATAAAACCGGTAACTACCAAAACTGAATTGGCCTCTTTTATTGATTTTCCGCATAAACTGTTTGAAGGAGATAAAAATTATGTACCAGAATTACACATAGCACAGCGGGATATACTTACACCGGGCAAGCACCCGTTTCATAATCATTCGTCTTTGCAGCTTTTTTTAGCGTATGATGGAATGGAAATAAAGGGACGAATTGCAGCTATCCTAAATAATAACCACAATGCCTTGAATAAGGGAAGCGATGGTTTTTTCGGGTTTTACGATTTGTATAATATTGAAGAAGTATCAGAAAAATTGTTGAATGAAGCGAAGAAATGGCTCGTAAATAAAGGTGCGACAAAAATGATAGGGCCGGTAAATCCATCGACTAATGAAACTGCTGGCCTGTTAATAGAAGGTTTCGATTCGCCGGCTGTAGCGATGATGACTTATAACAAACCCTATTATCTAGATCTGTTAACTAAATATGGTTTTATAAAAAGCGTAGACCTGTTAGCATATAATCTTCCTACAAACGTCGTAGATAAAAGAACGATCCAATTAAAAGATGCTTTGCGTAAAAGATTTCAGGATAGAGATATAATCATTCGCAATATTAACCTGAAAGATTTCAACAATGAGGTGAAGAAAATATTGAAAGTTTACAATTCAGCATGGATAGAGAATACAGGTTTTGTACCCATGACGGATGATGAGTTCAACTACCTTGCAAAAGATCTTAAGCTTGTTTTGGATAAGGACTTTGCATTGGTTGCAGAACATAACGGTGAAGTAATTGGTTTTGCATTGGCAATCCCTGATATTAACCAGGTACTGATTAAAATAAAAAGAGGCCGCCTTTTTCCTACCGGCATTTTTAAATTATTGCTGGGTAAAAAGAAAATAAATTATGTAAGGGTACTGGCTTTGGGCGTAAATAAGGAATATAGAAAAGCAGGTATAGAAGCTTTTTTTTATGCAGAAATAATACAAAAGGCAATTGATAAGAAGATAACGGGTGGAGAAGCGTCGTGGATATTGGAAAACAATGAAATGATGAACAAAGGACTGATAAAGATGAATGCTAAGGTTTATAAGCGTTATAGAATACTAGAAAAAATGATATGAGCGGCAAGGTGTTAATTACAGGTGCAAGTGGTTTTTTGGGTTACCACATTGTTTATGCGGCCATTGAAAATGGATTGAACGTATATGCTGCAGTAAGAAAGAACAGTAATATCGAACACCTGAAAGACTTACCTGTGCAGTATCTTTTTCTTAATTACAATGACGAAAAAGATATGGTAAAGCAGTTGAAGGAAAATCACATTGATTATGTAATACATGCCGCAGGTGTTACCAAAGCAATAAGGCAGGAAGTATACAATGAGATAAATGCCGCCTACACGATAAACCTTGCCCGGGCTGCAGAAAAATTGGGCCCTGATTTTAAGAAAATGGTTTTTATAAGCAGCCTTGCAGCAGTAGGGCCATTAACCGAAGGTGATTCTAAAATTACAGAACAGACGCCGCCTAATCCTGTGACGGCATATGGAAGAAGCAAGTTACTCGCTGAGAAAAGGCTGGCAGAAATTCCAATACCAATTGTGATACTACGCCCTACAGCGGTATACGGCCCAAGGGATAAGGATATTTTTATAATGGTTAAAACTGTTAACAAAGGTTTTGATCCTTATATAGGTAAAACACTTCAGCAGTTAAGTTTTGTGCATGCCCAGGACGTTGCCGACATAGCTGTAAAATCACTCTTCAATAAAAACGCATCTGGTATTTACAATATTACAGATGGCAACAGCTACAACCGGTACCAATTTTCAGATATAGTAAAGATTTTATTAAAACGGAAGGCATTGAGATTTCATATTCCAATGCCCTTAGTAAGGGTGCTGGCATATTTTCTGGAAACTGCCAATGGCTTACTTAAAAAGCCAGCGGTGATCAACAGGGAGAAGCTTCATGAACTGGCGGCAAAAAACTGGATTTGCGATATCAGTAAAGCAAAGAAAGAATTAGCATTTGCGCCAAAATTTGACCTGCAAACAGGCCTGGCCAATTCAATAGAATGGTATACAAAAAACAAATGGATTTAAGCACATCGGGTATTTGCATTAAAGTAAAATTAACTTCAAAACATACAATATGACACAACACATTACCCCGGCAGAAGGCAGACTGGGGATATTGATTCCTGGCCTTGGGGCGGTAGCAACTACGTTTATAGCCGGGGTCGAGGCAGTGAAGAAAGGGATAGCAAAACCTATTGGCTCCCTTACCCAAATGGGAAATATTCGTCTTGGTAAAAGAACGGAAAACAGGTTTCCAAGGATCAATGAATTTGTACCATTAGCAGATCTGAATGATATCGCATTTGGCGGATGGGATATCTATGAAGACAATGTGTATGAAGCAGCACTGAACGCAAAGGTGCTTGACCTGCCATTACTGCAATCTATTAAAGCTGAACTGGAAGCAATTAAACCTATGAAGGCAGTTTTTGACCGCTCATATGTAGCCAACCTGGATGGTAAAAATGTAAAAACAGCAGCTACTAAATATGACCTGGCGATGCAGGTGATCGATGACATTGAAAATTTTAAGCTTGCTAATAATTGTAACCGTGTGGTAATTGTTTGGTGTGGCAGTACAGAAAAATATATTGAGTCAACAGATATTCATAGCAGTATTGAAAAGTTTGAAGCAGCGTTGAAAAATAATGAGGCACTCATTGCACCAAGTATGATCTATGCATATGCGGCTATCAAAACCGGAGTGCCATTTGCTAACGGGGCTCCTAATTTAACATGCGATATACCGGCCCTTATAGAGCTGGCAAAAGAAACACAAACCCCCATCGGCGGTAAAGATTTCAAAACAGGGCAAACTTTAATGAAGACCATTTTAGCTCCTGGTTTACATGCAAGAGCATTGGGTGTAAGTGGCTGGTTCTCTACCAATATATTAGGCAACAGGGATGGCTACGTATTGGATCACCCGGAAAATTTCAAAACAAAAGAAGTTTCGAAATTGAGTGTATTGGACGAAATTTTCAGGCCTGAACTAAACCCTGAATTATATGGAGATATGTACCACAAAGTAAGGATCAACTATTATCCGCCACGGGGTGACAATAAAGAGAGCTGGGATAACATTGACATATTTGGATGGCTCGGTTATCCGATGCAGATTAAAATAAATTTCCTCTGCAGGGATTCTATTTTAGCGGCACCAATTGTGTTAGACCTAGCCTTATTTCTTGATCTGGCAAAGCGTTCCGAAATGAGTGGGATACAGGAGTGGTTATCGTTTTATTTTAAATCACCGCAAACTTTGCCGGAATTAAGTCCGGAGCATGATATTTTCAAGCAACTGATGAAAATGCAGAACACATTGCGTCATATTATGGGTGAAGATTTAATAACTCATTTGGGATTGGATTATTACCAGGAGTTTGTTGACACGCTATGATAAAATTTCATACACTGGTTGCATCCGTATTTGGCATCGGTTACGTAGGTAAAGGAGGCGGCACGATAGCAGCGGTGGTGTATTGTATTATATGGTTTTTACTTCCTGCCGGTTATGCGAAAAATAACTGGCAGGTTGTATTTACACTCTTAATTATTTTGATAGGTCTTTGGAGTTCAGGGGTGGTAGATAGATTATGGGGAAAGGATAGCAGTAAGGTTGTAATAGATGAAGTAGCGGGAATGGCAATTGCATTATTATATGTTCCTCAACATTTTGGATATGTAATAATCAGCTTGGCCGCATTTAGATTCTTTGATATTGTTAAGCCACTTGGAGTAAGGCGGGCAGAAAGTTTGCCAAAAGGATGGGGGGTAATGGCAGATGATTTACTGGCGGGTTTGTATGCATTAGCAACCATCCAGTTATGGATATGGGTAGCTAATAAATTTGGGTGACATGAAAACATTTTTAAAGGCAAACGCAGCTTCTCTCATCGCAAGTTTTTGTGATTACCTGGGCACCATAATCCTCAAGCAATTTTTGCAATTCGATCCAGTATTTGCCAGCGTATCAGGAACCGTCTTTGGCGGTGTAGTTAACTTTTTGATTGGAAGGTATTGGGTTTTCCAATCAGAAAATACTCCGGTATTACATCAGGGCAAAAGATACCTGATTGCATGGACAGGAAACCTAATTTTAAATGCGTTAGGAGTTTATTTGTTGATACGACTTGGTGGTGTTCATTATATCATTGCAAAAGTAGCCACATCACTAACGGTAGCATTTGCTTATAATTACCCTATTCAGAAAAACTATGTTTTTAAAAAGATTGATATTAATGAAAAGGTTTGAAAAGATAAAGGTCTTACTTTTATTTACGCTGTTGTGTTTTGGTTATTCGATAAATGCTCAAACAATAGTGAAGGGATTTGTGAAGGATGCCATCACTATGAAACCACTTCAGTTTGTAAGTATTTATTTTGAAGGGGGCAAGGGCGTGACTACAGGGGAGGATGGCAGCTATTCTATCGTTACTTACCGCGATAAGCTAAATGGACTTACCTTTTCTTTTACCGGTTATAAAAAATTAACAAAAAAAATAACTCCCGGAAAAGAACAGACTGTTAACGTAGAGTTGGAATTGACGGATGCGCTAAAAGAAGTAACGGTGAAAACAAGGAAAAGAGGGAAATACAAAAACAGGGATAATCCGGCTGTTGAATTAATTGATCTTGTAATAGAAAATAAAAATAAAAACAAAATAAAAGCCTACGATTTTGTTCAATTCCAGCAATATGAAAAGCTGTCACTTTCATTAACCAATAAACCTGAAAAGCTTATTAAGAACAGGCTCTTTAGGAACTATAAATTCATCCTTGAAAACATCGATAGCAGTAGTGTAGAAGGTAAATCCCTGCTGCCTGTTTATCTCGAAGAAAAATTATCTGAGCGGTTTTTAAGGAAAAACCCTGAAAAGGATAAAACCGTTTTGCTGGGTGAAAAGAAGGTAAACTATGGGGATTTTTTAGATGATAAAGGAATAAGTCAGTACCTCAATAGGTTGTATGCAGATATCAATATCTATGACAACAATGTTACAATACTTACCACCCAATTTTTAAGCCCCATCGCCGATATGGGCCCCTCTTTTTACAGGTATTATATCCGTGATACGGTAGAGTTGGAAGGGATCAAACTTGTTAAATTATATTTCACCCCACGCAATGCGAACGACCTTCTTTTCCGGGGTACGATGTTTGTAACGCTTGATGGAAAATATGGGGTGCAAAAGATTAGCATGACGATCAGTAAAAATGCCAATTTAAACTGGACGAGAGAACTCAGGATAAACCAGGATTTTGAAAAAGCGCCGGATGGTCGCTTTCATGTAGTTAAAAGCAGTATGCTTGCTGAGTTTGCACTTACCAGGAATGCCTCCGGTGGTGTATTAGGTGAACGGACAATATCGCTCAAAAACTTTTTAATCGATGTGCCCGCACCCGACAGCGTGTACAATGCCAAAGATCTTGTCGATAGAACAACTGAAGCAGTGGCCTCAGACAGTTTCTGGATAGCTAGAAGGCATAGCCCTTTGACGACAGTAGAAACGAAGGCTTATTACAATATTGACAGTCTTAAAAACATGCGTTCATTTAAGAGACTAACAGATATTGCCACGCTTTTATTTTCAGGCTATAAATCTTTTGGGCCATGGGAGTTAGGTAATACCAATACGTTTTACTACACTAATCCCATAGAAGGCTTTGTGTTAAAGGTTGGGGGGCGCACCACGCCAAAATTCAGCAACTTTATTTACCTGGATAATTATTTTGCATATGGATTTAAAGATAAGATCCTCAAATACTTTGCCGCGGTTTCTTATTCTTTTAACCACAAATCAATTTATTCTTTTCCGCTGAATTATTTAAAGTTTAGTTATCAATATGATACCGACATACCGGGTCAGGAATCGCTGACGGTGAATGAAGATAATTTCCTTCTATCTTTTAAAAGGGGCAATAATAATAAATGGTTGTACAACAGGTATGCAAAGGCAGAGTATGTAAGGGAGTTTGGCAAAAACCTAAGGTATAATTTTTCTGTTCAAAACTGGATACAGACACCGGCAGGTGATATTACTTATCAAAAGCTGCCCGGCAATTCCATTGTAAAAGATGTGACTACATCCGAAGTATCATTGAGGGTACGGTGGGCGCCTAATGAACAATTTTACCAGGGCAAAAATTACAGGACACCGATTATTAACAAATATCCCATCTTTAATGTACTTTTTACCGCAGGCATAAAGGGATTGATGAAGGGAGAATACAATTACCAGAATATCACCCTCACAATGGAGAAGCGTTTATATTTATCCCAGCTAGGGTATACAGATTTAACGCTGCAAGGAGGCTATATATTTGGAAAACTGCCTTTCCCGCTGCTGACGATTCACAGGGCAAACCAGACCTACGCTTATCAGCTAAATTCATATAATCTTATGAATTTCATGGAGTTTGTAAGTGATAAATATGCGGCTGCAAATTTGAACTTTTATTTCAATGGTTTTTTCTTTAATAAACTTCCGTTGATAAAAAAACTTAAGCTACGGGAGGTGGCAAGTTTTAAAATATTATATGGCGGCGTAAGGGCTGAGAATGATCCAACCCAAACACAGGACCTCTTCAAATTTCCCACGGATGTGACAATGGGAAAGCAAACCACTTTTGCACTAAACAAAGCGCCTTATATTGAAGTAAGTGTAGGCATTGCTAATATTTTTAAACTAATAAGGGTAGACCTCGTCAAACGGTTGGCATATCTCGATAATCCGGATATTTCCACATGGGGCATCAGAACCCGGGTGAGGTTTGATTTTTAATTAAAAAATTTTAATACAATGGCAAACGAATTAGTAAGAGACCGGCTCCAAAAAACAATTTATGTAGTAATTAATCCTTTGGTGAAATGGCTGATAAAAATTGGCTTTACACCCAACGTCGTTACCATAACGGGATTGATACTTAATATTGGTGTTGCTATTATCTTTATCAAGGGTGCCGAAGAGGGCAATCGGGGCGACCTTTCTTATGTGGGCTGGGCAGGTGCATTGATTCTATTTGCCGGGTTATTTGATATGCTTGACGGACAGGTAGCAAGGCTGGGGAATATGAGCTCTACCTTCGGGGCTCTTTTCGATTCGGTGCTTGACCGCTACAGTGAGTTGATCATGTTTTTAGGCATTTGTTATTACCTTGTTGCACATCATTATTTCTTTAGCTCCCTCTTTGCTTTTATTGCATTGATCGGTTCTATGATGGTAAGCTATACAAGAGCAAGAAGCGAGGGATTAGGTATTGAAAATAAGGGCGGTATAATGCAAAGGCCTGAACGGGTTGTTTTGACTGGCATGGCAGCACTGGCCTGTGGAATTATTGGGTTTTTTATAGGCGGCGATTTCAAATATTTTGTTCCCGGCACATCATATCAATTGTTTGAAACAATGTCTGTTTTTACCATGCCGATTACTATAATGGCAGTACTTACTAATATCACGGCTTTTAAAAGACTGGCTGCTGCAAAAAAAGCATTGGATGAAAAAGACAAAAGGAATAACAACCATCCATGGAAGTAAGGAAATTATTGTTGGTTATTATTGGTGTGTGCGGGATGCTTTTACCAGGATTTCCGCAGGAAAAGAATTATCCTGTACCCACGGGAAATAGCAAGCAATTATTTTATCTTCAGCGCACTCCCAATGCAAATACGGTAGTATATGAATTGAATTACAAGAACGGAATCGTGGACACTGACAATCCTGTAAATGCATTTTGGATCAGGTATCAGGAAAAAGGGCAAAAGGAAGAACTGAGTTTTATACAAAGAAAATTTGCGTACGGCCTGCATACAAAGAAGATTGCAGACAACCATTATGAATTGAGCCTTGTTTCTTACAAAAAATACAAAATGTATTTAAAGCAGGGTTCTGATAAAAAATTTTATGTTTACACCAGCATTAACCGAAAACCTGCAATACTTACGAGCATATTTATACAAATAAACGGAGGTTCATTTTGGTCTCCTAATATTGAGTATGTACTTATCACGGGTATTGATCTGGCAAGCCGGTCCGTAGTAAAAGAAAGATTAAAAATATAACAAACGGCATTATAATTAATTAGCATGAAAAAGAATTATATATCCAATTCAGAGGAGTCGATCAGGTTGTTTGACAACAAAGTTTTCGATAGCCTGTCAAAGGTGCATTTTACGGTGCCATTGTATATTTATATTCCTGCAATCATTTTTTTTTCTTACAAGGCATTCACATACAATATAGATATTACAAGCTTTGTAATTTATTTTATAGCAGGGCTTATTATCTGGACCATCACTGAATATTTTTTGCATCGCTTTATATTTCATTACCAACCCACGTCAGAATTTGGTAAAAAAATGCACTTTATTTTTCATGGGGTGCACCATGATTATCCGCGGGATAAAAAAAGATTGGTAATGCCACCATCTGCCAGTATTCCTTTAGCGGCATTGTTTTACTTTTTGTTTTCGTTAGTGCTGGAACAAAAATTATTATTCGCATTTTTCCCCGGATTTTTATTGGGTTACCTGGTATACGATATGTTGCATTACGCTATGCATCACCATAATTTTAAAAACCCTATTTTGAAAAGGGTTAAGCAACACCACATGTTGCATCATTACCAGGATCCTACAAAAGGATATGGAGTAAGTTCATCTCTTTGGGACATCATTTTAAAATCCGGGTTTACCAGGCAATCCAACAAAAGTTGATGAACAAAAAAACTGCTGGCTTATTCTCCCGCAACAGTATTTTAATTGCATTGCTGGTTTCCTCAACCTACCTTCTTGTCTCTTTTTTTTTAATTGGATTTAAAACAGACCAGTTAGTGTTGACAGCTATTTTTAATGGCTGCTTTTTTTTATCAGCGGTGTCCAGAAAGTTTATTATTGGCTTTTCCATTTTTATAGTGTACTGGATTTTGTTTGATTACATGAAAGCATTTCCAAATTACAGGTTTAATACAGTACACATCCAGGACCTTTACAATGCGGAAAAATTTCTTTTTGGTTTTTCATATTTAGGCAAAATAATAACGCCAAATGAATATTGGGTGTTAAATGGAAATAGTTTCCTTGATATTTTGGCCGGTGTTTTTTACTTATGCTGGATACCTGTTCCCTTGGTATTTGCAGCCTTTCTTTTTTTTAAGGATAAAGAAATGTTCCTTCATTTCTCTTTGACATTTGTGTTGGTAAATATGATTGGGTTTATTATTTATTATGTTTACCCGGCTGCCCCCCCCTGGTATTATCAATTAAAAGGTGCCAATTTTTTACCTGCTACTTTAGGCAATACAGCCGGTCTTCACAAGTTTGATGATCATTTTAATATTAAGGTATTTCATAATATATATGCCAAGAGTTCCAATGTATTTGCAGCCATGCCTTCCTTGCATTCATCTTATCCATTGATCGTTGTTTATTACGGTATTCAAAAAAAGTTAGGGTGGATGAACCTGACTTTTGTAGTGGTTACATTGGGTATTTGGTTTGCCGCAGTTTATAGCAGCCATCATTATATTTTGGATGTGCTGGCTGGCGTTGGATGCGCAGCGGTGGGCATTTTTATTTTTCAAAAACTGTTGTTGCGCATTCCCGCCTTTCGGAGGTTTTTGAATATGTATGAGGTGAATATTTAATGCCTTTCAAGCGATATAACAATTGCTGCACACGGATAGCTATAACAAACATTATCATACGAACACAAAAAAACCGGTCACAAAAGTGAACCGGCTTTTTTACGATTGCTTGCCAGCTAAATGATACCAATTTTGGTATTAAAAATAAAATCAACTTGTCAATTATCGAAGTTTTAATTTGAAATCAATATCACCGCAGAAATAACATTTCTCTGTACTTTGGTAATGACCAGTATGCATCATCTACCAGCAACTCCAGTTTATCTACATGATAACGGATCTCGTCAAAATGCTTTCCTTTAATATCATCACAATAAGCAATTGCCTTTTCCCTTGTGTCTGTTATCACATTTGCTTTTTTCCTTGCTTCAATCATATCCCGAACGCTCGTGCTCATAGCATTGATATGGTTACTGATCTCTTCCAGGATATTCAATTGATTTGTGTAAGCTGTTGCTTTAAGACCTGCAGCCTTCAATCCGTTGATGTTTTCAATTAACACATTCTGGTATTTCACAGCAGAAGGTAGAATTACTGATGTAGCCAGCTCACCCATTGTTCTGGCTTCTATTTGCACTTTCTTGATGTAAGCTTCCAGCATTATTTCGTGGCGTGCTTCCAATTCAGCGTGCGTATAAATGTCATTGCTTTCGAATAAACGTTTTGAACTATCAGACAGATACGCATCTAAAGCTAAAGGCGTTGTTTTGATGTTCGGCAATCCTCTTCTTTCGGCTTCATTTGCCCACTCTTCGCTATAGCCATCCCCTTCAAATAAAACGGATTTGCTTTCTACAATATACTTTTGAATCACATGCATGATTGCAATTTCCTTTTTATCGCCACCTTCGATAAATCCGTCAACATCCTTTTTAAATTGCTTTAATGTTTGTGCAACAATTGTATTTAATACAGTCATATTGATAGCACAATTGGCAGCTGAACCTACCGCCCTGAATTCAAATTTGTTACCGGTAAATGCAAAAGGAGATGTGCGGTTTCTGTCCGTATTGTCCAGCATTAGTTCCGGGATAGTTTTATGAATATCCAGTTTCAGCATAGCTTCATCTTGCTCGTCAAATTTTCCACCAACGCGGGTTTCAACCTGGTTCAATACTTCTGTAAGGTATTTGCCAATAAATATAGAAATGATAGCCGGAGGAGCCTCATTGGCACCAAGGCGATGATCATTTCCTGCACTCGCAATGGACGCTCTTAATAGACCTGCATAATCATGAACAGCTTTGATAGTGTTCACAAAAAAGGTTAAAAACATCAGGTTGGTCTTGGGCGTTTTGCCGGGTGCTAATAAATTAACCCCTGTATCAGTTGCTATGCTCCAGTTATTATGTTTACCACTACCATTGATGCCTGCAAATGGCTTTTCGTGTAGCAATACGATCAGTCCGTGGCGCTTGGCTACCCGTGTCATCACATCCATCAATAAAGTGTTGTGATCTACTGCAAGGTTTGCCTCTTCATAAATAGGAGCACACTCAAACTGAGAAGGTGCTACTTCGTTATGACGTGTACGTAAAGGAATACCTAGCTTATAGGCTTCCTGTTCGTAATCCCTCATAAATGCATAGATCCTTTCTGGGATAGCGCCAAAATAATGGTCTTCTAATTGCTGGCCTTTCGCAGGTGCATGGCCAAATACTGTACGGCCTGTCATTACAATGTCGGGGCGGGCGTTGGCCATTGCTGCATCTATTACAAAATATTCCTGTTCCCAACCCAGGGTTGCAGTGACTTTCGTAACATTTTTATCAAAATACTGTGCTACATCAACAGCCGCTTTATCCAGCGCTACCAATGCTTTAATTAACGGAGTTTTGGCGTCCAGTGATTCGCCGGTATAGGAAACAAAAATGGTAGGGACACATAGCGTTTTTCCATTACCAATTTCCATGATAAACGCTGGAGATGATGGATCCCAGGCAGTATAACCACGTGCTTCGAAAGTTGCCCTTAATCCTCCTGAAGGAAAAGAAGAAGCATCAGGTTCCTGTTGAATTAAGGCTGCCCCTTCAAACTCTTCTATTGGCGTACCATCCCCTTTTAAAGTGAAAAATGAATCATGTTTTTCAGCAGACAAGTCAGTTAACGGTTGAAACCAATGCGTGTAGTGTGTTACGCCTTTACTTTCTGCCCATGCCCTTAGTCCATTTGCAATCTGGTTGCCCATACTGCGGTCAATTTTTTTACCACCACGAATGGAGGATACCAAACTTTTATACGCCTCATCACTTAAAAACTGGCGGGCAGTTTTAAGGGTAAATACACTCTCACCAAAAATTCCGGTAATTTTCACAGAGGCTTTTACTGATACTTCCGGGTTGGACCGTAAGTTTTCGATTGCTTTAAAACGTAATGATTGCATCTATTTTAGATTTAGACGACAAAATAAGGTAAATATTTCCATAAATTGACTATTCTATTAAAATTTGTCCAACTTTTTTGAGAAAACTGTGGGAAAAGTGAATATTATTAAAATTTGTAATTAGTATACGGAAGGATGATCAAAACAGAACGCCTCACCCTATTTCAATTGAAAAATGATTAAGCAGATGTAGATATAGAGCAAAGAAACTTAAATCAAAGTGACAAAAAAATATTTCCCCATCATTTAGAAGCTGTTCAATTTTTTTTGCCACAAATCCACGAATTACCATGGATTTCAATTTGATTTGATTTATTCGTACAAATTCGTGCAATTAGTGGCTTTAAAATTTTACATAATAAGTTGCGGAAATTATTTTTAAACAGCGTCTTAAACATCAAAAACAGACCTTGACAAATATAAAATATCGATCCTCCACAAAAAAAGGATTACAGGTTGTACTTTTGCACTTTCTAAAATATTATGGATATAACCGTTTCTACCGCAGAACAACTTCGCCTTACCGCAGAAGAATTTGAATTGATTCAGCAAAAGCTGGGTCGCATACCAAACTTTACGGAGCTCTGTTGCTTTAGCGCAATGTGGAGCGAACATTGTAGTTATAAGAATTCTATCAAATGGTTAAAAACATTGCCAAGAGATGGAAAGAAGATGCTTGTAAAAGCAGGGGAAGAAAATGCAGGGTTGATGGATATCGGTGATGGATATGGGGTAGTTTTTAAAATAGAAAGTCACAACCATCCAAGTGCCATTGAGCCATTCCAGGGCGCAGCTACAGGAGTAGGTGGTATTCACAGAGATATCTTTACAATGGGTGCAAGACCCATTGCATCTTTAAATTCCTTACGTTTTGGAAATTTATCGGAAGCAAAAACCCAACACCTGCTGTCTGGAGTTGTTCATGGCATAGGCCATTATGGCAATTGCTTTGGCGTACCCACAGTAGGAGGAGAAATATATTTCGAAGACTGTTATCACACCAATCCTTTGGTAAACGCAATGAGCGTTGGTATTTTGAAAAACGGCGAAACGATCTCCGCTACTGCTGAAGGAGCCGGCAATCCGGTTTTTTTTGTAGGAAGCGCCACAGGTAAAGATGGTATAGGCGGAGCGTCATTTGCGTCAGCTAATATTACAGCAGATAGCGCCGAAGACTTGCCTGCTGTACAAGTGGGTGATCCATTTCAGGAAAAAAAATTATTGGAAGCCTGCCTTGAAGTAATAAAGACAGGTGCTATTGTTGGCATGCAGGATATGGGTGCAGCCGGCATTATTTGCTCCACTGCCGAGATGAGTGCAAAGGGAAATTCAGGCATGCGGATAGACCTTGATAAAGTGCCCATGCGCCAACAGAATATGAAAGCCTGGGAATTGTTGTTGAGTGAAAGCCAGGAAAGAATGCTGATGGTGGTAGAAAAAGGAAAAGAGGCTGATGTTATAAAAGTGTTTGAAAAATGGGATCTACCCTGTAGTGAAATTGGCGCCGTAACTACAAGCGGCCAGTTGGAATTTTATATGAACGGTGTGCTGGAAGCTGCGCTTCCTGCGGTGGAATTGGTACTGGGCGGTGGCGCACCAGTGTACGACCGCGAATATACCCCTCCCGGTTACCTGGATGAGATTGCACGCTTTAATGCAGATACAATTGAGGCCCCGGATAATTTGAGATTAGTTGCAGAACAATTAATTCAAATACCCAATATTGCAAGTAAGCGATGGATATACACACAATATGATAGTATGGTGGGAGCGGGTACCGCAAGTACCAACCAGCCAAGCGATGCAGCTATCGTAGTAGCTAAGCCTACCAACAAAGGCCTTGCACTTACCACAGATTGTAACAGCCGCTATGTATTTGCAGATCCTTATAAAGGCGCAATGATAGCTGTAGCCGAAGCAGCAAGAAATATTGTTTGCAGTGGTGGACAGCCATTGGGCGTTACCAATTGCCTCAATTTTGGTAATCCTTACAACCCAGAGGTTTATTACCAGTTTGTAAATGCAATAAAAGGAATGGGTGAGGCCTGTATTAAATTTGATACGCCTGTAACCGGTGGAAATGTCAGCTTCTACAATCAGTCTCCGGATGGTCCGGTTTATCCTACTCCTACTATTGGGATGGTGGGCTTGTTAGATAATGCAGACAAGAAGATGACCATGGATTTTAAAAAACAGGGCGATCGTATCTACCTGATTGGTGAAAGCCGAAATGACATCGGCTCGTCAGAATATTTACATAAAATTCACGGTGTCGAATTTAGTCCGGCACCTCATTTTGAATTGGAAGAAGAGTTTGCTTTGCAGCGGGTAATAGAAACTTTGATCAAAGACCAATTAATTTCTTCAGCACATGATGTAAGTGAAGGAGGGTTATTTATTACCCTTACTGAAAGCGGCTTCAATAGAAACCTCGGTTATAATGTTGCCAGCAATGATGTTGTCCGTAAGGATGCCTGGTTATTTGGTGAAGCCCAAAGCAGGGTGGTTGTATCAGTAGACGAAAATGGTGGGGCATTGCTCGAGGAAAAACTAGCCTCTTTAAACTGCAGATTCGAAATGCTGGGTACTGTTACTGAAAGTATTATTACCATCGATGGTGAAAGTTGGGATTCAATAACCGACTGGAAAATTAAGTACGACCAGGCCATAGGTAATTTTTTAGCGGGCCATGAATCTGAACAGGCATTAATTGCACTATAACTATGGTATCGTGATAATTTGTTTCAAAAAATAATTATGAATAAAAAGATCGCCATCATCGGGGGAGGAAATTTAGGAGCAGCCATCGCTGAAGGCCTGATAAAAAGCAAATTTTGCAAACCCTCGGATATTACTGTAACCAAGAGAAATACGGCCACCATAAAACACCTTGCAGATAGCGGCGTAAGCGTTACTTCGGACAACGCTGCTGCGGTGCGCAACAGTGAAATGGTGATATTGGCTGTTAAGCCATTCCAAGTGAGCGATATATTAAACGGGCTTAAAAAAGAACTGACTTCAAAACATATGATGGTTTCTGTAGTTACCGGTGTGCTAATCGAAGAAATTGAAACAGCCATCAGGAAAAAATTGCCGGTTTTCCGGGCAATGCCAAATACTGCCATTGCCATACAGCAAAGCATGACCTGCATAAGTTACTCAAATGCCACCGAGTCGCAGATCAGTTTTGTAACGGCGCTTTTTGCCACACTGGGCAAAGTGACGGTAATAGATGAAAAGTTAATGGATGCAGCAACGGTATTAGGCGCCTGCGGGACAGCTTATGCTATGCGGTATATTCGTGCAAATATACAAGGCGGTATAGAAATAGGTTTTGATTCGGCAACCGCTACTTTAATTGCTGCCCAAACCGTAAAGGGAGCTGCGGAGTTATTGTTACAGAAAGGAACTCACCCCGAGCAGGAAATTGACAAGGTAACCACTCCAAAGGGTTGCACCATTGTCGGGCTAAACGAAATGGAACACCAGGGTTTCAGCTCTTCCCTTATAAAAGGTATAGCGATGAGTTATAATAAGATTGTAAAGGGTTGATGCTATCCCTATATCAGCATCATAAACGTAAGGTCGCCCTCGCCCTAATGAAAACCTTTCAACAGTCACCTGCCTTTTTTTATTTCTCTTAGATACCTTTGTCCGTTACACACTTTTACCTTTCTCTTTTTATCAATTTGTCTTAGTTAACAAAAGCACCCCCTTTTGTTATCATTTTATACGGTAGCCTTATCAAATACACCCCTCATTGTAATCGTATCCATACCCTGCGACTCAAATATCCCTGTTAATTTTACGTTATCAAAAACAGGACGGCCTGGCTACATATCAAACTTCATTTCAGGTCCGAAAAAACGATTGCTATGCTAAGAACTATTCGCCGTATTACGGTACTTCCGTTTACCTCCTTCATTTTAATATTGTTATTTACTGCTTTCACATTGCCCGAAGGATACACTAAACTGGCAGATGGTATTATTGTTACGGTAAAGGAAAGAAGAAAAAATACCCCCCGGCTAGTCAAAATCCAGGTCGTCACAGACCGGATCCTTCATGTAACAGCTTCCCCGGTTGACAGTTTTGCAGCAGATAAAAGCCTTATGCTGGACGAGAAGAAAAGAACCCCTGTAAAATGGCAGGTAAAGGAATCGGAAGACATGGTCGTATTATACACCGAGCATCTTCAGGCCAAAGTAATATTGAGCACAGGTGAAGTAAGCTTCTCAGACAAAAATGGCAAAGCAATTTTACAGGAAAGCCGGGGCGGAGGCAAAATATTAAGGGGCAATATCGTAGACGGAGCACAATCTTACGAACTGACCCAATCCTTTCAATCATCACCCGAAGAGGCATTTTATGGGCTTGGCCAACACCAGAATGGTGTAATGAACTACAAAAACAGCCAGGTGGATCTCACCAATTATAATTCGGTTGTAGCAGTCCCTTTTCTTGTTTCCAGTAAAAATTACGGTATTCTTTGGGATAATTACTCCATTACAAAGGCGGTCGACAACAGGGAATTTGATCCCTTGTCAACCATGAAACTATTTTCCGCCAAAGGTGATGAGGGTTGGCTCACTGCAACTTACTACAGCAATACTGATTCTACTAAAGTGGTAACTACACGTGCAGAGTCTGATATTGAATACAATGACATTCCCTCATTAAAAAAATTGCCTTCGGAAGTACTATTAAAGGATGTATTGGTAAAATGGGAAGGGGCTATATCTTCCGGTTTTACAGGCGTACATACTATTTTACTGAAGTCAGCAGGTTATGCCAAATTGTGGATCGATGGCGAACTGGTGGCCAACAAGTGGCGCCAATCCTGGAATACAGGCACTACGCTGATCAATGTTTTCTTTAAGAAAGGGCAAAAAAAATCCTTAAAAATAGAATGGCTCCCGGATGGAGGAGAGTCATACATTTCCTGCAAATGGCTTAGCCCGTTACAGGGCGAAAGTAAAAATGAGTACGGTTTTAAATCAGAGGCCGGCGATGTGATAAACTATTATTTTGTCTATGGCAATAATATAGACGAAGTGATCGGAGGCTATAGGGAACTTACAGGCAAAGCTGTTATGCTGCCAAAATGGGCCTTTGGTTTTTGGCAAAGCAGGGAAAGATATAAAACACAGGAAGAAATAATTAATACCGTAAGTGAATTCAGAAAACGAAAAATTCCGCTGGATAATATTGTGCAAGACTGGAGCTATTGGGAAGAAGATAAATGGGGAAGCCAGCAGTTTGATAAATCCCGTTTTCCTGATGCGGATGGCATGATAAAAACACTGCATGAAAAATACCATACCCAGTTTATGATCTCTGTATGGCCGAAGTTTTACGAAGGGATCGACAATTATAAACAGTTTAATGACAGCGGCTGGTTATATAAAAGAAATATCGCCAACCGGGAAAGAGACTGGATCAGTAAAGGATATACCTCCACATTTTACGATGCATTTAATCCCAATGCACGCAAAGGTTTTTGGAACCTCATCAACAAGCAACTGTATAGTAAAGGCGTAGATGCCTGGTGGCTGGATGCCACGGAGCCGGACATTCACAGCAACCTGTCCGTAGAAAATAGAAAACAATTGATGAATCCAACGGCCATAGGCTCTTCCACCAAATATTTTAATGCATACCCACTCCAAAATTCCAAAGGGGTGTACGAAGGGCAGCGTGAAACCAACCCGTCTAAAAGAGTATTTATATTAACCCGCTCGGCTTATGCCGGTTTACAACGCTATGCTTCGGCAGTATGGAGTGGCGATATTGGCTCACGTTGGGAGGATTTTAAGAACCAGATCCCTGCAGGCCTCAATTTTTCAATGTCCGGCTTGCCCTACTGGACAACGGATATCGGAGGTTTTTCCGTGGAAAAACGTTACGAAGATGCCGAAGGAAAAGTACTGGAAGAATGGCGTGAGCAAATGACCCGTTGGTACCAGTTTGGTGCATTCTGCCCCTTGTTCAGGGCACATGGCCAGTTCCCATACCGCGAAATTTACAATGTAGCTCCCGAGGGCCATCCGGCTTATCAAAGCATGCTTTATTATAACAAGCTGCGGTACCGCCTCATGCCTTATATCTATTCACTGGCAGGCGATATTTACCATCATAACTATACGATGATGCGTGCACTCGTAATGGATTTTGCATATGATACAGCAGTAAAAAACATTGGCGATCAATATATGTTTGGGCCTTCCATACTGGTAAACCCCGTTACTGATTTTTTAGCACGTAACCGTAGTGTTTATTTGCCCGCTAAAACGGGCTGGTACAACATGGATGATGGAAAATTTTTTAATGGCGGCCAAACCATCACCGCCGAAGCCCCCCTGGAAAAAATGCCTTTGTATATAAAGGAAGGTTCAATTATTCCATACGGCCCCGCTATGGAATACACAAGTGAAAAGCCCTCCGACCCTATTACCTTATATGTATATGCAGGAAAGGATGCCAGCTTCACATTGTATGAGGATGAAAATACCAATTACAATTACGAGACAGGCAAGTATGCTACTATACGCTTCAACTACAATGAGGCTGCTAAAACTTTAACTATAGAAGATAGAAAGGGCAGTTTTAACGGCATGATGCAAAGCCGGGCCTTCCAAATTAAATGGATAAATAAACAGAAGCAAGTTGCATTGGGTACCGAAACAAACCCTGATGAAAAACTACTGTATGCGGGCAAAAGACTTACCGTAAAAATGAAATAGCATTAAACAGCTGTTGCTATAAAAGAATTACTACGAAAGCGACTCTATATTCTTAACAAAAAACACAATCAATTATTAACTAACAACTGCTAAACATGAAAAGAAAAAATCTTAAACGGAAATTAAGTATGCTGCTCTGCGTATTCATTTCCTTTCTCTTGCTAAGTACACAAAGTATAGCGCAGGAAGCTAAAAAAATTACGGGAAAAATCGTTTCAACCAGTGATGCCATGCCCGTTGTCAACGCTACCATTACCGTTAAGGGAACTAAAAATGCAGTAACCACCAATAGTTCGGGTGAGTTTACCATTTTTGCCGCAACAGGTGAAACGTTGGTCGTAAGTTCGGTAGGCTTCAATGCTAAATCATTTAAAGTAAGCAACTCCACTACCACTTTATCTGTTTCCCTTTCAGAGGATTACGGCAAGATGGACGAAGTAGTTGTAATTGGTTATGGCAAAATGAAGAAGACTGATTTAAGCAGTTCGCAGGTAACAGTAACCTCTGCTGATATTGCAAAAACCGTTAACACCTCCTTCGACCAGGCTTTACAAGGACGTGCAGCTAACGTAAACGTGGTATCCAACAGTGGTCAGCCCGGTGCTGCACCTACCGTAATGATCAGGGGAATTAACTCACTCAATTTTACCAATCAGCCTTTGTATGTTGTAGATGGGGTACAAATAAAACCAGGCGATCCCAGCGGCGGTGCCAATATTCTTTCGTCTATCAACCCAAGCGATATTGAAACAATGAATGTATTGCAAGGGCCCTCTGCCACTGCAATTTATGGTGCTTCCGGCGCCAATGGTGTAATAATGGTTACCACTAAAAGAGGTAAAAATGGAGAAACAAAAGTGGCTTATGACTTTTTGCATACTATCCAGGATAAGCCCAATACAGTACCTGTTATGAATTTGAGGGAATATGCTGCCTTTAGAAATGAGTATGCTAAAAACGGTGGTGCCGCGGCACAACCAGAATTTGCTGATCCATCCGTTTTAGGAGATGGAGCCAACTGGCAGGACGCATTGTTTCGTCGCACCAATCTAGATAAGCATGTCGTTTCTTTAAGTGGCGGTACCGATAAAACCACCTTCTATTTCTCTGGTGAGTATTTCAACCAGCAGGGTATCGCAACCGGGTCAGGCTTTAAGCGTTATTCAACGCGTTTTAATTTAGAAAACCAAACCAGGAAATGGTTAAAGCTAAGCACTAACATTGCGGTATCGCAAACCAAGGAAATTGTAAATATTTCTAACGGGGGCATTTTAAATATTGCTATTCAGCAAAATCCAGGCGTACCTGTTAAAAACCCTGATGGTAGCTGGGGCGGACCAACCAGTACCCAATACCAGTTCACTAATCCAGTTGCCCTTTCATTAGTGAATGATAACAGAAATAAATCACTCACTTTCACCGGTGGTTTAAATGCGGATATCACATTTACCAAGGGGCTGAGCCTTCAGTTGCAGGGTAACAGTTTTTATGCTTATAATAACAGCTATTCTTTTAATCCTTCTTACCAGTTTGGTGGATATAAAAATACCACCACTGTTTCCTCCAGGGGAAGTAGCAACAATTATTGGTGGGGCTTTAATCAGCGCTTACAATATGATACCAAGTTAGGCAAGCATGCCATTACAGCAATGGTGGGCCACGAAGCAACAGAAAATGCGAGTGAAGGGGTAAACGGCAGCAGGAATAATTTTGTAACAAATAATATCCAGGAATTATCTGGTGGAGATGCATTGACAGCCACCAATTCAAGTTCTAAAGGATCCAGTGCAAGTGAAGGTTATTTTGGACGGTTGAATTATATGTTTAACGATAAATATATTTTCCAGGCAAGTTACCGCGCAGATGCCTCTTCTAATTTTGGTGCTAATAACAAATGGGGTTATTTCCCATCTGTGTCAGCGGCGTGGAGAATTTCGCAGGAAGAATTTTTGAAAAGCATACCCAGTATAAATGAATTAAAATTGAGGGTTGAATATGGAGTGGCAGGCAATTCAAATGCAGGCGGTGTATATGCAAGGTTGCAGGCGGTACCAACCATTTGGGGTACGGGTTTCCTGGCAGTTAATTTCCCTAATCCCGATTTGCAATGGGAAACAGATAAAACAGCCAATATAGGGCTCGATCTCAGAATGTTTAACAACAGGGTTGAATTAATTGCAGATGTTTATCAAAAAAATATTTCTAATCTTTTAACTACCAATGTTTACCCCTATTACTCGGGAGGTGATATTTCCTGGTCACCCGGTTATATCCAATTTCCTACAACCAACGTAGGTGATATGCAAAATAAGGGTGTAGGTATTACATTAAACACCGTTAATATTGAAAGGCCGATTGTTTGGAAAACGGGTTTTAATATTTCGATCGACAGAAATAAAATTACCAAACTAAATGAGGGTACGCCATTAATCACCCCGTTTGGAACTTCAGCTTTACAAAGTATATCAGCCGTTGGAAGTACAGCAGCTTTACTTACCGGGTATATAGCTGAAGGTTTATTTCAAAATATCGATGAAATAAAAAATCATGCGATCCAAACCTCTACCGCTACAAGGGTTATTAGTCCTTCACAGGGTACATGGGTTGGCGATGTAAAATATAAAGACATGAATGGTGATGGATTTATAAATGAAAAAGACCGTACAGTAATTGGTAATCCATGGGCTAAATTCACTTATGGGTTTAATAACTCATTTTCTTACAAAAATTTTGATTTGAACATTTTCATTTATGGTTCACAGGGCAACCAAGTATATAATTACACACGTTCCATCAATGAAAACAGTTCTGGCACCGGACCTTACAGTAATTATTTTAAATCGGTATCCAATTTTGCTCGTCCAAGCAACACAGATGGAGCGTTAACAACTGCTACATTAACAAACCCCGGATTTCAAATTGCACGCATTACCACCAATGGGGCAAATGGTAATAACAGGCCGAGCCAATGGTATATTGAAGATGGTAGTTACCTGCGCCTGAAAAATGTACAGTTATCATACAACCTTCCTAATAAGTACACATCCAGGATTGCCTTAAGTGGCCTGAGGGTATCGGCAAGTGTACAGAACCTGTTTACGATCACCGGTTACAAAGGATATGATCCCGAAGTGGGTAGTTCCCCTCAGTATGGTACCATCATGGCTGGTGTAGATAACGGACGTTATCCATCTACAAGGATGTATTCTATCAATATTCTTGCAAATTTTTAAACTCATAAATAAAATAGTATGAAACATATCATTCAATCATGTCTTCTTGTTGCATGTTTTGCTGCCCTGCAAAGCTGCAGTAAAGATTTTACCAACAGGCCACCTGAAGACCAGTTAACCAATGCTGCCTTTTATAAAAGCGAAGCAGAAATTCAGGCAGGTACAGCGCCATTGTACAACATCGTTTGGTTTGAATACAATGATAAAGCCGCATTATCTTTTGGAGATGCCCGTGGAGGCAATATGGTTAGTAATGACCGGGATGCCTTTTATAAATTTGCAGTATCTGCTACAGATATAGCTACGCTGTTACCTGCATACAAATCCTTTTATAAGATAATTGGGCAAGCCAATACTACCATGACGAGTATTGCGCAAAACTCAACAGGTGTCTCCGAAGGGGCAAAAAACATCGGTATTGCCGAGTGCAAGTTTATGCGTGCAATGGCCTATTATTTTTTGGTTAGTAACTGGGGTGCAGTACCAATCATTTACGACAATGCGGGTCAGTTAACCGACCAGAGTATAACCCGTAATACACAGGCCAGTATTTGGAAGTTAATTATCAGGGATCTCGCCTTTGCGGCTAAAAATTTACCGGCAACAGTAGCTCAAACAGGCCGTCTTACAAAGTGGTCTGCCGAAGGAACATTAGCAAAAATGTACCTCACAAGGGCTGGATTGGGAAGCACTGGTGGAACCCGAAATCAAAGCGATTTAGATAGTGCGAAGTTTTATGCAGCAGATGTACTTAACAATAGCGGGTTAAATTTAAACCCGGTATATGCCAATCTTTTTAAGAGTGAATACCACGCTAGTGGAGTTGATAATCCTGAAAGTTTATTTAGTTTACAGTGGTTGCCTCAAAAAGATGTTTGGGGAATCAATAATTCTTTCCAGGCATACATGGCTGTTAATGGCGATGTTACCGGAAGCTGGGATGGATGGGGAGCAGCACATGGCGCTTCCAACGATTTGCTCAAATATTACTTGGCGCATCCTGAAGATTCTTTGCGTAGAAAAGCTACGGTGATGTTCAATGGTGATTACTACCCCGAAATAAGCAAAGCCAAAGGAGGGTATAACTATACCGTGAATTTTGTAGCCAATTTAAAAAAATATATCATTGGTTCGGTGGCGGATAATGGAGGAAAAGGATCAGAAATGGCTGAGAACATACGCACATATATGTTACGCCTGGCTGAAGTAAACCTGATATACGCCGAAGCAATAATGGGTAATAATGCCTCCACGTCAGATGCGGAAGCTTTGAAATGGTTCAATAAGGTTCGCTTAAGAGCCGGTGTGCCAGTTAAATCATCCATCACTTTTGATGATATCATGAATGAAAAAAGAATCGAAACAGCTTTCGAAGGCACCTATTGGTACGACATTTTAAGATTGTATTATTTCAATCCCACCAAAGCGAAAGCATTGATCAATTCACAGGACAAAGGTTCCTATACACTCAATTATATTGCAGGAACAAACAGTCCACGTCAATACACAGTTGTTTACACCAGCGCTTTTTACCCGGTAACCGATCAGTTAATGTACTTCCCAATACCTGAAGCTGAAGCAGCAAAGGCTCCAAATTTGTCGCTGCCTCCGGTTGAATTTGATTTTAGTAAGCTATCCAATTAACTGTTTTTAAAATTTTTAAACTAATTGACATGTCAAATTTTAATATAAAAAAACTCCTCTTTTTACTGATGATCGGCGGATGTTTTTTGTCGCTTTCGTCGTGTAAAAAGAATAGCAGCGAAGGAACACCGGTTATTACCCAGATTCGTGCGATAGCACCTGCACCCAATGACAGTATATTGAAAAAAGCAGGCCCGGGAGAATGGGTAGTGATACAAGGCGCTAATCTTGAAACTGCTACTCAAATATTCTTTAACGGGTATCCTGCAACTTTTAATTCGGCTTTATTTTCCGGCAACAATCTCGTTGTTCTTATACCGGGAGATATGCCTTTTGCCACATTGAAACCCGATGAATTGAACACCATTAAGGTAGTTACTCCCACAGGAACGGTAGTATATACATTTCCCATTGTGCCACCGCCTCCGGTTATCCTGGCTATGAGCAATGAATATGCTGTCGCCGGTACCAAAATATCCATTACCGGAAGCAATTTTTTCTATATTGATAAAGTGATCTTTCCTGGTGGTATTACAGCTAGTACCGGTATTGTTTCCAATACTTCAGGTACCCAGCTTGAATTAACAGTACCGGCAGGTATCACTACAGGTGGTACCATCCAGGTAGTAAACAGGTATGGCACCGGCACCTCCTTATTGTTGTTCAACGATTTTACTACAGGCGTAATGCAGAACTATGATAACGTTAATAACTATGATTGGGGTGCAGGCAATTCCAATAGTTCAACCGCATATCCCGGCAATCGGGGTACCTATGGCGTAATGAAAGCAGCGGGCGTAGGCGGGGGCGATTTTGGCTGGTGGAATGGCGATCGTTCGCTCAATGTCAAAAGCGTACAATGGGTAGCATCTGCGAACCTTAGCAAGCCTTTGGGCAACTATGCACTTAAGTTCGAAATCAATATTACCAAGCCGTGGAAAAATGGCTCATTAATGATTTTAAAAGATTACAACTGGAACTTTGTAGCAAGGCTGGAAGGCTGGAAAAAACCAGATGGAACATCCGCCGATTTTACTACCACCGGTTGGCAGACAGTTACAGTACCACTAAGTAGCTTCAAAACAAAGGCCAATGGCCAGGATGGCACGGGTGATCCGGCAGGTTCGATGGCTGCCTTGCTTGGTTCGGGCAGCGGCGGCCTTAATGTGTTCTTTGTTAATGCAGGCACCACTACCGTTACAGTATTTGAAGCAGCAATGGATAATTTCCGCGTAGTGAAAATAGCTAATTAAATAAGCTCTCTTTTCTTATAGTAAGCAGTCGTTAGCACCGGAGGCACCTTGCAATTGCAGGGTGCCATAACCGGCTTTTTCTACTATGCATCTGCACGCCGGCATCTACTTTTTTTCAAAAATAATACAACTTAATGGTAACATTTTTTACTTCTTCAGCCAGTACTATGGTTCAGCTTTTCTATTCAAATAGTAATAAAAACTGCCCGGTTGCAACCAATAAAAAAGAGCCTGGTTCAAGAATAAGAATCAGCTTTTTTCTTTTAATGATTTTGTTGTTGGAAGCAAATTTAGAGAGCGTTGCACAAGGCTACAACTGGAAAAATGTACAGATAAATGGCGGTGGATTTGTAAGCGGCGTTGTATATAATCCTGCTGAACAAAATTTATTATATGCCCGTACTGATGTGGGCGGTGCATACAGATGGAATGCAGTCACGCAAACCTGGACGGCTTTAAACGATGCACTTTCTGCGGCGGAACAAAATTATACCGGGGTACTGAGCATTGCGGCAGATCCATCAGATGCCAATCGTGTATACCTTGCTGCCGGGCTTTATACTGCTTCATGGGCAGGCACGGGTGCTATTCTTGCTTCCTCTAACAAGGGAAATACATGGACCAAAACTGCTTTAACAATTAAGATAGGTGGCAACGAAGATGGCCGGAACGCAGGCGAACGATTAATGGTGGACCCCAATAAGGGAAGCGTATTGTATTTTGGTTCCAACAAAGATGGATTGTGGAAAAGCACCAATTATGCGGCCACCTGGAATAAGGTAGGAAGTTTTCCTGTCGCCACCTCTACCGGTGCCGGTATTTCATTTATACTCTTTGATAAAAATTCGGCCGTAGCGGGAAATGTTACCCAAACTATTTACGTAGGTGTAATGCAAACCGGTTCAAACAATCTATTTAAAAGCATTGATGGTGGAACAACCTGGAACGCAGTAGCCGACCAGCCAACTACAATTATGCCTCATCGTGGTGTGCTGGCATCCGACGGCATGCTTTATCTAACTTACAGCGATGCAGCAGGACCAAACGGAGTATCCACAGGCGCAGTTTGGAAATATAATACTGGAACAGGTGCATGGACGAATATTAACCCACCCGCAGGGCAAGGGGGGTATGGCGGGATAACAGTTGACCCCGCCAATCCACAAACAATCGTGGTGAGTACACTGGACAGGTGGTATCCAAAGGATGAAATTTATAGAAGCACCAATGGCGGCGGCACATGGAAAGCAGTGTTAACGGGTGCGGTAATGGACAATTCTTCTGCTCCTTATACAAATGGCTTTACACCACACTGGATCGGGGATGTACAATTGGATCCCTTTAATGCAAATAAGGCATGGTTCGTTACAGGCTACGGTGTTTATTCAACCGTTAATCTTACCAACGCAGATGCAAATAACCCTGTTACCTGGACATTTTCCGATAAAGGATTGGAAGAAACAGTGGTGCTTTCATTGATAGCGCCACCCACCGGAGCGCCTTTGATCAGTACAGTGGGTGATGTGGACGGATTCAGGCATACCAACTTAGATGCTTCTCCGGCTTCACGGTTTTCACCAGCTTATGGTACTACCAATAGCATTGACTTTGCACAAAACAATTCAAATTACTTGGTTAAAAGCTATAATAGTTCAGGCGGCAACTATGGCTCCTGGTCCAACGACCAGGGAATTAGCTGGACAAAATTTCCTACTTTCCCCGCAGCAACGAATGGCGGAGGTAACATTGCCATTTCAGCTACCGCCACCAATATTGTTTGGAGCCCGGCAGGTGCGGCAGTTTCCTATTCAACAAATTTCGGCGCATCATGGACAGCATCCGCCGGTACGAGCAGTGGTTTAAGAATAATTGCAGACAGGGTCAACACACAAAAGTTTTATTCTTATGATGATGCAGCCGGTAATGTATTAGTAAGTACGAATGGCGGTGCAGCTTTTAGCCTGGCCAGTTCGGGATTACCCACACTACCTGGATATAATAGTTGGCAGGCAAGTTTGAAATCCGTATTTGGTGTAGAGGGTGACCTATGGTTAACCTCGGGTGCTAATGGATTATACAGGTCGGTCAATTCAGGAACATTATTTACAAAATTTGCAAATGTGCAGGCTGCCTATAAAGTTGCTTTTGGAAAAGCAGCACCCGGCAAAACCTTTCCTACAGTTTATATTGTAGGCGATGTGAATAATTTGTATGGGTTTTACCGTTCCATCGATGCTGGGGTTTCATGGACAAGGATCAATGATGATGACCACCAATTTGGCGGCATCAATGCTTTGGCTGCAGATGCTAACACTTACGGCAGAGTATATCTTGGTACCGGTGGCAGAGGCGTTGTTTATGGGGATGATGCCGGAGGCGCACCCTGCACCAATGTTGATTCATGCGAACTGGTTAACTTATACAATACAAAAAACGGCATCAACTGGGTTAATAAGACAAACTGGCTTACCGCCCAGCCTTTAAGCACATGGTATGGTATTACCACCAACGCTACAGGAAATGTCACCTCAATTGCATTACCAGGCAATAATTTAACGGGAACATTTCCTTCGGCCATTATCAATAATTTGACAAGCCTCACAGCCATCAATCTAAGCAACAATAGCCTTACCGGAAGTTTATCTTCGCTAAGCAATGCAAGCCTTGTAACATTGAATATACGGGCTAACCAGTTATCCGGTACGCCAGGCACGCTAACATTTCCCGCGCTGCAAACCTTTAATATTGGCAACAATTCATTTTCAGGTAACATCCCTGCATTTACCGCATACGCCGCACTAAAAGTTTATAATGTGGATAGTAATTACTTTACAGGGGGAATTCCCTACGTTGTCAACACAGTATTGCAGCACCTGGATGTAAGCAACAATTTGCTCAGCGGCGCTTTGACTTATCTTTCTTATAGTGCTTTATTGAGCCTTGATGTGTCCTATAATCAATTTAGCGGAGCGTTGAATTATTACAATTATCCATTAGTTCAAAGCCTGAATTTTAGCCATAATAAATTTACAGGAGGCATCCCATATTTTAATGGCCTTGCATCCTTGCAAACACTGCACATAGAAAACAACAAATACACTTTTACCGAAATAGAACCAGTTGTGGGGGCTTTTCCAATGAATAAATTTTATAATCCACAAGACACACTGCTACGTCTTCGGTTTAACGCAAATAAGCTATCTGTTTCATCTGGCGGCACATTGGCAAACAATACCTATAAATGGTATTTTTTAAATGGGAGCTTGTTTACCACTACTGTTGGTGACTCCACCTCTACACCACTGGTTCAGGGAACTTATTATGTATGGGTAACGAATAGTGCAGCACCTCAGTTAACATTAAAAAGCGATAGCCTCATGGTAGCAGGTGGGTTGCCCTTGCCTGTAAAGCTTGCTTATTTTAGCGCAGCCCTTTCTGCTAAAAATGGGGTAACCACCACAACATTACAGTGGCAGACCTTCACAGAGTTGAATACACGGCAATTCGATATTGAAAGAAGCGTTGACGGCATAAACTGGAAATTAGTAACAACCCTGCCTTCCAAAGCGGTTAATGGTAACAGCGAGGTTTCCATTAATTATGCTGCGGATGACATCGTTGCGCTTAACGGTGTTATTTATTACCGGTTAAAAATAATTGATAAAGACGGCAGCAGTACCTATAGCCAGGTCGCAACTGTTAGCAATAATATCGCATCAAAAATTGTTGTATCACTATGCCCCAATCCTATGGTTAAAAATACTTTAACTGTTAAGCTACAGTCACCCTTAAGCGGGCAGGTAATGTTGTCAATAACAGGTATGGAAGGGCAGGTAGTTTATAGCCGGTATACCGTAGTTCAACGAGGCAATAATATTATTCAGTTAAATGATTTGAATAAGATGGCAGGGGGGATATACTTGCTGAAAACATCGGTGAAGGACGGCAGCTATCCTGTTACGAGTGTTAGATTTTTTAAACAATAGTGTTCCGTTTTAATATCCAATATACATCCAGTCTCTGCAGTTCATAGTTGGTGCTTCCTGTATATTTTATGAGCCTCAGCTATGGACGAAGAGATGAACAAGGGAAACAGTTTGTAGTTGCTTTGCGATCATACCAGATGCAAAGTAGTAATGATTGGTTAAAATGAATAAGCGATAGGCATCTCTCAGCGATTGATTGCCGCCTATCGCTAATATAACAACATTTTTTTTGCGTTGTTTCATATATTTTAGTTGGGTGGATTTTCATATACTATCCTATCCGGTTATAATCACTTTTTAACAAATGCACTCTTCCACAATGAAAGCAATTAAATTGCACCCTAAACGGTTGCAGTGATCTATGAAAATGAAAATATTTTTAATTACAGCTCTTACGTTCTTTTTTCTAACGGCTTCTTTTGTATTAAGGGCACAGCCAAATAGAACTTTCATACAATTAAACCAGGAGGGCTTTTATCCCAACGCACCCAAAATCGCTGTAGTAACTAATGCCGTTCAAGCCGGTGATTTTTATTTACTTTCCATTGGTTTAAAAGATACGGTATACAAAGGCTCACTCGGCAAGCCGGCCAAATCATCTAACTCATCCCTCATCACAACCATTGCAGATTTTAGCAACTTTAAAAAGCCAGGCACATATGTTATAGCAATTCCAGGCGCTGGCAATTCATATCCTTTTAAAATAAAAAACAACATTCACCGGCAGGCAGCAATCGCGTCGCTAAAGGGTTATTATTTCCAACGTGTATCTATTCCATTAAAGCCAGCTTATGCAGGCAAATGGAACCGGCCCGCAGGCCATCCCGACACCAGCGTATTGATACATCCTTCTGCTGCCTCTGCTGAGCGGCCAGCCGGTACTGTTATATCATCACCAGGCGGTTGGTACGATGCAGGGGATTACAATAAATATATCGTAAACTCGGGTATTACAATGGGTACAATGTTGTCTGCTTACGAGGATTTCCCCCAATATTTCAATGGCCTAAAAACCAATATACCTGAGAGCAGCAATGACGTGCCGGACATCCTCGATGAGATCATTTACAATTTGCGCTGGATGATCACCATGCAGGATCCATACGATGGAGGGGTTTATAACAAATGCACCAATGCAGCTTTTGATGGTATGGTAATGCCCGGCGTTACCAAAGCACCCCGCTATGTAGTACAAAAAGGCACAGCCGCTACATTGGATTTTGCTGCTGTGCTGGCGCAGAGCAGCAGGTTGCTTCAACGCTTCCATAGACAGTTTCCGGGCCTTTCGGATAGTTGCATTGTTGCCGCAACAAAGGCTTGGCAATGGGCTCAGTTGAACCCTGCCATGCGCTACAACCAGGATGCCAACAACAAAACCTTTTCGCCAGAGATCACTACAGGCGGATACGGCGATAGCAACTTCAGTGATGAAATGTTTTGGGCAGCATGCGAATTATTTACCACTACAAAAAGCCCACAATATATTCCCCAAATAAAAAGAGGGCTGGCAAGCTTATTCGTTAGTTTACCATCATGGGCCAATGTGCGTATGCTGGGAGTGTATAGTTTATTTAGGATTAAAAAAGACCTGCCTGCTGAGCTCGGGAATGATGTGAATGCTGCAACAAAAAAATTTATAAGTTTTGCCGACGACCTTACAGGAATCATTAACAAAAATGCTTTTCAAACGGTGATGGGAAAATCAAAAAACGATTTTAACTGGGGTAGCAACGCTAATGCAGCCAACCAGGGAATAGCTTTGATCAATGCATTTTTAGCAACGAAAAACAAAGAATACGTTAACGCCGCATTAACCAACCTTGATTATATTTTGGGCAGAAATGCGACAGGTTATTGCTTTATTACGGGCATTGGCAGCAAGCCCCCCATGCATCCGCATCACCGCCAATCAGTAGCAGACGGTATTAATGACCCCGTGCCTGGCTTACTTGTTGGTGGCCCCAATCCTTCACGGCAAGATAAATGTAACTATGAATTTACTGAACCAGAAACCTGTTATACCGATGAGGATTGCTCCTATGCATCCAATGAAATTGCTATTAACTGGAATGCGCCATTGGTATACCTCGCCAACGCTATTGAGGCGTTGCAATACCAGGTTGGATATGCAAAACATTAAAATGGAGTTAGTATATAAGTGGCTGGTTGATTTAAATAAGAACAAAAAAGAGGGCATATCAATAATTAAAATTTTTAAAATGAATTTCATCCGAATAAAATGCTCATGGGCATCTTTGTTATTGCTGGCGGCAGTAAATTTTTCTTGTAAAAAAAATACCCCCGCGCCATCACCCGTTACGCCTCCCGTGGTAGTACCTGTTACACCTCCCCCCATTACGCCAGGTGTAGATCCGGCAACTGCAAATACCATTGGTTTTTTCCTGGATGATTGGCAGCCGAGAACATTTGTGAAACCGGCCTTTGCTGATGCCGCTATACCAGCCAGTGCCACCACCACCGTTACCGCGGATGCATCCGAAATTATTACTAAAGTGCCCCTGTCAGAATTTGGGCACAATGCTGTTTGGTGGATGGGGCCCACCATTGATCAGCCTGTTGCTATAACACATATTACCAATCTTCATCCCCATATTCTACGTTTTCCCGGTGGCAGCTCAAGCGACGCTTATTTCTGGAATGCTCCCGAAGGCATTAATCCCCCTGATGCACCTGCATTCATAAAAGAATACACGGGAGCTGATAAAGCGCCGGGTTACAGGCAAGGTAAATCCACATTAAACTGGCAATGCTCGGTAGACAATTATTACACCCTGCTGCAGCAAACAAATAATCAGGGAATCATTACAGTTAATTATGGATACGCACGCTATGGTACCAGTGCCGATCCTGTGGCCACTGCGGCTCACCTTGCTGCAGATTGGGTGAGGTATGACAACGGGCGTACAAAATATTGGGAAGTAGGCAACGAAAATTATGGCGAGTGGGAGTGGGGCTTTCGCATTAATACTGCGGTTAATAAAGACGGCCAGGCTGAGTACTTAACAGGTGCCTTGTATGCAAAGCATTTTAAAGTATTTGTGGACTCTATGAAAAAAGCTGCAACTGAAATTGGTAAGACAATTTACATTGGCGCTGTAACGGTAGAGGCACCCGCAGAAGCATGGCAAACCAACACCATAAAAACTTGGAATAGCGGTATGATGACAACGAGTAATAACAAAGCAGACTTTTATGTGGTTCATAATTATTTTACGCCGTATGATCAAAATTCAAATGCTACAGTAGTGCTTGCATCCGCTTTAAGTGTACCGGGACAAATGATGAACTTTGTAGTACAGGCCCTGCAAAATAACGGTGCCATAGTTAAGCCGGTGGTAATGGACGAATGGAATATGTGGGCAAAAGATTCCAAACAGCAGGTCTCTAATACAAGCGGCCTCTTCGCTGTGTTGGTGATGGGTGAAGCGTTAAAAAATAAGTATGGCATGTCTGCACGCTGGGACTTGATGAATGGATGGGGTAACGGAAACGATCATGGGCTTTTTAGTTCGGGGGATGAGCCTGGTATCAGTAAGTGGAGTCCAAGGCCTTCGTTTTATTACATGTATTATTTTCAAAAATTGTTGGGTGACAGGTTAGTGTCTTCCACTGTGCAGGGTAGTGCTGATATAAAAGCATATTCTTCTACTTATACCTCAGGCGAAGCGAATGTTTCGGTGGTCAATACAGGCGCTAATGCTCAAACGGTTGAAGTAAAGATCAAGAATTTCAATGCTGGAAGCCGCTACTATTGGTACACGCTGGAAGGAAGCAATGACAATGGCGAGTTTTCAAGAAAAGTATTGGTAAATGGTGCCGGCCCTGCTACAGATGCTGGGGGCCCTGCTACTTATGCCTCATTGAGTGCAAGGTCGGCAGTCACCACCAATGGGATCATGGTTACAGTGCCTGCAAGAGGGGCTGTGATGTTGGTAGTGGAAAAGAAATAAAAATGGGCAAGTTAATTAAGGCAGACCTGTATTTATAAAAATAAGTAGTGTAAGACTACAGCATAACGCTTTATCAAAATGAAAAAAAAATATTCACTATTATCTTTATTAGTAATCTTAGCAGTGTCGGTGGTATCGGCTCAAAAAAGCAAAAGTTTCTCTGTCAATTCCCCCGATGGAAAAATTACGGTGCAGCTTGAGGCAGGCGATAAAATGAACTGGTCTGTTAAGCATGGCCCTGATGTGATCCTCTCGCCATCTTCCTTTTCGTTAACACTTTCTACCGGGGAAATATTAGGAGATAAAGCAATAGTTGTTTCGTCCAAAGCCTCCACTGTAAATACAATTTTTAATACACTGGTCTATAAAAAGAAATCGGTGGCAGATAATTACAACCAGCTCGTAATAAATTGTAAAGGTGATTATGGCGTGATAGTAAGAGCATTCAATGACGGAGTGGCTTATCGTTTTTTTACAACAAAGAAAGGAACAATCACCATTCAATCGGAGGAAGCCAATTTTAATTTTGAAAATGATTATAAATCTTATGTTCCGCATGTGAGGGATTTCAGGGGAACAGAACAATACATCCAATCCTTTGAGGCTTTATACACCGAGGCACCTTTGTCAAAAGTATACAAAGATACCCTGGGCTTTCTGCCCGCTCTTGTAGAAGCCGGCAGTAAAAAGGCGGTGATACTGGAAGCTGATCTTGAAGATTATCCGGGAATGTTTGTCAGCCCCGGTACTGCTGGCAAGTATGGTTTAAAAGGCGTTTTCGCCGCATATCCGCTCGCTGAATTCCAAGGTGGGTTTCATATGCTAAATACGATGGTGAGCAAACGGGCAGATTATATTGCGAAGGTAAATGGCACCAGGAGCTATCCCTGGCGGGCAATTGTGATCAGTGACAATGATGCTGCCTTGGCGAACAATGATATGGTGCAAAAACTGGCATCACCATCACGCATAGCAGACCAGTCATGGATAAAGCCAGGCAAGGTAGCATGGGACTGGTGGAACGACTGGAATATTTCGCATGTAGATTTTAAAGCAGGCATAAATACGGAAACGTATAAATATTACATCGACTTTGCTGCCGCTAACAAAATAGAATATATAGTGATGGATGAAGGCTGGAGCGATGAGCTTGACCTGATGAAATTATCTGAGAAAATTAATTTGAAAGAGATACTTAACTACGCAAAGCGAAAAAATATAGGCGTTATTTTATGGGCGTCCTGGTATGCTACTGATAACAAACTGGACGAGGCGTTTTCCACTTATGCAGCAATGGGCGTAAAGGGTTTCAAAATAGACTTTATGGATAGAGATGATCAGAAGATGGTGGCTTCATTGTACAACATTGCTAAAAAAGCAGCAGATCATAAATTGTTGATCGATTATCATGGTATGTATAAGCCCACTGGCATGCAGAGAACCTGGCCAAACGTATTGAATTTCGAAGGTGTTAAGGGAATGGAAAACAATAAATGGACACCCAATGATGATGTGCCCCGTTATGATGTAACCATTCCGTTTATACGCATGATGGCTGGTCCGATTGACTACACACCAGGTGCCATGCGCAATGCTACCAAAGCATATTTTCGTCCCAACCATTCCTCCCCGATGAGCCAGGGTACCCGCTGCCACCAGTTGGCAATGTATGTAGTTTTTGAGGCGCCGCTGCAAATGCTGGCTGATAACCCTACGGCTTACATGAAGGAGCAGGAGAGTACGAATTTTATTGCTAAAATACCCACTGTATTTGACGAAACGGTGGCGCTGGATGGAAAGGTAGCAGCGTATGTAGCACTTGCCCGAAAAAAAGATAACCAATGGTTTGCAGGCGCTATGACCAATTGGGATGAAAGGGATATAACAATTGATTTTTCTTTTTTAGGCGAAGGTAAATTTGAAGCAGAAATTTTCAAAGATGGTATCAATGCCGATAAAGACGCAACAGATTACAAACGGCAATTGGTGAATGTTTCTTCGAAGGATAAAATAAAATTTCATCTTGCCAGGGGTGGCGGATGGGCAGCGATCATAAGAAAGATGCAATGATTTAAACTGGCATTGGTAAATACATCAGCACCCGGAAATTCTTATCAGTTGTTGATCTTTGCAGCAAACGAAGCCATCACTTTTTCATTACAAATTTCTAAAAATATTGTACGGGGCCATATTCAGCAGGCACATCATTCTCACGCTTTTACGTGCTGAAACATTCAGTCATTATTATCCCTTTCTTTTTTCTATGTGGTTTTAAAATATTGATCTTAGCCTAAGTTGAATGAGGTAATATAATCCAACACCTTCCTAAATAATCTCCTTTATAGCATCAATAAAAATATCAATTTCTTCTACAGTATTATAATAATGCGGTGATGCCCTTACAGCCCGGTCAACACCTCTTTCGTCGAAATCTATTACACCAAAAGCTCTAAAACTTGGCACTACATTAATTTTTCTTTTTAATAATTCACTAACAATAAGTGTTGGCGCAGCACCCTGCACATGAAACGTTACTAATCCACATACCTCCGGCCCCTTGTCAAGTACGCTTACGCTATCTACTTGTGAAAGCTGATCCCTCATATTGCCAGACAACAATTTTACCTGCTGCCATATTTTATCTTCGCCGATATTGAGGCAGTATTCAATAGCTGATGCTGTGCCCAGTACCGTCGAATAGGCAAATTCCCAATCTTCATATCGTATAGCAGTGGGCTGTTGTTGATATTCATCTATTTGTTCATTCAGCACCTCTCATATCAATGAACATTGGTTCTAATCCTGCATCCAATGCTTTATCTGAAATATATAAAGCACCAGTGCCACGAGGGCCTCTTAAAAATTTTCTACAAGTGACACTCAAAAAATCACATTTTAATGCTGATACATCTAATTTCATTTGTCCTGCTGACTGGCAGGCATCTAAAATATACCAGGTCTTGCCGTCATGTTGGTGTATGTAGTTTTGATAGATTTTTGCAATTTCATTTACCGGCTGTACTAATCCCGAATTTGTAGGAATATGTGTGATAGCGAAAAGCCTGGGCTGATACTTTTTTAGCTTTTCTTCAAGATCATTTAAATCAACACCCCCTATCGCTGCATTATTTATTCTTACAATTTTAACACCCAGTCTTTTTTGTAGTGATAAAAATTGTATCTGATTGGAAACAAAATCATCGTTGTCTGTTAGAATAATATCTCCTTCTTTAAATGGAATAGAAGTTAAAGCTCTTGTATAGGCATCTGTAGCGCTTGCAGTGAAAGCAATGTTGGAAGGCTCGCAGTTAAATAATTTTGCAGCTTGTGTATAAAAATTTTGAACCGCTGCAGCCTCCATAGCTGCTGCTTCGTAACCCCCCATTTGAGATTCCAGTGTAATATGGTCAAGCTGCACCTGGGTTACTATATCAGGCATTAATCCTGCACCGGCATTATTTAAATGAACAACATTTTTTGTTCCTGCGGTTTCATTTCTGAAGTTTTGAACTTCTTCTGGTGTGAAGGCGCTATCTATCTGGTTACTTGTATTCATCATTTTCTTTTTTTTGTTAAATATTTAATTAAACCCGGCAATACATTTCCACCATTGCATGTTAATTTGTTTTTTCTTAAACACAAAATTGCTGGCGATGGGCAGAATAGTTTTTGCGTTATTAAACAAATTGCGGTTTAATTCTTTTAGTTTCATTGTTTAAACGGGTAAATTATGCATGCAATTGATGAGTACGATAAAAAACTGTTGCGGTTGCTTCAGCAGAATAACAGGTTAACCACAGAGGAGCTAAGTGCCAAAGTAAGTTTAAGTCAAAGTGCAGTGCGGCGAAGAATTACAAAACTGAGAAATGAAAGAATTATTGAAGCAGATGTTTCCATCATATCGGCTTCGGCAATTGGTATGGCCATTACCTGTATAGTAGATGTGGTATTGCATGAGGGGAGCTCAAAAGATATAGAAAAGTTTAAGCAGGCAATGTGTAACTGTACGGAAGTTGCACATTGCTATTATGTAACAGGTACCTACGATTTTGTATTGATGGTAAATGCAAGGGATATGAGTCATTTTGAAACATTTTTAAAGAAACAACTGATGGATAACGCAAACCTCAAACACTTTTACACTCATGTGGTGATGGATAAAGTAAAGGCCGGATATGGGGTGGTGGTTTAGTCTTTTTATATCATGATACGGGATGATCACCTAAGTGGTTCGTTTATTTCTTGCTTTCGGTTAAGTTGTAATAAATGTTGTTACAATACCCGCTATATAAACGATCTGCGTGGTTGCGCTGGCTTTAGTTTATACTTTACGATGCTGTTTTTTTGAATGTATGCTACGGCCTCATCAACGGAATTCGTGAACAAAAATAAATTGGTATCGGTAGACGAAATCGTTCCTGCAGCTTTCATCACGTCAATATGTTCTACCAATTGCTTATGAAATTCCGTGTCAAAAATTACGATCGGAAATTCCTGGATCATTTTTGTTTGGATGAGGGTAAGTGCCTCAAAATATTCATCCAGCGTTCCAAAGCCGCCGGGCATTACCACAAAGGCGTATGAATACTTTATCAGCAAGGTCTTCCTCACAAAAAAGAATTTTATATTGACCCATTTATCCAGGTAAGGATTGGGATTTTGTTCATGGGCCAGCACAATATTGCAGCCAACGCTTCTGCCACCAACTTCTCTTGCGCCTTTATTAGCAGCTTCCATAATGCCTGGCCCTCCACCGGTCATTATGGTAAAGCCCAGTTGCGCAATTTTACCCGACAGTTCCTCCGTCTTTTCATAAAAAGGATGTCCGTCTTTAAAACGGGCCGAACCAAATATGGTAACACAAGGCCCCACAAAATGCAGCGCCCGGAAGCCTTTAATAAATTCAAAGAATACCTCCAACGTAAACACAAATTCCTTCCAACGGCTTTGGGGGCCTTCTAAAAATTTTATTTCTGATTTTGTCATAGCTTGTTAATTCAATGGGTTGTTTATAAATCCGTGGAGCACATCGGGTTTCTTACAAACTTAAAGTATACTTTAAGTTTCCAACAAAATTTGTTTTAGTCATCTGAAACAGCTGGTCTTTAGAAATCAATACATATATCTATTTTTTGGAAATCAAATCCTAAAAAAAGAAGAAAACAGGAGTATACTTATAATATATAGCTAACAACCAATTACTTGCAAGTTGGCATTATTACTGTCACACATGTAAAAAATTTAAACATGCAATTGAAAAAAGACTATAAAATTTATTTACTGGATGACGATAATTTTTATATGAGTATTTTTCAACAGCATTTAATTAACCTTGGTTACATTGATATAACTGTTTTTGTTGATCCGATGGCATGTTATAATAAATTGAACCCACCCCCCGATATTATTTTTTATGGCCATGGGATAGATTTTTTGCAGGGTTTGGAAATATTGAAAAAGATCAAAAGGGATAACCCGGACATTTACATGATATTTATTTGCGGAGCAGACGACATCGATATAGTTATCCAATCGCTAAAGTATGGCGCTTTTGATTATTTTGTAAAAGGTGAGAATGATGTAAAAAATATTGAAATGGTCTTAACAAAGATTCACCGTATAAAAGAACTCTTACGGAAAAACAATGTGGTTCGCCTCCAAAAAACCATCGCCCTGAAGTAGCTAACGATCAGTTGATTTTTAAACAAATAGCCCGCCGCTCCCCGCATATTCCTCTTGTGTTAAGTATTGAACGAATAGAAACCCATCTGCTTCATGGTATCAGGCTGTCTGTCGCTCAGGATATGAAGTTGTAATCTTAGCGCCGCAGAATAGGTACTTATACATTTTACATGCAATTTATTGATAGAAAATGCGTTACTTGACTGTTTAAAGTAGTATTCGGTTTTCTTAACGCAAAAATAATCAAACAGTTAGTTTCCAGGTCATTATGAAAAACTACCAATACCTTGGTGTGATTAAGTACACTGCTATAGGCTTTATTCTGGGCTCTATCCTGGTTATTATTGGTGCCATTCTTAATTACAACAATGGCTTTCAAGGCCCCTGGTTTCATATTTTTGATTTCTCTCCTGATTTTGTTGTGATCGTATTTTCCCCCATCTTTTTCAGCTTACTTTTTTGTTTCATTGGTATCAAAAGAGAAGAACTCCTTGACTTTAACCAAGACATAAAACACAGTCTATCTCAGGAACAAATAATAAATTCCACCGCAGATCACCAGATAAAGTTATTGGCAAATGTGGTTGCTCAGTTGAATGAAGGGATTATCATATCCGATAAAAATGGAAAAGTGCAATGGATCAATGATGGGTTTACAAAGATTACCGGCTATAAACTAGAGGAAATAATTGGAAAGAACCAGGACAATATCCTAAACGGCCCGCTTACGAATAAGCCATTGAATAAGCGAATTGCCGAACAACTCATATTGGGCGAAGCAGTAGTTGAAGAAATGGTAGGATATCATAAAAATGGCGCTGCTTTTTGGCTGTCAATGAGCATAAAACCCATTTTTGATGATACCGGTGAAACAATAAATTTTATCGCCATCCTTAACAATATAACCAACCGCAAAGAAAAGGAACTGGCAATAGAAACATTATACCAGGAAGTGGCAGAATATAAATTTGCTTTAGATCAATCCGCAATTGTAATAATTTTTAATAAAGACGGAAAAATTGTTCATGTCAACAATAAGTTTTGTGAAGTAAATGAAATGAAGGAGGAAGAATTACTCGGCAGCGATTATAGATCCATCAGCATCAGCATGAGGGATAAAAGTATTGTAAGGCCCATTTGGGATCAATTATTTACAGGCAATTTGTGGAAAGGCGAATTGGTGAACAGAAATAGAAACGGCAAAACCTATTGGGCTGATACCATCATTGTACCATTGCTTGATGGTGAAGGCCGGCCTTACCAGTTCCTGGCAATACAGCAGGATATTACCGAAAGAAAAGAATTGGAAAATCAATTGGTAGCCAATAAAAATAAATTGCAACAGGCAATGGAAGTTGCCAGGTTGGGTTCGTGGGAAATCGATATTCAAGGTACGCTTTGTATTTCAAGAGAATTAAAGCAGTTGTACGGCTTGCCATTAGAAGCTGACATTACCACTGAAGAAATATTTAAAAATATTCATCCGGGGGATTTAGAAAACATAAAAGAAGAAATCGCTTTATGCCGTACAAATTTACAAGGCGTAGAGGTTGAATACCGTTACATCACACCAGGCCGGGTGCAATACATGATATCATACACCAATCCACGCCTGAATGAAGCGGGGGAATATATTGGCCTGTTTAGTACAGTGCAGGACATCACTGATATAAAGTTGTCGGCCCTTGCCCTAAAGAAAAGTGAAGAGGAAAAAGCCGTTGTGTTTAATAATACGCAAACTATTATCTGTTTGCATGATATGGACGGCGTATTGTTGGATATCAACGCAGCCGCCGAAAAAATGAGTGGCTTTAGCAAGCATGAAGTGGTTGGCCTAAACCTTAAACAGATCGTGTCTCCCGAATCGCAGGAGGAATTTGGTGACTACCTGGATACCATAAGAAACAATGAAACGGCCAGCGGTAAATTTCAAATTTTTACAAAGGCAGGGTCCAGGCGTGTATGGCTTTACCAGAATACAGTGTATGCCAATAATGGACAAAAGCCGTATGTAATTGGAAGTGCGATTGATATTACCGAATCTGTTAAGTCGAGGCAGGAAATTGACAAACAACAACAGTTTATACGCCAGATCATTGATAACAGTCCCAATGTAATATTTATGATGAATGAGCAGCGGCAGATCGTGCTTGCCAATCAAACATTTGCAAAATATTATCCTTATAACCAGGAAGAAATGCCTTTCGCTGAAGATTTGTCCACCGGCCCTGAAGATATTTTCCTGGGAGATATGGACAGTATATTCGAAATGGAAGAGGGGGAAATGATACGCCTGGAAGGCAGCCTTCGAAACCCAACTACAGATACTATTTCATGGTTCAATATTATCAACAAATGCTTTAAAGAAAAAAATGGCAAAAAATATATCCTTGGTTTTGGAATGGACATTACCGGCCGGTACCAGGTGGAAACTGACTTGATAGCAGCTAACGAAATGGTTGAACGGTCTTTGAAAGTGAAGGACCAGTTTATTTCGAATATGAGTCACGAAATAAGAACACCATTGAATGCTGTAATAGGATTTACCGACCTGCTGGCCGATACGGTATTGAACAAAGAGCAGGCAGAATATGTGGACATCGTCCGCACGGCTTCAGCAAACCTGTTATCGCTGATCAATAATATATTGGACCTGTCCAAGATAGAAGCAAGCAACCTTTCTCTTGAAAGCATGCCCATTGATATCGGCAAGATTATTAACGATGTCGTGAAAATTATGGAGCCTAAGGCAAAAGCCAAGGGCATACAGGTAAATACTGTTATTGATGATAAACTGCCCGCAAAATTAATTGGTGACCAGATGAGGCTGACACAGGTGATGTTCAACCTGATGGGCAATGCGGTTAAATTTACTGATAAAGGTTCCATTGATATCAATTGTACAGTGGTTCATGGTTCTGAAAAACTAAAACATTATATTGCTTTTTCCATTAAGGATACTGGCATCGGAGTAGCAGCAGACAAGCAGTCTGATATATTTGAACGGTTTACACAAGCCAATACAGATACGCAAAGATTGTATGGCG
>JBDSAA010000099.1:0-17752 GCA_039922375.1 Ferruginibacter sp.
GGAAGGAATTAAGTTTGGGTTTTTTATAAGCGTTCGCCAGTCCTAAAAGGTTATCATTAATTGCTTTGGCAGTATTTAGTTTTTGTAATTCTTCCCGCTTGTTTACAGCAGTATCGTTAACAATGCTTATATCGGGAATGTTATTGATTGCATCGCTCAATATTTCGGTAGTTAAAGGCTGGTTCAATAAAAAATTGAACCAGCCTTTTGCATTTGCCTGTGTCTGCTTTCCGGTATTGAGCTGTGCGCTAATTTTTGTCACTTCATTGGTACTTCTTATAACTGCCGTGCGGTTTACCTTGTCGTTATTAAAAAGTGATGTGTTGATCCGCTCATTCTCTTTTACCAGCAGCAAAGCATTTTCATAAATCTTTATAGCTTCTGTTGCTTGTAAATAATTGTAATAAGCAATTTTAATTTCCTTGGCGAGCTCCCTCTTGTACACATCAATTTCAATCTTCTGTAAATCGTATTGCTGGCTTTTAATTTTTTTATTGTAAGCCAGCTCTGCGTTTATGATAGGGTATATCGTATGCAGCTTAACATCATAAAAATTATTCGGGTTAAGCAAAATATTTTGATTCTTTACCTGCGGAAAATTTTTGGTGGCGGTTAGCTGGTTGAGCGTTGAATATACCGGATTCATCAAATCACCAATCGGAACATCTACTGTTCTTCCACCACCTGCAAGGGTATAACCCGCGTTAAAACTTACATTGGGAAGAAAAAGTGATTTCGCTTCCTGTAATGCATACAGGTTTTTTTCCAGCATAAATTGTTGCTGCTTTATGCTTTCATTATTTACTAACCCATATTCTATATACTGGTCCAACTGCTTTTGGGCAAAACCGGCATTGGGAAATTGGGTCAAAACAAAAAAGACTGCAGTGATTACGTATTTCATTGATCGTTGTTTTTAATGTGAACATTGTTCATTAATAAAGCAAAAAAAATTATAACTTATCTATTAGTTTTATAAATTCATCATAAGCATTCGTAACGATGTGCTCCGGATCTTTAATGTTAACGCCGGTGCATCGTTTACTGATCTCCAGGCTACACATACCATGCACCAGGCTCCAGATCATAAAAGCCAATGGTTCTGATTTATGGCCCGTAAAATGCCCGATTTCCATACATTGCTTTACTGTTGTATGCAATACATCAAACGTAGCTTTACCTTCATTCCATTCCTCTTCGTTAATGGCATCTAAAAATTCCATCGGCGCTTTAAGGGTAAACATCAGGTCATACATATCGGGGTTATCACTGGCAAACTGAATATAAACCTTACCCAAGGCTTTTAAACGTTCCATTGGGTCGCTAACATTATATAAAACCTTAAAATCGCCGCTTAATTGTGAAAAACCCTGTGTATGCAAAGAGTGCAGGATGGCATTTTTATCTTTAAAATGCAGATAGACAGTTCCCACACTGTAATCAATGCTCTCCGCAATACTTCGGATGGTGGTTTGTTCTACCCCCTTATCAATAAACAATTTTTTGGCCCCTTTTAAAATAAGGGCTTTCAAATCATCTTTCTCCTTTGCTTTTCTGTCTGCTATAGCCATGTGAATGTTTTATAGTGCAAAGTAAATGAACATTGTTCATTTTTCCAAATAAAGTTGCATCTTTTTGTTGAAAATTTATATTGCTGATAAATCCATCTGCTCAATCGCCATTTTTAATCCAACCTTATCACAGGGAAGAAAATAGGATCATTGAAAAATTAGCGCACCCGGATAGTAAAGCAAAAGTGTTGTACAGGGTAACCCCCAAAGGAATTGACTTACTTCCAATAGTGATAGAAATCCATTTATGGGCCGACAAATATTTTACTTTGGCAGATGATAAAAAAGCAATGTCGAAGACGATAAAAAAAGATAGGCCAGGATTTATAAAGGTTTCTATGAAGGAATTGAAAAAAGTTTAGCAGTCAATTTTTAAAAAGGCAAAACAAAGCGGTGGGTTGTTGAGGTTTCATCATGACTGGCAGTACATTTCAAGACGACAGCATCAACATCCGGCGCAAAAAGCTGAAAGGGCATTGAAACTATAAAGCAACGGGAAGGTTTCGAATAATACCTTGAAGAAATAGCTTGCTCGTCTGGCTTAATAATTTATCAACATCAATAGGTGCTGAAGTAGCTTCATATATGTTCTGTAGTTGCCAGCAATATAATGCGCTTACAGATTCATAGTCAAGATTACCCCGGTAAATATTTTCATTCACACCTCTTATGATGTTTTGAATAACAAAAGGGCGTATTTTATTATTCTGAAACTGGCGGAGTAAATGATAAGCATTTGGATAATGTTGCCTTATTTCGCCAACAAGGAAGGGGGTCAAAATCTTTGTTGTCTTTTGGAGATTGTCAAAGAGTTTTTCCATTTCCGCTATCGGATCTAAAGAAGCCGCTTGAATTTTGTCTAATGCTTCAATATTTTCAGCAAGTAGTATTTGTACTATTTCTGTTATGAGTATTTCTTTACTGCCAAAAAAAGCATAAATCGTTTTCTTTGAAATTCTACAATGACGTGCAATATCATCCATTGAAACAGATTGCGTTCCATCCTTTGAAAAAAGGCTCGTTGCTTTCCCCCTGATATTTTCTATTTTTCCAAAATCCAATAAATTTGGTTTCCTATATTTAAGTTGAGTCAACTCCATGTTACTGCCAATATTAAAACGTACGATGAGGTTTATTGTCCGGTTAGGAATTTTAAATCCAAAACAGACAGCGTGTACGACAATTGTGCAGCATACATATCTGCTTCGGCTTTTGCCAGCAAAGCCTTTGTGTTAAGCAGGTCTGTTTTTAAATTAAGTCCTGCAGCCCGTTTATCTTCTTCAAGTTTCATCTCTTCTTTTCTGAATGCAACCGCCTTTTTAGCTACTCCAATTAAATCCTGTATTTGACTGATTTTTCTATATGCTTTATCTATATTGTTATCTACCTGTTCTTTTGTATTAGCAATATTTTCTTCAGCCTGTTTTACCTGAAACTCTCTTTGTTTTATTATTTGCTTATTGGAAAAGACATCTTGTATGTTCCATCTCAGGTTTACACCAAGGAATGGATTGTTGGAAGGTATTAACGGATTCCCTTTTTGGTAAGCATATCCTGCAATCAATCCTACATCAGGCAGGTTACTTTGTTTGGTCGCCTTAATCCCTAATAAGGCTTTTGATTTATTGATGTTTGCTATTTGCAGGTCAATATTCGAATTAATAGCATTGTTTTTATATACATTAACCACATCTACATCTTGAAGGTCTGGTTCTTTCTCATCCAGTTTTATTGTTGTAACCTGAATGCCCGTTACATTTATCAGATCGCCGAGATAATCCTGTATTTGAATACTTAATTTGAGCATATTCTGTTCCTCATCTGCTATGTTTGCCTGTAAGCCAGCTCTATTTAAAGTAATGGTTTTACCAGCCAATAATGAATTTTCAACATCGCTAAGTTTTGCGTTAGCCAACTCTAATTTCGCCCTCGCTTCTTCCAGTTGCTTTTGAACTATCAGTGTACCGTAATAAAGCCTTTCTACCGCTTGTTTTATTTGAAGCGAAACTTTTAGTTTTTCTTTTTGTGTTAATGTAACATCAGTCTTATCTATTTCCAAACCCGTTTTAATTTTTTTCAGTTGTGTAATTGGCTGGTAAGCCGATACGCCAATGTTATAATTACTATGGTCGCCAACTTTAAAACTTCTGTCTGTATTTGGAAGAAATACTGTGGGTGTAAGTGGCACCTCACCGATTGTACCTGCAGGAATAGTTATTTCTCCTAAAATGAAATTATATTGATAATTGCTATTTAGCGTTGTGCTAGGATATTTTTTTACTTCATCCTCACTAATCTTTGCTAATTTTTCCTTTATCTGCCATTCTTTAATAGTAAGCGCATGGTTGTTTTTTAAAGCAGAATCAGTTAGTTGTTGCAAAGAATAGGAGGTAACATTCTGAGCCTGCAAAAAACCGGAATAGCAGGTCAAAAACAACATCAGTGTTAACCAGGGATAAATATTATGCTTCATGACTAATGTTATTTTTAGTGTTTTGTAATATGGCTTTCTTGTCTTTTGGCTTCATCCAGCGTATATAAAAAACCGGCACAGAGAGTAATGCTGTTACCATACTCCACACCACACCAAAAGCCAATACGCTTGCCAGTGGTGCCCAAAGAGGGGATTTAGAAATAATCATAGGCACTACTCCAATGGCTGCTGCCCTCGCTGTTAAAAATATAGGACGAAGCCTTCTTTTTGCAGATTCAATAGCAGCAGTTTTAATATCCATCCCCTGCTTTAATAACTCATTCGTATGGTCAACCAATATGATTGCATTTCTCACAACTATACCTGAAAGAGCAATAACGCCTATGAATGCGGTGAAGCTAAAATTGTTGCCTGTTGCAAACAATCCAAAAACGGCTCCGAATAAACTCAATGGAATGGTAAGCATTACTATCGCTGATTCCTTGATATTCTTAAATTGAAATAAAAGAATGAAAAATATCAGCACAAGGCTCACACCCAATGCCATGTTTAATTGGCTCTGAACCTCGTTTTTGTTGGCTTCCTCACCTCCATATTCAATCCGGTATCCATTAGGTAGTTGCAGGTTAGTAATTGCAGGTTGTACAGCTGCAAGCAATTCAGATGGAAGAACCTCTGCTGTTGTTTCACTCTGTACGGTAAGTGTTCTTACACCGTTACGGTGCATTATCCGGCCTGGTTGCCATTTCGGACTTAAATCCGCAATTTGCCTCAGTGGAACATTGGCTCCTGTAACCGGCGATTTTAAATATACATTTTGAAGGTCATTGGTTGTTTGCCTGCTTCCTTCATCAAGCCGAAATACAATATTAATGGGATCATTACCCTCATACATTGTAGAAATTGCCGCTCCGCTAAATCCCGTATAAACCGCTGCTGAAATGCTGCTTGTAGTATATCCCAGGCGACTGGCTTGTTCATTTAATTTTATCCCAATGCCATAATAATCTTCTGCGAAATCACTTCTTACAAAACGACTTCCTTTTGCTTTTTTAATGATATCACTTACCTGAGTGGCAATCGCCTTTAAGTGATTGATATCCTCACCAATAATTCTAACTTCTACCGGTGCTTTCAGCGATGCACCCTGCTGCATTAATTTTACATAAGTTGTTCCTTCCGGTATTAGTTTGCCTACTTTACCACTCAGCTCTTCAGAAAGCTCATCGGCAATTTCCTCGGAAGTTGTATTGACTAATATCTGGGCATAGTTACTCGATAAAAACTCCGGGGTGAAATTGTAGTAAAATCTTGGTGAAGAAGCACCAGTAAAAGTTACATAAGAAACCACTCGTTTATCAGCTTTAATCAAACCTTCAACTCTCAATATGGCCTCATTTGTTTTTTCAATTTTTGTTCCGGTCGGCATCCATACTTCTACTATGAACTGACTTCTCTCTGCGGCAGGAAAAAACTTTTGCCTTACAGCCCCGGAAAGTAGTAAGCCTGCTAATACAATAGGTATCAGACTACCGGCGATAGTAATCCTGGGATGCTTTACACACCAATCTAAAAGCCTGTTATACCCATTTTGCATTAAGTCGAGCAGTGATCGTTTTTGTTTAGTTTTAGAAGATGTATTTGAATTCTGTGCTGAATTGATTTCTTTTTGATGTAAACCTTTTTTGATAAAAGTGTAGCAAAGCAAAGGAGTCAAAACCATTGCAACAAAAAATGAAGAAGCCAGGGCTACGGCCACCGTTATTGGTAAAGCGAAAATAAATTCACCAACAGTTCCCCTTATTAAAACCATTGGCATGAATGATGCGACAATGGTAATAGTGGCTGTGAGTACAGGCATTACCAAATCATTGGCACTTCGCCACGCAGCAGTCCATCTGTCAACACCCTCATCCAGCAGTTCAACATAATTATCTGCTATTACAATAGCGTCATCCACCACCATACCCAGCACCAATATCAAGGCTGCCAGCGACACCTGGTGCAACTCAATCCCCAATGCATTCATTACTGCAAACGTTACAGCAACAGTCATTGGAATTGCCATAGCTGCTACGGCTGCAATGCGAAAGGGAAGTAATAATAAGACTACGATAATTACTGAAAGGATAGCCAGAAAAAACTCTCTGATGAAGTGTGTTATATTTTCATCTACAACGTTTGGCTGATTAACAATGGTTGTTATTTTAATATTAGAGGGAATTACCTTTCTGGCCTCCTCAATTTTCTTTTGTGCTTCTTCGCCAAATTTTACAATATTGTTCCCCTCCTGCATTTGAACAGAAAGCATCATGGCTTTATTGCCATTTACTGTTACGATATTATCAGGTTCTTTATAATCTCTTTTCAAATTTGCTACATCTCCCAATTTAGTAACTGACCCCGATTGAGATGTTCCAACAACCTGGTTGGCTAAGTCATTTTCTGTATTGTAGTACCCATTTGTATAGAGTGGGGCCTTATTACTATTTGTTTTTACTTCCCCTGTACCATTAATACTATTTTGAGATTGTAATAACCGAATAACCTGTACAGGGTCCACACCGTATTGTGACAACTTTTCTGAAGAAGATGATACTACAATTTCTTCCTGTTGCTCACCAATCCTTTTTATTTTAGAAGCAGCAGGGATAGTTCTAAGGTAATCTTCCAGCCTTTGGGTATAACGCTTTAATTCTTCATAGCTGGCATCGTTACTTTCCAAACCAATAACCAACGCCTCAGTGTCGCCAAAGTCGGAGTTTACAATGGGCCCTAAAACACCTTTGGGTAAATCTATTTGCCTTGAAATCAATAATTGATGACGGAGCTTGCTCCAGAATATATCCGGTTGTTTTACATACTGAGTAAGTTCAACATTTACTACAACCTCTCCATCTTTTGTTGTAGAATAAGTTTTCGACTTATCAACTTCCTCATATTGAAAAAGATATTGCTCCAGTTTTTTAGTAACCTGGTCTTCCACCTGCGTAGAATTTGCTCCGGGAAAATACGCAAATACAAGACCCTGCCTGACTGTGATTTTAGGGTCTTCTCTCCTGGGCATATTTAATAAGGAGTTTACACCAATAGCAAAAAGCAATAACAAAACGGACAATGTTACATGCTTATATTTTAAGGACGATTTTATAAGATTCATTACAAGTAATTATTTGGTGATAGAAATTGGAGCACCATCAGTTAAATTTTGCTGACCGCCAATGACAACCAGATCGCCATTAGCAAGCCCGGATACAATGGCAATTTTGTTGTCAATAATATTTCCAAGACTTACTCTGCGTTTAAATACTTTGTTTTGTGCTTTATCTACAACAAATACAAAACTTTGGTTAGATAAATCTTGTTGAATGCATTCGGTTGGCAAGAGGATTGCCTGCGTTTTATTATTTGTGGCTATCCTGGCTTCAGCTATCATTCCAGGGCGAATGAGTAAGCCGGGGTTTTCGATTTCAATCTTAATGGTGAATGCCCGTGAGGTAGCTTCCGCAGTTGATCCAACTTCAGTTACTTTGCCTGTAAATGTTTTATCAAGCGCAGAGATGACCACATTTGCAGTTTGACCAATCTTAATTTCACGCAATTCGCCTTCAGGAACAAAGGCCAGCATTTTTACTTTTTTGATATCTGCAATGGTGAATAAAGGCATACCAATACCGATGATTTCTCCAACTTCTGCCTCTCTTTTAAGCAATACACCGTTGATGGACGAGTACAGTTTGGTATCGGATAAATATTTTTGTTGTACCTGTTGCTGAAGCTTCGCTTGTTGTAATGAGAAACCGATTTTTGAAAAATCATTTTCGCTTAAACTACCTCTGTCATGTATTATTTGCATCCGGTTAAATTCGTCAGTTGTACTTTTTACTTGTACATCGGCTAATCCTTTTGCAAGAGAATAACTAGTTGGATCAAGGCTCGCTATCAATTGCCCCTTTGAAATAGTCTCTCCTTCCTTGTTGGAGACATAATTTATTTTTCCGGCAACCATAAAACCTAATTTTACTGTAGTATTACCTTCTATGTTTCCGCTTACTGATGCTTCATTTACAATGAACGTGGATTGAACATTTTCAGTTTTTACGGCAATAGGTAAAACATCATCTCCGGAGTTATGTGCGTTTTTGCTCTTGCAACTGACTAGGAATACCAGCGCAACTATAGCGGGATAAAATAGTGACTTTATCATTTTATTTTTTTTATTATTCAGAAAAATATTGTCTATGTATATGGGTATCTTTTATGCTTAAAAGTTAAGAAGCTGGTTGTTTTTGTAGTGAACTCTGTATTACCCGAAGTCACCATCGTCATTTACCGCCTCCAATCATGTTTTGATGCTGCCGGGTTATTAAAATTGGTTCCTTCATTATTATTTAAAATTTCTTAGTAATTCCATTCGCTTGCTAATTGCAAGTGCAAATATACAAACAACTTTCATATTGCAAGTGATTTTAAAGAATATTTTATTGATAAAACAAAAAAGAGAAGATAGCTCTATCTCACAGGGCAGATATTGTTATGGAAAAACTCCTATGCAAACTTTTGATGAATCAGTATCTAATAGCAAAACAAAAGCTGCTGAACCAGGCCAGTTCAGCAGCTTAATAATTTAAACCGTTTCCCATGTTTAACTAAAAAAGAAATCCGCAATTGTCAGATTAAGTACTAACTGTTACAACTTATTACCCGTGAGCTTCCTCAAATAAATCACTGTAATTTTCCCATTTTTTTCATTGCAATTACAGAAGCATGCTAAGACAAGCAAACAGATATATACTTTTCTCAGAAAGTAAATATTTTGTTGAGTTTATTAATTAGCCACAACTAAGTTATCTGCCAATTTTTCCTGCACCCTTCTCTGTTTCCTTTTTAATGATTTTTCCTTGATGGTATCTACAGCGAGATAAGTAACCGGAACAATGATCAATGTGAGCAACATAGAACTAGTCAGGCCGCCGATCAATACCCAGGCCAGGCCATTCTTCCATTCTGCACCTGCACCCTTGGCTATTGCGATGGGGATCATTGCAATTACCATGGCAAGTGTTGTCATAAGAATTGGGCGGAAACGCGACATGGTGCCTTCCATGAGGGCTTCGTAGCTGGTTTTACCCTCCTTTTTTAATTGGTTTACAAAGTCAACAATAAGAATGGCATTTTTTATAACCAGCCCTACCAACATGATCAGTCCCAGCATTCCGAATATGCTCAGGCTACTCATGGATAACGCCAAAGCAAGGAAAGCGCCGATCATGGACACGGGAACTGAAAACATTACCACTAACGGGTAAACGTAATTATCATACAAGGCAACCATGATCAGGTAAACAAGCAGCACGGATGCCAACAGGGCCAATAACAGGCTGGTAAAAGCCTCCGTTTGATTCTTTACGTCTCCTGCGGCGGCTATATAAACTCCCTTGGGAAGTTCCATTTTATCGATCTTCGCCTGTATCTCCTGCCCTACCGTTCCTACCGGGCGGCCCACCACCTGCGACTGCACAGTTACGGTAGGAATTTTATCTTTTCTTTCCAGCTTCGACGGACCAGAACCTGATGCCACATTCGCAAACTGACTGAGCTTAATTAATTCCCCGCTTGTATTCAAAAACGTCAGATTTTGGATATCAGCCATATTCCTACGGTCAAACTGGTCCAACTGCACTTTAATGGGATACTCATCATCCCCCTGTAATAATTTGCTTTGGTCATTACCGGTAAATGCATTCTGCATGGTACTGCCTACAATATCCAGGGTTAAATTTAACTCGGCCATTTTTTCCCGGTTGATCTGAACTGCAATTTCGGGATTACCTCCCTCTACCGATGCTTTTACTTCTGCTGTGCCCGAAACAGATCTTACAATCGATTGTAACTTTTCGCTGACAGCAAAAATGGTATCCAGGCTGGCTCCTTGTACCTGGAACTGTATGGGAGCAGTAGTTGCTCCTGCGATCATCCCTACTGGTGTTGCTGAAAATTTTGCCCCGGGAATATCATTTTGTAACGCAAGCTTTATCCTGGCAGCATATTCTGATGAAGTGAAACCACGTTTTTCAGCAGGAACTAATTTTACATTGATTTGAGCAAGATAGGGCGCTCCCAAAGCAGAATTATTGCTCGTTGACGCACCCACAGTCGTAAAAACATTCACCACGTTTGAGTCAAGTAATAATTTTTCTTCTACCTGTTGTGTTAAAAAGTTAGTTTGTTCCAATGGAGTTTCTTTGGGTAATTCTGCCTCAATTTGAAATTCTCCATTATCTCCATTCGATGCAAACTCCATCCCGATGAAGCCACCGCCTAACAGGGTAAAAGAAGCTATCACCAGGGCCATAATCACCGTAAATGAAATTCTTTTATGATGCAGGGCCCATTTGAGAATGGCTGCAAAAAATTGATGGAAGCTGGTTATCATATTTTCAAACCACAATAAGGGCCTGTCCAATAACTTGTTTTTATTGAGATGTGACAATTTCGTAAACCTGCTCGATAGCCAGGGGGTTAGTGTAAATGAAACCAGCCAGCTGATAATGGTAGCAGCTACAACCACAACGGAAAACTGGAATAACAAGTCAGATATAAGCCCCTTAACAACAGTAATCGGCAAGAAAACCACGATGATAACGAGGGTAATAGAGGTGACCGATATCCCAATCTCTTTCCAGGTATCCTTGGCAGCCTGCATAGCCGTCTTCCCATTTTCCATATGCATATGGATATTCTCCAGCACTACGATACTGTCGTCTACCAATATCCCAATTACCAGGGAAAGCGCCAGCAGGGTCATCAAGTTCAAGGTAAAGCCCAGAGCAAACATCACTGCAAAAGTGGAAACAATGGATACCGGTATTGCTACCATTACGATCAGGGCATTACGGATATTATGCAAGAAAAATAACATGATTAATGCCACCAATACAACTGCTATAAAAAGGTCATGGATTACAGAGTTTGCAGCTTCCAGCGTAAAATCGGCACTGTCATTGGCGATAGTAAATTTAATGTTTTCAGCTGCATAAGCCTGCTCAATGCTGGCGAGTGTTTTTCTCACTTTTTCACTTACTGCCACTGTATTTCCATCAGAGGTTTTGGTAATGAAGATCCCCAGGGATGTTTTGCCATTGATACGTGTTAATGAATTGGCTTCTTTTTTTGTATCATATAATTCCGCTACATCTTTTAAATATATCTGGCTTCCGTCACCTGAATTGGCGACCACTAATTCACTTAATTCCTGTAAACTGGAAAATTTACCGGATAAACGCACAACAACATTCTCCTCCACACTTTTTATGCTGCCTGTGGGGAAATTCAAATTCGACTTACTGATGGCATTTGATATCTGGACAATAGAAATATTATAGAACTTCAGCTTATCATTGTTGACATTGATCTTTATTTCACGGTTTTCTCCCCCGATGATATCCACTTTTGCCACCCCTTCGATCCGGGCGAATTCAGGTTGAATTATTTTTTCAAAAAGATTGGTAAACCTTGTTTCATCCATGTCCGAAGTAGCGCCAATGCGCATGATCGGCATTTCATCCAGTGCAAACTTTCCCAAACCGGGTGTTTTGGCATCTGCGGGTAATGTTGATGTGATAGCATTCACCTTTCGCTGGGCCTCCTGGATAGCTTTATCCACATCCGTACCATAGGCTAATGTTGCAATTACGATGGAGGCTCCTTCCTGCGATATAGCCTGGGTGCTCTCCAGATTTTCCAGTGTGGATAACACGGTTTCAATTTTTTTTGTTACTGCAGTCTCAACTTCGGCAGGCCCAGCTCCCGGGTAAATAGTGGTTACCGAAATAACTGGGGAATTAATTTTGGGTAGCAACTCGTACTTTAATGAAGAATAACTTACTATGCCTAACAACACCAAAATACTGAACAAAACAACCACAAGGGTTGGCCGCTTAACGGATATATCTGTAATACTCATGCCTGGTTATATTTTTTTATTAGATTATATTATTGTCCGGATAAAAGCAACTGGGTATGCTAAAACCTTTTATAGGGAAGGGTTCTGGCCCCTCTCTTTTGTCGAAGATCCCGGTTATTTCGGGAGAGACGGGTTGTTGTGTGGTCTCCCAAGGGTCGCATACATTTAGTCAAACACCACGGATTGGATTTATTTACTTTATTACCCTCACCTTATCTCCTTCTTTTATATTTATTTGCCCGGTGATCACCACATGGTCATTATCATCCAGGCCTTTTAATACGATGACTTCATCTCCCGACTGATTTTGTACTTCTATATTTTTCCGGGTTATAGTACTATCATTATTTAATACAAATACCTGTGCATCTTTTATACTTCCTATTATTGCCTTCCGGGGAATGAATAGTTTTTCACGGTTGTCGCCATTCTGTGCGTCAAGCGATGCCGTGCCAAACATGCCGGCTTTTAATGGGTTATTAATATCATTGCTGACTTCCACTTCTACGTCATATTTTTTACCGCCATCGGCCTGCACGCTGATCAGGGTTATATTTCCTTTGAAATCATGCTCGGGGTAAACTGCTGTTTGAATGGTTACCTGCTGTGCCTTTCTTAATTTAATCACATCTTCTTCGCCCACTTTCAGGACCATCTTTAATTTGGAAATATCCACCACCGTTCCAATCTGCATACCTACCGTTGCAAAACTTCCCCTTTCAACTTTTACTTCATTAATGATTCCAGACATAGGCGATCTGATGATCGTATATTTCATTTGCTGTTGTATGCCGGTAAGATTTGCCCGTGCATTCTCTACATTCAACGTAATGTCTTCAAACTTCACCTGGCTGATGGCTCCTACATTCAGCAGGCGTTGATAACGATCCTTGTCTTTTAATGCCTGGTTAAACGAAGCCTGTGCAGTTGATAAATTGGATTGAATAGCAGTTGGGTCAATCCGGGCAATAACCTGGCCTTGCCCCACCTTATCCCCTTCCTTTATATTCAACTGGATAATGCTTCCCTGGGCCTCGCTGGTCAGGGGCAGTGTTTTCCTTGCTTCAAAAGTGCCTGTTAAAACGATGGCTTTGTCAACCCGCTTAATTTGAACCGCTGCAATTCGCACCGGCATGGCTGAAACACCCTGCGGAGTTGCCTTTGCCGCGGCATTTATTTTCTTTTTATTATTCGCAAGTACAAAGAAGATTCCCCCGGCAATGATGGCAATAACCGCGATTGGGACAATTGTTTTAGATAATCGTTTTGATGTAATTTTCATTTTTATAGTTTTGAAGAAGGACAATATTTTTTACTGAACCTGGTTGGACTCCCTGATTATTTTGCTTAACTGGCCACTGGTTTTCATCTTCTCCAGCTGCGCAATATTCATTTGAAATAACGCAGTGAGGTACTGGGTCTGTGCTTCCCTTAATGCGTTTTCGGCATTGACCAGCTCAGGTAAAGGTGAGATCCCTTCGGTATAAGATAGTTTGGCTACGGTATACAACTCCTCTGCCAGCTGCATATTTTCCTGCTGCGCATTTAATACTTGTTGGTTATGTGACAGGTTATTGCCGGCATTTACAAAGTCACTATTGATATTGCTGACCAGGTATTTTTTATTTAACTCCATCTGTTTTACGGTTAGCGTACTTTGCTTAATTTTATTCCGTCTTTCAAATCCATCGAATATAGGCACGGTTAGTTGCAGCCCCCACACGCCCGATCCAAACTTTGAATACTGTGATCCTTTAAACAGCGCATTGGTTTGCGCCTGCCTTCCATAATTAAGAAATGCGGATAAAGAGGGCTGGTACCCGGCCCTGATATTGTCGGTATTCAGCTGCTGTAACTTAATCTGGTAGTTTAATAAATTGAGTTCAGTATTCTGGTTTAACAACAGGGTATCGGAAACCGGAAGAGTCGGTTCTGAACCCAGGTTATTCAGCATCTTCAAAGGAACATATACGGAAATACCAAGGATCGTTTTCAGGTTGTTCATCAACTGGGCATAGCTGTTTTGGGAATTGGAAAGCTGTGTAGTAAGATTGGTGCTATTTACTTTTAACTGATCTACATCTACTTTTTTAATGATCCCTTCCCTGAATTGCGAAGTGGTGATATCCAGCAGGATTTTCATCCTTTCCATATTCCCCTGCACCAACTCAATTTGCTTTTCGGTCATTTGTGCCTGCACGTACAGGTTTACCACCTGGTAAATCAATTCTTCCCTGCTTTTAAATGTATTTAATTCATAGTAGCCCTGGCTCTCTTTTGCCGCTTTAACGCCTGTTTTATACCCGGCATCATATATTTTTTGTGTAAGCTGCACCGTGGCATTCATATTGTAACGGGTACCAAACTGTACCTTCTGATAGGTGCCCGGCGCACCACCAAAAAATTGAGCCGGCAGTAATTGTGAAGCAATGCTATAGTTATCATTATAGTTCGCATTTGCCTTTACCTGTGGCAACGCAGATGATTTAACCTCCTTTATCTTATAGCGGTTGATCTCCTCATCCAACTGCACACTTTGCAGTTGAGGGTTTTGTTTAATAGCCAATTGAATGGCTTCTCTCAATGACAAGACCAGCGTATCTGTTGTGGCCGGTGTTTGCGCAGTCGCAATCGTAGCAAATAAGACAATCAGTAACCCCATTAATGATAGCCTTCGGATCAGCATGTTGAAATTCATTGGTTCTATTAGTATTAGTTTGTTTTGTATTTAGAGAACTTAAAGCGTAAAAAAAATTACTTTCGTTGCGACTCAAAGGCTTGTAGTAAGGCAGGGCCCTGCTTGCTCATGAAATCCATAAAGGCGGTGACATCTTTTAAATTCTTATTAAATTCTTTTGTCCTGGATGGCCGCTGGGCCAGGATTCTTTTGTATAAGTCACATATACCGGATAAACTGCTAAGTGCTTCCAGCATTCCCTCCTGCCAACTCATTACCCTTGTAGAAAAATATCTTTTCCGATCGCCGATTTTAGTTTTGTATTCAATTTTTTTTGTGTTCAATAAAAAGGAAAGGGCCTGGCTGGTAGCACTTTTGCTGATACTTAAGGTTTCCCGGATCTGGTCAAATGTTAAATCAGTTTCATCGCTTACATGCAGTAAAGCCAATATTTTTGCAGGAGCAGGTTGGATACCTGATTGTTCCAGCAGTACAGCATATTCCTCTAATAATTTTATTTGTTCTTTCGTTAGGCTGATGCTAAATTCTGACATGCTTTGTTAATTGAAAAACAAAGATACATTGGTTCTTTTAGTTTTCCAAATACAGAACTAACTTTATTTTAAATACTCAGATAGTGTGCACCCATTTTGAGCTTGCGATCCTTCGAAAAACACCTCTTTAGTTCATGCGACCAAAGGGGTTAATGCTGGCGGTGGCAGAGAAGTCCCTTCCTCAGTACTTTTATTTTTTTATACTGGCAAAGGTCAAAAACGTGATGCTATGCGGAGCCATTTGAATCACTCCGGCTTTAATAGGCTTCCCTTTAATAACCGGTAGTTCGTCATTAGCAGTTAACGACAGATCTTCACCGTTCAATTGAATTTTTTTTGTTTGGAGCTCATCAGCAGTTAACGAATATTGTTCTGCATTTGAAGGTATCGTAACAGCAGCGGTTGTACTAAGTGTATTTACAATTAATAAAGTCATACCACCAGATCTCTTTTTTAAACTATGGACAAAGATATCTACGCCCGGTGTTGATGAACCGGCATCGTATACATCTGTTCCCATGAACCGGCTCCACAATAATGCCGTCCAGTAATTAGGTCTGGGTTGATGTGAATCCTGGTCGATTAAACCGTACTCGCTTGCAGATAGTGTATTGTGCATCACCACCTGAACTCCTTCTTTTGCCAGCTTACCTAATTGCTCTACATATCTAAAGCAATCCAGGAAAGTTGCCGCCCATGGGTTACCACCACAAGCTGCATCTGCTGTTTCGGTCAGCCAAATAGGTTTACCGGATAGGTATTTATCCCGCATTCCCTTGTAGTAATTGTAACCTGCCAGTGTTTTATTTAACCACGCCGGCGACAGTGCATCTTTTGGGGACATTGAACCTGGACCTTCACCTGCACAGCGTTTAGAAACTCCTCCATAAAAGTGATAGGAGAATACATCGAAGGTAGGTCGCGGATCTGCCGATAGTAAATCATCCGTTTTTAGCATTGCCATATTGCCAGATCCTAACATACCTCCCTCTCCTACTGAACCTGGACCTAAAACAATCATCTTTGGAAGACTTGATTTGACAAAGGTTTTGAATACGGCTATATCTTTTGCAAAGGTTGCCGCATTGTACCCTTTCGGTGCGCCTCCGTATCCCGCAAATGTTGGTTCATTAAAAAGCTCAGCTGCTGCAAGTGACCCACCCATCAACTTTGTGTAGTTCACCAGCGCCTTTGCCTGATCGGGCGTCCAAATGCCATCCTTATCTCTCACGCCGTCGCTGATAGCAAATGAATTTACCAATTTGGCATTAACGGCTTTACTAAAATCGACCACCCCTTTCCATTCTTTGCGGCTTAATACATTTTTGAAACCGGGAGGAGCAGTAGTCATCTTTGTTTTATCGTTATTCTGAAAATAAGTGCTGTTTGCCCAGCTCCCACTCACCCTTATGTACGTCGGTCCCAGGGCTGCCGCAAGCATCGTTAACCGTTTTTCATACAGGTTAATAGGGGGTATAGCCCTATACAAACTTTTAGTTTGCCCCATAACAACGTTGTTATCACCCGGTTTTTGCGTTGTGTCAATTTTATCATATGGAATCCAAAAATTTCCACCAACCACTTCAACCATTTCCACGTTAAACGACTGAAATCTTTCGTCAATTTTACTGATTGGTTTTAGCCCGGAAAGTTTTAGGTTGATAGTGTTTTCTGAGGCCTGTGCAAATAATTTGCCTGGCGAACAACAGGCAAAAAAGAACAGGCCAATTAAAATTCTACTAATTAATGCTGGCAATATTGGCTTCATGTTGTTGATTTGTAAATGTAATGTTACTAATTTCTTAATCTTAGCACCGTGCTTTTTGCGCCTTAGTGGCTTCCTGTCGTTTTTCCTGTTATACTTCACTTAGACAACAGGCCTTTAGTTTTAAAATCTATCTAAGTTCTCCGGGTACTCCTGTGGAAAGCCCCTTAGAAAGATCAACCTCAATTTTATGTATTCCCAGTTCCGCCTGTATAATACCTGATGACATGCCGGTGATGCGGAATTTGACATTCTGTGCTTTCAGAAAACCTTTTCTTTTTCCTGTGACTTTAATGTCTGCGTCCCAAATATGTTTCTGCAGCGATTTATTAAATGCTGTCACCGTTTTCCCGGAAAGTTGTTTGCGGTTGATGAGTTGTCTTTTATAAAACCTTTCGGAATATTTAAGCAAAGAATGGATGCCTGCAAGGATAATCTCCCGGCTAAATTCATCCTCACTGTTATTATATTCCTGCTCAATCGTGTTAAAAATATTCCAGATAATTTTTTCTTCCTTCGGTGCCAGGTGAAGGGCTTTATTCGTTTCGTATTCAAAAAAAGAATACCCTTGAATGTCTTCATGCAACGAATGCCCATTCAAGAAATCTTCATGAAAAACTAAAATGTATCCATCCTCTTCAAATTCTAAATTCCGCATAACAATGAAACATTGCACCCTTTGGTAAGCATTGTTGATTTGTCGAAAGCGGCTCCCAGATCTGGACACAAAATGACTTTTGGGATTTATTGTGTGATATTGAAGCAGGTGAAATGTGGCGATATCC
>JBDSAA010000100.1:0-15536 GCA_039922375.1 Ferruginibacter sp.
TTATAGTCGGCATTTATGGGATGAACTTTGAGTATATGCCGGAACTGTCAAAGAAATGGGGTTACCCAACCGTGCTGGTGGTAATGGTGATTATTTCAGCGGTCATTTTCTGGTGGTTTAAAAGAAAGAAGTGGTTATAATTTCGGGCTGCGATGTGGCATTGATCCTGCATATTCAACTTGTAAACCTTGCATAAAAAGAGAAGCCGGATAGAAATCCAGCTCCGTTTTTTTATCCAATATCCTATGAAAAACCCATACAAAGAAAGCAAATGAATTCTTGTTTTTTTTACACAATTATGGGTATTTCTTACATAATTTACATGTTTCAAAATGACAATTAATTATCTGGCTCCATAACAACGCCTTGAGCCTGAGCCGTAAGCCTTCCACAACTTTTTATTTTACAACTGTAATCAGGTAAACACACTCCGTTGGATATAGAAAATCCCTCGTCGTGAATTTCCCATTGCATTGCAAAATAACTTTTTGCATATCTGTTACTCATTCACCATTACCATTGACCATTCACCCTTTATATTCTTCCAGCGCTTTTTCCAAACAATCCATTGCCAAATTGAGGCAGGTGGAATTTAGAACATAAGCGAGCCGAACTTCTTGTTTGCCCATGCCTGGAGTGCTGTAAAAACCCGTAGCAGGAGCCAGCATAAGGGTTTGCCCTTTGTATGAAAATGTTTCCAGCAGCCATTGGCAAAATACATCCGCATCATCCACAGGTAATTTGGCCATAGCATAAAACGCCCCACCTGGATTAGGACAAAATACACCCGGTATGGCATTCAGTCTTTTTACAATAGTATCCCTTCTTTTTTTGTACTCAGCCTTCGTGGTATCAAAATAGTTATCTGGCAGATCAACGGCTGCCTCACCCAATATTTGCGCAAAAGAAGGGGGGCTTAAACGAGCCTGCGCAAATTTCATTACTGAACCCAATACCGCAGTATTTTTTGTAACCAATGCGCCAATGCGCCCACCGCAGGCGCTGTATCTTTTACTGATGGTATCTATTAAAACAATATGGTCATCCACGCCATGCAGTTGCATAAAACTGGTATGGGTGCCTTCGTAACAAAATTCACGGTAAGCCTCATCCGCAAACAAAAAGAGGTTGTGTTTAATAATAAGTTGCTTTAATACTTCCATCTCTACTTTGCTGTACAGGTATCCCGTAGGATTATTGGGATTGCAAATAACGATGCCTCTTGTTTTTGGCGTGATCGCCTTTTCAAACTCCTCCATTGGAGGAAGGGCGAATCCTGTTTCAATGGCAGATCCAATAGGTTTTACAATAATCCCTGCAGCGACGGCAAAGCCATTATAGTTGGCGTAAAATGGTTCGGGAATGATTACTTCATCACCAACATCCATACAAGCCATAAAGCCAAATAAAATTGCTTCGCTGCCACCGGTAGTTACGATGATCTGTTCGGATGAAACATGGATACCAACCTTTGCATAATAGGATACCAGCTTTTTACGGTAGCTTTCATTACCCGCGCTATGACTGTATTCCAGCACTTTAAAATCGCTGTTGCGCACCGCATCGAGTATTTGAACGGGTGTCACAATATCGGGCTGGCCGATATTAAGATGAAATACTTTTGTACCTCTTTTTTTTGCAGCTTCTGCATACGGCACTAATTTGCGTATGGGCGAAGGTGGCATTTGTTGTCCCCGGCGGCTGATGCTTAACATGGCGTAAAGATAATAAAAGGTTGAAAGTGGAAGGTTAAGGTTTTACGGAATTGAGTACACCTTTCGTTAATCAGGGTTAAATTTTTTTTATACAAGCATTCACGCCCTGATTAAACATCGTTGTGTCACTCACTGCAACTTTTGTGCTGCTATGTAGCTTTATCACGGAGGATATCCACCGAACAGAATAACTGCCGTATCAATACCGAAGTTGTATTGAATGCACGAAAGCATTTATATGCACGAAAATAATTTCCGCTAAAAAATAATTTACAGATCTGCCCACCTGTAGCCTCTTAAAAAATCTTCAGTCAGCATTTTCTTTTTCCCTTCCAGTTGCAATTCTTTTATGGAAATGAATCCATTGTTGCAGGCGAACATTAAAAATGTTTTTTTATCAGTTTCAATTTCACCGGCGGCGGCAGATGGCAGTGCGTTTACCTTTTCAGCCTTATATATTTTTATTTTTTTACCGTCTAAAAAACTAAAGGCTGCGGGGTATGGTGAAAGCCCCCGGATGAGGTTATAAACATCATCCATAGATTTGGCCCAATCGATCCGGCACGTTTCTGTAAATATTTTTGGCGCATGTTTCAGTGTTCCACCCAACTCGCCAGCGGGGGTGGCCTTTTCTGCTGTAGACAAACTTTGCGGGGTGTCAATTAAATGCCCATTTTCTAATCCTTTTACTGTTTGCAGTAAAAGTTCCGCTCCTGTTTCTTTCATTCTGTCATGCAATTGCCCGGCGGTTTCATCCTCACTAATTGAAACCCTTTCGGTTAACAAAATATTGCCGGTATCAATTTCATGCTGCAGCTTAAACGTAGTTAGGCCGGTTTCGTTTTCACCGTTGATAATAGCCCAATTAATAGGTGCTGCACCCCTGTACTGAGGCAATAACGAACCATGCAAATTGATCGTGCCCATGGGCGGCATATTCCAAACTACTTCCGGTAGCATCCGGAACGCCACCACTATCTGAAGGTCTGCATGCAGGTTTTTTAATTGATCAATAAATGCCGGATGCTTTAATTTTTCGGGTTGTAAAATATATAGCCCATGTTCCGAAGCATATTTTTTTACAGCGCTTTGCTGCAATTGCATGCCACGGCCGGCTTCTTTATCGGGAGCGGTAATTACACCTACAATATTACATCCGGCCTGCACCAGCTTATCGAGAGCAGCTACTGCAAATTCAGGCGTACCCATAAATACAATTCGAAGGCCCTCCTGGTTTTTTAATGGGAAGCTTGCCGTAGTATGCAGGTTAGCGGTTTTTAGTTTCTGTTCAATCATTGCTGGTTATCGCGACGTAACGTGGCGTATTATTATTTGTTGGGGATTTAAAAATCTTTGTACAGCAAATATTTCTTCCTTGCCGCTTTAAATTTACTTAAGGCAGGGTCCCAGCTTTTTTTGATTTCGCTTTCAGTTTTGCCTTGTTTTACCTGCCGTATCAACTCATCATTGCCAGCTAATCTATTAATAAAGTTATTTTTAAGAAAGAAGCTGTCCTTGCCTGGAAATAATTTATATGCATCAAGCAAATACTTCAACTGGATTTTACCATCTACTTTTCTTAATACTTCCTCATTGGTGCCGGATATATACCAGCCATAGCATTTCTGATAAAAACACTTACTACTTTTAGCACCTTCATTCGGCTTTGGAGTAAAAGAATATAAATTTTTTGGCAGTGCAGGATGGCCAAACATCTGGAAGGGTGCATCAGTACCTCTACCTTCGCTCAACACCGTGCCTTCTATCAAACAAGTGGAGGGATAAAGATAAATGGATTGCATCGTTTTGATATTTGGCGAAGGCATTACCGGCAAAATGTATTTACTATTGTGGTCATAATTCTGGCATTTAATAACCTGCACATGAAAGGGCGTATCTGCCGTGGGCCTGGTTGTTACATTGTAGGCATTAATTGCATTTGCTTTCGGTGACAGCCATTTTTCTCCCGCCAGCATCAAAGCATATTCTCCTATCGTCATCCCGTACACGATGGGCACGGATTGCCTGCCTATAAAGCTTTGAAATTTTTTATTGAGTACCGGGCCATCTACATAAAACCCATTGGGGTTTGGGCGGTCAAGGATCAATAATGGTTTGTGATGTTCCAATGCTGCTTCTAGGTAATATTCCAAAGAAGATATATAAGTATAAAAACGCACGCCCAGATCCTGTATATCAAAAACCAGTACATCAACATCTTTCAAATCTTCAGCGGTCGGCTTTCTGTGTTCTCCATAAAGACTAACAACAGGGATACCCGTTTTTTTATCCTTCACATCTCCCACATGTTCGCCGGCATCAGCGTTGCCACGAAAGCCATGTTCCGGACCGAATATTTTTACTATTTTAATGCCGCTTTTAAGTAAAGTATCTACCAGGTGGCTATTTTTAACCATACTGGTTTGATTGGCAAACACAGCTACCGATTTGCCTTTCAGCATTGGCAGATACACCGACATTCGCTCTGCGCCCGGCATGATCGGTAAAGCCTCATTAGCATTGGCTGTTATAACCTGTGCGGCTAATGGCTCTGCCGTGTTTTTTATTTTAAAGAAATCAGCCTGGTAGGCAAGGCCCATTACACTAAATAAAAAGAGGGAAAAATATTTCATCTTTCAAAGGTCTTTAAAGTTTTTTAATTAACTGTGTGGATTTTATCGATGTGCCACACGATAATGTTAAAACCATTACCTTTTATTATTAAACGTGACAGCGGGTTTTATGCCGTATAAAACTGATGAATATTGTTACTTAGGTTTTGCCCGGAGTGCCTAAATTACTGATCTACTAATTATTCTTTTCCTTCAGAATGAGGTGCATCTACCGGCTTGGATTGGGCAGAACCTTTTTCCCGGAGATAAATAGAAAATACTGCAATGCAAAAAACAGAGAGAAATTCACTTTGCCAATTTTGAAAAGATTCGAACCAGAAGCGTGCACTCCTAAGGTATTCGCTGGCCGTTTCTAAAGGAAGATGTTTTAATAAAGCTTCTCATTTTCATCTTAAGGCTTCCATAAAAATGCAGTACAAAGCATATAATAAAAAACAGCATAAAAACAATGCTTACAGAATGTTTATAAAACTGTAGGACTATCCCGCCTTTTTTTACCGGCCAGGGTGCGCCTCCATTGTTGGAGATGGCTCACGGTCAACTTCATCCTCACCCTCCACTTTTTTTGATTCTGAGGAGCCCTTCTGCCTTAAAAAAATTGTGATGATTATAAAGAGGGCCATTTGCAAAAATTCGCTTTCTCAATTTTCAAAAGTAGCTTGTATAAAATGACCCGAGGTAAGACAGTTTACAAGGGATACCGCAGTTCCACCCTCTTCCAACTGCGATTTATTGTACTCATGAAATCCGCTATATACTTGACCCAATAAGGAAATTATAAAAAGAAAAACGAAAACTAAAGTGAGGCTGTTATTTTTTATAAATTTTTTCATGCCGCTCTTTTTTGTCTCGATATTAAAGAGTCCATTCCTGATAATAAATATTTGTAGAAAAAGTAGATTTATTTAAATGTTTTAAATAGAATTTGTTCGCCGTTCTTACCATTCAAGTATTTACATTGCTTTCCCCCGTTCTTTCCTTGTTTCTTAAGCCTAGTAATCCCAACAATCCAAGCAGGCCCAGCCATCCCCAGTTGCCGCTGTCATCATCCATGTCGTTGGCACCCGTTTCCCCCATTCCATTATCCATATGGGCTCTGCCGCTATCAGTACTTAAATGGTTACCTGTGTCGGTAGTTGCATTCGATTGGTTGGATACAAGGCCAGGGGCTACTGTTGGCTTATTTTGACTGTCAGTACCAGCCGTGGAAGTGGATGAATTGGATGTGTGGTCACTGGTTTTTTTATGCACGCTATCAGCACTGCCACTGGATTGAGCAAGAGAGGAAAGATTTAATGCAACAACAGTTAGCAATATAAATGTCTGACGGAGATGGAGATAATTATCCATAATTTTATAGTTTGTAAACCGGGTACAATTTAAAGACCATTGGCAAGTACCCCACTCCTTGTAAATTAGGTAAATTTAATCCCCACTATATAATTTAAAAAGGCATCTAAGGGAAAATTTTACCACATATGAATCGATGCTTTATAGTGTGCAACAGATAATGTTCAGGTCAAAAAATGATTGGTTAATGATGTCGCCCACATATTTGATTATGAATCAGCCTGGTTTTCAAATCCTTCAAATGCACCGGCCTGCCCTTGTGAATTTGTTTCATTCAAGCCTTGCTCCTTACTCGTTTTTTCTTCTTCTCTTGTGTCAGTACTTTTAGCTGATTTCTTTTTCCTCATGGGAGATTTTAATGGCTTGCCAGTGTCAGCTGGCTGTGGATGTTGAAACACATCCCTCTTTTGAAACACATCATTTTGAGGTAAGTCAGCTGTATCAATAGCACTGTCCTTTTTGCTTTTTTTCATATACTTTTTTTGTATGAAATAAAATTTCTGTGCCATCTGGCTAATGAAGTAATCTCACAACTCATTCTATTACGAACCTAATTGAACTGGCACAATTTTATTTAAGTGAACAATAGAGTCATTAACCTTCAAATATTTTTATGAAACGAGATGGTACCTGCCGGAGCATCTGGCAATCGGTTACAGCAAACTATCAGTCCACCGTAATTACAGCAACAAATGAATATGATGTAGTAGTAGTTGGCGCCGGCATTACAGGTGTCACCACTGCATTATTTTTACAGCAGGCGGGTAAGTCATGCATCCTCGTAGAGGCAGCCAACCCCGGTTTTGGTACTACGGGCGGTACTACGGCGCACTTAAATACTTTTTATGATACACCGTATTACAGGATGATAAAAGATTTTGGAGAAGAAGAGGCAACGTTAATGGCACGGGGTGCAGGTGCGGCGATCAGCCTTATAAAAAGCAATATTGCCAATCATGATATTGATTGTGCATTTGAAGAAAAAGATGCCTACATTTTTTCACCGAATGAAAAGCAAAATAAAGAACTGGATGACCTGATAGAATCTGCAAAACGGGTAGGGGTATCAATGGAGTACACCACCGACAACCCCTTTCCCATACCGCATTTGAAAGTTGCCCACATACCAGGACAGGCACAGTTTAACCCGATGCAATATTTGGCCGGACTTCTGAAAGCTTATGATGAAGCCGGAGGAAAATTAATAGAGAACTGCCGCGTAACAGAAATCAAGGAAGGAGGAATATTAGAAGTGCATACTTCACAAGGAACCATACATGCCCTCAGTGCCATTTATGCCACACATATTCCACCAGGTGTTAATTTGCTTCATTTCAGGTGTGCCCCTTACCGTAGTTACGTCTTGGGTGTAAAGTTAAAAAATAACGAGTATCCTGCAGCCTTGGGATACGACATGAATGACCCTTATCATTATTACCGTACACAAAATGTAGATGGGCAAAATTATTTAATTGTGGGTGGTGAAGATCATAAAACTGGTCATGATGAAAATACTGAATTCTGCTTTCGAAGACTGGAAAGCCATACCAGGGGGCTGTTTCCTGTAGAAGAAATTGTCTTCCGGTGGTCGTCCCAGTATTATGAACCTGCTGATGGATTACCTTATATCGGGACCTTGCCAGGTGGTGGCGGCAATATTTATGTGGCTACCGGCTATAGTGGCAATGGGATGATCTACGGAACATTGGCCGGTCTCATTTTATCCAACATACTGGTAAACGGCGAAAGTATTTATCAGAAAATTCTTGACCCCAACAGGATAAAGCCAATTGCAGGATTTAGCAATTTTGTAAAGGAAGGTGCTGATGTAGTAGGTAAACTTGTAAGCGGAATGTTCCCTGCAGAAAAATTAAAAGAGTTGGATTCGCTGGCAAATGATGAAGGAAGGGTTGTGAAATATGAAGGGCATACCATGGGAATTTATAAAGATATGGAGGGGCAGCTACATGCCGTAGACACAGTATGCCCACATGTGAAATGTACGGTGATTTGGAATGCTGCGGAAAAATCATGGGACTGCCCATGTCATGGATCGAGGTTTTCTATTGAAGGCGAATTGCTGACTGTTCCCGCTGTATCCGACCTTGAAAAAATTGAGCTTGCAAATGAACACTACGAGCCAAATAAATAATACTACTGTTAAAAATAAAAACGACAAGCGATTTTTAGCCGTCATTATTGGAATATATTTTGCTCGCCTTAAATACTAACCCAAAATATCTACACAAATAATTTTCAACCTGTTTTTATAACAATCTAAAAATTAAAAATTATGAATGCGCCCACACCGCCATACCTCAACTCGATGGTTGAATGCCATGCAAAAATGAAAGAAGATGGCTACACAGAAGATTTCAAAGTTGAGGATGGAAAAATGATATGCCTTAGCAGCGGTAAAACCTATCTTCCTTCTGAAATAACTATTTGTAATTTCTTTAGGTTCGAAGGCCAGTCCGATCCTGAGGATAATAGTGTCATGTACGTGATTGAAACAAACGATGGCAAAAAAGGAACAATCACAGATGCCTATGGGGCCTACGCTGATCTGGATGTAAGCCCGTTTATTATAGAAGTGGAAAATATTCAGAAGAAAATGCCTCATTCTTAATGCGCTTTGAACCAGCATAAACAGTTGTTAATGTCAATGCGGTTACTTTTAATAAACCATAAACAGGTATGTTTTGTGGAAGTATTTCTACAGAAAATTTTTATTTGTTGGTACTGTAAGCTAATGCATGAGTAAAAATAATGGCATGTTTATTTAATCCTATTTTTCTCTTTAACAATTAAAATTTTTTTTATGAAATCAGGTCAAAAAACAGCACTTAAAAAAAGTTCTCCAACAGGAGTAAAACAAGGAAGTCTAAAGGCTAAGCAGCCAATGCAGCAAAGTTCGGAGGAAGCTACCGGGCTAAGAGATCTATTTGAAGACAGTTTGAAAGACATATACTGGGCAGAAAAAGCCCTAACGAAGGCTTTACCGAAAATGATCAAAAAGGCGACGTCAGAAGAATTGATAACCGCTCTAACGGATCATCTTGCAGTAACTGAAGCACAGGTTACAAGGCTTGATGAAGTTTTTAACCTTATCGGTATGAAAGCGCAGGCAAAAAAATGCGAAGCGATGGAAGGGTTGATCAAGGAAGGAAGCGAAATAATGGAAAGTACAGCAGAGGGCGTAGTGCGTGATGCGGGAATAATTGCTGCGGGTCAAAAAGTAGAGCATTATGAAATTGCCACTTATGGTACCCTGTGTGCCTTCGCAAAAATATTGGGCGAAAATGAAGCAGCCGAACTTTTATTGCAGACCTTAAATGAAGAAAAGGAGGCCGACGATAAATTATCGGAAGTAGCAGAAGGTTCTATTAATTTAAAAGCGGCCGGTGAAGATATTGAGGAGGAGGAATACGGCGGGGAAGCATAAAGTAGTTGAAATTTTTGAATGATGTTAAAGAAGTTAACCAGGGATTTTTTATCAAAGAATCCCTGGGTTGCTGCTGTGAACATTCTTCATTTTTGTAAATTTTAATTATCTGTTTGAATAAGCAAATTGTATTTCCATTTCGCGAAATTATCCATCAACACAAAAAAGTATTATGGCAAAGCAACCAAGTAATAAACCGGAAGAAAGTAAAAAGCAGGTTGATCTTGAACCCAATAAAAAAAGCGATGAAGGTGAATTTCTTACCACCAATCACGGGCTAAGGATCAATGACAACCAGAACTCATTAAGGGCAGGTGACAGGGGAGCAACGCTGATAGAAGATTTTATTATGCGGGAGAAGATCCATCATTTCGATCATGAGCGTATTCCTGAAAGAATCGTTCATGCAAGAGGATCTGCGGCCCATGGTTTTTTTGAACTGACTGAACCAATTGGACAGTTTACAAAAGCAAGGCTATTTAACGAAACCGGTGTAAAAACACCAGTGTTTGTGCGCTTCTCCACGGTGGCGGGTTCACGTGGCTCTACCGACCTGGCAAGAGATGTAAGGGGATTTGCTGTAAAATTTTATACCGAAGAAGGCAACTATGATTTGGTGGGAAACAACATTCCGGTTTTCTTTATCCAGGATGCCATAAAATTTCCGGACCTGGTGCATGCAGTAAAGCCGGAGCCACACAATGAAATGCCCCAGGCTGCTTCTGCCCATGACACGTTTTGGGATTTTATATCGCTTATGCCGGAGAGTATGCATATGATCATGTGGGTGATGAGCGACCGTGCCCTACCACGTAGTTTTAGGATGATGGAAGGATTTGGCGTGCACACGTTTCGTTTTATAAATGAAGAAGGCACATCGCACTTTGTGAAGTTTCACTGGAAGCCACTGTTAGGCGTACACTCTGTTGCATGGGACGAGGCGCAAAAGATATCCGGAAAAAATTCCGACTTCCATCGCCAGGATCTTTGGGAAGCAATTGAATCAGGGAATTTTCCTGAATGGGAGCTAGGGGTACAAATAGTACCAGAAGCTGATGAACATAAATATGAGTTTGATTTGCTGGATGCAACTAAAATAATCCCGGAAGAAATTGTACCTGTGCAACGCATTGGCAAATTAACACTCAACAGAAATCCGGATAATTTTTTTGCTGAAACAGAACAGGTAGCATTTAACCCGGCACACCTGATACCGGGTATTGATATCACCAATGACCCACTTTTGCAAGGCCGCTTGTTTTCTTATATCGACACACAGTTATCAAGGCTGGGAACGCACAATTTCCAGGAGATACCGATTAACCGTCCGGTAAGCCCTGTTCACAATAACCAGCGTGATGGCCACATGAGGCAAACGATCAATACAGGCCGGGTAAGTTATGAGCCCAATACGCTGGGCGGTGGTTGCCCTTTCCAGGCAAAGGCAAAGGAGGGCGGTTTTACCAGTTTTCCACAACGAATTGATGGAGCTAAAATCAGGAACAGGAGCCAGAGTTTTCTTGATCATTTTAGCCAGGCAAAATTGTTTTTTAACAGCCAGTCAGATGCGGAGAAAAACCATATGATTGATGCACTTTGTTTTGAGCTGGGAAAAGTGGAGACACCGGCCATAAGGGAAAGGATGGTGAAATTGTTGTCTTATGTAGACATGTCGCTTGCTGCTCCCATAGCGGTGTACCTGGGCGTTGATATTCCCAAGGAAGCTGATGGCCCGCTGAATCGAAGCTTCCCCGCAGATGCAGATCCCGCCGCTTACCAGCCTTCGCTGGTGAAAAGCCCGATTGAAAAATCAGGGGCACTAAGTATGGCCAATACAATTAAGAACACCATTCGAACAAGAAAGGTGGCTTTTTTGGTGGCTGATGGTGTAAATGAAAATTCCCTTCTCAGTATGAAAACTGCGCTTGAAGGAGAAGGCGCTGTAGTGGAACTGGTAGCGCCTAAACTATGTACGCTTAAGTCGGAAAACAATACAGAATTCCCCATAGCAAAAAGCTTTTTAACGGTGGCCTCTGTATTGTATGATGCAGTATATGTACCCGGCGGAGTTAGTAGCGTAGCCACTCTGGCGGCCGAACCGGATGCAATTCATTTTTTAAATGAGGCATTTAAACATTGTAAGGCGATAGCAGCCGATGCGGATGCCGTGCAGGTTTTAAATGAAACATATTTTTCACGAAAGCTGCCACAAGACAGTACGGAGGAAAACGTAATGATGACAGGAATTGTGATCGGCGATAATGGAGGTAGTTCATCAGGCATGTTTATCAAGGCCATAGCGCAGCATCGTTTTTGGGATCGGGAAAAACCGGATAAAGTACCAGCATAGTATTAGCATACATTCTTAGCTGGTACAACACAATCAATTTTATGGAAGCCTATTTATTAGACTTCCTTTTTTTTATTTTAGTTTAAAATGAAACTTGAGAGCATAATAGGCATCATTGCCAGCGTATGCAGCGCTGCATCGTTGATACCGCAGTTGGTGAAAGTGTTGAAAGAAAAGAAAGCTGAAAATGTATCCCTTGTTATGCTCTTAATTTTATTTGCAGGCCTTGGATTATGGATATATTATGGAGTATTAAAAAATGACTGGATCATCATCTTGTCTAATTCATTTTCTTTTATCATCAATTTACTATTGGCTTTTTTTGCCATTAAGTACAAACAAAAAAGATAGCATGCCGGAAGGTCCCTCCATAGTAATATTAAAGGAAGCAGTACAAGCATTCACCGGCAAAAAAGTGATTGCTGTTATGGGTAGCAGTAAGATTGAACAGGAGCGCCTGCTCAATAATAAAGTGATCGCTTTTAAAAGCTGGGGAAAGCATTTTCTTATTTGTTTTAAGGGGTTTACGGTGAGGGTACATTTTCTGCTGTTTGGTTCTTACCTGGTAAATGAAAAAAAAGACCGGCCAGAGCGGTTGGCATTACAATTTAGTAACGGCGAACTCAACCTGTATGCATGCGCAATCAGGATTGTTGAGGAAGATATAAACGAGGTATACGACTGGAGCAGCGACGTGATGAATGATTTATGGGATGAAAAAAAGGCAAAGGCGAAACTCAAAAACAAATCAGCCGCATTAATTTGTGATGCTTTATTAAACCAGGATATTTTTGCCGGCGTAGGAAATATTATAAAAAATGAAGTGCTCTATAGAGTCAAGGTACATCCTGAAAGTGAGGTGGGGAAAATCCCAGCACCAAAATTGAACCAGGTAGTAGAACAGGCACGGGAATACAGTTTTGAATTTCTGGAGTGGAAAAAAAAGTATGAATTGAAAAAACATTGGCTTGCCCACACAAAAAAAGTATGTAAGCGTTGTGAACTGCCGATTATTAAAAAGCTAACAGGCCTGGGCAAAAGGCGAAGTTTTTTTTGTGAGGATTGTCAACGGGCTTACGTGTGATTTATAAATTTATTTTAGTTACCATTTCTTTACAATATTTGATTTAGATATTCCACCATTAAATTGATAATGTATGAAAACGAAAGTCCCTTTAGATATGATAAATGGAGAGAAAAAGGCAAATTTTTTTGAACGATTTTCTCAGAAAGTAACAAGAGCTGCAGGAAGCACACCAGCATTTATGCTGGCGTTGGCGGCAATTGTGGCATGGGCTCTAACTGGGCCCCTGTTTGGTTTTTCAGAAACCTGGCAACTGGTTATTAATACCGGAACCACTATCATTACCTTCCTGATGGTTTTTTTGATACAAAAATCTCAAAACAAGGATTCGCTTGCCATCCAGTTAAAATTGAATGAGCTGGTAGCAGCCCACGAGTTTGCAAGCAACCGCCTGGTAGATGTGGAAAATATGACAGAAGATGAGTTGAGGATCATTCAGAAATATTATTCTAAACTAAGCATGATAACCCAGGCAGAAGAAAACCTGCAGCAGTCTCATTCCATTGATGAAGCACATGAACAACATAATATTAAAAAAGAATTGGAAAAAGAACTTTCGGGAAAATTTCAAAAACCGTTCACTGGGGAAAGTTAAAGTCAGTTGGGAGGCATAAATAGCAGGGTAAATAAATGCGGTAAATAAATTGCGTAATCGCCATTAAGTTTTAATTTGCCAAAAAATTGCGTTTCATTCCAAAAAGCTTTTCAATTTTATTGCCCCATAAAGCTGAAAAAGTACAAGAGTGCGACGCAACAGTGCTGATTACAGTACACTGGCTGGTGACAAAAATATTTTCAAACTTCACCTTTATCCTTTCTATGCCGCACCTAAATAAACGGTAACAGGGATAAAGAAAAAAATTAAACTCATGGGACAAGTAAAAGAAGGTGATGTAGTAAGGGTACATTACACAGGTAAATTAACCAACGGCGAGCAGTTTGATTCTTCAGTTGGCAGGGACCCTTTAGAATTTACGGTGGGTGCCGGCATGATGATCAAAGGCTTTGATGCGGCGATGCCTGGAATGGCCATTGGCGAAAAGAAGACAATCAATATTGCGCCGGAAGATGGATATGGCGAAAAGTCGGAAGATGCTATCATTGAGTTTCCGAAAGAAAACGTACCGGCAGATATGCAACTTGAGCCTGGCATGTCATTGACCTTAAGCAATGAGGCAGGGCAACCTGTTCCGGTAGTAGTGGTGGAGGTGAAAGATCAGGTGATCGTGCTGGATGCCAATCATTTTTTAGCTGGCCAGGAACTTATATTTGATATTGAATTGGTAGAGATAGTTTAGGTGAAATTGAACGTAGATCAATGAATATTTTTTGACTAATACAATGGCAATTAATTTAAGGTTTAGCAGTTCTGCATTTTTGCAGGCTGCTTTTTTTATACAACAATTTATTAAAATGTTATGGTAAATATTAGTCCTGATAATGTAGCAGAAAGATTGATGCGGTATGTGCAGATCGACACGCAAAGCAATCCAACGTCCAATACATTTCCAACCAGTGAAAAGCAAAAGGATCTTTCCCGGTTGCTGGTAAAAGAATTGAGAGGTATGGGGATCACCGATGCTGACACGGATGAATATGGTTATGTGTACGCTACTATCGCAGCCAATAGCGACAAGAAAAACATTCCCAGTATTTGTTTTTGCAGCCATGTAGATACTGCTCCTGATTGCAGCGGCACGAATGTTAAGCCTATCCATCATCGTTACTATGATGGAAAAGATATTGTGTTGCCTGATGATACAACACAGATATTAAGCATGCGCAATTCACCCTATTTAAAAGAACACATTAACCATGGCATTATTACCGCAAGCGGATCAACGCTACTGGGAGCTGATGATAAAAGTGGCGTGGCGGTTATAATGGAAGCTGCGTTGTTTTTTTTGCAGCATCCTGCCGTAAAGCACGGTGAAATAAAGATCTTATTTACTCCCGACGAGGAAGTGGGCAAAGGAACAGCCAAGGTAAACATGAATAAACTGGATGCCAGTTTTGGCTATACAATGGATGGAGGCGAAGCCGGCAGCCTGGAAGATGAAACCTTTAGTGCGGATGCTGCAACTATTACTATTGAAGGCGTGATCGTACATCCCGGTTATGCAAAAGGCAAGCTGGTAAATGCTTTAAAGGTAGCCGGCGCCATATTGGATGCTTTGCCAACGCATGAATGGAGCCCTGAGACAACTGAGGGAAGAGAGGGATTTGTACACCCGGTATCTGTGAATGGCATTGCTGAAAAAGCGACGATACAATTTATTGTGCGTGACTTTGAATTGCCTGGCCTGCAGGCCCATCATGAGCGGTTGAAAGGATTGGCGGCATCGGTTGTAAACAAATTCCCAGGGGCCTCAATGCAATACGATGTGCAGGAACAGTACCGAAATATGAAATCAGTTTTGGATAAACATCCGCAGGTGGCGGCGTATGCCGAAGAGGCTATACAACGGGCAGGATTAGCCGTTAAAAAAGAAAGCATACGGGGTGGCACAGACGGCAGCCGGTTTAGTTACATTGGCATGCCTTGTCTCAACATATTTACGGGCATGCAAAACATACACAGTAAGTTGGAATGGATAGGTACAAAGGATATGGCCAAAGCTGCTGAATCCATTGTGCATTTAAGTATGATATGGGAAGAGAAGGCAATTGGGTAATGTGTTGATTTGCTAATGTGAAAATATGGCAATTTGAAAATGTGAAAATTGAAAATGTGTTAATGTGAAAATATGACAATCTTGGTCAGGCGTAAAACAAGTTGAGGGCTACATTACTTTGCTGTCGCCTTGCTATTATTTTAGAAATAAAACCCGCGGGATGCGTATTGAAATTTCTAAACTTTGCATGTTACATCTTAAAACAGTTACCTTCATTTTTAAATTTAAAAAAGTATGGAAATATTAAAAGATTATTGGTGGCTCATAATCCTGATCCTGGCATT
>JBDSAA010000101.1:0-5705 GCA_039922375.1 Ferruginibacter sp.
TAAGGATAAACCCACTGCATTTTTCCCAGGTATCTGCCTATCATAGTTTCACTCTCAAAACCATGTTCACTGTGATAACCTAAATGCCAAAGCGTACTTAGTTTCCAACGGGTGTTTGCAAACATTGCCATTCCATCACTACCATTTGTTTCAATGCCAATTTTAGTCATAAAATGAAACATCCTGTCGTCAGCAAATAATTTACGCTGTGCTAATTTTGGATTTGGTATTTCAGGATTCGCAGGTGAATTTTCATAACTAAAAACCCTACCCATGCCGCTCATCATGTGATATAAGATATGGCAATGAAAAAACCAGTCGCCACTTTCTGTCGCCGCAAATTCCAAAGTATCCAATTCCATTGGCATGATGTCTATAATATTTTTCATAGGGGAATATTCACCCTGCCCATTTAGCAATCTAAAGTCGTGCCCATGCAGGTGCATCGGGTGGCGCATCATAGAATTGTTGTATAAAATAATACGGACATTTTCATCTTTCTTTATTAAAATTTTATCAGCTTCAGAAACTACTTTATTATCCAGGCTCCATACATATCGGTTCATATTCCCTGTAAGATTAAATTTTAATTCTTTCACCGGACCTTCTCGTAAAGTTGTTTTTTGGGTGGCTTTTAACATGGTATAATTAAGGGTAACAACGTCCGTTTCCTCTGCAGCCATGTTCATCCCAGCCATACTATTATTGTTGGGCATTTGCATGTTGTGCATATCATGTTCCTGTATGTTATCTTTTTTTGGTTTATGCATATCCATCCCTTTCATACTGTCCGGCTTCGCAGGCTGCATATTTTTCATATCTTCCATTTTCTTTAGATTGCCGGTTTTTTCTTCCCCTGTAATTTCAGGATACATTACAGTATTCATGTCCATAATTTGGTTGCTCATTTGCATATCACCCATTGAAGCTGGGTCAAGGTCACCATTCATTTTCATCATTTGATTCATCATTTGCATACCCGCAAAATATTTTAGCTTTGGCAATTTGGTAGCCGCCACTTTTTCTCCGCTGCCCAACCACAAGGAGGCAGATTTGGTGCGGTCTTCCGGTGTCACTAAAAATTCATAGCTTTTATTTTCAGGGATTGTTACAACCACATCATAGGTTTCGGATACGGCAATAATTAGCCTGTCAACTTCTACAGGTTCTACATCGTTACCATCGGTAGCTACTACTGTTATTTTTCCACCTGAATAAGTCAGCCAAAAATAGGAGGAGGCACCACCGTTTGCTATCCGCAATCTTACTTTATCACCTGCTTTAAACTGAGCTTGCTGACTTTCAGTTTTGCCATTAATTAAAAATTTATCATAAGCCACATCGCTTACATCCATCGCATTCATCCGCTTCCACTCGTTGGCGAGTTTGGTTTTTAAATGCCCACTTTTTATGGCTTCGGCATAGCTCTGTGTAGTTCCTTTTTTTATGGCAAACCAATCGGTAGCATTGTGGAGGCTGCGGTGAACCTCTTCGGGCTTCATATTCGTCCATTCACTAAGCACAACTGGTATTGTCGGTATGCTCCATTCTTTTCTTTTATTCATTATAAAAGAGCCATACATGCCTATCTGTTCCTGCAACTCTGTATGGCTATGATACCAATGTGTACCATGCTGTATAATGGGGAATTTGTATAAATGTGTTGCACCTGCTTTAATGGGCATTTGTGTAAGGTTGGGTACACCGTCGTATTGGTTAGGCAAAAATAATCCATGCCAATGCAGAGAGGTTTCTTCACTCAACATGTTGTGTACATAAATTTCTGCGGTGTCACCTTCAGTAAAAGTTAGTGTGGGCATGGGTATGTTTCCGTTAACTGCAATGGCATGTTTTGCTTTACCAGTAAAGTTTATAATTGTATCGGTAATATATAAATCGTAACGCACGATTCCTGGTGGTACATTGCTTTCAATCATTTTGTAACCCATGTCTGTTGCAGTAAGCGTATTATCCCCGCCTATCGGACGGGCAGGCATTTGCATACCATTCATGCTGTCGTTTTTTTCCGTCTTGTCTTTATCCATCGGCATATCCATTTCCTTTTTATTTTCAGAAATGGCTTTGGGTTTCTCTTTAATCAACTTCATTCCGCACTTTGGGCAGTTGCCAGGTTTGAGTGAATGAATTTCCGCGTGCATAACGCAAGTGTAGGTAGTTGGTTGTACCTCTTTTGATTTAGGCATAGTATCCATTTGCATACCTGGCATACTTTGTGGTTGTTTTGCCGTATCGGTTAACCTCGGCATATTCATTACTCCTTTGGCATCAGCAACCTTTTTAGGTGGAGCAGCTTTGGTTTTTTCTTTTATTAATTTCATACCGCACTTTGGGCAGTTGCCCGGCCTGGGAGAATGAATTTCAGGATGCATTACACAAGTATAATAAACAGGCTGCTTATTCACTGGTTTTGTTGTGTCCATGCCAGGCATGTGTTTCATATCATGCTGAGCAAATCCAAACACAGAACTGCAAAGAATAATAACACTTAAGAATATCTTTTTCATCATCTTTTTATTTTAATATTTTATTTTTAAACTTTTAACATACTTGCATTGATTGCAATTTCATTCAGCAATTAGTTCTTTGTAGCTTTTATTAATTCAACCATTCCAAATGCAGTATTGAAATTATTAAGCGATTGAGCGTTACTGAAACCTGCTTCCCGAATCATCTCCATCAATTTACCTTCTGCATTTACAGATGTATTTTCAAGCCCATCAAAAAATCGAAAGAAATGGAACAATAACCGGGTAGCTCCGTTTTTGGCTTTCCCAAAATCGGCAATATGTAACTCGCCATCATCTTTCAGTACCCTAAATATTTCAGATAAAGCAATTTTTTTATTTTTGGTAGAAAGATGATGAAATACAAGAGTTGAAAATATCCTGTCAAATAGCTTATCAGCAATCGGGAAATGACTGCCATCGTATCTCACCAGTTTTACATTTACATTTTCTTTTTTTATTTTAATGCCGGCAATTTTCAAAATTTCACCATCCACATCCAAACCAGAAAAATTTATCTCAGGATATTGCTGTTTACCCATTATTAAAAAAGTAGCAGTACCGCTCCCGAAGTCTAATACCTCAAAATCGTTTTTCAAATCACCTTGTTCCAATAATGCCTGTTTTATTTTCTTCTCAGGAAATGTAATGCCAATAAGAAAATCATAAAGCCCTGTTAGCGGTTTAAACCTAAGTGCGGGGGTGAATTGTTGTTGACTATTCATTTGTTACTTTTACCATACTTCGTTTATAAAAAAATTATGTGCAACAGCCTTTCTTTCTTATGAAAAGAAATTTTAGAACTCGTAAAATAGTTTTTCCAATACTGTTCCTAATTGTTTTTACTTTCTTGATGAATTGTGACTTATCCAAATTTTCCATTCCCCTTTTATCTTTTTCACTACTGATGTACTTACTCCTTTTCGTTTAACTTCGGCATTATCTTTTGCTACTACAATTACATAATTGTAGGTTTCGGTGGCAAAAGCATAATCGCCATCTACCTGAACTTCTATTTTATAATCGTTGTACTTAAAGGATTTAAACTCTTTAAATTCAGGCGTAAGGTGATGTTCTAAATAATGGACATAGTTACCTTCACTTCCTCCCGATTCGTAAATTTTAGAGTCGGTGGTAAAGAGTTTTTCTGTTCCATTTACATCTAATTTCTCTACTGCATCTTTATATTGATTTAATACTTTTTTTACTGCATCTGCATCTTTGCTATAAGATAAAGCAGGCATTGTGTCTTTATTATTCATGAATTGCTTTATTGCTTCCCTGTCCGTGCCAGCCTCTTTACTTTGTGCAAAAGGATGTATTGATACTATCAGAAAAAGCGTTGCACCGATTATTTTTTTCATCTTATAGTTTTAATTTTTAAATGAGAGGCTGTCTTTTGCTGATGCTGCCCAATTAAGTAAAATTGTTTTTTGCTCAGATGTTAAAATTGCATTTTTATGAATAAGCGTATAAGATGTAATTGGCATTTCATCATCTTTTATTTGGTTTATTATTCCCTGCAATTTACTTTGTTGCTTACGGGTAGATAACTCGCCAAACTCGCTAAAGTTTAGCATGGCTTTGCCTGTTTTAATATGATATGCCATCAACCAGGCCCCAGGTTGAATATGCGAATACCATGGGTAGTTTGTGTTATTGCTATGGCAATCGTAGCAAGAGGTTTTTAATAATCCCTGCACATTGTTTGGCACTGCATACAGTTTTGTAATATCGGTTGGTACAACTTGCCTGTTTGTATTACGGGCAGGTTGTATAAACTGAATGACAATAAATATTACCAATAAAACCAACAAGATTTTTTTGGTTCGTTTCATGGCTATATTATTTTAGTTCTTCTTTTACCGTACCACAAGTGGGCATTTTTTTACCTAAATATGGATTAGCTATCTCTTTTGTTTCGCTTAGCCAGTTTGCTCCTTTGCCATCGTTGTACATAGGGCAATGGTCGTAATATAGATTTTGCCCTGCACCAAATGTTTTTACTAATTGATACATGTCTTTGCTCAACATATCAAAATGTTCCCTTTGATGTTTTATGTTTCCACTATTAGAGCCAATATGCTCTGCATGTTCTTTGGCATCATCTTCTATATCGGTATAAATCTTAGCCTGTTCGGGAATTAATGCAGCTTTATTAAAACTGGTAAATGCTTTTACCAGTTCATTGCCTGCGGTAGCAGCATCTTTATCGTTGTCTTTTGCAAAGGCATTTTTCATTTGCAGGTAATTAGCCAAAATTTCTTTTATAGAAACTGTAGTTACCGGTGTAGCCGTATTAGCCTGTTGCTTTTCGGTAACATCAGCCAGCTTTTTGTCAACCTCGGCTGATGTGGGTTGTGTTGATTTATTATCAGCAGATTTGTTGTCTGAACTGTTGCAGGAAGCAAATGTGATTGCTGAAACTGCGATGATGATTAAATTTTTCATTTTGATTTGTTTTTATTGAATAATAAATATTGCAAACTGGTAAAGCCTCAAGCTGCAGGCAACTTGTGGCTATTCAGATAAATCAATTGTTACTTTAAAGTGTCGGTTACTTTGCCGCAGGTAAGCATCATCTTACCATAGTAAGGGTTTTTGATAGCAGCTTCGCTACTTAACCAATACATCTTTTTCATTGGGCAATACTCCTGGTAAACGGGATCTGCAGATAATTTAACAGCCTTTGCCAACTTGTAGATGTTGTTGGATAATGAGGAGAAATGTTCTCTTTGCTCTGCAATACCATTGTTTTCAGAAATGTGTTTTGTATCAAAAGCCAGCTTTTCCCGCAAAGGCATAAATGCGTTCATATCAGTTTCTGATAGTGCTTTCATGTCAACGCCATTGATGGCTTTTAAAAGTTCGCCAGCGTTTGTAGCGGCAGTTTTTGCATCGCTGCTAACCAGTGCATTTTTGATACCGTAATAGGAATTGAGTAATTGCGTTAGTGGAGTTGTTTTTGAGCTGTCCTGTGCAAACGAATTTTGAATGGTGATAGTTGTAAAAAATGCAACTATAAAAAATATCTTTTTCATCTTAATTGATTTAATGTTTGAATAATAGAATAATTACAGGCATGACAATGTCATCATGCAGTAATGCAAAACATTAAATCAAATCAAATTTGAAAACTCTGAATTAGTATGCGTATGTCGGGAGGAGGCGGATGGAGGA
>JBDSAA010000102.1:0-48632 GCA_039922375.1 Ferruginibacter sp.
TGTTATCACACTTTGGCATGGGATTGTGTTATCTATATAAAACTAATAAAATGAAAACTATGCGTTTAGTAGCTTTGGGATTTATGTTAATGATGGGAGTTGCGGCATATGCGCAAAAGACGATTTCAGAAGGCACATTTACCTATGACATTTTAATTAAGCCCAAAAACAATACTGCTCAACCTACTGGCAATTTGAATGGAGCTAAAACAACCATTTACATTAAGGGAGGCCTAAGTAGAATGGATATGGTGAGTGCACTAGGGGCGGAAACCACGATATATAATGCAAAAATTGGGAATGCAATTATTTTAAAAGAGTATAGTGGTCAAAAATTAATGATCACACTGACTAGTGAAAATTGGCAGTCAAAGAATAAAAAATTTGAGGGAATTGTTTTTGAAAATACGGCGGAAACTAAAGTTATTGAAGGATATAATTGTAAACGGGCATTTGCCAAATTAAGCGATGGCTCATCCATATCGGTATATTATACGCCAGATCTGATTGTAATGAATAAAGAATATAGCCAGGCTTTTAAAAGTTTACAGGGCTTCCCTCTTGAATATGAATTTACCTCAGACAAACTTGTATTCAACTACAGGATTTCCAGCATTGATTTTGATCCCGTACCCAGTTCTAAATTTGATTTCCCTAAATCCGGATACAGGGTAATGACTTATGATGAAAATAAAAGAGAGCAGGGTAAAGGGCAGTAAATTTAATTCACGGGTAATTGCATTAAACTCAAAAAAAGCCTTGGCAGAAAGAGGAAATTCCCGTTGATTGAAAATATTAGAATCAAACAAATAAAAAAGAGGCTATCTCATTGAGACAGCCTCTTTTTAAATAATTTAAATGCGTTATTTCTTTCTGATAATTATTTTCATTCCGGTATATCCCTGCTTTATCTCTGCAACCGTAATTTTATTTTTATAAGGAATAATATAAGTCGTGTTACCTTTTTGATAAGTAACAATTGAGGTATTCATAGTTGGGCCATTAACCGTCTTACGGCTGTTAAGTAAAGTACTTTTGTAACTCAAGCCATTTTTTAAGTTAAAACCTATAGAATTTCTTAAATTAGAAGGAGCATTGATATTTAAGACCGTTTTATTTTTGCTTTTTCTTCCAATTCCTCTATCTGCAGATGCCTCTGCTACTATACTGAAAAGTATAGTCACCGCAAGCAACTTTTTGATGAATTTGTTCATTGGAGTAAGTTTAATAATTCAAAAGTAAATGTTTTTTTTGGCTTTTCTGTAACCGTCCATCCAATAATTTGACTTTTCTTTAACGTCTAGGTTTAAAAAAAGTTACAAATTTTTGAAAGTTTATTTTATTAAATGTAATTTACAGTAACCTATAAGCTGATGAGTAAATACCCTTACCGACAAGACCGGGAAGAAATAAGAGAGCTGTTACAGCAGTATGATAATCTAAAATCGGGCAAAAGTCACTCTTTTCTTGAAGAGGAGTCTTTTGAAAAAATCATTGATTACTTTGATGAAAAAGATGAACTCGCAAAAGCCTTAGAAGCAGCAGTATATGCAATTGAGCAATACCCTTATTCTTCATCCCTCCTACTGCAAAAATGTGATTTATTGATCGCAAGTAAAAAATACAAAGAAGCACTTCATTTTCTCGAACAAGCCGAAGTTTTGGACAGCAGCGATATCAACCTGTACATTTTAAAAACGGATGCTTATCTAGCATTAGATCAGCAAAGTAAGGCTGCATCAGTATTAGAAGCCGCCTTGAATTATTTTGAAGGGGATGAAAAAATTGAGCTGCTTTTTGAACTGGCAGATGTTTATGATGATTATGAGAATTTTGACAAGGTTTTCGATTGCCTGAAAATAATTCTACAAATAGATCCCAACAGTGAGGAAGCTTTGTACAAAATATGCTTTTGGACGGATTTTACCGGACGGAACGAGGAGGGTATCAGGCTTCACCAGGAAATTATTGAAGAGCATCCATTTAGCGAACTGGCCTGGTTTAACCTTGCAGCCGCATATCAGGGAATAAAGTTATACGAAAAAGCAATTGATGCATACCAATATGCCGTAGCGATAGATGAAAAGTTTGACTATGCCTGGCGCAATATGGGAGACGCATATTTGCGACTCAGAAAATATAAAGAAGCAATAGAAGTATTGCAAAAAGTGTTGGAACTGGCCCGGCCGGAAGATGTCATTTATGAGGCAATAGGGCATTGTTTTGATAAATTACAAAATTACGCCCAGGCGAGATTCAATTATAGAAAAGCTGCTCATCTCAACCTGGATGATGCCCAGTTATATTATAAAATTGCGTGCACTTACATGAATGAAGGTGTGTGGGAAAGTGCCGTAAAAAACCTGCAGGTAGCTATGCGCATACACCGCATGCAACCTGAATATAATCTTGCAATGGGGCAATGTTATATGGAACAAGGGAAAATAGAAGAGGCGGTTCAATATTTTGGGAACGTTGTGCGAACCAGACCAAAAAATAGCAATGGTTGGTTAGAATTACTTAAATGCCTCTACCATGCCAAATGCTTTGACGAAGGATTGGAATATGTTGAGCATGCCATTGTCCTTACCAATAATAAGCCAATATTCATTTTTTATAAAAGTGCATTTTTACTGGCTTTAGGGAAATCAAAAGAGGCCATTCTGCAATTAGAATCCGGTATGGATAAAAATCCGAGACTCATAAAAAAGATGATTGAGTTAAATCCTGCTATTTTACAAAGCCAATTAGTTGTCGACGTCGTTGCCCGATTTAAACGTGGTAAATCTATTTAATTAGGGCATTCTAGATTCGCTTTTTCCTTCACTCGCATTTAATGTTCAATGGTTATCTTTGCGCCATTATTAAAAAACCAATATGAATTTTAATTTAACGCAAATACCTGAACGTAATTTAAAACCACGTGAACATGGTATTACTATGGTAATGGATAAGGGGTTGAGTGTGCAGGAAGCAAAGAATTTCATGAGCGTGTCATACCCGCACGTTGATATTGTAAAGTTAGGTTTTGGAACTGCGTATGTAACGCCGACGTTAAAAGAGAAATTGGAAGTATATAGATCTTATGATATTCCTGTATATTTTGGCGGTACTTTATTTGAAGCATTCCTGGTTAGAAATCAATTTGAAGATTATATTAATATTTGTAAAGAGTTTGGCGTTAGCTATATGGAAGTAAGTGATGGCTCTATCACAATTCCACATGCTGAAAAATGTGGTTATATAGAAAAGCTAACTAAACATGGTATTGTGTTGAGTGAAGTTGGAAGCAAAGATGCAGCTCATATTATCCCACCCTATAAATGGATAGAATTAATGAAGGCAGAACTGGAAGCCGGATCTACCTATGTAATCGCAGAAGCCAGGGAAGCTGGTAATGTAGGTATATACAGGGGGTCAGGTGAAGTGAGGGAGGGATTGGTGCAGGAGATCTTAACGCAAATACCAGAAGAAAAAATACTATGGGAAGCTCCCCAAAAAGCCCAGCAATTATACTTCCTTGAATTGATTGGATGCAACGTAAACCTGGGCAATATTGCGCCTACGGAAGTTATTCCACTAGAGACTATGCGGATTGGTTTGAGGGGCGATACATTTGAATTATATCTCAATAAAGAAATGGTATAATGAAATTATACGGATTAATAGGTTATCCACTGGGCCATTCTTTTTCAAAACAATATTTTACTGAAAAATTTAAACGCGAAGGTTTAACTGATTGTTTTTTTGAAGCATTTTCCATCCCGTCCATCAACGATTTCCCTTCAATCATAACTGCTAACCCTACGTTAAAAGGACTAGGTGTTACTATCCCATACAAGGAGCAAGTACTTCAATTTGTGGACGAATTGTCTGATGAGGTAAAACATATAGGGGCTACAAATAGCATAAAAATTTCTGGGGAAAAGCTAATTGCATACAATACAGACATTATTGGCTTTCAGCAATCTTTTAGTAGGATGCTAAAACCCAATCATAAAAAAGCGCTTGTACTAGGCACCGGCGGGGCTTCTAAAGCGGTACAATATGTACTAATAAAATCAGGGATTGATTTTTTAGTGGTAACAAGAAATGAAGTGTCAAAAGAAGGCTTTATACAGTACTTTAATATCGACCAGAAAATAATCAGTGAGTATAATATCATTATCAATTGCACTCCGGTAGGAATGTTTCCTCATGATAGTGTGGCGCCCAATATTCCATATCATTTACTTTCATCCGAACACTATCTATACGACCTGGTATATAAACCCGCAAAAACTTTGTTTATGCAAAAAGGGGAAGCGAACGGCGCTACTGTACAAAATGGATATGATATGCTATTAATACAGGCTGAGGTAAGCTGGGAAATTTGGAATAGCGATTAACTAAACAGGTGTAACATGTTCTTTAGTTCTTTTGGGATCAGCGCTATTTTTTTATTTTCATAATCATAACAAACCATACCCGTTTTTGCCTTCGCCAATAATATGGTTTTATTGTTTCTTTCAGTCGTCAATAAGTAATACAGATCAAAACTCACTTTTGAAATTTGCCCGCTACTAAGTGCAATTAAAATTTCCTCTCCATAAAAGCATTCATTTTTAAATTCTAAGGAAAGGTCGCTCATGATCAATCCTGTTCCGGCAATATCCAATTCTGTAAAATTTTTTTGTTGCAGCCATTGCAAACGTGCTTCATGTATCAGCGAAACAAAGGCATCGTTGCCTACATGGTTTCCGTAATTAATATCGCTAATGCGTATCCTGATTTTCGCAAGAGCAATCGGTTCGCCGGTGATATCAATCTTTATTCATGCCATTTGAAATTTAGTGCACTTATAATTTATTAAACTATACCGCTCCTACGTTTTTTTTATTTTTTGAGCCCGTCAGTAAACCCTGATTAAGCTTCGGTGGCGCACTCTTGTACTTATTTACATAGAGCAGCTTTTATCGTCGCGTTTGTAACGTTCGTTATTTATCAACAACAAACGAAGCCATGTCTTTGCTTTGCAAAAATGAAATCAATTTATCCATCGCTTTTTTGCGATGACTAAAAGCACTCTTCTCCTGTATGCTCATTTCACCAAAAGTAAGGCTGCTACCGGCAGGTACAAAAACAGGGTCATATCCAAATCCACCGTTTCCTCTTTCTTCTCGTATTATTTCTCCTTCACAAATTCCTTCAAATTGAATTTCTTTATTGTCAATTATCAATGAAATGACGGTTCTGAACTGGGCTTGGCGATTTTCAGTTGTTGCCATATTTTGAAGCAGCTTGTCAACGTTGGTCTTAAAAGATTTAATTTCTCCAGCATACCGTGCACTTTTTACACCTGGTTCGCCATGCAATGCAGCTACCTCCAGACCGGTATCCTCACTAAAGCAATTCTTAGTGGTAAGCTTATAAATAGTGGAGGATTTTTCAGAAGCATTGGCTTCCAGTGTATCGTGTGGTTCAGGAATATCAATGTCGATACCAGCTTCTTTTAAAGTAATAATTTCAAAAGAAGTTCCCAATACTTGCCTTATTTCATCAACCTTATGTTGATTATTAGTGGCGAAAATAAGAGTGTTCATAAAAATGCTATATAGAAAAAATTTGTCTCAGGCAATTCCAGAGTTTAGTTTTTTCGCTGTTGTTATCCTTAAAGTCTGACAATGCCGGAGCGGTTAAATATACTTGATTATTATATTGTTGAATTTGGTACGCAGGAAAATCCAGGGGCAATTCTATTCTGTCAGGGCTTAGTCCAAACAAAAATAATTTTTCAGAATTCAATTCTTCCGTGATCGTTTTATAAGTCACCATTTTATTCTTTTTAATGTTTAAAATGGCAACATCTTCCAGGGTTAAATTACATGCGGCTAAAATACCTGATAAGAATTTTAACTGATCATCCGGGAGGTATAGTGCTTCATCATTATCAATTAGCATAAGGATATGCCTGCGATTGTTTCCTAAGGTTGTAAATTTTTTTATGATTGATTTCCCCGCTGGTATTTGTTCATTTTTTAACTCAATAAGGGAATGTTTAAACAGTTGTTGCAAAACAGTTGGTGGAAGGTTAATATTATCTAAACTCATTAAACGGCATTTTACTCTGTAGTATTTTTTGTTTCTTTGTAGTAAAATTAAGGATTATGACAGCAGTAGGGGATTTTAATATCACTAAAACGGACCGTAGCAAACTCAATGATATCAGTTTGCAAAATGTTCCTTTCGGCAAGCACTTTACTGACCATATGCTGGTGGTGGATTATGAAAACGGCAAATGGAATACTCCCTGCATTGTACCATACCAACCGCTGCAGTTAGCGCCATCCCTGGCAGCATTGCATTATGGCCAGGCAATATTTGAAGGCATAAAAGCTTATAAAGATGCAGACGGCAACCCTCAAATTTTTAGACCTTTCGACAATTTCAGGAGATTTAATATTTCAGCGGAACGCATGCAAATGCCTGTAGTACCCGAGGATATATTTATGGAAGGAATGCGTTTATTGATTGATATAGACCGTGACTGGATTCCGGACCTGGAAAATCATGCTTTATACATCCGGCCCTTTATGTTTAGTAGCGACGAGGCGATTGGAGTAAAGCCAAGCGATAAATATAAGTTCCTGATTATTTTAAGCCCAACAGGCCCTTATTACGCAACCCCTATGCGCATTTACGTAGAAGAAAAATATGTTCGTGCAGTAGAGGGCGGTTATGGATATGCAAAAGCTGCAGGCAATTACGGAGGCGCTTTGCTTGCCTCTGCGGAAGCTAATAAAAAAGGCTACGACCAGGTGTTGTGGATGGATGCATTCGAACATAAATATGTGCAGGAATGTGGTACTATGAATGTATTTTTTATCATCGATAATATAGCCATTACTCCAGGTTTGGAGGCAGGTACTATTTTAGAGGGCGTTACCAGGGATAGCACCATTGTGTTACTAAAAGAAATGGGCTACAAGGTAGAAGAACGGGATTTAGGTATTGATGAAATCCTCAGCGCATACAAAGCCGGCACAGTAAATGAAATTTTTGGAACAGGCACAGCAGCTACCATTTCATTGATCAAGGAATTAAGGTATAAAGATTTTGTTATGAAATTTGATGTTAACAAATGGACTATTGCTCCCGAAGTTAAACGACGAATGGACGCTATTAAATATGGCCAGGAACCAGATGTGTACGGATGGCTGCATAAAATATAAAATATAATCAATTATTAAGGGACATTAAAATGTCGGGATCCTCCTGGAATTTTTCCTCCAAGTTATGTCACAATACCATGAGTACTTTAAAATCGATAGTGTTTTTCTGAGTTTGAAGCAACCTTTAAGCTCACCCTAAAGCGGCTTTCAAATCAATTATGGGGAAATTTCAAAAAAAATGATTTTAATTTTCGTTTTTAAATGATAATAGCTACCTTTGCCGTCCAAAAAATAAAGGGTTAAAAATGCCTACAATACAACAATTAGTTAGAAAAGGAAGAGAAATAATTAAAGCTAAAAGCAAGTCAAGGGCTTTGGATGCTTGTCCACAACGTCGTGGTGTTTGTACAAGGGTATATACAACTACCCCTAAAAAACCAAATTCTGCTTTACGTAAAGTAGCTAAGGTTCGTTTGACAAACAAAATTGAAGTAATCGCCTATATTCCGGGTGAAGGGCACAACTTGCAGGAGCACTCCATTGTATTGATTCGTGGTGGAAGGGTAAAGGATTTACCAGGTGTACGTTATCATATTGTACGTGGCAGTTTGGATACTGCGGGTGTAAAAGACCGTAAGCAAAGCCGCAGTAAATACGGAACAAAGAAAGAAAAAGCAAAAAAATAAACCCCTATCCCCTAAAGGGGTAAAGGACAAAATAAAATAACAACAATGCGTAAGACACAACCCAAAAAAATACCTTTAGCACCAGATCCAAAGTTCAACGACAAATTAGTTACACGTTTTGTAAATAATTTAATGTGGGCTGGTAAAAAAAGTGGCGCTTATATCATTTTTTATGATGCAATTGATAAAGTGAGCAAGATAACCGGTGAAAATGGTTATGATGTGTGGAAGAAGGCATTGGGAAATATCACTCCGGGTGTGGAGGTACGCAGCCGTCGTATTGGTGGTGCTACTTTTCAAATTCCCGCTGAAGTGCGTACTGATAGAAAAGTATCTTTAAGCATTAAATGGATGGTTAAATATAGCCGTGATAGAAACGGACGTAGCATGTCTGATAAATTAGCAAATGAAATCGTAGCTGCCAGTAAAGGTGAAGGCGCCGCATTCAAAAAGAAAGAAGATACGCACCGGATGGCTGAAGCTAACAAAGCATTTGCCCATTTCAGAATTTAAGTATTTTATTTATATTTTTTCAAAAGCCGTTCTTTTAAGAGCGGCTTTTTTGTATGTCATTTATTTTCTATCCAAAAAGTAATTGGTAACTTTTGCAATTTTGGCCACGCCACTCCCAAAAAGAATGGCTGTTCTTCTTTATAAAAATTTCGAAATTAAGCTTTACTGCCCGTGGATATCAGTATGACAATCCGGTTCTTTAGTTTTTTGTTTTGAAAAGCTGATCATAAAACACAACTTTGAGAAAAAATCAAATTGGTGAAAAGAAAAATAAGTATCTATACTGCTTCAGCAATAGTTGTCGCAAATATGATAGGTACGGGAGTATTCACCAGTGTGGGATTTCAATTATCATCCATACAAAATACCTGGAGCATTTTATTGCTTTGGCTGGGAGGCGGAGTACTGGCTTTATTTGGTGCCTTCGCTTATGCCGAATTGGGAACCCACTTTAATGACTCAGGTGGCGACTATATTTACCTCTCAAGGGTTTTTCATCCGCTGCTTGGTTATCTTTCTGCATGGGCGGGCCTTACTGTTGGCTTTTCTGCACCGGTTGCACTGGCCGCTATGGCTTTTACAAAATACTTGTCCCCGTTTGGTTTACAGGGCAATGTTTGGCTTGCAATAGGCGTGATCATATTGACAGGATTGATGCATAGTTTTACAATAAGGCATAGCAGCAGGCTACAGAATTTTTCTACATTACTTAAAGTGCTATTTATCCTATGCCTCATCCTGCTCGGGTTTATTATGACAGGTAACCCATATAATGCTATCAACCGGGATGATAGCTGGCGCTCAGAAATAAGGACAACTGGCTTTGCGGTTTCCATGGTGTATGTGGCGTTTGCTTACAGCGGGTGGAATGCTGCTGCATATGTAGTGGATGAAATAAATGATCCTTCTAAAAATCTTCCCAAAGCACTGATCGGAAGTACATTGTTTGTTAGCCTGATATATGTGTTGTTTCAATTGGTACTATTAAAAAATGCAACCGTATCACAGTTACAGGATAAAGAAGAAGTTACTTTTATTGCTTTTAATAATTTACTTGGCAGCGAGGGTGGCAAATGGGTAAGTGTTCTTATCGCTCTCCAGCTGATTGCTACCATTAGTTCTTATTTATGGGTAGGCCCAAGAGTTACCTGGGCAATGGCAAGGGAAAACAAATTGTGGAAACCACTGACTCAAAAGAACAGGCATGGCATACCGGTAGCAGCAGTGTGGATGCATGTATTTATTGCTATCATTTTAACATTAACAGGTTCGTTCGAGAAAATATTATTGTATGCAGGTTTTGTACTTCAACTGATGGCCTCACTTACTGTAGCTACCAGTTTGTTTCTAAAAAATAAGATAACAAGTACATTTAAAAGCCCATTTAAGCCCGTACTTCAAATAATCTTTTTAATATTCAATGCCTGGGTACTGATTTTTATGTTGGTGGATAAGCCAGTGGAAAGTTTAGTTGGGTTGGGTATATTATTGGCAGGAGCGGCTTTATTCTTTTTTGATAAACCTGTTTTGTTACCGGACAAATAACAATTTCGTTAGAATAACGCTTGAACCAATTAAATACGAGCTTTTATTTTTTGTACCTTCATTTTTTAACTAAAAATAAATTTAAAGCGATGAATGCCAGGCGTAATTTTTTAAAACAATCCGCTCTGTTAACCGGATTAGCAATGACACCCTCTGAACTTTTAAAAATCCAGACAAAAATTGGAATTCAATTATACACTTTGCGAGACGACATTGCCAAAGATGTAAAAGGTGTAATCAAAAAAGTTGCTGCTGCGGGTTACAGAGAAGTGGAAACTTTCGGCTTAAGTGCTGACACGAAATTTTTTGGATTAAGTGTAAAGGAATTCGGACAATTATTGAAAACCCATAATTTGACAACGCCCAGTGGCCATTATACGCCTGCAAAAATGCTTTTTGAAAATGGCAATGGAGACGATGTGAAAAGATTGTGTGATGTGGGCCATACATTGGGGCACAGTTACATAGTGATACCTTACCTCGAAGAGGGAAGAAGAAAAACGATTGATCAGTATAAAGTGTTGGCAGAGCGTATTAATAAAACAGGAGAGATATGCAAAAAGGCCAATTTGCAATTGGCTTATCATAACCATGATTTTGAATTTTTGGAATTAGATGGTCAAAGAGGATATGATATTTTGATGAATGAGACTGATAAAAATTTACTTAAATTGGAGCTCGATCTTTATTGGGTGGTAAGAGCCGGGCTTGATCCAGTTGATCTTTTCAAAAAGCAGCCAGGGCGTTTTCCTATGGTGCATATAAAAGACATGAATAAGAATGACAAAACCCAGAATACTGAAATTGGTAATGGCAGCATTAATTTTAAGAAGATACTGGCCAGTTCCAGGCTGGCTGGAGTAAAGCATTATTACCTGGAACAGGAAAATAACTATGTACCTGATACGAGTACGAGCATTAAAAAAAGTTATTCTTATATCAGAAAGAACTTACTAAAATAGTATCAACAAAAAAACCGGTCTTGCAATAAGACCGGTTTTTTTATTAATTTTTTTTAAAGTGTTTTGATCTTGATGTTTCTGAACGAAACCATATTGCCATGATCCTGTAAGGCGATCCTGCCTTTTTTATAAGTACCAAAATCCGCCATCGTTTTAAACTTACTTCCTGCAACCATTTTTCTCCAGTTGTCGTCCCATAAGTTGGTGGTTACTACATTTGTCCCGTTTAAAAAAAGTTCGAGTTTACCATCTTTTGATTTAATTTCTGCTTCATTCCATTCTCCCACTGGTTTTACAGTTTCTTTAGCGCAGGAAATCAGGTCGTATAAATCCCCGGCCCTGTGTTTGATAATCTTTCCATCCGGATGTCCATCGTTGTCCAGCACCTGCATTTCCATGCCGGTGTTATAAGTGTTTTTGTATTTGGCTGTATCCTCATGCGTATAAAAAATGATTCCGCTGTTGCCGTTTTTAGCAATCTTCCACTCAAGTTTTAAATCAAAATTCTCATACTCGGCATCGGTCACCAGATCACCTCCGTTGGAGGTGTTGGTGGTATCAAGATACAAAATGCCATCAGCTACTTTCCAACGTTCGCTGGCATTACTTCTTCCATAACTATGCCATCCCATTGTAGTTTTTCCATCAAATAAAGAAATCCATCCGTCACTGGTACTGTCCTTTATTTCAGTTGACGGATTTTCTCCGGTAGTTGTAGTAGTTGAAGTGTTGGAGCCATTGTTGCAACTCATTAAGGCGCTCAGCAAAACAAGCAATACTATTATATTATTTTTCATGTTATTTTTTTTCTTCTTTAAGTAACAGGATATACTTTACCATAGCAATAGCATCTTCTTTAGTGACCTGGGGATGAGCAGCCATTGGTATTTGGCCCCATACACCTTGCCCGCCAGCAATTACTTTATCAGCCAGCATATTAATATTGCTTTCTGTATTTTCATATTTCTCAGCCACGGCGCCATAAGCTGGCCCTGTGGAAGCATCCCTTAATTTATGACAGGTGAAACAATCAGATTTTGCAATCAGATTTAACCCTTTCTCATAATCCGGGTTATCCATAACAGAGGTAGTTTCTTTAGCACTATCTTTTGTCTGTGTGGAATCGGTTTGATTGCCACAGGCAAAACTTAACAGGGATAGCGAAAGAACCGAAAAGTATTTTTTCATATGCGTGTCTTTTGGTTATAAAAATTTTTGAAAATTTAGTTATTCTTTTATTAAAAGAAAATTATTATTTAAATATTGTGTAAAAAGAATTTGAAGATACTAACATGGGATTACATGATCGTGTTTAGTTTGTTGTAACCTTTCATTTAAAGTAAAGGCTCTAATTTGATACAGCGGTAAAATTACCAAACGTTTCATCTTAATGCTTCATAATGCTTGATCAAATACGTGGATCTTAAGTTACTAAATGAACATTATTTTAAAGTACGCTTGTAATAACTTTTGTAGAACCCTATCTTAACATTTTTAAACCAACAAATATCCTTTATCGCAAACGCTTCGCAATTTTAAAATAGTTCTGCGTATTATTTTTGCACATATGTTATGCTATATAAATACTTAGCAATTGCATAAAATAAAAATCAACATTATGGCTGGCATATTGGACCTGGTTGGCAACACTCCTTTAGTGGAGCTAAAAAAAGTAACTGTCAATAAAAATGTAACTATTTATGGAAAATTAGAAGGCAACAACCCGGGAGGTAGTGTGAAAGACCGGGCTGCTTACGGAATGATAAAGGGTGCCATCGACAGGGGAGAAATTACGAATGGTATTAAACTCATAGAAGCAACCAGTGGGAATACCGGTATTGCGCTTGCGATGATTGCAAGCTTGTTTGGTGTGGAAATAGAATTGGTAATGCCCGAAGATGCTACCAGGGAAAGGGTTTTAACAATGGAGGCTTTTGGAGCAAAAGTAATATTGACCCCAAAAGCCAATTCAATGGAAGGTGCGATAGATTATGCAAATGCCCAGGTGGCCAAGGGTGGATACCTCATGCTGAACCAATTTGGGAATGCGGATAATGCCGGGATGCACTACAAAACCACCGGCCCCGAAATATGGAAGGATACAAACGGAAAGATCACGCATTTTGTGTCTTCAATGGGTACCACAGGTACCATTATGGGTGTATCTAAATACCTGAAAGAAATAAATCCAGCTATACAAATTGTGGGATGCCAGCCTACGGATGGCTCCAGGATACCGGGCATTCGCAAATGGCCCGAAGCATATTTGCCTGCCATCTTTGACAGGAGCAGGGTAGACCGTATAATTGATATTGCAGAAAAAGACGCCCGGGTGATGGCTAAACGCCTGGTAAGGGAAGAAGCGATCTTTAGTGGAATGAGCAGTGGGGGAGCGGCCCATGCTGCAATTGAACTTGCCAAAGAATTGAAAGAAGGTGTAATTGTATTCATTGTCTGTGACAGGGGAGACCGGTATCTGTCATCAGACCTGTTTGACTGAGACGAACAGTATATCTGATGTATGATTTTTTGATGGCGAATTTTTAAACAGGTTTTGAGAGAATTTATCGTTGTGTACGGCGCTGATGTATTTGAAAAGAGTTGATTAAGACATTCAATAAAGAGCCGGTTAGCCCGGCCCTATATTAGTAAATTTCGATACGCACTTGCATCCAATGCTTTGATACTTCCGGTTGCTTACATAAAAAACTCTTCCGAAATAATTTTCCCGTCTTTTACTTTATACACACAAAGTTCTGTCATTGGCATTCTGCCCATTCCTTTCATTGTGGCATCCAGAAACATCGAAAAGGCAAAACTATTGTCAGCCATTAAAGGTTCCGAAACTTTAAGGCTGTGCATTTCTTCCACCATTGAATCAAACTTATGCCCCTTTTCAACAATGGCATCCAGGCCTTTGGTTTCTTTTTCAAATGCAGGGGATGCTTCCTGTTCAATACTGATGGCATCTTCGGCATACAATTCTTTTTGAGCAGTTTCAAATTGCCCCTGTTGGCAAAGTTCTGCAAGGCGGGTGGCGATTTCTTTTGTTGTCATAATTTTTATTTTAAAGCTAATAAAAACCCCGGGGATTATGTATTAAATTATGATTATTAGTTTTAAAAAAGTGGTAGCGAGGAATCAAAAATGCCAATGATAAATCCTACTTGAAATAAACAATCCGAAAAAATCAGACATCACCAAATCAGACATCATACATATTCCTCATCTGTTTGTAAATTAAAAAAATCCCCCTACCTTTGCGGCGCTAAAAAGTTCAGCATTGTATAGGTATTTGGTGGTAGCTGCAATTTATTTAGCATATTATGAGAGTACAATAATCATATCACGGCAACCCAATACTTACGGGTACAACAGCTCACTTTTAATGTGGGTAAAGTTCAACATAGATATACAGTACAAGAGTGCGACGCCAATGAAGCTTAATTGAAATTCAACGGCCTGGCTAACAAATTCTTATTTTTTAATTTCTAATTTTTAATTATAAACAATGGCAGACTTACGTTATCAACGAAATTTTGGTATTGCGGCGCATATTGATGCCGGCAAAACCACCACCACCGAACGTATACTATATTATACCGGGGTGAATCATAAAATTGGTGAGGTGCATGATGGTGCCGCTACCATGGACTGGATGGCACAGGAACAGGAGAGAGGTATTACTATTACCAGTGCTGCTACTACCTGCTTTTGGAATTTCCCGATGGTGCAAAACAAAAAAACACCCGATACAAAACAATACAAGTTTAACATTATCGATACTCCGGGTCACGTGGATTTTACTGTGGAAGTAGAACGCTCATTGCGTGTACTGGATGGTTTACTTGCATTGTTCTGCGCAGTATCCGGTGTGGAACCACAGAGTGAGACCGTTTGGCGCCAGGCTAATAAATACAAAGTGCCTCGTGTGGGTTTTGTAAATAAAATGGACCGTGCAGGTGCTGATTTCTTAAACGTGGTAAAACAAATTAAGGAAATGCTGGGCGCTAAAGCCGTGCCTTTGCAATTGCCGATTGGTGCAGAAGATCATTTTAAAGGCGTGGTGGATTTGGTTACAATGAAAGGCATGGTGTGGGACGAAGCCGGACAGGGAATGACTTTTAATGAAGTGCCTATTCCGGATGATATGAAGGAAGAAGTAGCTGAGTGGAGACAACATTTAATTGAAGCTGTTGCTGACTATGATGAGAAGCTATTGGAAAAATTCTTTGACGATCCAAACACGATCACAGAAGATGAAATTCATGAAGCGATCCGTAAAGCAACCATTGATATAAGCATCATCCCGATGATGTGTGGATCTTCTTTCAAGAATAAAGGCGTGCAAACAGCATTGGATGCCATTGTTCGCTATTTGCCTGGCCCAATGGACATTGAAGCGGTAAAAGGGCTCAATCCAGATACTGGAGAGGAAATTTTCCGCCATTGTGATGTTAAGGAACCATTCAGTGCCCTGGCATTTAAAATCATGACTGATCCATTTGTGGGCCGTCTGGCATTTTTCCGGGCTTACTCTGGCAGGTTGAATAGTGGTAGTTATGTTTTGAATACCCGTACCGGTAAGAACGAGCGTATTAGCCGTATCATGCAGATGCATGCCAACAAACAAAATCCAGTTGATTTTATTGAAGCAGGTGATATTGGAGCAGCGGTAGGGTTTAAAGATATTAAAACAGGGGACACTTTGTGTAATGAGGATAACCCGATCGTACTGGAAGCAATGACTTTCCCAGAGCCGGTTATTTCTGTAGCGGTAGAGCCAAAAACTCAGGTTGACGTAGATAAAATGGGTATGGCAATTGCCAAACTGGTGGAAGAAGATCCAACCTTGCGTGTAAAGACAGATGAAGAAACAGGCCAGACCATTTTAAGTGGAATGGGCGAGTTGCATTTGGAAATTATCGTAGATCGTATGCGCCGTGAATTTAAAGTGGAGATCAACCAGGGTGCGCCGCAGGTGGCTTATAAAGAAGCATTCCAGAATACCATTGAACACAGGGAAACCTTGAAGAAACAAACGGGTGGCCGTGGTAAATTTGCCGATATCGTATTCGAGATTGGGCCCGCGGATGAGGAGTTTTTGAAAGAAGGCAAATCAAACTTCCAGTTTGTAAATGGTTTGTTTGGTGGTAGCATTCCAAAAGAATTTGTTCCTGCCATTCAGAAAGGTTTTGAAACCGCTATGACAACAGGTGTACTGGCAAGCTATCCAATGGAAAGCATGAAAGTACGTGTGTTTGATGGTAGTTTTCACCAGGTGGATAGTGATGCGATGAGTTTTGAATTGTGTGCCAAGCAAGGTTACCGTGAGGCCGGCCGTAAAGCAAAACCTGTTTTGCTGGAGCCGATCATGAAGGTAGAAGTGTTAACACCTGATCAATACATGGGTGATGTAACGGGCGATTTAAACCGCCGTCGCGGTATGCTGGAAGGGATGGACAGCAAACATGGTGTACAGGTTATCAAAGCCAAAGTGCCATTGAGCGAAATGTTTGGGTATGTTACGCAGTTGCGTTCATTGTCTTCAGGCCGTGCTACTTCTACCATGGAGTTTAGTCATTACAATCCTGCACCGAACAACATTGCAGAAGAAGTAATAGCCAAGCAAAAAGGCAAGCAGAAATCAGACGATTAATCTTTGCGATATTTTATAATAAGACAACCCTGTACGAAAGTGCGGGGTTTGTTTTTTGTGGAAATCAGCAGCAGGTTTTCATAGCAACATAGTTGTGTCACTCACTTTTACCACATACCAGTGGGCAGCTTTCATTACGGTTTAAATTATGAAACCTGCCTTTACCTTTTGTTGCGTAACGAAGGCTTCTTGCACTACTCGTTTTTTGAGTATAATTCATATCATAGAACTAGCTGGCTTAAATATTGAAATAAAAAAAGACCACCCGCCGAAGCAAGTGGTCTTCAAAAGTTGATCTAATAGATTTAATTCTTTACCAATTTTATTGTTGATCGTTTATTGCCCTGCCTTACTTCAACAATGTAAGTACCCGATATGAACATCTCACCAAATACATACAACTGGCTGGCTGTTCCCTTAGCAATAAACACCTGCCTTCCAACGATATCATACACTTTTATCTTAACTTCTTCCGGTGCACTACTCGCCACTTTTAATGTAAAGAAACGTTCGGAAGGATTAGGATATGCTTTGATACTAAATGGAATTTCTATTGGCTGGGTTACAGGTTGGATCAGGGTGATTTCCGGTGCTGCTGTTCTGGCTGCCGGTGCGCTGCTTCCTAAATTAAAGCCGCTATGTACCACCAGGTTGCCACCGCCTAAATTCATCATTTGTGTTTTACTGGATATCCAGTTGCTCGAGTAGATAATATTTGTAAGCACTGTTGGGTCCGCGGAACCGTCTACCAGTACAAAGGATATAGAGTCTTTAGAACCAGGCTCTCCGTTATCAATCATACTTACATGAAGAAACTTGTTGCCGCCTAACGCTACCGGAAGCGATGGATTTGTAATATCCGTAATGTTTGTCTTAGATACGTAATTGGCAGTCTGCCTTTTCGCATTGGTTGCATTAACACCTAATGACTGCATGGCGTTCGCTTTTATTTGGTAAGTATGCTGTTTATTATCACTCTCGGTTCTCCGGAAAATGATGTTCATGTTACCCTGCAAATTTGTACCGCTCTTATTGAATTTAACATTGAATCCAAAATTGGTTTTTGCGCCAACATCCGACTTCATGGAACCAACAGACTGAGTAGGTACAATATATCCTCCGCCTGTAATGAAGTCGCCATTTGGTTTATAAACCGTAACGACTATGTTGTCACTGGTATTATCTCTTATATAATATCCATTATTAACAATTATCCCAACTGTCGTTTCTATATCACTCGCACTGCCTAAGTCTACATTCCATGGAAACGACACTGTACCGGTTTTTGTGTCTAAAGCATTTACTAATGTTGACACCTGAATCCAACCTGAGATAGGAGCATTGCCTGCATCCCTGTTAACGAACATCACTTTAGCATTTCTGATGTCGCCAGGATAAGGATCTCCCACTGAATTTGTTGCAGTGATATCGGAAATATTTGCCCTTAGTGTTACAACCGCTGTTGAGGTGGTTGCTGTGGCAGTCGCTAAGATCTGATCCCCTGTGTAATCGATTGTAGCATTTTCCTGTGTGATGGTAATCGCAGTTGAAGGGATTGCAGGCGTTACATTAAAATTAGGATCAGCACTGTTTACTACGGCTGTAACAGTTCTACTTCCCGGTGCTAATTGCCCGGTCGGGGCTGTTCCAAATGGAGTTGGTTCAAGTAAAGCGACACCGGATAATGTAGCAACCAAATTTAATCCTGATACAACATAGTTAGCAGTGCCCATAATTTGTGTTCCAATCTTGAATGTTGCTGATGCCGCTGCCTGTGGGCCCCCGCTTACAAGCGGAGCTCCCCCCGTTATCGTTGCAGTTAGTGTAATCAAATCACTGTACTGTTGTGTTGCTGGTGATACGGTGATAAAGGAAGCAGTAGTTGCTGGTGTAATGGTCAATGTTCCATTCGGATTACTCACATTATAATTCCCTAGCCTGCTACCCGGATCAACCATCGTTCCTGCGATTGGATATGTAGGTCCAGGTGCCACCACCGTTGCATTCGTCGCACCTCCCGTGCTGGAACGGGTCACTGTAATATTATCACCGGCCACAACACCTGTAATACTGCCGCTGTAATCTGCATTGGTTAATGCCACACCGTATATTTTTGAACGGTTGTTATTTGCAACAGTGATAGATGCCTTCATGATGGTTAAGGTACCATCAGGATTACTTACATAATAGTTTGCCAATCTGCTACCCGGATCAACCAGTGTTCCTGCGATTGGGTATGTGGGGCCGGGTGCAACCACAGTTGCATTCGCCGCACCTCCTGTGCTGGCACGGGTCACTGTAATATTATCACCGGCAACAATGCCTGTAATGCTTCCTGTATAGTCAGTATTGGTAAGCGTTACACCATATACTTTGGAACGGTCGTTATTTACTATGGTTAGTGTCGCCTTGGTTACTGTCAATGCTCCGTTAGGATTAAAGACCGTATAATTAGCCAGCCTGTTACCGCCATCAACGATTGTTCCGATGATAGGATAAGTGGAACCGGCTACAGTTGAACCAGCTGCATCGCCAGTGCTTGCCCGTGTTACAGTGATCAGATCTCCCGCCACCAGGCCCGTGATGCTACCAGTGTAATCTGCATTGGTATGTGTTACACCATATACTTTTGAACGGCTTGTATTTACAATCGTTAAGGTTGCAGGCGTTATTGTCAACACGCCGTTAGGATTTGCAACAGTATAGTTGGCTGCCCTGCCACCCAGGTCTACCAATGTACCCACGATCGGATATGGTGAGCCAGCTACAGTTGAACCAGCTGCATCTCCAGTGCTTGCCCGTGTTACGGTGATTACATCTCCCGCCACCAGGCCTGTGATGGTACCAGCATAATCTGCATTGGTATGTGTTACACCATATACTTTTGAACGGCTTGTATTTACAATCGTTAAGGTTGCAGGCGTTATTGTCAACAATCCGTTAGGATTTGTGACAGTATAGTTGGCTGCCCTGTTGGCTCCATCTACCAGGGTACCCACGATCGGATAATCAGAACCGGCAACTGTTGCATTGGCTGCATCGCCAGTGCTTGCACGTGTCACAGTGATCACATCTCCCGCCACCAGGCCGGTGATGCTACCAGTATAATCAGCATTGGTATGTGTTACGCCGTACACTTTAGAACGGCTTGTATTTACGATGGTTAAGGTTGCAGGCGTTATAGTCAACACGCCATCAGGATTGCTTACTGTATAATTTCCAATTCTGGTGCCTGGGTCAACGATGGTTCCAATAATGGGGTATGGAGAACCTGCAACTGTTGCTATTGCACCTTGACCGGTACAGCTGCGGCTAACAGTGATGTTGTCACCTGCTACCACACCCGTTATACTACCTGCAAAGTCTGCATTGCTTAAGGTTACACCATATACTTTTGAACGGCTCGTATTGACAATAGTGATAAATGCTTTGCTTACGGTTAAGGTTGCCTCGCCACTTGTGGCAACAGGAGAGCAGGTACCGCTAACAATCACACGGTATTTGTATCCACTCATGGCTACTGTTGGTTGTGCAATTTCCAAGGTGGCAGTATTAGCATCCGTATTTGAATAGATGCCTGTTAAACTAATATTTGTAAAACCACTACCAGTATTGGCTTGCCATTGATAAGTAAGCGGACCTGTGCCAGTTGCATCAACGGTGAAGGTTGCGTTAGCACCATAGGTTACAGATTGGTTAAGGGGTTGCCCGGTTATTGATGGAGCAGTATTGACTGTTAATGTAGCTGAACTACTTGTTACATTACCTTTATTGTTGGTGAATTTTGCCTGGTACTGATAATCATTATATAATGCAGATGATGTATTAAGCGTGAGTGTTGAAGTTGTCACTCCGGCTGATGAACTGGTAACAACTGTATATGGATCACCATCTATATCGGCTGCTGGTATAGCAGCGAAACCGCTGCTGGTATTTACCTGCCACTCAACTGTTGAAGGTGGTGTGCTATTAGTAGAAGCTGTAAAGCTTGCCAAGTTAGGAACACAAACAGATTGATTAGTTGGATTAGTATTTATTGTTGGCAGTGCCGCAGGCTGTGCCGCTTGAAAGACAACTGCTGATGAAGCAAGACTTGTTGCCGTGAATTGGATGCTTGATGAATTATTGTTTGCTATGGTTGGATAAGTCCAGGTGCCTAAAGCATTTCTGCCAACCACGAAGGTAGAAGGGTCTGCTCCTGCATCCAGATCTGCTGCGTCAAAATTTAAAGTAATAGCAGCATTGGTAAACGTCATGCCACTGTTATAGATAGTCCAATACCGGTTAGCGCTTTTAGAAGCATCAAGGTTGGCAGTGGTTATATCCGGATAGTCGTTATTAAAAGTTTCTATCTGAAGAAAATTTCCACAACCATTCCCTACTGGACCTGTTATGTTAACATTTACAGGAGCGTAAGTAGTGGCTGTTCCTACTTCAAATGTTCTTGTGGGAGTAGAGCAAAAATCCATTTTGGAAAGTTTGCCAATAATATGCCCTGCTGTATTGCGGGTTACAATATTGGCGAAAATGCTTGTACCACCTGAGGTTATAATATTTCTATTGTTTAATGTCAGCGTATTATCTACCTGAACATTTTGAGTAATTGTTTTATCAGCAGTGCCTGAAATCTGGAGATTCAGAAATCTGGGGGCAAAACTTCCGCCTAATGTTTGGCTGCCACCATTTAAAGTAACAGTACCTACCCCATTAGTAAAACCGTTACCGTTCGTCGTCCAGTTACCCGCAACATTTAAATTACCGGAGGGAGGTGTAACATTACCATTGGTAAGGGTGAAATCACTCGCAACATCTGCAGGACTGGAGAATGACCAAGAACCAGGGCCATTAAAAACGAGGTTATTAAATTGGCTGCTACCCGTTAGTGTTCCCCCGATTGTTTTACCGGAAACAGAACCATTAAAACTAACAGTACCCGTGCCTGCATTAAATACACCGCTATTTGACCAGTTGCCGCCAACATTTATATTTTTACCGTTAGCATCTAAGGTACCGGCACTATTTGAAACATCGTTGGAGACCATTAGATTACTAGTGATTAACTGAAGGGTACCTGGGCCGTTGTGTATAATGTTGTAAAAAGAAGATGTAGTGTTATTAAGGGTTTGAGTACCGCTTCCTTTTGAAAAAGTAATAGTTTCAATACCCTTTGTATAGGTTCCATTATTGGTCCAGTTTCCTGTAACACTAAAGTTTTTATTATTCGTATTATTTATAAGAGACCCGGTAATAATAATATCGTTGAAAGTCATTGTCCCTGAACCTGACGCTAAAGTTGTAGCTCCCCCGAATGCGACGGTTTTAGTACCCCCATTAAAAAATCCACTAGCATTTGAAACGTTGAAACTACTCCCGGTTACTGTGAAATCAATCCCTGCAGTAGTAGTATGTGCACCCTGAATAATCACGCTACCAAAACTTGTAGTTGGACTGCCAGTAGTTGATAAATTTTTTGTACCGCTTGTCTGGTTGAAGGTTATTGTCTGCGCTGAATTTTGTACAAAGCTGCCTTCATTGGTAAAACTGCCATCCACCTGAATATTACCTGCACCAGCTGTTGTTGTAACGTTTGCCCCGCTATTTATCTGCAGGTTATTAAATTGTTTTAAACTTACAGCACCATCTATACTTCCAGAAGCACCGGTAAAAATCACTGTTGATGTACCAGCCACCATCAAACCCCCGGTATTTTTAAAAGTTCCTGCTATTGTAGTAGTTCCCGTACTAAGGTTTTTATTATTGTTTCCACTTATTGTAAGATGACCATACGTTTCGGAACTAATAGTTTGTGCCGCTGTTATGCCTGCATAATCAACCGTACTTGTTGCACCAAAGGTTTTTGTTCCGAAGCCGGTAACCATGCCACTTCCCGTGGTTCCCGAAATTTTAAATGTTGCTCCGTTAATGACAGAAAAATTTTTTGAAGAATTGCCAGCAATTGCAAATCCACCATTATCAAAAGTTCCTGTATTAACAGTTATATTACCTGCAACATTGGCCGTCGTAACAGCAGCACTTAAAGCTGCACCAACTCCCCCTGAGTTGTTGAGTGTAAGATCATTATAAGCACCGCTGTTGAAAAAATTAACTGTTTGCGCATTTATATTATCATAATAATTGAATGTACTTGTCGTTCCAGCAGTAAGGGTAGATATCGCAGGCGTCAACGTTCCTTTCAGATTTAGTGAACCTGCACCCCCAGACATATCAATTATCCTTTGAGCCGCATCAGCATTTGTGGCGGTAAAATTCATCCCACCATTGGCGTTTAAAGTACCAGTAGTCATAACGATTTTTGATACTCTACTAGCATTATTATTAGTGCCAGGTAATGAGATAATTCCAGATACTGTGGCTGTTCCATTATTAATATTCCATGTATTATTATTACCATTACTTCCCGGTTGGTTTATTGTTACTGTTCCGTTCACGGTAATAGTTGAAGTTGAACTCTGTGTCATATTGTTATTAGCAGACCCGGCAGTAAATATTAATCCATTACATATTAAAGCCCCGCCAGAAGCCATGGTAATTGTGCCACTTTTTGAAGCATCGCCAAGCGTGACATTTCCACTGACAGTAAGCTGAGAAAGTGCATTAAATGTAAGTCTGCCATCTCCCTTCGGGGTTACACTATTATCACCTAATTGAATACTTGCACAAAGAGCATTTGATACATCTACATTTAAAATTGTTCCATCCTTAACTATAACTACATCTGTAGAATTAGGTGGTTGAATTCCAGTAGTTACCGCATCACGGTCCAAGGCACTCCATTGAACTGTGCCCGCCCCCGTTACCAGAATTGTTGCGTCATAAAAAAATACTTCAGCATGTAAAAAAGGAGTAGTTTGTCCATCCGCAGTTGCTCTTAACAACGATCCAACACAATCATCCTCGCAAACATGCCATGTAGTAACAAAAGCACCGCTGGCATCTGCCGTTACCATCCAGGGTTGGTGGTCGGCGCCGCCATCTGAGGTGCCATCGTAGTGCAACACTAATAATTTCACCTGCTCCCCTGGCTGAAAACCACTGCCGGTAAAGGTTGCAGTAGTGCCTGGTGCATAATCTGCTTTGTCAGAAACTAAGGTGGCTTGCCCCTGCACGCTAAGTGCAGTTGACAAAAACAAAATGAAAGCGAGTGTAAAGTGGGTAAAAATTTTCTTACTCATACGGCTGATTTAGTGGTGATAATTAGGGGCCTCCCGGGAACAGAGGTATTTTTTCTTGTTTATAATTAGAGTATACATCAACACATAGCAATGGTGTTAGCAATTGCGGAGTGCGGATTTTTTTGAACGGTAAGTATATTCAGTGGAATAATGTAACTAAAACTAAGGTTCTAAAGGGGATATAACTACTGTGAAAGTAGACGGGATTTAGGTTTTGGTAATGGAACTTAAGGGAGAATTTTATAAGACAGGATTCAGGTAATAGAAGCGAATATAGCAGGAGTTTTTGAAATGAAACTGTTTTATTTTTTTTTTTAACACTCTGCTGATTATTCTGCTGGATGGATATAGCGACGGTCCCGGGAAATCCCGAAAATATACAACCGGAACGTCATTTAGTCTCTATCGTGAATGCTATTTGCCCGCAGCTTTAAAAATCCACCATTCCTTTTGGAAAAAAATGCCTTTACTTCCGCAATCAATGATAATGCGATTTCTTCGGGGGTTACAGCGCCAATATCAAGCCCAATTGGGGCATGTATGCGTTGGACATCCCCGGCTGATATTGCGTTGCCTTCTTCAGCAAGTTCAAGCCATATTTTTTCTGACCTTGACCTGGGACCCAACATGCCGATATAAGCTGCCTTACCAGTCAGGGCTTTTACCAAATTATTTTTATCCGTATTATAATCATGCGACATCAAAACAATCGCTGTGTGACCATCCACCAAAAGGTCCGGAAATTTCTCCGGTGCAATTACTTCATCGGCTATGGCGATAATCTTTGTATTTAACTTTAGGGGATTTGCTATGATGCTTACACGCCAGCCTAACTCTTTTATCAACCTGCTAAAGGGATATACATCGTACTGGTATCCCATCAAAACCATATTAATTTCCGGAGGCAATATTTCTATGAAAACTTCTAAAGCATTTGCTTCGTTCAAAAATTTATGTGGCGCAGATTTATTTTCAGCAAGCTGTTTGGTGATTGCTGCTGATAGTTGTGTTTCCAAAAGCTGATTGCCCAGGGGATTTAAGCTTTGAGCTTTGGTATATGTTAATACTGCTCCCGTTTTTATCGATTGCCATTGGCCTTGTAAACGGGTAACAGTGATCAACACATGCGTTTGCCTGCTTGCTTGTACACAAGTTTTTAAAATTTCAACGGGATTGTTTGTATCATTAAAATTCAGTGGCGTGAATAGTACATCAATAATACCATTGCACCCCAGGCCAACCCCAATCTGGTAGGCGTCGTCCTCACTTGTATCGTAGGTAATTAATGTAGACACTGATTTTGCTATGGCTTGCCTTGCCCGCTTTAATGCATCACCCTCGAGGCAGCCACCGCTGATGCCACCTACCCACATGCCATCATCAGTTACCAGCATTCTTGCACCGGTACGGCGGTACGAAGAACCTTCTACCCGTACAACTGTTGCCAGTGCTGCTTTGGTAGTTGTTCTATCCATACCATCATAGGCTGTTATGATCGCCTTGATTTCTTTCATAATTGTGTCGATATTACTGCCTGTTGTTTGCTGTTGGAAGCGTGTTTATTGAAATGATGTATCAATACGGCCCATTCTTTAAATATAACAAATGTAATTTTTTTGGTTTGTTGTAACATTTACAGCGTGTCGTTTTTTGAAAAAAGTAATTCTCTGCCGAACTTGACCTAAAATACCTGTAAGAAAGTTCTACTACGTCAATAAAGCTGCCCAACGGTATGCTGTACACGAGTGCGACGCAAGGATGCTGCTATGAAATGATTCAGTCCGGCAAAAAAATTACCTGCATTACTGGAATAAAAAAACAGGTAACCATTTAGATTACCTGTTTTTTTATTATTTGTGAAGAGCGTATCTACTACCAGAAGAAGGAGTATAGCGCTACCAGTACACCTACAATTATTAGCGCACCCACCGCAAAACCATTGTTCATCTTAAACATGCTACTGTCTACTTCCAGGCCGTTGGTTTTTACACCTCGCTTGTTTTCGTACATACTGATGAGGTACATAACGATCACACAAATGGCGAATACAAAACCCATCCTGTCTAAGAAAGGTATCTCGTATAATGATGTGCCATCCGGTTGCTTGATAAGCGTTGCAAAACCAAGCGGCTCAAGAAAGGAGAGGTTGACAACGGAAGGAATAAATTTAAAAAAGATAGATAATAAGAAACCACCAATGGTAGCAAACAGGGCTGCGTTGGAAGTGGTTTTTTTCCAGAAGAAACCCAATATAAACATGGCGAAAATACCCGGACTAACAAAGCCGGTATATTCCTGGATAAATTCAAAGCCGCCTTTTTTATCAATGCCCATAAAGGGTGATAGCAGGCAGGCAATAAGCATTGCGGCCCAGACTGCGATTTTACCTGTTTTTACCAACTGCTGTTCCGTGGCATTGACATTTATTTTTTTCTTGTAAATATCAAGCGTAAATATCGTAGAGATACTATTGGCTTTACCGGCCAGCGATGCTACAATGGCAGCTGTTAATGCCGCAAAGGCAAGGCCTTTTAATCCGGAAGGCAACAGGTTCAACAACACAGGATAGGCTTTGTCCTGCACCAGTTCGCCATTCACCATCATCTCAGTTTGGAAATAACCTTCCTGGTACAACACGTAAGCTGCAATACCCGGCAGTACTACTATCACGGGCATTAGCAGTTTTAAAAAAGCGGCAAATAAAATGCCACTCCTGGCTGTTTTAAGGTCGGCGCCCAAGGCACGTTGCGTGATATATTGATTACAGCCCCAGTAATTTAAATTTACGATCCACATACCCCCAACCAATACCGTTAGGCCGGGCAAACTTGGATAGTTGGTATTGTCATTTTTAAAGATCATGTGGAAGTGGTCATCCGACTTTTCCATCATCATTTTAAAGCCGTTAATTACGCCGCTGGTGTGGTAATGGTCGGCTACCATTGTTAAGGCAATGTAGGTCGTCACCAATCCGCCTAATATCAGGAAGAATACCTGTATAACATCGGTGTAGCCGATTACTTTCATACCACCTAACGTGATGATGATTGCAAAGATGGCCAGACCGTACATACAAACGTATAGATTAAGGCCGGAGATACTGCTGATGGCAAGGGCTCCGAGGTATAAGATGGAAGTAAGGTTAACGATTACATACAATAACAACCAAAACACCGCCATGATCATAGCCACAGTGGAGTTGTACCGCTGGTGCAAAAACTGAGGCATGGTATAAATTTTATTCTTGAGGTAAACAGGAATAAAAAATATAGCAACGATCATCAGTGTAGCCGCTGCCATCCACTCGTAAGTGGAAATAGCAAGCCCCATTTTAAAACCATTACCGCTCATGCCGATAAACTGTTCAGCGCTGATATTACTTGCAATCAATGAAGCCCCAATAGCCCACCAGGTTAGTGATCCTTCTGCTAAAAAATAATCATGCGATGCTGAAACGGTGGCCTTCTTTTTCTTGCGATAGACCATATAGCCATACCCGGCTACGATAAAAAAATAAATGAGGAAAACAATGTAATCCTGTGTCTTTAAGGCATTCATACTGCAATTGAATTTTGGTTTATAAAAAAGTGGTTTATTAGATGGTCAATTCTTTATGGAATAATATATTTAATTGCGGGTCGGTGAAATCATTCACACAGCAAATGATATTGTTGTATGCATTAAATTCTTCAGCGGTGTGCATGGTGGTTAGTACGACAGCACGCATGCCTGCATTGGCAGCAGCTTCTACTCCTTTGGGGGAGTCTTCAAATACGATGCAATTGGCAGGCTCCGCCAGCAGCCGTTCAGCACATTTTAAATAAGTTTCAGGATGGGGCTTGCTGAATGTTACGTCGTCGGCACTTACAATGGCCTTAAAAAAAGGACGGATATTTAATCCGTCCAATACAAAATCAATGTTATACATAATGGCAGCAGAGCCAATAGCCATTTGGATATTTGATTCCTTTGCCTTATTGAGAAAAACAGGCAGACCTTCTATCAGTTTAAGCTCAGGCTGATATACTTTTTGGTAGGCAGTTTCCTTTTCAAATGACATCACTTTTTTTTCAGCTTCAGTAAATCTTCCCGGGAAAATGCGCTCGAGCAACTCATCATTTTTACCATAACATTCTTCCTTCATCTGCTCCAAACTTAGGTTGGCGCCAAGTGAGTTTAGAATATCATGCCAAGCTCTGATGTGATAGTTCATATCATCAATCATGGTGCCGTTCAGATCAAATAAGAACGCAATTGGTTTGTTCATAGCCTGATTTGTATCCTCGTTGTAAGTTTCACGCAAAGCCGCAGAGGGACAAAGAAACAAAGTATTTATTTATAACCTCAAAATTTTCACGCAAGGGAGCAAAGAAACAAATTATTTATTTGTAATAATCAGATTTTCAACAGAGACGCAAGGAGTTAGCAACAATGTAAACTTTGCAGCTTCGCTCCTTTGCGGCTTTGCGTGAAAATGTCTTTGCGTGCAACTTAAATAAACCTGTTAATTATATTTTCAAAATACTCCTGTTTGCCACTAACGGTTGCGGGTTCACCATTTTCTAATGCATATGCACGAAGGTCTTCCAATGTTAATTTGCCTTCTTCAAATTCTTTGCCCTTACCGGCGTCATAACTTGCATAGCGTTCAGTCCTTATTTTTTTATAATCGCTTTTTTGCAGGATATTATCCGCTGCTATCAAAGCTCTTGCAAAAGTATCCATGCCACCAATGTGAGCATGAAAAAGATCAGCGGCATCAGTTGAGTTGCGCCTGATCTTTGCATCGAAGTTGATGCCTCCGCCTTGCAATCCGCCTGCTTCCAGCACCACCAGCATTGCTTCCGCCAGTTCGTTAATGTTGTTTGGAAACTGATCAGTATCCCAGCCATTCTGGTAGTCGCCTCTGTTAGCATCCATGCTGCCGAGCATGCCGGCATCTGCGGCTACCTGTAGTTCATGCTGAAAAGTATGCCCTGCAAGAGTTGCATGGTTCACTTCAATATTTATTTTAAAATCATTCAGCAGGTCATACTGGCGTAAAAAGCCGATAACAGTTTCACAATCGTAATCATATTGGTGTTTGCTTGGTTCGCAAGGTTTAGGCTCAATAAAGAAAGTACCTGTAAAACCATTCTTTCTTGCATAGTCTTTTGCTGTAGTTAAAAATTTCGCAAGATGTTCCTTCTCCCTTTTCATATTGGTGTTGAGCAAACTCATATAACCCTCACGGCCACCCCAAAAAACATAGTTCTCACCTTTTAACTCGATCGTAGCATCCAGTGCTGCTTTTACCTGTGCACCACCATGAGCAAGTACATGAAAATCCGGGTTGGTAGAAGCACCATTCATATACCTGCGGTTAGAAAATAAATTGGCTGTGCCCCACAATAACTTAACGCCGCTTGCGGCTTGCTTTTCTTTCAGGTAAGCAGTAAGGGCTTGTAATCTTTTTTCATTATCTACCACATCATTGGTGTAATCCACCACATCCACGTCATGAAAACAATAAAAAGGCAAGCCCAGTTTGGTAATGAATTCAAAAGCAGCATCTGCTTTATCTTTTGCTCTTTCTACCGCATCGGTTTTTATATCCCACTCAGGCAAATGTGTGGCTTCGCCAAAAGGATCTGCACCGTTGCCTACAAATGAATGCCAGTAAGCACAGGCAAAGCGCAGGTATTCTTTCATGGGTTTGCCTGCTACTATTCTATTTTCATCATACCAGCGAAACGCCAATGGGTTATCACTTTCAGGGCCTTCAAATTTTACCTGGCCGATGCCCTTAAAAAACTCTTTGTTTCCGGTTACTATTGACATATGTTTTAAATTTGGCCTTACCCGTTATGGATTAAGGAGGTTAGGAATTTATGTTTTGATTTTGAAAATTCAAATTTGTTATTGCCCATTTACTTTTTTTTCTTGATAAAAAAAAGTAACAAAAAAAATCAAGGCTCCGAATAAAAAGGCTGAAAATTTCAACAGTAACCTAAAATCAACGAACTCGTCGGAAGATTTCAATGATTTATAGTGCATGCTGGCTCAGACAACGTTGATTTCTTAACGGCTACTGTTGAAATTTTCTAGCACTTTTTATTCAATGCCAGCGAAGCTTCTGTTTTTAGCCGCTGCTCGTTTTATGTTACTTTTTTCTAGCCCTTTTATTATTTTTTAGCCAACACAAGTTTTTCAATTAAGCTTCATTGGCGTCGCTCCGTTCACATCCGGTTTTTCATGGCATCTTTTATTGATGCGGATGATTATGGAGTTTATAAATGATTATTCAATGTCGTTTACTTAAACTGTTTTTAATCATTGTCTTTTTAAAATTTACTTTGAATCATTTTGTCGTATCAGGGGGCTGTTGCGGCCTCAAAAAAATAGCGTTAAGAAAATTTATAAGGCTGGCGTTAAAAAATGAAATAATGTTACTAAAGCCCGGCTTTGCTGTTAGTTTGTAAGTCGCACAAAAGTCCATTTTTTATTCAACAGATCGAACTTAATTTCATTTTAGCCAGGCTTATAAATTTTTAGTTATATTTCTTTCTAAATCATTCTCTCTTTTAAATTCTAAGCTTCGCCTCCGCAGCCGGCGGGGCTGCGTAACTGGAACGCTGCTACTTTTGCTTCTTTCAAAAATGTTGCTTCGCAATTTTTGAATTCCGGCTTTGCCGGAACCGAACCAAAAGAGGCAGCTTATCCAGTTACTGTTTTAAATTCGAAACATAAAATCATAGAGTTTATTGTTACTGATGTTGATCAGAAAGCAAAGTAAATTAAACGACTTAATTAAACGACATTGAATGATAATCATAGACCACTATTCCTGAAATAAAATTATCCTTCATTTCGAATACTCCAAAAGCTCCTTCATGCACCAATGTACAAGAGTGCGACGCCTGTGAAGCTCAATAGATATTCAAAGCCTGGCCAAAAAAACAATTCCACTTATGACTATTACAAAGAGGCATTGTCTTCGAATAACTCCCCTTCAGGGGACGGGGGTAGGCAATAATTCCTTCCACTCCTGGTACAAATCCTCGTACAATTCATTTTGCTCCGGCTCAACAAAATTTAGCGGAGTCGTTTTTACAAATGCTTCCTTCGCTGTTTTGTAATAGCCGGCACCAATGCCTGCTCCTTTTGCTGCGCCTACACTTCCGTCACTATCGTGCAACTCTACCGTTACGTTAGTGGCATTTACAAAGCTGTGTGTAAACACATCGCTCAAAAACATATTTGCTTTGCCGGCACGAATAACCGAAGGGTTCATCCCGTTCTGTCGCATAATATCCAGGCCATACCTGAATGCAAAAGCAATTCCTTCCTGGGCCGCCCTGAATAAATGTGCCGGGCCATGTACATTGAAATCAATATTGTGGATATGGCTTTGCACCTGCCTGTTTTCAAGCATGCGTTCCGCTCCGTTGCCAAATGGCAACATTTTCAAACCGTTGCTGCCCGGATCAATTGCCGCTGCGGCTTCATTCATTTGCGGGTACGTATATTTATTGCCCGTAATATTTTTTACCCAACTGTTTAATATGCCGGTGCCATTGATGCAAAGCAGCACGCCGATCCTTTTTTGTTGTTCCAAAAAGTTTACATGGGCAAAACTATTGATCCTCGATTGCTGATCGAATACCAGTTGATCGCTTACACCATAAATAACTCCGGATGTGCCCGCGGTGGCTGCCACTTCTCCGGGTTCCAGCACATTTAATGATAAGGCATTGTTGGGCTGGTCGCCGGCTTTGTAAGTAACCGGGATGCCCACCCTCAGCGATAAGTGCGCCGCAATAGAAGGATGTACAGTGCCATGCGTGGTAAACACATCCTTTACTTCAGGTATAATGCCGGTATCAAAACCGAAATAGTTGAATACGTCCTTTGACAATTCATTTTCTTTGAAATCCCAGAATATGCCTTCGCTCAAAGCTGAGACACTGGTAGTAACCTGGCCTGTAAGTTTCATGGCTATAAAATCGCCGGGCAACATGATCTTATCGATCAACGCATATTTTTCAGGTTCATTTTCTTTTACCCAGGCCAGCTTGGCGGCGGTAAAATTCCCCGGAGAATTCAGGAGGTGTTGCAAGGATCTTTCATGGCCGATGCTATCAAAGGCCTTATTGCCTATTTCAACTGATCGGCTGTCGCACCAGATAATACTGTTGCGAAGTACCTGCTGATCTTTATCTACACATACCAATCCATGCATCTGGTAAGCGATGCCAATGGCAATGATATCGGTTGGATTATACTTTTGCAGGGCATGGGCTTTCAGGATGGCCTGCTGCACATTTTCCCACCACATGTCCGGACTTTGCTCTGCCCATCCCTTTTGTATGGAAGTGATCCCCGTCTCTGAATCGGGATATTGAACGGTAGTAATACATTGCTGTGATTGCGCATCTACAACGGCAACTTTAATTGAGGAAGTTCCTACATCTATACCTAATAATAACATATGGCGAATTTAAACTAAGGTGTTACAATCGTTTTTTGCAGCGTAAAGGTTGAACTTTTCAAAATTATGTACAACCGCTATCTATAAAATAAAATATGCTATCTTATCAGTTCTCTATAATTTTATGGAAAATAACTGATAAGATAGCAGCTAATCAATTGCTTCAATGAAAACACTGATTCAAAAAATACATCTGCCAGAGCACCAGTCTTTTGCATGCCGGAGTTACAAGACACCTAATTTTGAGACCAACTGGCACAAGCACGAGGAGTTTGAACTGATCCTGATATCCGAGGGGCATGGCACGGCTATGATCGGCGATTATATTGGCGAATACAAGCCTGGTGATATTTATTTTATTGCCGGCAATTTGCCGCACTGGTTTAAAAAGCAATACCATCAAATGACCGGTTGCTCGGTAGTATTGCATTTCAAACCTGGTATTTTTGGAAACGAATTTTTGCAGTTACCGGAACTCAAAACCATTAACCAGCTACTCAAAAAAAATGATGGGATACAGATACAACCGAAGCTAAATAAAGAGATAGCGGCCGCGATTATAGAAATGGAAACGCTTACCGGTTTTCAAAGCATTGGATTGCTGCTGAACTGTCTTCAAAAGATTAGCACTACACCTCATTATGTAACACTTACTAAAAATTTCGCTTCCGATAATGAGCACATCAATCCGGCTATTGAAAAGATCATTGATTTTTCATTTAAGCGTTATTTAACCCCTGTAACTTTAAACCAGGTAGCGAATGTGGCGGGAATGAGTATTCCGACATTCTGCAGGTTTTTTAAGAAAAATATAAAGAAAACGTATTTCGATTTTATCCAGGACCTGCGGATCAGCCATGCCTGTAAATTGCTTACCAACAGCAATAAGCCGGTGTTGGAGGTATGTTACGAAAGCGGGTATAACAGTTGGGCACATTTCAGCAAACAATTTAAGCAGGTAAAAAAAATGACGCCGACCAGGTATCGGAAGACTATGTCTGATGTCTGATTTTTTTCAGTTTGCTACTTGTCTTTTGTTTGCGGTGAATGTTGGTGAAGTGAGATGGCCGATGTTTGACAATTAAAACTTTATTTTCATTATATATTTATAAATGAATTCATCATTCTCTGGCATAAGGAAATCAGACATCAGACACTTATTTGGGGTTTACTACATTTTGTGGATGTCCTGCCATGAACGCTTTTACATTTTCCAAAGTAGTTTCCATGATGCGGCTCCTTGCTTCAAAACTTATCCATGCATTGTGTGGCGTGATGATACAATTGGGCAAGCCAATTAAAGGATGCGGCTGAAGTGGTGGCTCTGCACTCAATACATCCAATGCAGCCCCGGCCAGTTTGTTTTTTTGTAAGGCATCCGCAAGATCTCTTTCTGCTATTAATTGCCCTCGTGAAGTATTGATAAGATAGCCGGTGGGTTTCATCAGTTCCAGCAACTCTTTGTTGATGAAAGCGTTGTTATCCGCCGTTAGCGGGCAGTGAACAGAAATAAAATCGGCCTGCATAAACAGTTCATGCAGCTTTACTTCCGTTGCGCCTTTTAATGCTTTTTTACCACGGTGATAAATTACGTGCATACCAAAAGCCATAGCCTGTATGGCCATTTGCCTGCCAATTTTTCCCAGGCCAATGATGCCGATCGTTTTATCCTTCAACTCCATTACGGGGCCTTTTGTGTAGCACCAATCTGCTGAATGTTGCCAGTCGCCAGACTGAACAGAGGCTGCATTTAAACCAACATGATTGGTGATCTCCAGCAGCAAAGCAAAAGCATGTTGAGCTACCGAGTGTGTTCCGTAAGCAGGTACATTACAGACGGGGATATGCCTTTTTTTAGCCGCTTCGATGTCGACTATATTGTAGCCGGTTGCGGTAACTGCAATCATTTTTAATTCAGGAGCAGCATCTATTACGGTGGATGATATCGGCGTTTTATTAGTTACAATTATATCAGCATTCTTGCATCTTTCCAATACATCATTTGCAGCAGTGCGGTCATAATAAATTACTTCGCCCAGTTCTTCAAGTGCCTGCCAGCTAAGGTCGCCGGGGTTTAGTGTATATCCATCTGTAATTACTATCCGCACTGATACTTATTTAGATGTTATGATTGGATTTTTTTATTTAAACGTCTTTTTTCTTTTGATTTTTGTGCAAAACAGATGAATATTTTACAGGTACCGTTCCCGGATAATATTGAGATGATGTCGCTGGTGTCCGTAAATATGATTGACCATTAACCTAGCTGATATAGCAAAATTATTTGCAGTGCCTGTATTATTTAAAGCATCTTCGCTGAGCGTTTCTATAAAAGCGATTGTGGCTTCACGTAACAGTGCCAATTCTTTTAAAATGCCGTCAACTTCCCGAGTGCATGCGCCTGCATTTGAAACAAAAAGATTTTCATCAAAACCAGGTAAATTGGTTTGGTCGCCTCTCGCTATTCTCAATGCCCTGTAAGTGATTATTCTTTCACAGTCGCCCAGGTGAACCAGGATATCCCTGATCGTCCATTTGTTTTCACTGTATCGAAATGCAAGCTTTTCTTCCGGCAGGCGGTTAATAAGCGTTTCTGTTTCTACCTGGATATCTTTCAAATGCTGAAGAAGGTCGCCATCATCCGGAACACAATCCAAATAAGGCTGATAAAAAGAATCATACCCGCTGGTGGGTTTATAAATTTTTACCATTATTTGATATTTTATTGTCCGATAAAAAATAGTCGGATTCGCTAAAAGCTTTTACCATTTTAGGTTCTAGCCCCTCTCTTTTGGAGAGGGGTTGGGGTGAGGTTAGATAGTTGATTAAACATATTTTGTAACACCAGGTACAGCGACTGCATAATAACCCTCTGCATTGGGAGCCACCGGTGGCATTGCATTCCAATCATATACTTTAGGCTGAAGGTCAAGGCCCGAATTGATGGCTTTGTCCCATTCCACTACCTGTCCGCTGTAAGTGGCAAGGCGGCCAAGTATAGATGACATGGTACTTTTGGCACCCATTTCAGCATCGGAAAATTTATATTCGCCTTTTGCTATCGCGGCGAATAGTTCGTCATGCTCCGTTTGGTAAGGATTGTTTTCTTTCGTTGTGTCAAACTGGTACAATACTTTCCCTTTCAGGTCAGTGATCTTTCCTTCACCAGCATATATTTTACCTTTGGTGCCCACCATCAATTCGTCCACTTTGCTCATCGTTCCCGGAATGTGGCGGCACTGACTGTTGAGTATGCTGCCATCAGCGTAGGTAAATTCCACATAATGGTGATCGAATATTTCACCATGTTCTTTTCCTTTACGCACCTGCCTGCCGCCCATGCCCTGTGCCTTTACGGGATAGCTGCCTTTGAACCAGTTGATCACATCAATATTATGAATATGCTGCTCTGTAATATGATCGCCGCATAGCCAGTTGAAATAATACCAGTTGCGCATTTGGTATTCCATCTCCGTTTGGCCAGGCTTGCGTTGCCTTACCCACACGCCATCATTGTTCCACCATGCCTGCGATGAACTGATGTCCCCGATCAAATCTTTTCGCTGAAATAATTCACGGTAAGAATTCTGGTAATGCCTTTGCAACCCCACTACAACATTTAATTTTTTTTGTTTGGCCAACGTTGCCGCTGCAAGTACCTTTTGAATTCCTGCCGGATCCGTAGCCACCGGCTTTTCCATAAAAACATGTTTACCCTGTTTAATCGCTTCTTCAAAATGAATTGGCCTGAAACCGGGAGGCGTTGCCAGCAAGACAACATCTGCAAGAGCAATGGCTTTTAGATAACCATCAAAACCTGTAAATTTCCTTTCTTCCGGTACGTCAATTTTCGACTTTATACTTCCCTTGCCTTCAGTGAGATCATCACTGTTCAATGCTTTATAACAACGATCAAGATTGTCCCTGAATGCATCTGCCATGGCGACCAGTTTTACATTTTGTTTACTGAGCAAAGCCTGCATGGCCGCCCCGGTACCTCTCCCGCCACAGCCGATTAATACAATTTTAATTGTATCATCCGCACCCGAAAAATAATTTGCTTTTGATAAAAGCGGCGCTGCAATTAAGCCACCTGCTATAAGTGTACCCTGCCGTAAGAATTCCCTGCGGCGATTGTTGTTAGAAGCATCGTTGTTCATAATAAGTATGTTTATTGTTGAAAATATAGAATGATTAAAATTATTTTATTCTTAACAAGTGATAAAATGTGATTAAGATTTTTTGTCCCGGCACTGAATCCATCGGCATCATCGTTGCATCGCCCTCTTGTGCAAAATACCTGGTGGCATCTTTAATTACGTTTTGTAAAAAAGCCGTTCGTTTAATTCCCAAGGTATTGGTTAAAAAATTTATTTATGTTTTCTGCTGAAGGTTGCTCCAGTGGGCGTACGATACGGAACCCGACCGAAGGCGCATCTGTCAGCCACCATTTACTTTTTGGAATCTGCGGATCCCGCTTGTTCCATATAGGATCAGATTTAAAGCGGTTGGCAGCTCTTAGTTGATGAGCTTCATCCAGGAAACCACCACCACGTAAGGTTTTGGGATACCGTGCACTATTGGGAGTTACAAAAGGGTTGGACAGGCTAGCGCTACTATTACCTATCCGCTTTTCCTCATAATGATCCAGTGTCCATTCGCATATATTGCCCAGCATATCATACAGGCCCCAGGCATTGGGTAATTTTAAACCCGCCTTTTGGAATTTACTGTTGCTGTTATTTTTAAACCATGCATATTTATCCAGTTGTTGTTCATCGTTTCCAAAATAAAAACGGGTAGTGGTGCCGGCACGGCAGGCGTATTCCCATTCAGCCTCGGTAGGCAGACGGTAAAATACGCCGGTTTTATCATATAGCCACCTGCAATACATTAGGGCTGCATATTGTGATAAGCTATTGACCGGGTAGCCGCCTTCTTTACCCATACCAAAACTAAAATCGATGTACTGAGGGCTAGGCCTCGTAACGGCATCCACGTCAGAGTTTTCACTGGTGGTTGCATCCTTATAAAAAACATCAAATTCGTCCCTGCTCACTTCAAAAGCACCCATCCAAAAAGCCGCCAGTGCTATTTTGCGTTGCGGGCCTTCATCAGGCTCGCTGTCTTTTTCATTTTCAGCACTACCCATCAAAAAATCGCCTGATTTAACAGGTACCATTTTAGATTGAATTGCAGAACCTGGAATGGTAAAAGTGTAGGCGGAGAATGTTTTTACCGAATCTTGCGCACCTGTTGTTTCACAGCAGGAAATACTAAATAATATTGCGAATAATTGCTTCACGAATGAGTGATATTTAAGGTTGGAAGATAAGGAATAAACCCGGATAAATTAACGTCCGGGTGGTTTCCAGAAAGATGAAAACCCTTTAGTTATATTAAAAACAAGCCGTTCATTTTTTATTTCAGCTACCAGTACTTCACCACCCATTTGAGTTGCCAGTTGTTTTGCTTTTTTGATGGGTAAAATACTACAGGCTGTTGCCAGCCAATCAGCGGTGGTGCCATCAGCGGCGATTACGGTTACGTTCCGCAGCGATGTAACACCATACCCCGTTCGTGGATCGATGATGTGCGAATACCTTTTTCCACCATGTTCCATAAACTGGTATGCATCACCGGAGGTGCTAACAGTCTTGTGTTGTATCAACAGTTTTTGAGATAATAATTCCTCTTTGGATTCGGGTACATTCACGCCAATTGTCCAGCCTTTTGTTCCTGGTGGCGCTCCGGTTGTTACGATGTCTCCGCTGGCATTTACGAGTGCATGATTTATGTGTTGTTCCGTCAAAAAGTTAATAATTTTTTGTGCAATATATCCCTGTGCTATACCTCCAAGATCCAGTTGCATTCCGCTTTGCAGCAGTATTGCTTTTTTATTTATCGAATCGATGACTAGTTTATTAAAGCCGGTCAGGCTCCGGGCACGCTTCACCATTTCCGGAGAAGGAAATTGTTTGGTCTTTCTTGCCTGCCGCCATAATTTAACAACCGGGCCGATGGTGATATCGAAAGCACCTCCACTTTTTTTGAAAGCAGTTTTGGATAAAATTAAAATGTCCAGCATGGCGGGAGAAACAGCTACAGGCATATTGAGGCCTGCGGATGCACTTAGTTTTGAGAGCTCGCTGGTATCAATATAATCACTAAAAATTGATACAAATGAATCTACCAGGTTGAAGGACTTTTTGGCAAGTGTAGTCGCTTGCACGCTGTCATCAGAATAAAATACAATGGTAAACGGTGAACCCATTTTTGGCTGGGTAAAAGAAAAACGTTTTAGCTGAGCAGAAACGTCGAAGTGGATGCAGGGAAAGAAAAAGCACGCAATCAATATTCGCATGAACAATGATCTGTGGGTTTTAAAGTGATTGAGGCTGCTTCTATTGGTCACACACTTGATTTTAAGGATTTGCCAGTTTTTTTTAACACGTTAACCTGTTATCTCAATTATGATCGCCGAGGCAATAATAATTTTTTTATAAATGATTGTTGGTAAATTTAACGCACAAATAATTTACGACCATGCAAAGAAGAAAATTTATGCAACAGGCGCTGTTGGCAGGTGGGGCCGTATTAACCTCCGCTACCAGTGTATTTGCAAAATACAGTCCTGCGGATAGGGTGCCCGGCGAAAAAGTATTCAACCTCAATTATGGGTTTCATGATGGAATGTTTAAAAATCATGGGGGCACTGATTTTATTGAACAGATAAAATTTGCACACGATGCCGGCTTTCGTTCTATTGAAGACAATGGCATGATGGGCCGGCCGGTGGAGCAACAGAAAAAGATTGGCGATACCCTTGCAAAGCTGGGTATGAACATGGGCGTATTTGTAATTACCTCCGACAACTGGCATTGGAAAACCACCCTTACAACAGGCAAGCAGGAATGGGTAGACAAAATGATTAAAGATTGTAAGCAAGCGGTAGAAGTAGCAAAACGTTGCAATGCCAAATGGATGACTGTGGTACCCGGCAATTACGACCATAGCATTTCGCATGAATTTCAAACGGCGAATGTGATAACAGCACTGCGCAAGGCAGCCGACATACTGGAACCGCACGGACTGGTAATGGTACTGGAAGCGTTGAGTGATAACCCTGACCTCTTTCTGCGGCATTCTGATCAGACATTCATGATTTGCAAAGCGGTGAATAGTTCTGCCTGTAAATTTTTGTTTGACATGTACCATATGCAACGCAATGAAGGAAACATCATCAACAATTTAGACAAAACATGGGACGAGATCGGTTACCTGCAAATAGGAGACAATCCCGGAAGAAATGAACCCGGCACAGGTGAAATGAATTATAAAAATATCTTTAAACATATTCATGGCAAAGGCTATAAAGGTGTATTGGGAATGGAACATGGCAATGCTAAACCTGGCAAAGAAGGAGAACTGGCTTTGATAAAAGCTTACCGGGATGCGGATAATTTTATGTAGTATTTCCAACTGCCTGTTTGTATTTAAACTCCATAGGAGTTTCCACTTTGTAGAAAAAAATCATATCCCAACCTTGCTCCGTTAGGAGCAACCCTTGTATAAGATCACTCACTTTTTAGGGGCGTACCTACGACACGCAAACGCACTGCTGCTTTATCCTACAAAGCATATGCTCCTGAGGAGCACACGGGATTGAAGTTTTGATATTGCAGAAGCATTGCCAGTGGACTGCCTGTGTATAACGCAATGAAAGATGCCATGAAAGTATGAAGCACAAGAGTGCGACGCCTATGAAGCTTAATTGAAATGCTACTGCCTGGTTCAAAAAAAATTAACCAGACGTTAGATGACATCACCACATTGCTGCCCGCTAACACCTAACGATAGCCGCTCAAGTTTTAATTACCAATTCTATATTTTGCGGTTTCAGTTATGCCCTTCCAATCATCTGTTCTAAAAGGGCCCGCAGGGAAACCTTCTTTATTAAATAAGTTATTGTCACTTGCATCGTCGGCCCAGCCAAACCTTACAGCTACCGGGCTTTTTACTTTGTCATGCTGAACGATTACTTTGTCTCCTGAGATATAGGCCCTGGCATAATAGAATTGCTTATCGGCCCCGGCAATTTCAAAGCCTTTTAAGTAACCGTATTTATCGGTGGTTGATAATCCGGATCCTGTATTTGAAAAGGAAAGAATGATCTTATCGCCTTCTGTAGTGAAGGATTGATAAGCAGGGCCGCTGTACACGTTGCCTTTGCCATAGGTTTTATTTAGGGCAACGGCGGCCAGTCTTTTTCCAACATCCCGTTTATTTCGTGGATGAATATCTTTTGGATTGCCGATATCGGTAGTAACGGCCATGCCCGTAGCCGGTAGCGATAAGGTAAGCGTTTGCGCCTCCCTTAATTCGGCCCATGCGCTTCCTTTGCGGCTATCGCCATTGGCTGAATTGAAGGTGGCAAGCTGCACAAAATAAAAAGGGAAGTCGCCCTGTTTCCATCTTTTTCTCCAATCGGTGATCATTAATGGAAATGCTTTGCGGTATTGGAAGGCACGGCCGGCATTGGTTTCGCCCTGGTACCAGATAGCGCCCTTAATGGCAAAAGGAATAAGTGGTTCTATCATCGCATTTGAAAGCAGGGTAGGATAACTGTTAGGCCCAACAGTTACTGAGCTTGATGCTACTGCCTCAATTTGAAACAGCCAGTCACCAGCCAGGGAAAGTTCAGTAGCTCCCACAGATAATTTCACATCAGCAGCTTCTCCATATATTCCACCGCCACCGCCAGTATCTTCCACTCTTACTGCCACCACATTTTTACCTTCTTTTAAAATGCCGGCAGGAATTGTATAATGTCTTTTTGCATTGTATAAGCCGGTGCCACCCACTTTTGTTCCGTTCACATAAGTATCGTCTTTGTCATCGATCATAGCCAGTTCGAGCACGGCAGGTTTGCCTGCATCCGCGGCAGTAATAGTAACTGTTTTCCTCAACCAAACTATCCCATCAAAGTCAGGTAGTGCCTGTTCCTCCCATACGCCGGGCGCTTTTATTTTGGGCCATTTATCGTCGTTAAATGATGGATCTTTCCATGAGGCAATTATGGCGGCTGACGGGTTGATCACAGGTTGCAATTTTTCAATGCGTTTGGTGGCCGCCGCTGTTCTTTGTTTGGCCATTGAATCAAGGTTCAGCGAAGGCATTGCTGAGATCATTGATTTAAATTCTTCATCCCTTTCAAAAGCATTGCGGCTGGTCCATGTTTCTACATGTGTACCTCCCCAGGAGGTATTGATGAGCCCGACAGGAATTTTAAGTTCGCCCTGCAATTCTTTTGCAAAATAGTAACCCACGGCGGTAAATCTGCCTGCTGTTTCGGGGGAGCATATTTTCCAGTCACCGCCAGCCACGTCCTCCATTGGCTGGGAAGCCACAGCTTTGGTTACTTCAAAATGTCTTATCTGCGGGTAGTTGGCATTTTTAATTTCGTTGACGGCATCATCCGTATTTAGCAAGGGCCATTCCATATTCGACTGGCCTGAGCATATCCAAACATCCCCAACCAATATGTTGCTGATAGTAATGTTATTTTTTCCCGTGACAACCAACTGATAGGGGCCACCCGCAGGTTCGGCATCCAGGTCAATTCTCCATTTACCGGCTTTATCCGCAGTAACAGATTTTGTTTGCTTATTAAAACGAATTGTAATTTTTTCCTTGCTTGCTGCCCAACCCCAAACCGGAATGGTGTGGTCCCTTTGCAAAACCATATTGTCGCCAAAGATTTTCGGCAGTTTTACATTGGCAGAAACAGTTGCGGAGATAAATAATACAATTGTAAACAAGAGGATCTTTTTCATATGTGTAAGTCAAGTTTTGAGGGGTTAAAAATAGAAGTTATTGGGCATTATGGTTGTAAATATTTTGCCGGGAACCGTATTAGGTTTATCTGAAACGGCGTGGGGGATTTAAAGTGCCCAAATAGCAGGTGAATTTAAAATGATTGTTATTTATATTTGGTAACGACAACCCTCCCATAATTTTGATCATCCAAAAAATTTATCATGAAATACTTTTTTATTTGCCTGCTTTCGTTTCATGTTTTCTATCTATCGGCAAAGGCCAATGATTACCCTACTTTGCCCATCGGCTCACCGGCACCCGGTTTCAATTTAAGAGGTACTGATCAAAAAATGTATAGCTTGCAATCTTTTGCCTCAGCCAATGTATTAGTGATCATTTTTACCTGCAATCATTGCCCAACGGCACAGGCGTATGAAGACAGGATAAAGCAGCTGGTGACTGATTACAAGTTGAAAGGAGCGCAGGTTGTAGCCATTTCGCCCAACGATCCAAAAAGTGTTCGCCTGGATGAATTGGGCTACACCGATTATGGAGACAGTTATGAGGAGATGCGGCTTCGTGCCAGGGACAAAGCATTCAATTTTCCCTATTTATATGATGGCGATACGGAGGCCACGTCAAAAAAATATGGGCCCGTGGCAACACCGCATGTATTTATTTTTGATAAGAAAAGAATACTGCAATATTCAGGCAGGATTGATGACGTAGAAAATCCTGCAGGAACGCCTAAAAATAATGATACCCGCAATGCAATTGAAGCGCTGTTATCGGGCAGGCCTGTGCCCGTACCTGTTACCAAAACATTTGGCTGTTCGATAAAATGGAATGACAAACAGGAACTGGTAAAAAAGGGATTGGACGACTGGGCAAAAGAGCCGGTAACCATTCAGCCAATCAATGAAGAAGGTGTCAGGAAGTTATTAAAGAATGATTCAGGGAAGCTTCGCCTTATTAATGTATGGGCTACCTGGTGCGGCCCCTGTATTATTGAGCTGCCGGATTTTGTAAATATCAACCGCATGTACCGTGGCCGCGATTTTGAAATGGCAACAATTTGCGCCGACAGGCCAGCTAAAAAAGCGAGAGCGCTGGAAATACTTACCCGTCTTCAGGTGTCGTCTGCCAATTATATTTTCAATGCGGATGATATTTATAAACTGATAGAGCTGGTAGACCCCAAGTGGCAGGGGGCTTTACCCTACACTTTATTGGTGGAGCCCGGCGGTAAAATAATCTATGCAAAGCAGGGTGGCATTCAACCAATGTTTTTAAAGAAAAAAATAGTAGATCATCCGCTGATAGGCAGGGTTTATTAAGGGCACACGTAGCTTACAATGATTTGTTTACAAGCATTTGTGTTTCAATTGAGCATTCTTGTGTCACTCCCTTGTACATTTTCAGCAATGAGCAGCAACGCAGCGATCATCCTAAAAAATGTCAATTTTATAAAGTTCCCGTCCGAACCACCATTTCCCCGGCTATTCATTCATTAGCTCTTTTGCTGTAACTTTAATTACAAAAAATTTCAGATTGGTACACTTCATTCTTAATAATAAAGACATCAGCACAGGGTTGCCCAAAGGGATGTTGTTGCTTGATTTCATCCGTTATCACCAGCACCTGGCAGGCACAAAAATTGGCTGCCGTGAAGGCGATTGCGGAGCCTGCACCGTTTTGGTCGGTGAGGTGAAACAAGGCGAGTTGATCTATCGTTCTGTTACTTCCTGCCTGATGCCATTAGGTAACGCCCATGGCAAACACATCGTAACAATAGAAGGCGTAAATATTGAGGGATTGAATTTTATCCAGCAATGCTTTGCCGATGAGGGAGCCACACAATGTGGTTTTTGCACGCCGGGTTTTATCGTTTCGATGGCGGGCTGTTGCTTGAGTAAAAAAGAAGTAAATCCCCAATCCGCAATTGATGCAGTGAATGGAAATATATGCCGGTGTACCGGTTATAAATCTATAGAGAGGGCAGTGGCCACCGTAGCTCATAAAATGAATGAAAGGAACGGAAAAGATGCAATTGATTTTGCCATAGAAAATAAAATACTGCCTTCTTATTTCAGTACAATTCAGCAAAGGCTGGCAGCCTTTAGGCTATCCACCAATGGCGAGTTAAAACTGCAGGGCAATCCAGCAAAGTTTTTAGGCGGTGGCACAGACCTTTATGTGCAGCAGCACGAAGCGATGGTGGACGAGGAGATTGATTTCCTTTTTAATAAAAATAATTTGAAGGGAATAGAACAACAAGGCAGCAAGTGCATAATGGGCGCCGCCGTCACCGCGACTGATATATTAGAGTCACCCATTTTCCAACAATATTTCCCTTCCTTAAAAAAGTTTATCAAACTGGTATCGTCTACACAGATAAGGAATATGGCGACTGTTGCCGGCAACGTTATTAACGGCTCTCCCATCGGCGATTTCACGATATTTTTACTGGTATTGGATGCCCGATTAATTTTGAGTGACGGTGCGGCCACAAGGGAACTTCCACTCCGCGAATTATTTAAAGGGTATAAAATTTTAAATAAGGCACCCGATGAGTTTATTGATAAAATTTATTTTGAATTACCTGCGCACACTGACCTTTTTAATTTTGAAAAAGTATGCAAGCGTACGCACCTTGATATTGCCAGTGTAAATACAGCCATCAAATTAAGTATGGAAGGTGACATAATCTCTGTTGGGGCAATATCGGCCGGAGGTATTGGACCCATCCCAACATATTTAAAAAATACCAGTGCTTTTTTACAAGGAAAAAAAGTTTCAGCAGAACTCATCTCCGGGCTTATTGAAATAGCACAAACAGAAATATCACCCATTAGCGATGCGAGGGGTACGGAGATGTATAAACGCTTGTTACTTGGTCAACTGATTAGCGCACATTTTGTTACCTTATTCCCCGCCATGGATGTTCAAAATTTAATGACACAGTAGCATGAAGAATATAGACTCCTATACGCATACGAGAGGCGAATCCATCTATCTGGATGATATTCCTGTTGTTGCCGGAACCTTGTATGCGGCCTGCTTTGATTCACCGGTGGCGCATGGCAAAATCATCAGCCTGGATGTGCACGCTGCAGAAAAAAGCCCTGGTGTTGTACGTGTGCTGACGCATAAAGATATTACCGGCATTAACCAGATCGGCGGCATTATCCCCGATGAGGAATTGTTTGCCGAAGAGCATGTGCATTTTTGTGGAATGCCGGTTGCATTGGTGATTGCTGAAACTGATCACCAGGCAAGAGCTGCCGTTAAAAAAATAAAGATTGAAATTGAACTGCTGCATGTAATTACAGATCCAAGGGAAGCCGCTGAGAAAGGCGAGCTGATTGTACCGCCACGCACCTTCAAGACCGGCGATTGTGAAACGGCCTGGGCCGCATGTGATCATATTTTTGAAGGAAAGGCAGACACTAACGGCCAGGAACATTTGTATATCGAAACACAGGGAGCTTATGCCGTTCCCGGTGAGCATGGTGTTATAAAGATTTATTCATCCACTCAAGGACCGACTGCTGTACAGCGGGCGGTAAGCAAAGTGACCGGCCTGCCAATGCATAGACTAGAGGTAGATGTAACACGCTTAGGCGGAGGCTTTGGTGGCAAGGAAGACCAGGCAAATACATGGGCTGCCTTATGTGCACTGGCAACACATGTTTTAAAAAGGCCGGTAAAGTATTCACTAAGCAGGATGGAGGATATTCGGATGACAGGCAAACGACATCCGTATTCATCCGATTTTAAAATTGGATTAAATAAGGATTTAAAGATCATAGCATATGAGGTTACCTTCTATCAAAACGCAGGAGCTGCGGCAGATCTTTCCCCAGCGGTGATGGAACGGACTTTATTTCACGCTACCAATACTTATTTTATCCCAAATGCAACGGCGACGGCATATAGTTGCCGCACCAATTTGCCTCCCAACACTGCATTCAGGGGTTTTGGCGGGCCACAGGGAATGTTTGTAATTGAGTCCGCGATAGCCAAGGCAGCAGATGAATTAGGGGTTAATGCTGCTATCATTCAACAAAAGAATTTATTGCAAACCGGCGATGAATTATTGTACGGACAAAATGTAGTGAGTGAAGCAAATGAATGCTGGGACAAAGCGGTCGCCCTGTATGACCTGGAAGCTGCACAAAAAGAGATCATTGTTTTTAATGAAGCCAATCATGTTTATAAAAAGGGCATTGCATTAATGCCCATATGTTTCGGCATTTCATTTACCAATACGCTTATGAACCAGGCAAGGGCATTGGTGCATGTATACACGGACGGTAGCGTGGTAGTAAGTACAGGTGCGATAGAAATGGGGCAGGGGGTGAATACAAAAATATTACAGGTGGTAGCACAAATATTTTCTATTGATCCGGCAAGGGTAAAGGTTAACAGTACCAATACCTACCGGATTGCTAATACCTCTCCATCTGCCGCCAGCGCTACGGCTGATTTAAATGGCAAGGCTACCTTCATAGCGTGTACCGAAATTTTAAACCGGCTGAAAGAAGTAGCGGCTTCCGAGCTAAAAGTAGCGGCATCATTGATTGAAATAAAAGATGAACTGGTTTTTACAAATGGGATTAAGTCTGGTTTGGATTGGGTGCAACTTGTGGAGATGACTTTTGCTAAGAGAATCAGTTTATCAGAGCATGGGCATTATTCAACACCGGATATTCATTTTGATAAGGCCATCGGCAAGGGCCATCCATTTGCCTACCATGTGTATGGTACCGCCATTACAACTGTAACGGTTGATTGCATTAGGGGTATTTACGAAGTTGATTCCGTTAAGATCGTTCATGACTTTGGCAGCAGTATGAACCCAATAATCGATCTTGGTCAAATTGAAGGGGGCGTGGTACAAGGCATTGGATGGATGACAATTGAAGAAATAGTTTATGATAAAGAGGGCAAGCTCCGTTCAAATGCTTTATCAACATATAAAGTTCCGGATATTTATTCTGCTCCAAAAGAAATTAAAGTAGATTTTCTACAAACGCAGCAAGATAACCTTGCAATCTTCCGCTCAAAAGCAGTAGGAGAGCCGCCCTTGATGTACGGCATTGGTGCATTTTTCGCATTAAGAAATGCCATCAAAAATTTTAACCCAAATCTAAAACCAGCTTTCGATGCCCCAATGACACCCGAAAAAGTTTTAATGAATCTATACCCGGAAAAGATAGCCGCATTAAAAACCATACATCATGCCAAAGAAACAATTCAAGCCGCAGAAATAAAAGTGTAACCGCCTATCAAAGTCAAACATAGAATGCTTCTGCATACAATACCCGGAAAAAATACTCAAACAAAACTGTCTTTAATTCGTGTAATTCGTTCTTAAAAAATTCGTGTAATAAGAAATAAAAATTCGTGTAATTAAATGTGCACTAATAAATCATGCATAAACAACTCCCCGCCTGGCAATTAATTCAAAAAAACCTTCAGCAAAATATTGAAATAATGTTGCTCTATGTGCTGGAGAGTAAAGGCAGTAGCCCGGGCAGACAAGGATTTATGATGGCTGTAAATGCCAGTGGCGAAATGAGTGGTTCTTTGGGCGGTGGCATCATGGAGCATAAGTTTGTTGAGATGGCAAAAGCAAAATTAAAACAGCGAACAGAAGAAATTTCTATTCACCATCAGCTACATGATAAGCAGGCGGCAAAAAATCAAAGTGGCATGATTTGTTCGGGCGAACAAACTATTTTTTTATATACAGTGCAATCAAAAGATGCCGGGGTGATTGGATCATTGATTCAATCATTTCAACAAAATGAAAATGGCACCCTGCAATTATCGCCACAAGGGATTTCCTTTTCAGAGAGCGTGCCGGTAACCGATTATAGTTTGGACATACAGTCCGAAGAAGCTTTTATATACACGGAAAAAACCGGCTACAAAAACCATTTGTTTATCATTGGAGGTGGTCATTGTGCCCTGGCTCTTTCCAAATTGATGAGTGAAATGAATTTTTATATTCACTTGTTTGACGACCGGACGGGACTGCATACCATTGAACAAAATCATTTTGTGCATGAAAAAAATATCGTAGATGATTTTTCTGTTTTGAGCCAAATGATTCCCCCAGGAAATAATATTTACGTGGTGATCATGACGGTTGGTTACCGGACAGATAAGGTTGCATTAAAATCATTATTGGGAAAGGACTTTAAATATTTTGGGATATTGGGAAGTAAGTTCAAAATAGATAAAATGTTCAGCGGCATGCAACAGGAGGGCATAGACCGGGGAATTTTAGATAGCATACATGCGCCGGTTGGCCTGTCAATAAAAAGTGAAACGCCGGAAGAAATTGCGGTGAGCATTGCTGCTGAAATAATACAAGCGAAGAATCAAAAAATTTAGGAGGTATGATTTTTTGATGTCTGATTTGAAATAACGATACTTACATAAAGAAATAAGGTATTTAACCTGATCAATACACAGTTTTGTCTGGTTTGTTTTTCCAGGCATCAAAAACTTTTAAAGCGCCTTCACGCCCAAGAGGAACAATAGGGATCCGCCTGTTTTCTATCGCCACCGTCATTTCATCATAAATCATCGAATCATCAAAACCAATGTCAGCAGCATCCTG
>JBDSAA010000103.1:0-2638 GCA_039922375.1 Ferruginibacter sp.
CATCACCGCCAACAATAGCATCAAAGAAACTAAACGCATCAATATTTTGTACCACTTCATAATCTTTACCCACAACTCCTAAAACAGTTTCATTGTCGGTTCTGATAGTTGCAAAATAATTGGGTACTTCAATTTCAGGAATTTTGATTTCTATATCCTCATTGGCCGCTTCGTTTTCGTTATCAAACGTAAACAGTTTTCTTTTAGCTACGGTATAATCTAGACCTGCAAATTTTAATGCTTCTGCACTGGTGGGATAGCCTTCTACTATTTGTCCTAATCCATGCCAGGCTTTTTCTTTTACTGAAAAGAAACTGTGTTTACCTGTTAGTTCGTTGAAATTTAAATTGTGTGCCATGATTATTGATTTTAAATTTTGAAAATATTTTTTTAAAAAACGGGCATCAGCATTTACCAATGCCCGTTTGCTTTCTGTCCTAAAATGGTAAATCGTCCGCAGGTATTGCAACTGCTTCGATATTTGTTTTAACTTCTGTTTCATTTTTTACACCTGCACTTCCGTGTAGCTTAATGGTGTTTACATGAAAGGTTAATGTGGCTTTGGCTTCTCCATCATTGTTTTTGTAAGCGTTCACACCAACACGGCCTTGCAACTCTACCAATGTGCCCTTTGTTAGATAGGGTGCAATACCGGGATTTACCCAATAATCACATTGTACATAGGTTACAATTTTTGTTGTTTCCGCACTGTCTTTAGCTTTGTAGCTGTCGTTAATTGCTACATTGAAGTTTACCACCTGTTTGTCATTTTTCAGGGTGCTGATTTTTGCATCACCTGTTAATCTTGCTGTCATTTCCATGATTGTAAATTTTAAATGTTTAATAAATGTTTAAAGTCGGCATACGCCTCGTTCGTTCTAATCGTAGCAACCCGGCCTTGAAACAGGTTTTGGCAAAAGCAAGGTTTTTGTAAAAAGAATACTACCCCACAAATATTTTCTCCGAAGGAGGCCAAACCGGGGTGGAGATTTTTTTTGCAAAACCCGTGGCCAGCCGAAATGCAATGAAGGCGCAGACCTTGCTTTTGACAAAGCCTGTCAAGAAATTTGCGTCAGATAAGGATGAAGGAGTTTTTTTAAAATAGATTTTTATGAAACCTGCTTTGTAGCGTCTTTACAATTTGAAGTAGCTGGAATTGTGTTTGGTGAGGCAGGAGCCAATCTCAATGACCAATATATTTATCCGGTGCAGTTCTCCCGGCTTATTTGCCGCAGGTGTAAAAGAAATATGACGGGTGTACTGCTCCGGGTCATAGCAATAGTTTTTGCAAAGCCTATTTTTTTGAGCAACCAATTAGTCATCTTTACAATTTGATTAATCTGGAATTGTGGTTGGTGAGGAACGATCCAATCTCAATTTCCAATGTATTTATCCGGCGCAGTTCTCCTGGCTTATTTGCCGCAGGCGTAAAAGAAATAAGACGGGTGTACTGTGCCGGGTCTTCAGGAGAAATATTGTTAATCATATAGTCTTTACCGTTAGGGATTGAAATGAAAATCCTTCTGCCAAGAAGATTGTAGTGAAAAGCCCGACCGAAGGGAACGGCATAAATAGGTATACTTTATTTACAATTATTAAGAAACAACAAGCTTATTAAAGTTGTTTCATTTTACCTGAAATTTGCCCTATGTCTATATACAGTTTAAAGCAAGGATATTATTTATACCACGATGTGGAGTTTGTATTAAATCAAATTGGCGAGTTATATAAAGTTGATATAAAAGATAATAAAGCAACGGCAGTAAGCATTATGGAACTTGGTAAGATAAATCATTTCGCCTCACAAGAAAGTAAGGACAGATTTAATGCCATTGTCCCAAAAATAAAAGCATTGCATACCAGTATGTATCATTTGCTGGAGAGCATTTACAGGGCCACTGATAAAAAGGTATTCGATACAACGACTATCGAAAAACGATTTCCTGATTTTAAATATGTCCGGATGCTGAATAATAAAATAAAACATTTTGATGAGGCTGATATTGATTTTATAGAAGTAGTTCTGATGGACGGAACAAAAAGCATTATAGAAATTGGTTGCCAATATAAAATTGGTGAATCCTGGGAGATAAAATACTATGCTCAATTTATTGTACTGGTTCTGGAAATCTTAAAAGAACTCAATATCGTTAGTTTTGATAACGATTAAACACGTACAATATTTCCATCTCTATTTTGCAAAAGGTTGTTTGCTTTTTTTAAAACTCTTTTTACCTGCGGCTTACAATGCATCCGGTAAACGATAATAACTGATGAAAGAATAGTGAGCACACCAATAAAAACAATTGAAAATTCGATGCTGAAAAAATCTGTAAACACGCCCGTAAGTAATGCTCCTATTACATAGCCTAAGTCTCTCCAAAATCTAAATACACCTAAACTTTTTGCCCGTTGCTGTGGATTGGTATCTTCTGCAATGCTTGCTAAAAAAGTAGGATAAACAATTGCGGTCCCAATTCCAAGAATAACTGAGATAGCAATATAATGAGCGATGCTGCTTGAAAATATTATTAGTATAATGGCAATGCCCTGTAACAACATTCCCCAAAACAGTAAATCCTTTTTGCAATAGATGTCTGCCAGTTTTCCTGTTATCAATTGACCTAATCCCCACACT
>JBDSAA010000104.1:0-40023 GCA_039922375.1 Ferruginibacter sp.
CAACCGGTTTTCAAATGGAATTGAATTGCATGAGCATATTGTACGAAACAGTATTTCAGCAGCAGGCAATATCGAATGGGGAGCAGACCGCATCGCAAAACTGGAGCGGGAAAATGAAAAATTGATTAAAGAAAATGCTTCTTTACTGGAAAAAATAAATGACTATGATCAATTAAATAACAGGCTAACCAAAACCTTACAAAAAAATACCTCGGACACTAAGACGTTCTTTTCTCCAAAAAATATACTGATCATTTTGTTATCATTACTCATTACCGGGTTTATTATTGAACGGTTATTCTTTAATAGAAATACGACACGGCAAAATGGTAATTCCGTTTCGACACTGGATACTAATAATGCTCCAAATACTTCGCAGGATAATATTCAATTGGGATTAGCCAGGAATTTTTTGATGAGCGGAAGGGTAGAGGAGGCAAAATTAATATACAAAGCGCTGGCTATCCAGGATATTCCGGAAGCAATGTTTGAATATGCCAACCTTGTTTTGTTAAATGAAAATGACAAAAGTAATTGCGCCGAGGCGATAGAATATTTGAAACGATCTGTGACTAAGGGGTATGCACCTGCAAAACGAACATTGGGCTTGTTATATTCACTACCGGATGATGACATTACCCTAAAGCAACAAGGTTACCAGGGATGCAGTTTTACTTTAGATATTCCCAGGGGAGCTAAATTACTTATGGAAGCATCATTGGAGGGAGATACTTCTGCAAGCAGATTGATCGATGAGTTAAATTTGAAATACGGTCGGCAATAAAACAAAATACAAATCGCTTTCTGTAGCTTATATAATGCTTTCAGACGACTCTTTTAATTAAGCTTTTTGGCTCGCAATTCGTTCAAAGTTTTTGGATCGCAGAGGTCATTTTTTGGAATGATAGAAATAGTATAGGCGCCAAACAAAGCCATAGTACCCACTATCAGTAATCCTCTATGTTTTGCATATACAAATTGATGATTGACATCATTAAATAAAGTAGGCATTTTATACATTTCAACCACAGGATTTAACAAATACATAGTATCAAATGAATCTGATAAAAGGGATTCAATGGAAACCTCACTTTGCAGATTGAAATTTTGCATGGGTAAATTGAAGTTAACAATTGCGTCAAAGCAAACGCCGACTTCTGTGGTTTCAAGGGCGAAGTCATTTATAAAATCGCAAAATATCGTGGATGTAAGTTTCATACTGTATCAATTGCCGCTGCGGCTTTTCTTTATACAATACAAAAAACCATCCAATCAATATTTCGATATCATTTCTAAACGGTTAACCTAAAAATTGGGATGTTAATTCCTCATATCGATTAAAATCCTATTTTCTATGTGTAAAATAGTAAGCAAATGAGGAAAGGAGTTAAAGCAAAAAATACAGCAGGATTCATTATAAAATCTTTCAGTTAACTTTTTATTTGATTATTTGCTGCAATGGTAAGGATACAATAAATGTGCTGCCTTCATTTACTTTGCTAAGTGCATTTATAAAACCGCTGTGTTTTTCTACTACCTGTTTACAAAGTGCAAGGCCTATTCCTGTGCCCTCATACTCACTTTGGCTATGAAGCCGTTGAAACATTTCAAATATTTGTTCAGCGTATTGCTGATCAAAACCGATGCCCTCATCTTTAATATAGATCCTGCAATATTGTTGTGTAGCGGTACTGGATCCGTTTTCTTTTTCACCGCAATTGTGTTCTGAATAAATCTTTATAACAGGAGGTTTATCTTTTTTAGCATATTTAAGGGCGTTGGATATCAGGTTAAAAAATAATGGTTTTATCAAACCTGGGTTCACATATAAAGAATGTAATTTACCCAATTCAATCTTCGCATTTTTTTCATGAATTACCGATTGCAGATCGTCCATAACTTCCCGAACGATCACCGTCAGATCTGTTTTGATGAACAGATTTTTTTGAACTGAAAATTGCGAGAAGGTTAAAATGTCTTTTATTAATTCCTGTAATCTGTGGGCCGATTTCTGAATACGTTGTATGTTTAATACAGCATCACTATCCAACTGTTCTTTATATTTACTGTATAACTGGTCACTAAAGGTGCGAATTTTTCTTAGAGGCTCCTGCAAGTCGTGCGAGGCCATAAAAGCGAAGCTATCCAATTCCTTATTGGCTTTTTCCAATCCATCAATTGTTTTCAACAACTGTTTATTGAGATATATAACTTTTTCTTCGGAAGCTTTCCGGTCATTGATCTCATTTTGGAGGCTTTTGTTAATCGCAATTAATCTTTTTTCCTGCAACTGGAGTTGTTGATTTTTTTTATACAAATCAACAAACACACCTACTTTAGCTCTCAGCAAATCGGGATTGATAGGTTTATAAATATAATTTACGGCGCCGGTACGATAACCTTTAAAGATATTTTCTTCGCCATAAGTATTGGCTGTAATAAAGATGATTGGTATGTGCTTTAACTTTTCTCTTTCATAGATCAATGCAGCCGTTTCAAACCCATTAAGGTTGGGCATTTTTACATCCATCAAAATAAGTGCAAAATCAAATTCAGCCAATAATATTTTTAACGCCTGGCGGCCTGAATTGGCTTTCACAAGTTTATAACCGCCGGTTTCCAATATTGCTTCCATCGAAAGCAGGTTGTCTTCCCTGTCATCTACCAAGAGGATTTTTTGATGCATTTGTTGATATGAAGGTTAAAGGTTGATGGTTGATGGTTTGCGGTTTAAGGTTGATGGTTTAAGGTTTGCGGTTAATGATATTTTAAACACCAATAATCCTTCACGTTTGTTATATATCCATTAATGATTATTTCACGATCTCGTTTACCAGCAAGTTTTCGTTCGGTGATTGATGGTATCAATCGTAAACCTTCAACCTTCAACCTTCAACCATTTACTTATAAAACCATACCCGCATTAATGAAAGCAACTGATCTATTTTTAAAGGCTTTGTGATGTAATCTGAAGCGCCGGCCTCAATACATTTTTGCCGGTCACCTTTCATTGCTTTTGCCGTTACTGCAATAATGGGCAGCGAGCTGTTCTTATGTTCCCGCCTTATCTTTTGTGTTGTTTCATACCCATCCATTTCCGGCATCATTATGTCCATCAGTACCATATCTGTTTTAATCTTCTCGTCGTTGATTATCTGAATAGCCTCCTTGCCACTTTCAGCCGTAACCACGTTGATGTTATATCGTTCAAACACGGTCGTTAGTGCAAATAAATTGCGTACGTCGTCATCAACTACCAATATATTTTTCCCTGTAAGGATGTCCTCCTTCATGCGTATATTCTCTATCACTTTTCTTTTTTCAGGACTTAATTCTTTATGATTTACATTCAGTTGCAAAACCGTTTCTTCCAATAAATGTTCCAAAGAATTTACTCCTTTTAATAAAATGGTATTGGATGTACGGTTCAAAATACTTAACTCGTTTTTGCTAAAATCCTTTGCTGAGTAAACAATTACAGGTGTAAGTTTTTTCTTGATCTCTGCTACCTTATTTACAAGGTCGGTACCTGTAACATCAGGTAAAGTATAATCAAGTATGATGCAATCATATTGTACGTTGGTAATTCGTTCAATGGCTTTTTTGCCGGTGTCCGCAATGTCAACTTCCATTATTTCGCTTTCCAGGAGCTTGGCTATTTGGGAAGATTCGAGTTCATTATCTTCGACTAACAAGATCTTTTTTACCTCCCTGTTGGTAAATGACGAAATGTCTTCAAAAAGTTCGTTGAGCGATTCATTATCCAGTGGTTTTAACAAGAAATCCCTGGCACCGCGTTTTAATGCGAGGTTCCTGTTTTCTTCTCCTGAGATCAGGTAAATTGGAATGTGGCGATAATTGAGATCATTTCTTAAAAGATCCAGCACCTTCCATCCACTGGTGTCTGGTAATTTTACATCGAGCGTAATCGCGATGGGAGTAAAACGATTGATAAAATCAAACACTTCAATATAACTAACGGCTACGATGGTCTTCAGGTTATTTTCATGTGCTTTCTCTGTAATGATTTTTCCAAACCGAAGATCGTCTTCCACGATCAACAGCACTTTATCATTCGGTTGTATATGGGTTCTGTCATCACCCGTATCGTTTATCATTTCGTTTACAATGGCCAGGTTCTTAAAGTCGCCTCCTTCATTGGTAACACGGATAGAATGTAAAAGCGTGTCGATCTCAGTTGAATCAGAAACCAACTGATATTTTTGATAAGCATCGATATTTTCGGCTTTGGATACTACTCCGGATATGGTATCCACTACGGGAAGAAATAATGTGAAAGTGCTTCCGTATGATGGATTACTTTCCAGTTCAATTGATCCTCCCAATAACTCCGCCAGGCCACGGCTTATAGAAAGCCCCAGGCCGGTACCGCCGTACTTTCGGCTGGTAGATCCTTCAGCTTGTTGAAACGCTTCAAATATTATATTTTGCTTTTCATGGGGAATACCAATACCCGTATCGCTGATGGCGAATGCCACTACAGTTTTTGCTGTATCTAAATTGGCGTTACTTGTTTTCCAGTTTTTATTTGCTTCATATATCCTCAATTTCACCTCACCTTTTTCAGTGAATTTGAATGAGTTGGATAAGAGATTTTTAAGTATCTGGTTTAGGCGCTGGACATCAGTTTCCATTGAGGCTGGAAGTTTAGCGTCTGTTTCAATAGTAAACCGTAAATGCCTTGCTTCCGAAATAGGTTTGAATGTAGTTTCAGCAAATGCGGCGATCTCAGCGAAGCGAACAGGGGAGATGTTGGCCGTAATAAAGCCTGATTCAATTTTGGAAAGATCAAGAATATCGTTGATCAATTGAATGAGGTCATCTCCACAAGAGTGAATTGTTTTTGCATACCTTATCTGTTTGTCATTCAGGTTGCCTTCCGCGTTCTCATATAATTGCTGTGCAAGAATTAATAAACTATTCAATGGTGTTCTCAGTTCATGAGACATATTTGCAAGAAACTCAGACTTGTATTTCGATGTCAGGGTGAGCTGTTCTGCCTTTTCTTCCAATGATTTCCTTGCTTCTTCTACCTCCCTGTTTTTGTCTTCTACTTCATTTTTCTGCTTAACCAATAACAAAGCTTTATCCTGTAACTCATCATTGGTCCTACTCAGTTCTTCCTGTTGAATTTTTAATTCACCAGCCAGTGATTGTGATTGTGTAAGCAGTTCTTCTGTACGGGAATTGGCTTCAATGGTATTGATCACAATACCGATACTTTCAGTCAATTGTTCCAAAAAGTCGATATGCGTTTCACTAAACGTATCAAGAGATGCCAGCTCGATTACCGCTTTCACTTTATTTTCAAATAACACCGGAAGAATGATAAGATTGGTAGGTTTTGCCCGTCCCAAACTAGAACTTATCTTGATATAATTACCGGGTACATTAGAAAGGATAATTCTTTCTTTTTCAAAAGCAACTTGTCCAACAAGGCCTTCGCCGATAGCAAACTCCGTTGGGATATTTTTTTCAGACTTATAACCGTATGCAGAAAATAAATTAAGCTTTACAACCTGTGTTTCTTCATTCTGTTTCAAAATATAGAAGGCGCCATAGTGGGCGGTCACAACCTGGGCTAGTTCAGAGAGGATTCTTTGTGTTACTGTTTTAAGGTCTTTTTGCCCCTGCAGCATTTGGGTAAACTTGGCAAGATTTGATTTCAACCAATCCTGTTCCTGGTTGCGCAACGTTGTCTCCTTCAGGTTAGCGATCATCTGATTGATGGTGTCCTTTAAAGCTTCCACTTCGCCCTTGGCTTCTACCCTGATGGTACGGGTAAGATCGCCCTTGGTTACTGCCGAAGCTACTTCAGAAATGGAACGCACCTGTGTGGTTAAATTTTGCGCCAGCTGGTTCACATTTTCGGTAAGGTTTTTCCAGATACCGGAAGCTCCCGGCACGGATGCCTGACCACCCAATCTTCCATCTACGCCTACTTCACGTGCCACCGTAGTAACCTGGTCGGCAAACAATGCAAGCGTGTCGATCATTTCGTTGATCGTGTCAATCAGTTGCGCTACTTCACCCCTGGAAACGATGGCCAGCTTTTGTTTCAAATTTCCCGTTGCAACGGCCGTTACCACTTTTGCAATACCACGTACCTGGTTGGTAAGGTTGGATGCCATCATGTTTACACTATCCGTAAGATCTTTCCATGTACCGCCCACGCCCCGTACTTCTGCCTGTCCACCCAATTTGCCTTCAGTGCCGACTTCACGGGCAACACGGGTTACCTCAAATGCAAATGAATTTAATTGCTCCACCATTGTATTGATGGTGTTTTTTAAATCAAGTATCTCACCCTTTACATCTATCGCCACTGTTTTAGATAAATCACCACTTGCCACCGCCTTCGTTACTTCCGCAATATTACGCACCTGGGCGGTAAGGTTACCTGTCATCTGGTTTACTGAATCGGTCAAATCTTTCCAGGTTCCTGCAACGCCGGGTACGAAGGCCTGTCCACCCAATTTACCATCTGTACCTACTTCACGTGCAACGCGGGTTACTTCAGATGCAAATGCCCTTAACTGATCCACCATGGTGTTAAGGGTTTCTTTTAATTGCAAGATTTCACCGCGTACATCCACCGTAATTTTTTTGGACATATCCCCATTAGCAACAGCGATCGCAACCTCTGCAATGTTCCTTACCTGGGCAGTAAGGTTACCCGCCATCTGGTTTACTGAATCGGTCAGATCTTTCCATGTACCTGCCACACCCGGCACGTTCGCCTGTCCGCCTAATTTACCTTCAGTACCTACCTCTCTTGCCACACGGGTTACTTCAGATGCAAAACCTCTCAACTGATCCACCATTGTATTAATGGTGTTCTTTAATTCAAGAATTTCCCCTTTGACATCCACACCAATTTTTCTTGACAAATCACCGTTTGCAACAGCTGTAGTTACCTCCGCAATATTTCTTACTTGTGATGTTAAGTTACTCGCCATTTTATTCACACTGTCGGTCAGATCCTTCCATGTACCTGCTACACCGGGTACATCTGCCTGGCCACCAAGCTTACCTTCTGATCCCACTTCACGGGCCACACGGGTAACCTCAGAGCCGAACGCATTCAATTGATCCACCATCGTGTTGATCGTGTTTTTCAGCTCAAGAATTTCACCCTTTACATCCACCGTAATTTTTCTTGATAAATCACCTTTTGCTACGGCCGTAGTTACCTCGGCAATATTTCGTACCTGGCCTGTAAGGTTACTGGCCATTCCATTTACAGAATCTGTAAGATCTTTCCATACACCACCAACACCTTCCACCGTTGCCTGCCCGCCCAGTTTACCTTCGGATCCTACTTCACGTGCCACACGGGTTACCTCAGAGGCAAATCCTCTTAACTGATCCACCATTGTATTAATGGTATTTTTCAATTCCAGGATTTCACCCTTCACGTCCACATCAATTTTTCTCGATAAGTCACCGGTGGCAACGGCGGTTGTTACCTCTGCAATATTTCTTACTTGTGAGGTAAGATTGCCCGCCATAATATTTACTGAATCGGTAAGATCTTTCCAGGTACCGCCTACTCCGGGTACATCTGCCTGTCCTCCAAGCCTGCCTTCTGATCCAACTTCCCTAGCAACGCGGGTTACTTCAGAGCCAAAAGAATTTAGCTGATCCACCATCGTATTGATGGTGTTTTTTAACTCAAGAATTTCGCCTTTTACATCCACCGTAATTTTTCTGGAAAGATCCCCTTTGGCCACGGCCGTTGTTACTTCCGCAATATTACGCACCTGGCCCGTAAGGCTACTGGCCATGCCATTTACACTATCTGTAAGATCCTTCCACGTTCCTGCCACACCTTTTACCTGTGCCTGGCCGCCCAGTTTCCCTTCTGTGCCTACTTCAAGTGCCACACGGGTTACTTCCGAAGAGAAGGAGTTCAACTGATCCACCATGGTATTAATGGTGTTTTTTAATTCAAGGATCTCACCTTTTACGTCTACTGTTATTTTTCTTGATAAATCTCCTTTGGCCACCGCTGTGGTGACTTCAGCAATATTACGTACCTGGCCTGTGAGATTACTGGCCATCTGGTTTACAGAATCTGTGAGGTCTTTCCATACACCACCCACGCCTTTAACTTTTGCCTGGCCGCCCAGCTTCCCTTCCGAACCTACCTCACGTGCAACCCTGGTTACCTCGCCTGAAAATGAGTTCAACTGATCCACCATTGTGTTGATGGTATTCTTTAATTCAAGAATTTCCCCTTTTACATCCACTGTTATTTGGCGTGAGAGATCGCCTTTGGCAAATGCTGTTGTTACTTCTGCAATGTTACGTACCTGCCCGGTAAGGTTACTCGCCATCTGGTTTACCGAATCCGTAAGATCTTTCCATGTTCCTGCTACGCCTTTTACCTGAGCCTGTCCGCCAAGTTTCCCCTCGGTTCCTACCTCCAACGCCACACGAGTTACTTCTGATGAAAATGAATTTAACTGATCCACCATTGTATTGATGGTATTTTTTAATTCAAGGATTTCTCCTTTCACATCCACCGTTATTTTTTTGGATAGATCTCCCTTTGCAACAGCTGTTGTTACCTCAGCAATATTTCTTACCTGGGCAGTAAGGTTACTTCCCATTTGGTTAACAGAATCTGTAAGATCTTTCCATACACCACCTACGCCTTTCACTTTGGCCTGGCCGCCAAGCTTTCCTTCAGATCCTACCTCTCGGGCCACACGGGTAACTTCCATTGAAAATAAATTCAATTGCTTTACCATGTCGTTTACTTCTTTTGCAATCCGGGAAAACTCCCCTTGTAAAGTATGTCCACCAATTTCCAGGGGCATTTCTTGTGAAAGATTTCCCTTGGCAACGGAACTAATTACATGGGCAATTTCGATGGTGGGATGCACCAAATCTGAAATCAAAGTATTCAAAGAATCAACCCCTTCGCTCCATGAGCCGCGGGCACTAGGTACTTCAATGCGCTGGGTGAGTTTACCTTGCTTACCAATTGTATTGCCAGCCCTGGTAAATTCCTGCATCATTTTCTCATTGAGAAAAATAATTTCATTTAAGGTGTCACATATTTTCCCATTTAAACCTACCTGGTCAATGGGCATTCGTACACTAAAATTTCCATTTTTAACGGCTGTTAGCACTTGCAGCAAATACCGGGTATCCAGGTCATCGTTATCGTTGTGCAGGGTGTTTTCGGTAGTATCTTTTGGTGATTTTTTTCTCCTGGCGGATGAAGATTGACTACTATGTAATGAAGCGAGGTCACTTAATACTTCAACGGGTACGCCATTAGACTCTCCGTTATTTTTAGCTTTAGTATTGCCCATTCGGATATTTTTTGGTATTTCAAAAATTAGATATTTGTACTTGTTTAGCCATAATAAAAGTATAAAAAGAAATTAAATACCAAGCTGGCTTTTTTCAATTGCCTTATGAAATACGTCCTGATAATCCGTAATATGCTTCCATATTATTTAAAAGAAAATATGCTTTGGCATTCTATTGCTAAAAGTGAATTTGTTGCGAAAATTAATTATCATTTGTAGCGAAAGTAAAACTTGTGAAATATCAGCTTACACCTTCAGGAATATTAAAAAATATGCAATTTGTTTAATGGCAACCGATTGAAAGTCGGGATTCAATTTTTTAATGTGTGACCGTTCAATGTGGTTATCCATTTACAATTTCTCCTCCATTAGGATGTAAAACCTGGCCGGTGAAATAAGAACCGTCGTCAGATGCCAAAAATAAATAGGCTGGGGCAACTTCTACAGGCTCCCCGGCTCTTTTCATAGGTACATTACTTCCATGCATGGCTACTTTTGAAGGTTTAAAGCTAGCAGCTATCAACGGAGTCCAAATAGGGCCTGGAGCTACAGCATTTACCCGAATGCCCTTATCAACGAGATTGGCTGAAAGACTTCTCGTGAAAGAAACAATAGCTCCTTTGGTGGATGCATAGTCCATAAGTTCGGCGCTTCCACGATAAGCTGTTACAGAGGTTGTATTAGTAATGCTGCTTCCTTTTTTCATGTATGGCAATGCGGCTTTGGTGATCCAGAACATTGAAAATATATTAGTAGCGAATGTCTTGGTTAGTTGTTCTGTTGAAAGGGCTTCAAGTTTTTTACTTTCGTAGTGTATTGCGGCGTTATTAACGAGGATATCAATCCTTCCAAACTTTTTTATGGTTTTAGAGATTGACGATTGGCAGAACTTTTCTTTGGAGATGTCACCTGTGATAATTATGCAGCTACGTTTATACTGATTGGTTATTATGTGTTGGGTTTCCTGAGCGTCTTTATGTTCATTTAAATATACTATTGCTATGTCGGCCCCTTCTTTGGCAAACAAAATAGATACTGCTCTTCCTATGCCACTGTCTCCACCGGTTATAAAGGCTATTTTACCAGCAAGCTTATTACTGCCAGGCAATGTATTGTTATCGGCAATTGGCAACGGATCCATTTTATGTTCCTGTCCGGGCCGCGGTTGCTGTTGAGGCTTGCGCAATTTTTTTTTAGGATTTGCCTTTTGCATAAAGTGTTTGGAAATGATTTAATTAGTTGAAGAATTATCAATAAATATGCCATCGCTTGTATAGTTAATTTTAAAAACGCTATTAATATTAACCAGGAAAATACGAAGCAATTGTATTATTCATTATAGAATAAAAATTATTGTGCAAAATATTTCACAGCTTCACTTAAATGTGAAACAATTTTCTCACATTATGCTGCTAGAAAGCATGGAACGGGCCGGCATGAAATTTTTATCAATTTATCAAAGATTGTTTTTGTTTAGGGGAGATTACAAAGAGAAATCTGAGAAGGAAACCCTTTGAACTTGATTCCCGGTAATCGGGGCGAAAGAAAAACACACAATCTATTAACCCCACGCTCACGCGTGGGGTTTTGTTTCATGGTTGTTTGATGTTACTTTTTTTTTCATTCCGTAGGATGTTGCTTTCCGTAAATAATACAAAAGATAAAAGATACCGGTCCAATTTCTTTTCATGATTTTATGGAGATGGCATTATATTATCCCGAGCTTGGCTATACTTCTGACAGGGAGAAATAGGAAAAGTAGGAGATTATTATACGAGCCCAAACCTAACTCCTGCATTGGGAGCATTGATAGCGAAACAGATAAAACAGATGTGGGAATTGTCAGGTGAAGATAGTTTTACGGTCGTAGAATATGGCGCTGGTGCAGGTTTACTTTGTCTTGATATCTTACTTATTTTAAAGAATTTCCAGGTTTATACAGCCGGTTGCATTATGCAATCGTAGAAAAAAGCCCTGAGATGAGGGAACGACAAAAAGCTATTTTAAATGATGAAGTGACATGGTACGCATCTGTTCAGGATATCACAGCAATTATTGGTTGCATTTTATCCAATGAGTTGTTGGATAATTTTTCGGTACACCGCGTCGTAATGGAAGAAGAATTAAAAGAGGTCACTAGCGTCCTAACATAATCATAGTAAAATCAATTGATTAGCTTGGAGTTCTTTGAAATCTTGAAGATAATTTTCCTGAAACAGTTGCTGTATCTGGATTTTGGTAAGTAATGTTATGCTTAAAACCTGTAGAATTTCATAATTTGTATGTTTTATTTTTAGTGTTTCTTTCATTATAGCTACTGTAACATAAGCAATTATGGCAGTGTAAATTTGAACTCTTACGGCATTATCTGAATATCCCCAAAAGGATTTCACTTTTAGATGTTGCTTGATCCATTTGAAAAATAATTCTACTCCCCAACGATACTTATATAATCTGGCAATATCTGATGCTGACAATGTAAAATTATTAGTGACAAATTCAAATGTATTACCGATTACATCATCATGATATTTTATTCTGCGAAGTTTATCGGGATAATTTCTGCCTGCATAATGATTGTTAAGCTTAATTGTTTGATCGCATAACACACCAGTTAACTTGTCAACCTTGGCTGAATATAATCTTCGGTAATTGGTATTATCCTTTAACCGGGTGACAAAAAAGGCATTGCTTTGATGAATAAGATATAGCCTCTTAAAATCTACATATCCTTTGTCCAGAACATAATAGGCGCCTGGTTCATATTCCATGATGTCCAAAAAATTGACATCATGAACAGAGCCATCAGATATATAAATGAGGGTTAGGATATCTGTTTTAATATCATATTGAGTGTGCAACTTTACAGCTCCTTTGTTCTTACGGAACTTTGCCCATCAAAAAACACTTAAGCACAGATCAATGGTGGTTGAATCAATGGCGTATACATTGCCTTCTATCTTTAGCTCGAAGTCATTATTGGAGGTGCAAACCTTCCTGGCTTGTGCAATAAGCAGGTAAGCATATTCTGCAAAGATCCGCCAGTCCCGATTTTCATTAGCATAAGCCAGGTTTGATTTTGATATACCGGTTCCCATACCCATGTGATACCATTTGTCACGTTGGGTGTTTAGACTCATTACAAGATCACTCAGGCTATCGCGATTTGCTAATTGACCAAACAGCATACACATTAACTGATCCAACAAGTGAAATGCAGGACCTTGTAGTTCCCATCAAACTTTTTTACACATTTGATGAAATCATTTACAGGAAGAAAAGCCGTGACCTGGGCGAACAAATATTTTCCGTTATTCATACGGCAAAGTATGACCGATTGGCAGACACGGAAAATACAGTTTTTCGCTCAAATCGTTTGAACTCTAAAATCTCATGAAATCCTTATCTATCAAGATTTTCAAAGAACTAATATTTAAAACGTTAGGACGGCAGTGAAAAGAGGTATTTATTGATTACAAAAATGGCTTCGTCGAAGCACTTGTACCCGCAAGTGAAAAGCTGAAAAATTACCTTTGCAGAACTTAGTGTACAGTTGCCAGGAGGATTTGAAACTGAAATTAATCTCGAAGCTATCAATTGGCTCAAAGAAATTTCAGTAATACTGAAAAAAGGCTATGTAATTACGATCGACTATGGAAATACATCTCACAACTTATATTGTAATTACAGAAGTAAAGGCACACTGATTTGCTACAACCAGCGTAAAATTAATTAACGCATATGACGAGAATGGAAAACAAGACATTACGTCTCATGTAAATTTTTCGGCTTTAATATATTGGGGCTTAAAATACGGGTTGGAATTTGCTGGAATAACCGATCAGTCTTCCTTCTTGCGTTCGCTGGGATTTAAGGAAAACCTCAGGGACACCATATCTTACAGCGGTGACTTTATTAAGATGGTTAAAGAAGAATTGTTTGTAACCAATAAACTATTGATTGAAATGGGAGACAAATTTAAAGTGGTTATCCAAAAAAGAGAATCCCTGATTATTCATTAATAGGATTAACTCTTTTTTCAGATCTTAGGGCATCACATTAAATATATTTCTAACAACTCCGCATTAAATTATCAAACGGCATACGGGTTTTAGGTAATTCTTAATTTGAAAAGAATGTATTCAGTTTTTTAGGAAAAAAAACGGTTTGTGCTAATTCATGGTGTACTAATTCCTCATTAACTTTATTTCTTTCAGCGATCATTGTATATCCTAAAGAAGGTAAAACGATTTTGAGCGTTTGAAACCTCACAGATGCAGAATTCTCTTTAAATGAAATGATCGGTTCATCAATAATCCGCACGGTGTCCTTTACATTAACAGCCGTTTTTTCAAGTTTAATATTATTGTAAACCAGTGTCAATTGTTTAACTGCTTCCAACTCTTCCAAGCTAATTACTGCGGGCTTATTCATCCAATATAAAAAATTCACCATTCCTGGTATATCTTTCACTGACGCTATTTCTGTTTCACTAATGTACACGAAAACGCAAGAAGCAAATAAAGCCTCTTTACATGATTTTTTATTATTGGCGTTTACACCAACAATATTATTTAATGGAAAATAGTTTTTAATTCCCTTTTTAGTAAGAATTGAAGCTACCTTTTTTTCCCTCTGCGGGCGAGTATAAACTGCATACCAATTACGTATCATTCTTGTGGTGATTTATTTGGCGGTGAAAAAATGCAGTTTTTCACTATATCAGATTGATTGCTTTTCAGGGAAAGTTGGTAGCGTATAAACTGGAGGTATGGTAAACGAAGGGATATTGAATAGTGTGGGAGGCAGAGCAAATATATACACTTCAAAAATTAAAAACAAAAAAAAAATCAATTTTTATCAAAATAAAACCACTAGTATTAGTAGAAGCCATGCTGTGTATAGGTTTTATTATAGAAATTATTTTTGTAATTCATAATTAAAAATTTCAGGGAAACAACTAATTGATTAATTAAAATTGCAATTAATTGTTGGAATAATACGATTCAAATAATTTTTTGCGACGATGCAGATATTTTCCAACGGCCGACGAGGAATATTATATAAATGTGCGGGTGCCTGAAAAACTCTCTCTAAATTCTTTAGGTGTACAACCCTTCTTTTTTTTGAATAGCCGGTTGAAATTGGAAATGTTATTAAAACCGCAGCTATAAGACACTTCTGCAATAGAATTGGTAGTATCAATCAAAATGCGGGATGCATGCCCAAGCCTTATCTCATTTAGGCTATCAATAAAAGTTATGCCCGTTCGTTTTTTTATAAATCTGCTAAATGATACTTCGGTCATATTTACAAGCCGGGCAATATCGCCTAATGTAACAGGCTTATCGTAATTCCTGTTCATATATTCAAAAGCCTTCTCGATGCGCCTGCTATTGAAGTTAAGTTGAAAATCGCTGTTGAAGCCGGTTTCCGATAAAGTGCGAATATTACGTGAAGTAGAAAGGTCATGTAAAATATTGATCAATGCCATTACCGAATCAAAGCCACTTTCTTTGTCCAACGACAAAATTCTGGGATAAATAGTTTGTATTGTTTCTTTTGAAAAAAGAATTCCTTTTAAAGAAAGATCAAACATCTTGCGAATAAAGCTCAATTGATTTCTTCTTAATAATTTTTCATCAAATAAGTCTTTGTGCCATTGAATGGTAACTTCTTTTATGTCTCCCGTCTTACATTGGTGAGTAAACCAGGCATGTGATAAATTAGGGCCAATAAGCACCAATTCCAGGTCTTCGATTTGACCAATATGATCTCCCACAATACGTTTCGCTCCGTTTGCATTGATGATCAAATTCAACTCAAATTCCTCATGATAATGCAAAGGGAAATTAAATTCTTTCTTCACCCGTGAAAAAATAGTAAAGCAATCGTTTTGGGTTAAGGGAGTAATTTCGCGGACTATATTTTTATTCATCTTAGATGTCTGCTTTTCTTCTGAAAGGATGATTCAAAGGTGAAAGTACATATAATATTAATAAAATAGTACCAGAAAGAATTTCTTTTTATTCCTTTACAGAAGTGATTTTACTAATGAAATAGGTTGACAAAATAGCATAGTTGCTGAATTTTCATTCTTACAGAACAATTATAAGATAAGAAAGTACTAGTAAAAAGATAAGTTACTGGATTACATTTGTTGTGTAATAAACAGGCTCATGATTTAACCATTGGCATTTGAAAAAAATTAGATCGATTTTATATCTTCTTACTTGGCTACACTATGTATTATCATGGAATGTTGCTGTAGCGCAACCCGTTGATAAAAAAGCTAACCCTCAAACAAATAATCTTTTAGTCAGTTTAAGAAAACTGCTACCGAAAGGTATTTTATTTGGCCACCAGGATGACCTTGCATATGGCGTAGGATGGAAATACCAGCCTGGACGCAGCGATATAAAAGATGTGACCGGAGAATATCCTGCGGTGTATGGTTGGGATTATGCAGGCTTGGAAAAGGATAGTAAACTAAATATAGATGGAGTTCCCTTTGAAAAAATGAGGGAATATATTAAGCAAGGTTATAACAGAGGCGGCGTAATTACGGTAAGCTGGCATTTAGATAACCCTTTAACAGGGAAAAATGCATGGGATACCACCCATGGAGGAGTAGCTGCAATTTTACCTGGAGGCGTCGCTCACCGCCTTTACACTTCATGGCTGGATAAAGTGGCAGCGTTTTCTTTATCAATGAGGGGCTCAGATGGTGAACTTATTCCGATTCTTTTCCGCCCATTTCATGAATTAACGGGCAATTGGTTTTGGTGGACGAAAAACACCTGCACTCCGGACCAATTCAAGGAACTATGGAAATTCACTTTTAATTATTTAACTGAGACAAAAAAGGTTCATAATTTCATTTACGTGTACAATACAGCAGGAAATTTCACAAGTAAGGAAGCATTCCTGGAAAGGTATCCTGGGGATGAATATGTAGATATAGTAAGTTTTGATGCTTATCAATTTGGTGATCCCTCTAAAGACGATAGCTTTGTAAAGCAGGTACAACAACAGCTTTCAATACTAAATACAGTTGCAAGCGAACACCGAAAGGTCCCAGCATTCGGCGAAACTGGCTATGAGGCAATACCTTTTAAGAAATGGTGGACAGGTACCCTTTGGAAAGCAATCGGGAAATATCCGATTTCATACATTTTGCTATGGCGCAACCATGGGTTGCAGGAAAACGGCAACATGCATTATTATGTTCCTTACAAGGGCCAAATTTCTGAACAGGATTTTTTGGCTTTTTACAAAATGAAAAAAATGTTTTTTGAAAAAAAGGCTAGAGAAAAAAAACTATATAAAAAAAACTAACATCAGGCATTCCCGTTTTAAAACAATTATCCTTGACGACCACGGTTACCCCGCATAGATATTGTGGTATACTTGCTAAATGAACTTATGAAACTACAATTGATTGATATCCTGATCTTAGTAAGTTACCTGATTACAATGATCCTCATAGGATTTTGGATGAGGAAAAAAGCGAGGCAAAACAAAGAGAGTTATCTCATGGGTGGCAAAAGCCTGCCATGGTATATGCTGGGCCTTAGTGATGCCTCAGACATGTTTGATATAAGTGGTACCATGTGGATGGTAGCTTTGTGTTTTGTGTATGGGTTGAAAAGTATTTGGGTGCCGTGGCTATGGCCGGTTTTTAACCAGGTATTTATGATGATGTTTTTAAGTAAATGGTTGCGTAGAAGCAATGCCAATACCGGTGCTGAATGGTTGCAAACACGTTTTGGTTTAACAGGTAAAGGAGTTACAGGTTCACACATTATTGTAATTGCATTTGCACTTATCAGTTGCCTTGGCTTTCTGGCATACGGCTTTGTGGGACTTGGAAAATTTATGCAAATATTTATTCCATGGGACGTGATAAAGGATTATGTTCCTTTTCATGTAACGGAAAAATATGTGCCGCATTTTTACGGTATTGTTTTTACTTTGTTCGCTATGTTTTATTCGATTCTTGGCGGCATGCACAGTATTGTGCTAGGAGACGTGATAAAGTACGCAATTATGACGGTGGGTTGTGTTGCAATAGCAGTGATCGCCATGCAGCATTTACATGGCAAAACATTGAACGTGCCGGAGGGATGGGACAATCCTTTTTTTGATTGGAAGCTGAACCTTGACTGGAGTCGAATAGCCGCCGATGCCAATAAAAAAATTGTAAATGATGGCTATAGTTTATTTGGCTTATTCTTTATGATGATGTTGCTTAAGGGAGTTTTTGCGTCACTTGCCGGGCCTGCACCAAATTATGATATGCAAAAAGTGCTGAGTACCCGAAGTCCAAAAGAAGCGAGTAAAATGACAGGCTTTGTAAGTATTATATTGCTGCCGGTACGATACTCAATGATTACGGGGCTAACTGTGCTGGCTGTACTATATTATAATCAATTGTACCTGAAAGGGCCTGATGGTGTTACCGACTTTGAACGCATACTTCCTGCTACTGTTAATAATTTTTTGCCTGTTGGAGTATTAGGAATTGTATTAACCGGCTTGCTGGGTGCTTTTATGGGAACATTCAGCGGCACCGTAAATGCCGCCCAGGCCTATATTACCAATGACATTTATCTCAAATACATTAATCCAGGTGCCAGCACAAAAAAAGTTATCACACTCAATTATATTGTTGGTGTGGTAGTAGTGGCGGTCGGTGTATTCTTTGGTTTCCTGGCCAATGATGTCAATGAGATACTTCAATGGATTGTAGGTGGGTTGTATGGGGGATATGTAGCAGCGAATTGTCTGAAGTGGTATTGGTGGCGATTTAATGCGAATGGTTTCTTTTGGGGCATGGCTGTTGGGGTAGCCGGAGCCCTATTGATGCCAACTGCTATTAAATGGGGAATTGCGAATGATTATATCACGCAAGGCCTGCCGTTATATTGGTGGCCTTTATTATTTGTGTTATCTCTCGCCGGATGCTTTATAGGCACGTATGCCGCCCCCCCAACAAATGAACAAGTATTGAAATCATTTTATAAAAATGTGAGGCCATGGGGTTTTTGGAAACCCATACATGAAAAAGTAGTGATTGACAATCCTGGATTTGTTGGTAATAAGGGCTTTAAACTTGACATGTTTAATGTTGTGATTGGTATTATCGGACAACTTTGTTTTACGCTTTTACCAATGTATTTTATACTGAGCATGCAACAACCTTTATGGATCACAATTGCATTAATTGTCGTTATTGTATATATTTTAAAAAGAACCTGGTGGAATAAACTGGAGGATTAGGGAAAAACAAAATTATTTTTATGAATGAATTTGAAAAAAGAAAGAAATTGTTAAAACAACAACATCAATCTCTGGTCAGCAAAAGAAATGCGATGGTGGAGGAGGGGAACGGGGTTTATAATCGTTATGAAAATCCTGTGCTCACTGCAAAGCATACCCCATTATTTTGGCGATATGATTTTAATCCGGAAAGCAACCCTTTCCTGATGGAAAGATTTGGTATTAATGCCGTGCTGAACGCAGGCGCTATCAAATGGAATAACAAATATTTAGTGGTTCCAAGGGTAGAAGGAATTGACAGAAAAAGTTTTTTTGCTATAGCTGAGAGCGATAATGGCATTGACAATTTTAAATTTTGGGAATACCCGGTTTTTATGCCTTCCACTGATGTAGAGGATACTAATATTTATGATATCCGCCTGGTGCTTCATGAAGATGGATGGATATATGGGTTGTTTTGTACCGAAAGAAAAGACCCTGCTGCAGCGCCTGGAGACCAGTCAGCCGCCATTGCCCAATGTGGAATAGCTAGAACAAAGGACTTGTTGGAATGGCAGCGCCTGCCGGACCTAAAAACTACTTCGCCCCAGCAAAGAAATGTTGTTTTACATCCGGAATTTGTAGACGGGCAATATGCGTTTTATACCCGCCCACAGGACGGTTTTATAGATGCAGGCAGTGGCGGCGGAATCGGCTTTGGTTTGGCTAGAGACATCACCAGGGCCGTTATTGATAACGAAGTGGTGATAGATGACCGTAAATATCATACGATATCAGAAATGAAGAATGGCCAGGGACCTGCCCCAATTAAAACTGCGAGAGGATGGTTGCACCTGGCCCACGGAGTGCGCAATACTGCTGCGGGTCTGCGGTATGTCCTATACATGTTTATGACAAGTTTACAAGATATCACCAAGGTAATCCACAAACCCGGTGGATATATGATAGCGCCGGAAGGCGACGAAAGGGTGGGGGATGTTTCCAACGTTGTTTTTTGTAATGGCTGGATCAAAGATGAAGATGGGACTGTCTTTATTTACTACGCATCCTCTGATACACGGCTGCACGTAGCCGTTAGCAGCGTTGAAAGATTAACGGATTATATGATCAATACACCGGAAGATGGATTGCAGTCGTCGCTCTCTGTGCAAAATGTTTACAGACTCATTGATAATAATAAAATGTACGGGGCGAAAGAAGAAGCTAGCAGAGAAAATATTTTGAGTAAATCCGCTACATTATCGAAAAGTTAATAATCGTAATACAGAATGTATACTTATCCAAATCACATTTTGACAAACAATAAAAACACTATGCTAAGTCTTTACTGTAATGAAGTAAGACTGGAACTTGATAATATTTTATCATGGTGGATGAGCAATACCCATGATGCTTTCAATGGAGGATTTATTGGCCGTATAGACGAAAATAATTTACCTTTTCCTTCGGCATCAAAGGGCGCTGTACTCAACAGCAGGATATTATGGGCATTTTCATCAGCATACGAGATCACAAAAAAACCGGAGCATTTACATCTTGCAAGGATAGCCTTCAATTACCTGAATGCTAATTTTATTGATAAAGAATTTGGTGGAGTATATTGGACCATAGATGCCAAAGGATTACGGCTTGATACAAAGAAGCAAATATATGCGCTGGCATTTGCCATTTATGGCTGCAGCGCTTATTATAGGATCACCAATAGTGAAATTGCCAAAAACACCGCCATTGATCTATATAACAAAATAGAAGCCTACAGTTTTGATGCAAACTATGCAGGCTATTTTGAAGCATTTACAAGAGACTGGAAATCTTTAGGTGATATGCGCCTGAGTGAAAAAGATGCGAATGAGAAAAAAACAATGAACACTCATTTGCATGTGTTAGAAGCCTATACCACCTTATACCGCATTTGGCCAAACGAGCTATTGAAAGAAAAAATTATTACGCTTTTACAGAATTTTACAACCCATATTGTTGATCCCGCTACAGGGCATCTTGTACTATTTGTAGACGAGCAATGGAACAAAAGATCTTCAACTGTTTCTTACGGACATGATATTGAAGCGGCGTGGTTATTATTGGAAGCGGCAGAAGCAATTGGTGACCCAGTGTTGGTAGAAGAAATAAAAAAAATCTCAATAAAAATATCAGCGGCTGCTTCAGAAGGATTGGATACAGATGGTGGCCTTTGGTATGAATACGAAACTGATACCAAACTTTTTATTAAAGAAAAACACTGGTGGGTACAGGCGGAGGCGATGGTAGGTTTTTTAAATCATTGGGAACTAACAAACGATGAGGCTTACCTGGAAAAGTCTTTAAGAGTTTGGGAATACGTAAAAGAATTTATTAAGGATAAAATATATGGCGAATGGTTGTGGGGTAGAAATGAGGATGATACTATAATGGCGGGCCAGGATAAAGCTGGCATTTGGAAATGCCCTTATCATAATAGCAGGGCATGCATCGAAATAATAAAGCGCCTGGACAAAGCTTTAACATTAAAAGAAGCACTGTAGTGAACTGTTATTTAAAAGGTAATAAAAGCTCCACACAGGCATGCGGTACAAGTGAGTGACACAACGATGTTGATCACAGAAATATTGCTGGTTAAAAAAAAGTACAACCAGTTTAAACCAAAAGAAAATATCGTCATGAACAAAAAACATTTCCTTTTAATAATAGCTTTCTTTTTTTGTGAATTTTTACAAGCGCAGTCTTCTTTTGTTACAGTTAAAGAGCACCAGTTTCAGCTAAATAACAAACCATATTATTACATCGGCACCAATTATTGGTATGGCGGCTTACTGGCATTGGTAAAGGATCCTGTGAAAGGGAAAGAAAGATTAAGAAAGGAACTGGACTTCCTGCATGCCAATGGTGTAAACAATTTAAGGGTACTGGCAGGCGTTGAAGGAACCGGTAAGATCAATGGTGTAAAAAGAGTGTCTCCTTCGCTTCAGAAGCAACAGGGCGAGTTTGATGTCAACTTATTGAAAGGCCTTGATTACCTGCTATCTGAAATGGGTAAACGAAATATGAAAGCCGTTATCTTTTTGAGCAATAATTGGGAATGGAGCGGTGGTTTTTTGCAATACCTCAACTGGAATGGACTGCTGGCCGACAGTATCTTAAGACGGAAACTTACCTGGGATGAAAACAGGGATATTGTAAAACAGTTTTACACCTGTGATGACTGTAAGGAAGCTTATAAAGTGCAAGTCAAATTAATCGTAAACCGGCGAAATACGATCACGCGTAAAGCATATAAAGATGATGCTGTTATTATGTCGTGGGAACTAGCCAACGAGCCAAGGCCAATGCGCCCGGAAGCAATTCCTGCATTTTCCAACTGGGTTGATGATGCGTCAACATTTATAAGAACACTTGATAAAAATCACCTGATCACTACTGGCTGCGAAGGCGAAATGGGAAATGAAAACCTGGAAACATTTCGGGCAGTTCATACATTCAAAAACATTGATTACCTAACCATTCATATTTGGCCGAAGAACTGGGGATGGTTTACTGATACCTCAATAAATAAAGGTTTTAAAAACATCATCAGCAATACCCAAAATTATATTACTAAACACATAGATATTGCGCAGGGGTTAAGGAAGCCATTGGTCATAGAAGAGTTTGGCTTACCAAGGGATAACCACCTGTTTAATACAAATTCCCCAACTACCTTAAGAAACAATTATTTTCGTGCCATATTTACCCTTTGCAATGAAAGCCGCATACGCAATGGGGTTATCGCAGGTTGTAATTTCTGGGGATTTGGTGGCATGGGCAGGGCAGCAAAAAATAGTAAGTATTGGTGGAGCGACGGCGATGATTATACAGTGGACCCGCCACCAGAGGAACAAGGGCTGAATTCGGTTTTTGATACTGATAAAAGTACCTGGCAACTTATTACCGGCTTTACGAAAATGATTAAATAATAATTCTCAATTTTTAAACGATACAATGAAACACCACCTGTTTTTGATGCTTGCTGCCGGTATTTCCTTAACCACCAATGCACAGCTAAAAAAAGCTAATAACGCAACAGATGTTAAAGTAGCCAGCCTGCTGGCAAAAATGACGCTGGAAGAAAAGGTGGGCCAGATGACTCAGGTAACCCTTGGTGTGATAGGAACAAAGACTGATGGGGAGTTGGATCCGGTGGCATTGAAAAAAGCCGTGGCAGATTATAAAGTTGGTTCCATTTTAAATGTTACCGGCCATGCGTTAACGGTAGCACAATGGCACAAACTACTAACCGAGATCGCAGACGAAGCAAAAACTACACGGCTGAAAATCCCCATCATATACGGCCTTGATGGCATACACGGCCAAACGTACACGTTAGAGTCAACTTTATTTCCCCAAAATATTGGCATGGCAGCCTCCCGTAATATGGACCTTGCCAAAGCGATCACTAAAGTAGCGGCCATGGAATTAAGGGCTTCCGGTGTTCGCTGGAACTTTGCAACGGTACTGGATATCGGCCGTCAACCTTTATGGTCAAGATTTCCTGAAACCTATGGTGAGGATGTATTTATTGGCAAAACAATTGGAGCCGCCGTAATAAAAGCTTATGAAGAAGATGGGTTGCTTAACCCGACCGCAGTTGCAAGTTGCATGAAGCATTATTTAGGTTACTCCGCATCTAGAACCGGCAAAGACAGAACGCCCATTTATTTACCGGAAATTGAAATGCGGGAATATTATCTGCCGCAATTTACGGAAGCAGTGAAAGCGGGTGCCTCCACTGTAATGATCAACTCAAGCGAAATAAACGGTGTACCGGTGCATGCAAGTAAATATTTATTAACGGATGTATTGAGAAATGAACTTGGGTTTGAAGGTTTAATCGTAACGGATTGGGAAGATATTAAAAGAGTAAATGACCGCCACAATGTTGCTCCCACCCCCCGTGAAGCGGTGGCAATGTGCGTGAATGCAGGCATCGACATGAGTATGGTGCCCAACGATTTTTCTTTTTATGATTTATTGATTGAAGCGGTAAAAAAGAAAGAAGTGCCGATGAGCAGGATTGATGATGCAGTGAAACGAATTTTAGTGTTGAAGTATAAACTGGGTTTATTTGATAACCCATATCCGGAAAAAGAAGCGATTGCCAATTTTGGAAAATCTGCCTACCAGCAACTGGCATTGGATGCAGCACACGAAGCGATGACATTATTGAAAAATGAGACTAATATTTTGCCGCTTTCAAAGAATGCAAAAGTATTGGTAGCAGGCCCGGCTGCGCAAAGCCTCAGTGCTTTAAATGGCTGCTGGAGCTACACATGGCAGGGCAAAGATGAGCAGTGGTACCCGGCAGATAGCAAAACTATTTTACAAACCATCATGACAAAACTAGGTGCCTCAAATGTAACAACTACTACGGGTAAAGGCTTTGAAAATCCTTTGAACTATGATGCCGCTGCACTGACGGCTGCTGCTGCAAATGTGGATGTGATCATTTTGTGCCTGGGTGAAAATGCATATGCTGAAAGCCCGGGCAATATCACTGATCTGGCCCTGGATGAAAACCAGGTAGTATTGGCAAAAGCTGCAGCCGCAACAGGCAAGCCGGTAATACTGGTATTAACTGAAGGAAGGCCAAGGTTTATTTCCAGCATAGAACCGTCCATGAAAGGTATATTGATGGCTTATTGGAGTGGAAAGAAAACCGGCGAAGCAATTGCGGATGTATTGTTTGGAGATTACAACCCCAATGGCAAACTCCCGTTCAGCTATCCACGCAGCATGGGCGAAATAGTGATGTATGATAGAAAACCAACGGAAGAAATAAGGGAAGTTTTTAATGACGATGTTCATACCGGTTACAATCCTTTGTTTGCTTTTGGGCACGGCTTAAGTTATACCAGTTTCGAATACAGTGATATCAAACTAAGTACGGCGGCATTGAAAGGCAATGAAAACTTAACCGTAACAGTGAAGGTGAAAAACTCAGGCACAAGGGAGGGCAAACACACAGTAGAATTGTATTCAAGAGACATGTATGCCAGCATAACACCCAGCATTAAACGTTTAAGAGCTTTCCAAAAAATAAACTTGAAAGCAGGTGAAACAAAAACAGTTACTTTTAGCATCAATAAAAATGATTTGGCATTTGTAAATGCCCAATTAAAAACAGTAACGGAACCAGGGGATTTTAAAGTGATGGTGGGCAATCTTGTGGCAGGGTTTAAATACAATTAAAATGATTGTCCCGGCAAAGAAGCCTATGTGAAGCATTGTTGCGTCGCACACTTGTACCGAAAACCATTGGGGAACTTTCATTGCGTTATAAATTACCGATGCAGCAACATTCGTAATTAGCGGGATGAATTGCATAAATTAAAAACTAAAATAACCCGTCGGGGGTTATGATGAGATGCACGATATATTTAGAAGACTCCCTCATGAATCAAAGAAAACTAGCAGATTTTAAATCATCCAAATGAAAGTTTTCATCCAAATACTTATCTTCAGCGTGCTTGTTTTGCCAGGTAGTTCCCAACCATCAAAAGCCAATCCAACAAAAGATTCCCTTCATTTATTTGCAGCAGACAATCCATTATTTCAATATGTTGGCAGAATAGATTTCAGCCATCCAAAAAAGCCCAGGTTCTGGAGCCCGGGCGTGTACATTAAAGCAAAATTCAAGGGAACTTATTGTGAGCTGTTGGTAAACGACCAGGAACTATGGGGCAAGAATCATAACTATTTAGAAATCGTACTCGATGGCAAACGCTCCAGGATTCAGACCACCCGAAAGGCCAACAATATAGTAATAGCGCAGGGATTGCAAAATAAAGAACATACTTTACTCATCTGCAAAAACACAGAATCAAATATTGGCTGGCTCGAATTTATAGGCTTAAAATGTGCCGCCTTATTACCACTACCTGCGAAGCCTGCACGTAAAATTGAATTCATCGGCAATTCCATTACCTGCGGTACAGGCAGCGATCAATCCGTAGTACCATGCGGCAAAGGCGTCTGGCACGACCAGCACAACGCTTACCTGAGCTATGGCCCGACTGTAGCCCGTTCGCTCAATGCACAATGGAGCCTGAGTGCGGTATCAGGTATCGGATTAATACACAGTTGTTGTGGAATGAATATTGTAATGCCGCCAGTGTTCGATAAAATAGACTTGAGAGGTGATTCGGTGAAATGGGATTTCAAAAATTATCAACCAGATGTAGTGACGGTGTGTCTGGGTCAAAATGATGGCATCCAGGATTCGGTTACTTTTTGCAGTGCCTATGTAAAATTTATTGGTCAGCTAAGAAGCTATTATCCAACACCACAAATTATTTTACTAACCAGTCCGATGGGCGACGCTAAACTAACTGCAGTTTTAAAAAATTATTTAACAGGCATTAAGCTCGCAATGAAAAGCAAGGGCGATAAAAAAGTAGATAGCTATTTTTATTCAAAACGCTACCACAAAGGATGTGACAGCCACCCAAGCCTGGAAGAACACCAATTGATCGCAAAAGAATTGGGAACATTTATAAAGGCGAAAATGAAATGGTAGCTTTAATGTCTGACATACATTTTAAACTTAAAAATGATGAAAAAATCCACCATACTTCTTTCGTTTTTACTTTTATCAGCATTTTCATTTGCTCAAAATAAAATGAAGCTGATTGATAAAAAAGCTACAGCCGAAACAAAAGCATTGTACAATAATCTTTATAATCTTTCAAAAAAGCATATCCTGTTTGGCCACCAGCATGCTACAGAATATGGCCATGGCTGGGCTGGAGATGACGACCGGTCAGATGTAAAATCCGTCACGGGTTCACATCCCGCCGTAATCGGCGTTGATTTCAGCGGTCTATCAGGAAGGCCTGAAAATGCAATTGAAAGCACAAAACAATCGCTTCGAAAAAATATTGCGGCTACTTACAATAGAGGCGGGGTTACTACTGTTGCATGGCATTTTTCCAACCCGGTATCAGGAGGCGGATTTTATTGGAAAGACTCTGTATCGTTGCCCGCGGTAAAATTTATAATTCCTGGTGGCGGGCAGCACCAAAAATATAAAGCGATTCTAAGCACCATTGGTGAATTCGTGAAAACAGTGAAAGGAAATGATGGCAAACTGGTACCAATGATCTTCAGGCCTTTTCACGAATTTGATGGAGACTGGTTTTGGTGGGGCAAATCACATTGCAGCAAAGAAGAGTTTACATCCCTTTGGAAGTTTACAGTTTCCTACTTACGTGACAGTATAGGGGTTCATAATTTTATCTATGCTTTTTCACCTGATTGTCTTTTTAAAACAGAAGCTCAATACCTCGACAGATACCCCGGCAATGAATGGGTAGACATGGTTGGCGTTGATAATTATGCCGATTTCGGGAGGGATGGAAAATACAATCTTGACGCCGGAATCATGAAATTGAAAATCGTTTCCGACTATGCAAAAAAGACAAACAAACTTGCTGCATTTACTGAGACAGGTTTGGAATCGATACCGAACCCAACCTGGTGGAATGAAACATTATTGAAAGCGGTGCGATCTAAGGGTATGCAGATTACTTACGTATTGGTTTGGCGGAATGACAGAAATAGCCCAACACATTATTATGCACCGTTTCCAGGGCATACAAGCGTTCCTGACTTCTTAAAATTTTACAACGATCCATACACATTGTTTGAAAGCGATTTAAAGAATATTTATCAGTAAATTTCTGCCAGGGAGTTAGGAAGTTGGGATATTTGAAAATTGTTAGTAATATAATCATCCCGGTTTGTTTGGCAAAGTCATCTTCAGTCAAGTCAACTACAGCACAACATTAAATAAAAATTCATGAAATCATTATCAATTGCATTAATGTGCATCTGTATCATCACTAACACAAACGCCCAGCCTGTAAAAATAAATGGTCAACTAAAAGTAACAGGCTCGCAATTAATGAACCAGCATAACCAGCCCGTTGTACTAAACGGAATGAGCTTTGGCTGGAGCTGTTTTCACCCCCGCTTTTATACTGCTGCCGCAACTAAGTGGCTGCACAAAGATTGGAAATGCAGTGTGGTAAGGGCTGCCCTTTGTGTAGAGGCCGACAGAGGATACCTGAAAGATTCGGCGAAAAACATGAAGCTTATAAAAACAGTGGTAGATGCTGCTATCGAAGAAGGCATTTATGTGATCATTGACTGGCATAGCCACAACCTTAATTTACCGGAAGCAAAAAATTTTTTCAAACAAATGGCGACTATTTATGGTAACCATCCCAATATTATTTACGAGGTAATCAACGAACCTGATTATGAAACATGGGAACAGGTAAAGAGTTACGCCACGGAGGTGATCGCCACCATCCGGGCCATAGATTCTAATAATATTATTTTGGTTGGCAGCCCGCATTGGGATCAGGATATAAATTTACCCGCTGAAGACCCCATCGTTGGATATAAAAATTTGATGTATACCGTACATTTTTATGCAGCCACACATAAGCAGGCATTAAGAGACAGAACCGATGCTGCTATTGCAAGGGGCTTGCCAATATTTATTTCAGAATCAGCAGGGATGCAGGCCACAGGTAATGGAGCAATTGACGATGTGGAATGGAATAAATGGATTACATGGATGGAAGCAAATAAATTGAGCTGGGTTACCTGGTCCGTATCAGATAAAGATGAAACCTGCTCTGTGTTAAATCCATCCGCCTCCGATTACGGAGGTTGGAAGAAAAATGATTTGAAAGAATCAGGCATCAAAACGAGAGAGATTTTAAGAAGTAAAGCAGCCAAAAAATAAAGGCTGTTTTTAGACCATAAAATTGACAACAAAAGAGGGCCTCGTAACAGCGATCAAAAATTGATCATTAGCAAAACTTTGAAAAAATATTTTCTCATCCCCAAAAAAACAAAAGCCGCATAATTAAATGAGGCTTTCTTTTTTTGCCAATAAATGGATGTGGAACGCTTTGCATATGTTGCTATCAAAGTTTCAAGTTCGTGCGGTGTATTACAGCTATGCATTGTGGAGTTCGTGTTTTCTCCTCAACGTTCTATTTTTCAAATTAATATTCATTTGGCAATATGACAATCTTGCAAATTTGCACACCATTTTTGTCTGCGTAATTTGCTTGAATTTCAATATTATTTTGTTTGAAATAAGATGCTTTTGGATTTTTTATAAGTTGTTCTAATAAGCCCTCCTTTGCAATTTTAATCAATTCGGTAGTGTCAACCGCTGATTTTTCGGCTTTAAGGGTATAATTGTATTGCAAAGTGTTTCCTTTAAGAGCATTTACATTGTCAAAGGTTGTTAAACTGTCAATAACAATCGGCACATGTTTATTTATTTCGTTGGCGATTTTTACTAACTCATCATTAATATTTAGTGTTGGTTCTTTTAGGAAAAACTTTAGGGTTTGAGTAATTGCGAATAAAATTATTATGCCAATTAAAATCCTCATGCCAATACTTTTCTTTTTTACTAGTTCGTACATTTTGTCAAAATATTTATGACGTTTTGGAAATTGTTGATAACACTTCTATTCAACGTCGAGGTCTGTTTAACATCACACATAACTTGCAAATTTCCTACGCATCCACAGCATCGTAGACTACCACCTTTGACCATAAGTGCGAGCATTCTTCAATAAACTTTAAATGAATTGGGTCGGTTTGGTAGATTGCCTGGTCAGCATCATTGTCAAATATCAGCATCCAGGAAACTGCATAAGAACTGTCGATCACTTCCCGGCTGGTATTGGCCGGCTTGCCGATATGAAACTGTTTAATGGTTGTAGCTTTCGACAGCTTTTGAAGACCTGCCACCAACTTATTACGGTCCTCAATATTGCCTGTATTCTTCAGCCAGAAATAGACATGATGGATAAAGATATTCTTCATTGCTTTTGCATTTAAATTGCTTCCGGCAAATATTGCAGTTCCTGCCAAAGAAGCTTTGGAACTATTGGCTAAAAATTTACGACGAGGTATTTTATTCATAATCTTTTTTGGTAAATATATTGCAGACAGCCAAATTTGAATTAAAATTCTTTATATAATCAGCGATGTATTTAAATTGCCCGGGGGATGAAAAGGTTGGCAGCCCTTGCAACAATTAAATACACCATCTTTATCTTTCTGAAAGCAAATCAAATATAATTATGAATTTTCAGAGTCAAGCTCCCCTCTCCATCGGGAGGCTGGGGGTGAGGTCAATGCACGGTGAAATACCTCAATAGTAATAACTAATAGACAACTCTATTAAAAAGTGGATACTGCTTTTGTTGCGCCGGAGCAGCCGGAATTTCAATTGTGTCCCCTTACCATTATCACTGATATTTTTTTATCAGAAAATTTCGCAGTACCAAAGAAGTATTGCTCTTTTTCCTTGATAAACAATTTATGATGTATTGATTTTTAAAATGCAGGTATATAAATGGTAACTTCAACAAACGATTGTCAACTACCAAGAAATACCCACGTATGATCAACAGGTTTTGTCCACTTTATATGGCTTTTATTTTAAACTCATGCCATGAAAACATCAATACTTTTTTATAAATAATCAACAACACTACTATGTATACACGACGTGATTTTCTAAAGCACACCGGAACGCTTACCGTTGGGTCTGCTCTTTTATCTTCTTTTGATCTACAGGCTAAAATGGTCAGCAGCCCCGGTATCCAGCTCTATACCGTTAGAAAGGAAATGATGGAAGATGCAAAGGGTACATTAAAAAAGCTTGCAGCCCTCGGCATTAAACAGATCGAATCTGCACGTAGCGAAAAAGGACATTACTATGGTTTAAAAGCGGCCGAGATGAAAAAGGTATGTGCCGGCCTTGGCATGACACTACGCAGTGGCCATGTTCATCTGGATGATAAATTTGAACAAACAATGGAAGAAGCTGTTGTCTCCGGGCAGCAATACCTTATTTGTTCCTCTATGCCTAGCAAGGGGCAAACAGTCGATAATTATAAAAAAGTGGCGGAACGTTTCAACAAAGCTGGCGAAGCTTGTAAAAAGCTAAATATCAAATTTGGATACCATAATCATGAATATGAATTTGAGCAGGAAAATGGGAAGGTATTGTATGATGTATTGCTTGAAAATACAGAGCCTACCTATGTTTGTATGGAGCTTGACCTCGGCTGGGTGATTGTTCCAGGTAAAGACCCGCTGGATTATTTTACAAGATTTCCCGGACGTTTTCCATTGTGGCATCTAAAGGATATGGACCTGGCAAAAAAACACAGTACCGAATTTGGGAAGGGGGGGCTTGATATAAAAAAGATGTTTGATCACAGTGGCCAGTCCGGATTAAAATATTATTTTATTGAACAGGAAGAATACAGCAGTACGCCGCTGGAAAGCATGAAACACAATATGGCGTACTTAAAAAAAATAAAGGCGTATTGATAAACCTTAAGGCCCGTGCGGTATCTGAATAATATAAAAAAATAAAATAGTCATTAAAAATGCTGCTATATGAACAGGCGAAATGCGATTGGTAATATTGTTATACTTTCTCTAGGAACCATGGTGATGCCTTCCTGCTCGCAAAAAGAGGAGGCCCTGGTAAAATATAAAAATATCAAAGTCACAGCAAGCGATGAAAAAATGCTTGCTCAATTGTCCGAGGCCATTATTCCAAAGAGCAATAATTTTATAGGCGCTGCAGATGTGAAAGCTCATGAGTTTACCTTAATGATGCTGGATGATTGTTATGAACCTGATAAACAAAATAAGTACGTAGCAGGTCTCAACGAATTTGAAAAAGAGGTTAATAAAAAATACGGCAACGGATTTTCTTCCTGTACACCTTCACAAAAAAAACAATGGCTGAGCCTGGTTGAAAAGAAAAAGGACATGCCAGGCGATGTGCAATTCTTTTACCAAACAACAAAGCGGCATACGCTGCAGGCTTTCACTTCCTCCCAGGAATATATGACTGGTGTGCTTAAATACAAGATGGTGCCGGGCAGTAATTTTAAAGGGTGCGTACCTCTTAAGAAAACTTAAGAAGCATAGCCCATTATTCAATAAACATCATCTTCACTACAACAAAATCAATAAAAAACTTTGCGCCTTTGCACCATTGCATCTTTGCGTGAAAAAATAATTTAACCATGGGTGACAACAACAATACTTTTGATGCCATTGTAATCGGAAGCGGCATGAGCGGTGGATGGGCCGCAAAAGAATTCTGCGAAAAAGGCTTAAAGACTTTATTACTTGAACGTGGCAGGGACGTTAAACACCTGAAAGATTATCCCACCACTAATATGCTGCCATGGGAATTTCCGCACCGTGGACAGGTGCCTTATGCTATTACCAAAGACAATCCTGTAGTAAGCCGCTGCTATGCATTTAAGGAAGATACTATGCATTTTTTTGTAAAAGATACCGGGCACCCCTACGTGCAGGAAAAACCATTTGACTGGATACGTGGTTACCAGGTAGGCGGTAAAAGCATTATGTGGGCAAGGCAAACCCAGCGCTGGAGCGACTTTGACTTTGAAGGCCCTGCCCGCGATGGCTTTGCGGTGGACTGGCCAATACGCTACAAAGACCTTGCTCCCTGGTACAGCTATGTAGAAAAGTTCGCAGGTATCAGTGGGAACAAAGATGGATTGGAAGAACTGCCAGATGGTGAGTTTTTACCTCCCTGGGAAATGACCTGTGTAGAGAATCATTTTAAAGATGTTGTGTCAAAATCATACAGTGACCGCCACGTGATATATGCCCGCTGTGCACATTTAACCAAACCTGAACCAATACATATTGAACAGGGCAGGGGCCAATGTCAGGCCAGGAACTTATGCCAGCGGGGTTGCCCGTTTGGTGGATATTTCAATGCGAATTCCACTACCATTCCCTGGGCGGAAAGAACAGGCAACCTCACTTTGCGCTCACATGCTGTTGTGCATTCCATTATTTATGATGATACAAAAGCAAAGGCCACCGGGGTTAGAATTATTGACGCAAATACAAAAGAAGTAACAGAATATTTTGCACCGGTTATTTTTGTTAATGCCGGCGCCCTCAATACCAACCTTATCTTATTAAACTCCACTTCCAAAAGGTTCCCCAATGGGTTAGGCAACGACAATGGTTTGCTGGGAAAATATTTTGCATTTCACAATTACCGGGCAAGGATATCCGCTAAGTACAATGGTATGCTCGATTTTACAGTAGAGCAAAGCCGGGCAACGGGTGCCTATATTCCCCGCTTTAGAAATGTGCGAAAACAGGAGACTGATTTTTTACGTGGCTACGCCATTACATTTTCTGCAAGGCGTGGCAACGTACGAGGTAACGACGATTTTGGCGAAGATTTAAAAGCGCACTTAATGCAGCCACCCAAGTTGGGAGATTGGAATGTTGGCTCTCAATTCATGGGGGAAACTATTCCGAAAGAAACCAACTTCCTGGCGCTGGACGCAAATAAAAAAGATGAATGGGGGATACCGCTCCTCAAAATTTCTGTTGACTATGATGAGAACGATGAAAAGATGATACAGGATTTTTTTCAACAGGCTACTGAAATGTACACCAAGGCAGGTTTTACAGATATCAAAACGTCTGACAGCAAACAAGCTCCAGGACTGGATATACACGAAATGGGCGGAGTAAGAATGGGTAAAGACCCTAAGACATCTTTATTAAATGAATGGAACCAATTGCACGGGTGCAAAAATGTTTTCGTAACAGATGGTGCCTGCATGACTTCCACCTCAACACAAAATCCATCACTGACTTATATGGCCTTAACTGCAAGGGCAGCGAACCATGCAATAGATTTATTAAAGGAAAAGGAATTATAAGTTTGCATTTAAAAGATCCATTAACATAACATCCTTTAGTTTTTTATTTTTGTTACCGGGCAGAAGTATTTCAATTAAGCATCGTTGCGTCGCACTCGTGTACAGGGTACCAATTTGGTTCAGTTCCCACGTAATATTTTTGCACGCTGGAGTAAGCCTCTTTTAAAATCCTCCTTCTTTGTTTTGTTATGCAGCTGGTAGTTTCTAAATAGCATTGTAACAAAATAAAAATATGGGAGAAAAATTATTGTAACGGCCACCCTGCCAAAGAACATGGTCCCTGACAGCCGCATAAACGAACGTACCAGCCAAATCTTTGCACAGTATCATGGCTGCAAAAAACCTCACTCTGTCTTCAAATTAATATTATCTTAGAGAATGATCGGGAAGCTTCTACTTTGGTAACAACCACTTTATTTTACTTTAAGCTCAGCGATATGCAGCTTGTAGAAGAAATATTGACAACCACAGGCAAAAAGTTCCCCCTTCTTAAAGGCTATTTAACTCAACTTCTGGGAGCCATAAAGTAGATGTATGTACTGGCCTAAAAACTCTAAATGGGGCAATTAATATTCACTTAAAATAATAAAGCAATGAAAACCTTTCTTTACACAACGATGCTTATTTTGTTATCAACGCTAATTGGCTGCAGTGGGTCAGATGCGTATCGCGGAAACTGGAAAGCTATGGATAAGAATGGAAATAAATGGGATATACTTTTTGACGCTAAAAGCTTTACAGTAAAGAATAGCGAGGGGATATCAGAAAAGTATGAATATACCCAAAATTCAGTCAAAATTGAAAACGCTATCAAAAGTTATGGAATTAAATTAAAAGATGGGAGGGTATTTACAATAAGCTTTCCTCTCGCTAATAATACCAGTAAAGGGATCATCAGTCTTGAAACAAAAGAGCCATTATACACTATCGGCAGGAATGAATATGTTGAGTATGCTGATCTGTTTAAACTATAGTTAAACTCATATTTAAGGTTGGATTATTTTGGTGCTGCAAATATTTGCACACAGTTCCCTGCTTCATTTATGATTGTTACTATTTCATTGAGTGACTTAATTGAGCAACATGAAATAGGATTGAAAAAAATAGGAACCAACAACAATACAAAATGTACAACCCTAATACCCAACAAGACTACTGCATGTGGGAACAGATCGCAGGCGGCTCCTAATTTCAGAGGTGCAGAATAAGCGACCTCGGCCAGGAACTCATATTTTGTACACAAATAAAAAATCGCTCATGCCAGTTCTGAATCAGCAAAACATTCAACAATCTTTAGCTGCACTTAAGAAAGACCCGGTGTTATCTCAAAGTGATTTTGCCAACATAGCCAGGATCTTCGCCTTTCATAACGACCAGGGCAGGTTTTTGGTAGAAATCAATGCCTATAATAAAAAACTGGCAGAATCACTGTTGGTCTTCCGGATAAAGCTTGCTGAGGAAATAGCCCGTGGAAGGGATTTGTCAACCATGATTGACCAATTGTTCCTGCATTATGTTGTTAATACGGATGGACCCATTTCGGAGTCTGAAGACAGCGACACTTTTGATGTATTTGATGCCGTCACCCGCTATGCCGGATTCCTAAGCGTGGGGGTGAGTAAGGACATTGATGGCAATGCTGTTTTGCACATCAATGACAAAGAAGTGTTATGTCCGGAATGGCGTATGGATACGGGCATGAGTGCTGCAAGGTTGCTTCGCAATGTGGGGCCGGTCATTAACCGGGCACGCTATGGGAGGGACGATGTGATTCCTTCTTATGCTTTTGGCTTTGATGAAAATGCGGCAGGGCATACTTTAGAAAACGCCATGACCCTGGCTGACTGTGCACATCTGGCCTATTTTAACCCGGCCTATGTGGAGAAGCAACTGAAAGCCTGGGGCTATCATTCCTTCACCTGGATAGAAAATATGGAAACGGATACGCAGGCGTTTGTGGCGGCAAAAGACGGGCATCTGGTTGTTTGCTTCCGCGGCACCAGCAGCGGGAAGGATATGCTGGCTGACTTGAATTTCCTGAAAACAGCAGCATTTGGTGGACATGGCAAAGTGCATCGGGGTTTCCAGCAAGCGTTGGAAAGCGTATGGAGCAAAGTGCAAGCTGCCGTGGATAACCTGGGAGCTGATAAGAAATTGTTCATCTGCGGACATAGCCTTGGTGCAGCCCTTGCGCAGTTGGCGGGCCACCGTTTTATTTTTGGGAGCTATAACGTGGCGCATATTTATGCCTTTGGTTCGCCACGTGCGGCCAACCGGGAATTTATGGAGCACTACAATGAATTACTGGCCGCCAAAACCTTTCTCCATATTAACAATAAAGATATCGTAACGATGATACCGCTTGAATTACTAGGCTTTCACCATCTCGGAGGAAAGCCACGTTCCTTTAACAATGGCCACGTAATTACCAATGTTGCAGCTGCCTTGGCAGGGACCGAAGCAGCTGTCAATGAAACGACATTTGATAACCTGGATTTGGAAACACAGGAAGCAATACGGCAGCAAATGTACGAGGTGGAACAGGCCATACGGGCTTCCCCCGATTTTTAACTACAAACCCAAACCAATTAAGCGCTGGTAGTTACGAGACCCAATTTGATGCCGGTGCCGGGGATGAACATGGTATGGATCAATATTTATTCAAATTTGCCTGTGCCATTGTAGACGGAGCCTGGACACAGATTAACAGCGGGAGAAGTGCTGTAGAAAAACATGACTAATACATTTCACTAAATAACATTCCCCCTTTTTAACTCAGTTTATGTTTGTCAGTAAATACATTTTTGCTGAAAATAAAACTGCACACAATAAGATTTCGTCCCATGGAATACAAACTCCCCGACAGGTTAAGCCCCGTTCGCAGTCGGTGCTGCTATGGGTGCAGCTTCCATATTAAACATTAATTTCAAACAAGAAAATATTTAACTTTATAGAAAGCAGTGGAGCAGCGGCCACTAAAAAAAACGGGCGGAACCCAAAAGCCAAATGAGTAGGAATTACTTAATAAATTTTATGCCAGACAATAGTGTTTCATTTCATAGAGTTCTTAAAGCAACTCCGGAAAAAGTTTATCGTGCATTTACAGAATCCAATGCAATTGCATCCTCGATACCTCCATATGGCTTTCTTTGTACAGTGCATGAAATGAATGTACAGGTAGGAGGAACCTATAAAATGTCATTTCATAATTTCTCTACCGGCAATGGTCACTCGTTTGGCGGTAAATATGTAGAGATTAAACCCAATGAATTTTTAAAGTACACAGATAAATTTGATGATCCCAATCTTCCCGGGGAAATGACCACATCGGTTTGGCTGCAAAAAGTTTCTGTTGGAACGGAAATGAAAATTTTGCAGGAGGGTATTCCTTCAGTCATTCCTGTAGAAATGTGTTATCTAGGTTGGCAGGAATCCCTGGAAAAGCTTGCTAACTTAGTGGAGCCGGAAATTCCGGATGCGTAATCCATTTGTCTTGCTTTTTAAGAATAGAAGGGCAGACCTGGATGCAAAGAACGGCGGCGGCGAGAATCCAAGCCAGCTAGTCAAAACCTCTTTATCTTTTGCTCCTGTAATTTTTAACGAGCGGTTGCTGGGCTTTGCATTAATATCCTTTGAATTTCGCATAGTGCCCATGTAATTGTTTTTACATTTTTTAATGGCCATTGCTAACTGAAAATATTGTCCTCAGCGTAATACATTCAAAACAATTAAATCAATTTATCAGGAGTGATGGGCAGCTCACGCATGCGTTTGCCGGTGGCGTTAAAAATAGCATTGGCTATTGCTGCCGCAACACCTACGATCCCTACTTCACCAATTCCCTTTACACCCATTTTATTAGGAATTTTATCTACTTCATTGATAAAGATCGTTTCAATAATCCCTATATCCAGGTTAGAAGGCACATGGTAATCAGCAAAGGAACGGGTTATAAAATTCCCATAACGGGGATCAATAGTCGATTCCTCCATCAGTGCCATTCCCAGTCCCCATACATTACCACCGATGATCTGTGAACGGGCCGTCTTTGGATTCAATATTTTGCCAGCGCCTGTTACCACTACCATACGAGGCACTTTAATCATTCCGGTCGATTTATGTACCCACACTTCGGCGAAGTTTGCATTAAAGCTGTGTACTGAGTATTTGTCCGCATCGGCAGGTGGTTTTGCATCCACCATGGTTTCAAATTGATCGATATTTTCGGTGGTCATCATTTCAGATGCAGTTGGCCGTTTGAAAAACTGCTTACCCGATTTCGCAATCAGTTCATCCGTTATTTTTTCACACCCATCGTTCACAGCATTGGCGAAACTTGCGGCGCCTACAGATCCTACGGAGCCGGCAGCCGGTGGCAAATGGGAGTCGCCGATGGTAACTGCAACCTGCTCCATTGGTAAGCCTAATGCATCGGCTGCCGTTTGGGCAAGTATCGTAAAAGTGCCGGTACCAAGGTCAGAAGCTGCCAGTTCGATAATTGCCTGCACGGTTTTGCCCTTGCGTGTTAGCTTTACAATAGCAGAGGTTTCCCGCTGGCGGGCGGGGTAGGTGCCCGCTGCCACACCATAACCAACCATAAAATCCCCCTCAGTTATTTCTCCAGGTTTCATTTTTCTCTTTTCCCAGCCAAATGCCTTTGCACCTTCCTGCAGGCACTGAACGGTAGTACGTGAAGACCATGGCTTACCATTCGAAGGATCTTTTCCAGGCTCGTTGATGATTCGAAACTTAACAGGGTCCATGTTTAATTTATGGGCCAGTTCATCCATTGCGGATTCAAGTGCAAAACTGCCGGTTGATTTTCCCGGCCCACGGGTATACGTAGGAAGAATTATATTCATCGGTACCACCCGGTAGCTGATCAGTGAATTCGGCGTATCATACATCAGTTTCGAGCAGTCGCCGCAAGGCTCTACAAATTCACTATCAGCGGCACAGTGCGTGATCGTCTCGTGAGCCAGTGCTGTTAATTTGCCATCTTTTGTAGCAGCAAGCCGCATACGCTGCCGGTTTCGTTGGCGAAGGCCCACTGAGTTAAACATTTGTTGCCGTGCAAGGGCAAGTTTAACCGGACGGTTTACCATTTTGGCGGCCACCGCCGCCAGTACAAGATTGGCCCACTGGCCCCCCTTTGATCCAAAACCTCCGCCGATATAAGGAGTGATGATCCGTACATTTTCACGACTTATATTTAATGTGGCAGCAGCCGAATTTTGAGCACCATTCACTATCTGCGAACCATTGTACAGCGTGAGCTGATCGCCTTCCCACACAGCAATAGTGGCGTGGGGCTCCATGGGATGATGGTGTTCAATGGGTGTTTCATAAACTGCTTCAATGCTAAACTCACTGCTGCTGATAGCTGCCTCTACATCCCCTCTAAGAACGTCCGCTTTGTCTTTTTCTTTTGGCAACACAGCTTCTTTTGCAAGCTTTTCAAAATCAGTCTTCGCATCGCTTTTATTGTAATCCACTTTTACCAGCAAGGCTGCATACCGGGCCTGCTCAAAAGTTTCAGCTACCACCATCCCAATATGCTGCCCATAAAATTGTATCGCAGGGTCTTGCAAAAGTGCGCCGCCTCTGATGCCACCTTTTACATTTAGTTTGGGCGCATTTTTATGCGTAATGACGGCTAATACACCAGGCAGTTGTTCTGCAGCGCTGCTGTCAATATTTGTAATTTCACCCGCAGCGATCGTACTCTTAAATATAACTGCATAAGCAATGTTTTTGATCTTATAATCCGTGGCATAGTTGGCTGTGCCGGTTACTTTTAGCAATCCGTCAATGCGGTCCAGCCCCTGCCCGGTATTTTTTATTGGTTCGTTCATTCTGCGTTTTTTATGGTGAATCGGTTCGTCAATGGTGAATGGTCAATGGTGAGAATGTCGAACCATGCCCTTCATATTCAATGAATCACTTCTCATTCATTCTGTTAATCATTATTTATTATTTTACAAACTTTGTACTTAGCATTAGTTTTTCAATGAAGCATCGTTGTGTCACTCCCTTGTACATTTTCAGCAATGAGGAGCAACTAAATCGCTACAACTGTTCAATCGAAAGTCAAATATGATTAAGTAGTCGCCTGTGTCCATCAACCATCAACAACCTTTGTCTGAACCATGATTTTTGTGATTAAGTGATTTACATGACTTTGACCGGTTGCACAGGCTTACGATCTTGTTTCGTCGTTCGACCTTCAACCACCAACCACCAACCACCAACCACCAACCACCAACCATCAACCCCAAACCATCAACCATCAACCTTCAACCATCAACCCATCGCCTGTACCAATGCCCTGGTAATGCCACGGATGCCTAACTCAACTTTAAACTCATTGTGTTCAAGCGGCCTGGCCTGTTTCATTTCTAATTCAGCGGCCTGGCGGAAGTTGGCTTCCGTGGCTGCCTTGCCAGCTAAAAACTTTTCTGCTTCCAAAGCACGCCATGGTTTATGAGCCACGCCTCCCAGGGCGATCCTTGCCTGGTTAATCGTAGCACCCCTCACATCTAAAAGCGCCGCCACTGATATCAATGCAAAGGCGT
>JBDSAA010000105.1:0-5193 GCA_039922375.1 Ferruginibacter sp.
CGGCAGAAAGGATTACTTTGCTGTACTCATTTTTTTTTGCATAATTTAAATATTTAAGTGATATGAAAGGTAGGGGTTATCTGGTGGATCATCTTCACCGTAGGTGTTGGTTCAACATGGGGTTTGCCACAAGTCTGGCAGACGTAATAACAATGGTCAGTTAATCTTTACTGTACTTTAGTTCGGGGCTTGAGTGTGTCACGAGAAACAAGAGAGATAATGCTTGTTTCGTAATTGTATAAATGATGGCAGTTGGCATGCCGTACACGCCCTGCAGCGGGAGTCAACAAACCACCCCAAGGTGCTTTGTTCAAAAGGCAAGGTATTGAGCGTTGGGGTTAAAAGGTGTCGTAAGGCATCAGGTAAGTGTAATGGAGTTGAATGTAAATGAACCACTGACGACGTGTCGAAACCGAACTAAGTCGTGAACCAAACTGCGGATTTTCTAGCATCGGCAGGATAGGCTGTAACGGGTGGCTGTTTACTGGTTATAGGTTCACCGGTATTGAGGTGGCAAGAACTTTACACAGGCGTTTATACGAAACGTGAGAAACTGGCTTATTAATGTGCGAAATGCTGCAACAAGAAGTAAGTAATTACTACCACGACTATACGAAGTAGTTAAGGTTATCATTGTTGCCTAACCATCTGCCATAGGAAGGATAGGAATGTAATAAGCAGCGTCGGATGCATCCGTAGTAGCGATGAAGTTGCTGTAACGGCGATGAAGCGAAGGGGTGCAGTTATTCAGCATTAGTATTTGTAACAACCACTAAAGTGGAATGATGAACGAAGAAAAGACAAAGTCCTTTGCAGTAAGCAAGCAGATGGTGTACAACAGCTACCAGAAAGTATGCGATAAGAAAGGCAGTGCAGGCATTGATAAGGAAACCATTGAAATGTTTAATGAAAACCTTAGCGGTAACCTGTACAAAGCCTGGAACCGCATGTCATCGGGCAGTTAATACAAGCTACCATCAAAAATTCCTGGGGTGACGAGTATGGCACTTACATTTATTCAAAAGACCGTTTTTTCATTCACATTCTCAAATTTGACAATTCCAAATACTGTGCTCTTTTACCGGACTTAACTTTCCCTTGCAAGCCTGGTATTTCATTCGCTTCGGTTGCTTTGTTTCCATTAAGCAAGGTCGTTGACACTTCACCACATAAACTTTACATTTCGCAGTGCTCATTACTGATTTAATTTTGTTGACAATTCCGAAACAACGTTATTGTTTCAATGTAAAATAAAATTAATATGAAAATATTCTTTTTGATGCTGACAGCTACATTTAGCATCGAATGTGCATCTGCACAAAGCACATTTAAGGCACAAGTTATAGATGCAAACAACAATGAACCGCTCCTGGGCTCAACAGCTTTCATTCAAGGCACAAACAATGGCAGTAGGGCCGATACAAGTGGAATAATTAAACTAAAAAACATCCCTGGCGGAAAGCAAATAGTCGTTTTCGGGTACATCGGATACAAAGAAAAAAAACTCACACTAAACTTTCCTTTAACTGACACATCAACCCAAACCATTTTATTGGAAACCAATGCTCAAAAAATGGACGAAGTTGTTGTTTCTACAACAAGAAGCAGCCGTGCTATTTGGGATATTCCAACGAGAGTAGAAACCATTACATCGGGTGAATTAAATGAAAAAACTACTATGCAGCCTGCAAACGTAAAAATGATTTTGACCGAAAGCACAGGCATACAAATACAGCAAACTTCCGCAACTTCGGCAAATTCAAGCATACGCATCCAAGGGCTTGACGGGAAATATACCCAATTATTGAAAGACGGCTTTCCTTTGTATTCCGGTTTTTCGGGCGGGCTAAGCATTGTGCAAATTCCGCCACTTGACTTGAAAAGAGTGGAAGTGATAAAAGGTGCATCTTCTACGCTTTACGGTGGCGGTGCTATTGCAGGCTTGATTAATTTTGTAACCAAAGTTCCTATTGAAAAAAGGGAGTTGTCTTTTCTTATAAATGATAATTCTACCAGAGCCACAGACATCAGCGGTTTTTATTCCGAGAAGTTTAAGAAAGTAGGGATAACGATTTTCGCTTCGCAAAACAATCAGGCTGCCTATGATGCCGACAAAGACGGGTTGTCTGATATTCCAAAATATTCCCGTGTCAATTTCAATCCCAAAATTTATTGCTACATCAACCCTGCTTCAACACTTTCGTTTGGCATCAATTCAAGCTTTGAAAATCGCTTGGGCGGCGATATGCAGCTTATCAATAACAAAGCGGACAGCATTCATCCTTACTTTGAAAAAAATGTTTCTAACCGTGTTTCTTCGCACCTCAACTTTGAAACAACTTTTACAGATAAAAGTATCCTTACATTCAAAAACAGTATTTGTTATTTTGACAGAAGCGTTGGCAAGCCCGGTTACATCTTTTTCGGCAAACAAGTTTCGAGTTTTTCAGAATTGAACTACTTGTTGAACAGAAAAAAATCAGAGTGGGTTATGGGCGGTAATGTTTGGACAGATCATTTCAAACAAACCAGTGCAACACTTTATCCATTAAACAGCAGTTTGACAGTTGGCGGTGTGTTTGTGCAGAATACTTTTAGGCCAAATAAAAAGTTGATACTTGAGAGCGGCTTGCGAGCAGATGCAACAAGTCAAAAAGATTTCTTTGTGTTGCCAAGAGTTTCTCTTCTGTATAAAATTACTTCACAATTTTCTACAAGAATTGGCGGCGGGTTAGGTTACAACACACCAACAATATTTTCGGAAGAAGCAGAAGAAAAAGGATTTAAAAATATTCAGCCGCTTGATTTGCATAAAGCCCAGCCCGAAAACTCAATTGGTGGAAACTTTGATTTTAACTATAGAACATCATTATTTGACAATCTTTCTTTTTCAATCAATCAAATGTTCTTCTATACCCGATTGAATAAGCCGCTTATTTTAAATGACAGTGTTTTATCAAACGGCAATTACGAGTTCAAAAATGTTGTTGGCTATCTTGACAGTAAGGGCTTTGAAACAAATGTGAAACTGAAATATGATGACGTTGCCTTGTACTGCGGTTACACTTTTATTGGCGCAATACGGCATTTCAACAACACAAAAACAATAAATCCACTCACTGCAAAAAACAGAATTTATACAACGCTTACTTATGAAATTGAAGACAAGCTGCAAGTTGGCTACGAATTATTTTACACAGGACAACAACAGTTAAGTAGTGGTGAAACACGACCCGACTATTGGATAATGGGAATTTCTGCCCAATACAAATACAAACATGTCAGCTTGTTTGTAAATGCAGAAAACTTTACCGGCAGGCGGCAGACACGATACGAAAGCATTTATACAGGCACATTGCAAAATCCGCAGTTTAAGGAAATATGGGCGCCCACAGATGGCTTTATGTTTAATGGTGGTTTTAAAATAAGTTTATAGAATGTTCAGCAAACTAAAAGAAAAAGCAAGAGACCTGAAGCAAGAGGTTGTACCAATCTATTATGCCTTGTTTGATAAGCGGACACCCCTGTTAACCAAAATACTTGCAGGATTGACCGTTGCTTATTTATTAAGCCCCATTGATTTAATTCCCGGCTTTATACCGGTTATAGGTTTGTTGGACGACCTAATAATTGTTTCGTTGATGATAAGAGCTTCCATAAAACTAATTCTCACAGGCGCAGGGTTTCCGCCCTGCGTCTGTCCTGTACCTCTGTGTAGATTCCGGAGCATGTTGACCCACCAAAAAAAGTATTATCGTAACATCCCAGCTACCCATCGCAAAATGGTATGAGAATATTAACGAGCCAACACTGGCTGATGCAATCCTTGACAGACTGACAGCCAATGCACACCGGATAGAACTTAAAGGCGAATCATTGAGAAGAAAAAAATCAAAAGACTATCAATAACCATTTGTATTTTTAATCATCATTTAGCTCTTACACTTAATGCCTGCTACGCAGGTGGGTCAACATCCCGGAAGGGTGGGTCAACATGACCGGAATTTACAACCTCTGCTGAAAATTGAAATATTTTTCAACGAATGCAAACGAGCCGCTATTACAGTTCCGTATTCCCTGCACTACACTAATAAAATATTGACATGCTTTATTTGCGGCAACCTTACTAAACTTAGCGTATGTTTATACAAAGAAAATATCATGAGTACCAGGTCAAAAGAAGGCAGGAAGGAACATAGCCGTGCCATGATTATTTTTACAGGTAAAAAAAGGGTTACTGAATATGTTGGTTTTGGATGGCTTTTTTAAATTGAACAGTAGTAACAAGGCAGGCACAGGGCCAGACTGTGCAGAAACTAAATTCAACCTCCTGAGAATCGCCTGTACGATTTTTTTCTCCGATAGGTGCCCGAGATGGTTTGCGTTACTGGCTAGTTTTTGCACAGTCTGGGGCTGGAGCCCTGCGCCTGATGGGAACTTTAATGTTTGAATAAACCAACCATGGAAGCAGAAGATGGAGATTTAGTGAAAACCTTCTCATATATTTGAGTTGTAGCCAATGCTAACTCAGCTTCTATAATTTGAACAGACAGTTTCACCTTAATAAAGCTCAAACCCAGTTACAATGGACAAATCATATAAATACCTTGGATATTTTTTTCTTTTGCTGATTCCCTTAACAATAGCCGGATTTTACAAAACATATATTGTTCAATTCCCAAACTTTAAAGCAAATATTACCTCCTTTATTCATATACACGCTTTCATTGCATCAGTATGGATTGGAATATTAATTGTCCAGCCTTTTTTAATTGTAAACAAGAAATTTGCGCTCCACCGGAAAGTAGGCAAAATCTCTTACATCGTATTTCCATTACTTATCTTAGGGTGCAATTCAAATTTTCGCTTTGTGGAAATTCGTAATTTAGGAAAACCAAACTTCATTACTATGACCAAAGCAGAACCTCGAGCTGGCTGCTCAACGCTATGATGAGTTGCAGGCATTAAATAAGCTGGATAATTTTTACGATTACGAGAAACAATTTGTAACGATTCTGCATGATTTAGGGCGAGAGGTTTTGGAAAAGAATTTGGGAGCGCTGTCCAAAGACAAGCGTAAAAAAAAACCTCACGACACTGGGTCATGTGACCATTAATAATGAACATCCTTTCAGTCATGGCAACAATGGTTTTCAAATCAGCCCGCGTTTGCAGGAATTGATGGTGTATGCC
>JBDSAA010000106.1:0-44087 GCA_039922375.1 Ferruginibacter sp.
AATCACCATTTTTCATGTTAGATACATCAAGCGATACAATACCGGAACAAACGGGGCCGATTGTACGCTGTGTCAATGAATTACGTGCCAGTAAAAATGATGTATCAATTCTTCCAGTTTTTAAACGGAGAAATCCTTTTCGTTCTGTTACCGACCATAGGCTGTTATCAGGATTGTGATTCCATTGCCAAACTAACGGTAATGCTGCGTCATTTTTCTTTCGGCTAAATTCATCTGAATTTACAATGCCTGGAATCAAGCCCTTGTTTGCAGGCAAATTAAGTGTTGCAGGTACTTTGCCGTTTACACCCAATACTGGCCAGCCGTCTTCCCATTTAACAGGAACCAAATAAGGAATACGGCCTACCGCTCCAAAATCACGGAACAGATAAGCATACCACTTGCCATCGGGCATATCAATCAAACCACCTTGTGCAACACCTAAATCCTGAAGCGCCACCTTCCCATCCCAGGGCCCTGTAATTTTATCTGCACGATGAATAATAACGGTACGCATACCACCCCGTGGCCAACTGATATTGACTAAATAATATTTACCATTTACTTTAAAAAGCTGCGAACCTTCAGCAGGCAATCCTCCGCCTGTGCCGGATGGTGTACTTGCATTTTCAATCAGTACCTGTTCTGTACCGGGCTTTACACCAGTCAGGTCTTCATTCAATTCAAGTATCCGCAATTTGCCTGCTCCGTAAATCATATATACTTTGCCGTTATCATCAAAAAAAATGGAATGGTCATGATACGAAGGAGAAAAACTTATTCGTTTCCAATTTCCCTTCTCAATATTTTTTGTTGAAAAGATATACGTTTTGTTAGGTGTTTGCGAAAAAGTAGAAACGTAAAATGTACCCTTATTATAACGTATACAACTGGCCCAGGAGCCTCTTCCATAAATGCTTTTGCCTTTATTAAGATTCAATTCATCCATCACGGCCAGGGTATCGTATGCATAGCTTATTAATTTCCAATTAACGAGATCTGTAGATTTCATAATGGGCACACCCGGATTCATGTGCATAGTAGTGCTGCTCATGTAATAAGTATCGCCTACCCGTACCATCGACATGTCGGGCACATCCGCAAAGATTACCGGGTTAGTTGCCTGCTGTGCTTTTATTGTTTGAAAAGTACAGCAAATGCAAAGCAGAAATAAAGGAATGGCAAAATAATTTTTTTTCATATTGACTACATTAAGAGGTTGTTTGTGTTTATTATTTTTGGTACCGACAAAAGTATTTCATGGCATCATCGTTGTGTCACTCACTTGTACCAAATACCAATTGGCAACATCTCAGACCATTATAACCAATGAGAGAAAATCAGTTCAAATAGCCTGGAACACTTTCATAAAATAATTCTGTTACGGGTACATCTGGTCGTTGCCGCTGTATTTTAAATATTTGAACGAGGCTGCATTGCATGACTGTTCACCCGATGAAGTGGCATACATTCCATATACATATCCTACAAACCCACCGGCGGTTTTAGTGCTTACGAATTTGGCGACCGATATAAAGATGCAGCATTTAAAACTAACGCTTGCTAATCTCATTTTAAATTTCATGAAGTATATATTTTAATGGGCGTTACTGATTATTGAATGGTGAGTGCATACATTTTTCCCGGAGTCGTTGATACATCATATAAGAATGTTTTTCTCAATCCAGGAGAGATGGCTGTTGCTTTTGGAGAAATAACCGGATCAGGTGTTGCTGTTATTTGGTAGAAGATATTAGTATTTTCGCCCTTAGCCATTTTCAAATTACCAGCATCAGATTTTAGTGCATTGGGTGATCTTAAGCGAAGGTTGCCGCCGAGGCTTGATTTAACTATCAGCTTCACCAGTTTTGCATCTTTCCATACCATTTGTACAATTTCAAATCCGCCTATTGCTTTGAGACCCGCAACTGCACCTTGTTTTTGCCAGGCATCGGGTAAAGCAGGCAGTAAGTGAACTGCCCCATCTGCACTCTGCATCAGCATTTCTGCAATACCTGAAGTGCAGCCAAAGTTGCCATCAATCTGAAATGGCGGGTGTGCATCAAACAGGTTATTATAGGTACCGCCGCCACCAGGATTTACCCCCAAAGGTGTTAACTGGTTTTGAATTAATTTATAGGCATGGTTACCATCCTGCATCCTTGCCCACCAGTTTACTTTCCATCCCATACTCCATCCGGTAGATACATCACCGCGGTGAATAAGGGTTGTTTTGGCCGCACTAAACAAAGCCGGTGTACGGTAGGCAGATATTTGATTGGAAGGAAATAAACCATATAAATGCGAAACATGGCGATGATTATCTTTCGGATCATCGATATCGTCTAACCATTCCTGTAACTGACCATATTGTCCCACATGCATGGGGGCAATACGGCTGCGCATTCGCTTTAGCGTATCAATAAATGCGGCATCTTTTTTTAAAATTTCGGCGGCCTTAATAGTGGAGCTAAAAACATCAAACACAATCTGGTTACTCATGGTAGTACCCACATCCAGCGAAGAACCCTGGTGAGCCGCAGGCGCATTTTCAGGCGACTCATCCGGGTTGATTACCAGCCAATGATTGGTGGGATGCTCCACCAAAAAATCTACATAAAAAGTAGCAGCTCCTTTTAACACCGGATATGCAGCTCCAAGAAATTTTTTATCACCCGTGTATAAATAATGATCCCAAAGATGCTGGCTCGTCCATCCGCCGCCCTGGTTCCATAGCCCCCAGAAGGCTCCGTCAACCGCACCAGTTGCCCGCCAGATATCAGTATTGTGGTGTGCCATCCAGCCCCTTGCGCCATACATATCCCTCGCAGTTTTTTCTCCTGCAACCGCCATCTCATTAACCATCTGTAAAAATGGTTCATGCAATTCAGAAAGATTTGTTTTTTCGGCTGGCCAGTAATTCATTTCAGCATTGATATTGATGGTATACTTGCTATCCCAGGCCGGACGTAATTTGTTATTCCAAATCCCCTGCAGGTTGGCAGGTTGGCCGCCGGGTTGAGAAGATGAAATCAACAAGTAACGGCCAAACTGAAAATATAGGGAAGCAAATTGCGGATCATCGGTTAAGTGGAAATTTTTTAACCGTGCATCTGTGGGAAGATTAGCAGCTTCTGTAGTTCCAAGATCGAGTTTTACACGGTTGAAATATTTTTGATACGCCGCAATATGACCTTTAAGAATAGCTGCATACGGTTTTGTGATCGCTTTGCTCAGATAAGAGGCTGCTCTTTCATTTTCGTTACCACTTACATCCAGGTAATTATTAAAGTTGGTAGCTATAGAAATATAGATGGTTACTTCATTGGCGTTGTTAACTATAACAGATGTATCGGTGGAGACAAATGAACCGCCATTTGTTCTAAATTCAGCAATGCCTTTATAGCGAACCATTCCTTTCACCCCTTCATGATCAATGGTGGTTCCTGCAAAAGTTAACTGTTTCGATTGCACTGTTTTAACTTCAACTTTGGATTGTGGAGTTGAATAAAAAGCAGTGAAAGAAATGCTGTTGGGTTTGCTTGAAGTTAAATGAACTACAATTACACGGTCAGGGAAAGACGCGATAGCCTCTCTTGTATAGGTAATCCCTTCAACTGTGTATGATGTTTTAGAAACTGCTCTTTCAATATCCAATTCCCTGTAAAAGTTTGTATAATTTTCATGACCATTAAAAGCAAGATAGAGTTCTCCGGCCGGTTCAAACATTTGCCCGTGGGATTTTTTACTGATAATAACCCTGTTGGCTAATTGCTCTGCCTGCTTCTGTTTTCCTTCTAAAATTAATTTTCTTATTTCAGCAAGAGAATCTAAAGCCAGCGGGTTATCGTTGCGGTTAGGGCTGCCGCTCCATAAAGTATGTTCGTTCAACTGGATGGTTTCTTTTTCCACGTTTCCATAAACCATAGCCCCCAATCGTCCGTTGCCGACGGGTAATGCATTCTCCCAAACCTTTCCGGATGGGTTATTGTACCATAGTTTTAACGCTGTATTATTTTGCGCATGAACAGAAATTACCAATAAAGCCATTGAAAGCAATAGGGTAACTGATTTGCTGTTTACTTTTAGTTCAACTTTCATTACTTTTTAGTTTTTCCTTCCTTTTTGTTTTTTTTATTACGCCCCACTGGTTCCACGCCTGTAGTAGTTTGAATGATCTTTTGAATAGTACCATCCTCATTGTAATGCATATAATCTACACAAATGGAACGACGGTAACTTCCGCCTGTAGGTAGGCTTCCATTATGGTAAAAGAAATAAGACTTCCCTTTATAATCTATAATACCGGGATGGGTAGTAAAACTGTTGGGCACATTCTCCTGTATAATCCCTTTATACTCCCATGGGCCAGCCGGATTTGTTGCCATGCAATATTCAATCATTTCAGGTTTTGTACCTGCACTTGCATATACCAGGTAATACAATCCTTTGCGTTTGTAAACCCATGGTCCTTCTATGTAATGTAGTGGTTTAAATGTTGTGATCGACCCATCCAGTTCAATCATGTTTTCTTTTAGCTTCACCCATTTGCAACTACCGTTTCCCCAGTATAAATATGCCTGCCCGTCATCATCAATGAAAACAGTAGGGTCAATATCATCCCAGCCATATTTCATATCTGTAGTCATTTCATTTATGGTAAGTGCTTTACCGATGGCATCAACAAAAGGACCTGTTGGCCTGTCGGATACCGCAACACCTATGGCCGCACCGCCACTACTGATACTATCTTTTTTATGAAAGGTTGATACAAACCAATAGAACTTACCGTTTCTTTCAATACACTGTGCCGCATATGCATCGCCGGTAGCCCATGAGAATGTGTGCGGAGAAAGCAATGCACCATAATCTTTCCAGTTTACCATATCAGTAGAGGAAAACACATGCCAGTCGGGCATTTTATAATTGGTGGCGGTTATCGATGCTGTATCATGACCGGTATACAGAAATAGAGTATCATGATAGACAATCGGTGAAGGGTCTGCGGTGAATATATTCTTAATGATGGGGTTTTGGGCTGTTAGTTTACTTATTGCCAAACAGCTCATTAAGGCGAGTACAAAGGATACTTTACGTTTCATTTTATTTTTTTAGATGGTTATTATTTTGTTTTGATTCCTATTACCGTTAGATACATGGGCAAACACTGGCGCCATTATGTTTAGAATGTTTTAAATCCTTTATAAGCTGTTTAATTTTTTTTATTTATGCCACGAATGCACGAATATCCACGAAGGTTTTTTATTTGATTTTATTCGTGTTAATTCGTGTAATTAGTGGCTTAAAAATTTACATGGTAAGTGCTGAAATTATTTTTAAACAGCTTGTTAGCTAACTGAATTATTTGTTACGATTTTTTAAATTTGTTTTCAGCCATCGGGACTTTTACTGGAATAAAAATACCAACGGGTTCTAAATTTCATCTTTATTTTTCTGTGTTTTTAGCAATGATATATTCCTGATTGCATGAATCAGTATTACCTGATTTATTGCCGGTTTATTACAATCCCCGGATATATAAAGACTTTACATCAACTACTGTCTGGTTATGATAATGACAAAGCTGAAAGCCGATATTTCCTTCCAGAAAACCTGCATCGTGAATGATGTCAATTGTTTTTACACCATTTAGCCAGGCTTGTATGTGATGGCCTTTGGCAATAATATAGTAGTGATTCCAATCGTTTTGCTTTACCAATTTTTGTGCAAGTGCTTCAGGAAATTTTTGCACCATTTCTGCCCGGCGTTCTTCCCAAAGTGATCCCCAATAACCTTTACCCATATCAACCTGGTAACCCGGTGCATTATCATAGTTTGTTGGATTGATACGAACACACACGCCTGAGTTGGCATTAGAATCTCCCACCATTCTTATCATCACATTTAATTCGAAATCTTTGTAGGTCTTTTTAGTATAACTGTAGTGATGTTCTTTTTCCTTTCCCATTGAAGCATGAAAACCTGTGTCTGTAAACTGCCAAAAATTACTTTCAAAATTCCAGTCCGAAGCTGATTTCAGCAGGTTTACCCAGCCTTTTCCGATGGGTTTATTGTTATGCAATTCGCCTGCCTTTGGCATGGTTTGCTTCAAGGCCGTTTCAACCTGTGCCTGGGATACAAAGCAGGTGAACAAAAGAAAGAATAGAATGGAAGTTAGCCGGAAGTTTATTTTTTGATTTAACATGATTGCAATCTTTTTCATTTTAATTATTATGTGTGTATAAGAAACCAGTTTGTTATAAATCGTATTTTATTTCGCCCATTCTTTCCCTTCGGATGTCCGCCTCCACTTAAAATAATCATCCAGTACTTTAAGTGACGCTTCACTTGGTACAGGTCCCGTATGTGGTGTTTTAGCAAAGTACATTACAGTTGGTTTAGCATTACTAAATGCCGGCCATGCAGGAACTCCGTTGCTGTTTGGATGACCATACTTTGCAAAGTTTGTCCAATAGGTGCTTATGGCATCCGCAATTGCGATATCAGTGCTCGTTATTTCAGGTTTAGCTACATCCAGGTGTTGAAACACATAAGCTACTTCCTGTCCATGAGAAGATCCATAGCCAAAACGTTTTGACGTATCCGGGTAATCAGAGTGCTGATCAAAGTAATAATAAAATACTTTTGATTTTCCAGTCTTTGCATGAAGCGTTGCCCATGCCCAGGTTTGCCAGCCAAAGGCCGCGTCACGGGTAAGGTCACGTGCAGTTTTAGGAACTGTATTTGTGCCCGCGGGATAAGCTTTAATAAGATTATCTGCAAACTTGCCATAACGTTTTTGTACTCCTGCAATATAGTCTTCCGGAGTTTTGGGCGGAGAAAAACTGGCGCCTTCATCAGAATTGTAACCCACCAGTATAGGTACATCATTGTACTTTCCTGCTTCGTATAAATTATGCTGGTCATCCGGGATAACATATCCGTCAACAATGGGCCAGCCGCCTGTCATTCCAAAACCCGACGGTACTTTGTCGGCAGGGATTTTCCGAAGCTCGGCAATAGAAGTAACGCCTGCCTTTTGAACGAAAGCTTGCCCCTCAGCTTCTGCCTGTTGAAGGGTTTTCATATTTTCGCCCGGAAATGTGGTACGGCGTGTTGGCCCGAATGAACCTCCGCTTTCCGAAATAGCGCCCTGGAACAATCCTTTGGCCAGCGGCGAAGCACATAACATACTAACAGCAATGCCACCGGCAGATTCACCAAAGATGGTAACCTTATTGGGGTCGCCGCCAAATGCAGCAATATTTTTTTTTATCCAATCAAGCCCCGCAATCATATCAAGCAATCCATAATTTCCCGATACATGATTCGGACTTTCCTTGCTTAATTCAGGATGCGCTAAGAAACCAAGCTGGCCAACCCTGTACGCAATACTAACTAATATCACCCCTTTCTTTGCCAGGTTTTCACCATTGTACATAGGGTCAGATGTATATCCAACTGCAAACCCTCCTCCATAAATCCATACCAGCACGGGCACTTTTTCTTTGGTAGATTTTGCTGGTGACCAAACATTCAGGTACAAACAATCTTCACTTTTGCCTGATGGAGGATTGATTCCCTGCATGGATCCCGGACCAAATTTATCTGCCATACGAATGCCTTCCCATTTGGCAGCAGGCTGTGGCGCTTTCCACCTGAGATTGCCAACTGGTGGAGTTGCAAACGGTATTCCTTTATAAACAGTCAGGCCATTTCCATAAGTTCCCTGGAGTATTCCATTCTCCACTTTTACAGCGGCTGGTTGTTGCGCCATCAAAAACTTTGGTGCAACAACACTAAAGAACGTAAGCAGTGCAATCATTTTTTTCATATCATTCCGTTTTTTATTTAAGAAGCTGTCTAAATTTAGTTTTAAAGATTTTGTTATAATGTCAATGACGCCATTTGAATAATTATTTTAATCATTTACCAAAGGTTTATTATTTGAACGGGGTAGTTAATGTATAATGTAATTAAAAAGCCATTGAGTTAAATTATAAGCACAACTTAGTCCGCCAATCTCCGGTGCTAATCTCAATGTTTATCTGTACGGTTAAAGATACCTTAAAAAAAAATCCGGACTTTCGATCCGGGCTTTTTGGTATTAGTAAGCCATGTTATTTTATCAGGGTTTATCCCAGAAAACGCGTTGTGTTAATCCATCGCCGCCCATGCTCGCAACTGCGGCATTATAGTTATCAGTATTTTGGGCTTGCTCAGCATTAGGATAGGCCATACGTCTTACAAAGCCCCCGTTTAAGTTATTGTTATACTTATTGGGTTTCAATACCGGGAATTCACTTCTTCTCCAATTAGCAAAACCTTCCGGGCCATTTGTCATAGATTCGATCCAGTATTGTGTATTGATCAACTTAAGTGCGTTCGCATCATTATAAGCAATTGCAGGGTCAAGTAAGTAACGGTTTTTTTCCGCGTCTGAAACGGCGGGGCTAAATGTGCCCGGAAATAATGCCCATTCATCCATAGCAGCTTTAACGCCGGCTTCATAATATTGCTGAGTTGTTGTGGCACTTGTAATCCACCCCCTGAATTTAGCTTCTGCCAGTAATAGTTGGGTTTGAGAATTAGTAATAAAAAAAGCAGGAGCAACTGTACTGATCATTACGTCATAATTGAGCTGTGTATAGTTTTGTCCTCCGCCTTTGGTACCCCGGTATCCCGGATAGGTTAAAACGGTTACAGCGTCATACCCTATAGGAAATCCATATTGGTTAGCTAATGTGGTATCACGTGCAGAGGTAACTGACTGCGGTAAGGCATAGCTGGCCCCTATATACTTTAACCTGGGATCGGCAGTGCTTTTTAACTGGTTAACAAAAGGCTCAGCTAAATAATAAAAATAGGGACTAACGTTCCGCTGCAGGTTAGAGTAACCGTTTTGAACTGTATTATTATATTGTGTAACAACAACATTATCACTGTTTGATAGAATGACACCGCCTGCAAATGCTTCCTGTGCGATACTTGCGGCTTTGGCCGCATCTATTTTTGAGTAGCGCATACCTAAACGCAGCATTAAAGAGTAACCTATTTTTTTCCAGTGGGCTACCTGTGCAGTTATTAAAGCAGGGGTAGAGGTGGTTGAACCACCAAAAAACAAGTCACCGGTTACATATTCATTTGAAGCAGACAAAGCCACTGTAGCCGTTTTAAGCTCAGTATAAAGGTCGGCATAGATATCAGCCATTTTATCATACTTTGGATAGTTTACCTGTTCAAGGTATCCTTTCCCTGCTTCGCTGTAAGGTACATCACCGTATGTGTCAACAAGGGTCATAAAAGCATACGCTCTCCATATCCGGACCATATTATACAGGTTTTTATAAGTAAGATCATCTTTCGTAAGGCTGATAATTTGTACCAAAGGTTTGATGACAGCTGCGTAAACACCCCAACGCGGCGAGTTATAACCATCAACATCCTCGTTAAATTGAAAACCTGCGGTAGCGCCTGCGTTATAAGCATTCAAATATTGTTGTACGATGGTTTGTTCACCATCCCAATTGCCAATATTCATACCCCGCTCTGCTGTGGCAAATAACAATCCCGCATCAATTTTTGTAATGGCATAAGGGTCTTGATTTTTTTCTTCAAACCCCTTTGTGCAACTTAAAAAGCAAATCATTAATACCAGGGAGACTATAAAACAACTAATTTTTTTCATATAAAATGATTTTAGAATTTTACATTTAAGTTAAGCCCATAAGTGCGGGTAGTTGGTTCAGTATGTTGCTCATATCCCAAGCGGCTGTCGCCTGATGATGCGAAAGCCTCCGGATCAACGGTAGGTATGTGTTTCAACAGTAAAGCAGCATTCCGGCAAAAAGCAGATAGCGTTAACCCTTTAACAAACTTTGTGCTTTTATTCATAAACCGAGTAAGGTCGTAGGTAAGTGTGATATTTCTTAACTTGATAAAGTCGCTGCTGAAAACAAACGGATCTCCTATATTCTGAGTACGGTAATTAGCGTAAAATGTTTGCGGAGCAACTGATATTGTATTCTGAGTTCCGTTAGGTAGCACGCCATCGAAAATAACCCCGCTGCGACCAACTAAAGATGCCTGGCTTTGACCTGATCTTAAACCGTTTAATGCTGTGGATGAAAACACTTTGCCGCCAAATTTCCCATCAACATGGATTAGTAAGCTTAGATTCTTATATTGGAAAGTGTTGGTCACACCACCAATTACTTTGTAATTTGCACTACCATAATTTACCATGGTTTTTGAAGGCAGAAGTCCTCCTGAACTATTTAACATTACCTGTCCCTTATCATTGCGGAGATACGTGTAGTCAACCAACTGGTTCATTTCTTTACCAACATCGTACACTAAATAACCTATGAACTCGTTTCCTGTTCCATTAAAAAAAGTTACTACCTGACGGGTTTGCCCCGGATTTAATGCTAATACTTTTGATGTATTATACGCTCCGTTTGCCGATACATTCCAGCTAAAATTCGACCTTTTTACAGGTGTTCCCTCAACCATAACTTCTACACCAGTGTTTTTCAGTTTTGCTATATTAACATTTGTACTGCCATAACCCGAAGCCGGTGATAGATCAACCGGTAAAATCTGATCATTGGTCCTCTTGTCGTAAACGGCGATATCGAAATTTAGACGGTTATTTAAGGTCCTTATTTCCAGGCCTATTTCCTTTTCACTAATGCTGTAAGGCTTTATTAACAGATTTGGATTACTTCCGTTAGCAATACTTCCGATTGGGTAAGTACCGAACAGTTGTGCATCGATTGCGTACGTCAACTGGCTGCTAAAGGCTCCAATGCCGTTTGCATTACCTGTGTTTGCATAAGTCGCCCTCAACTTACCATAATTTAACCACGACATTTTAGGCAGCAATTCAGAGAAAATTAAGCTGGCACCCACAGAAGCATAATTAAAAGAGTTTTTCGGGCTAGCTACTATTGAACTGGGCGGTGTAAGCACCGAAAAATAGTCTTCACGATCGGTAACATTAAGGTACAGGAAGTTTTTATAGCCAAAATCTGCAAACGCGTATAAAGAATTTACCTGGGTTCTGTAAATGCCGTACGTATTTGCGTTTTTGGTGAGACCGTTTCCTAAACTATAAATGTCTTTATTTACAAAATCTGTTACACTTTGGTTGGTATTGTTATTATTAACTGTATACATATTACCTCCTACGCTTGCGTCGATTGTAAAATCACCAAATATATGATTGGTACCTAACAGGAAATCCAAATTCAATTGTTTGTTGAAACTCGTGGTAACACCGTAACTCCCCACCCAGCCTGTATTACTACTATTACGCAATGGAACGCCTACACCATGCGGATAATTTTGTTCGTTATTATTGTACCCGAAATCTGCATTTACACGACCCTGCAAATACAACCACTTGGTGAAATCATATCTCAGGGAAACGGTACCTAAAAACCGATCTCTTTTGGTATAATTGAACATTCGCCCGATAAGATAATATGGGTTAGTCAAAAGGGCATTAAAGGGGTTGGTTGACAATAAGCTGCCATCAGGGCCTACAGCGTGTTCTTTCAGGGTCGGGATCGCTATCGTTAATGGTATACGGTTAAGGAAACTGGAAAACCCGATACCCTGAGCGCCAACCAGCGGAGGATTATTATTTTCCTCGTGGGTATAGTTAATATTTGTCTGAAGCGTCAGCTTATTAGTAACCTTGCTGTTGAGTCCTACGTTAAAGATCTTTTTATGATAAGTATTGCCAGGGGAAATACCCTTAACATCCTGGTTTGAAAAAGAAACGCGGTAGCTTGTTGAGGCGTTACCTCCGGAGACCGCTATAGTATTTGTATAGGAAGTTCCGGTGTTGTAAAATTGGTTCATGCGATTTTTATCAGGAAGATAGGGCCTTAAAATGCCATCATACTGGTAGGTAGGAACGCCGTCATATTTTTCGCCCCATGCCAGATTACCCATTGATTGCGCAGTAGCCTGTGAGGAAGGACGGACACCATTGGAGCCGGTACCGTATTCGGTTTGGTAATCGGTAAAATCCAGTATTTCATCAGCGGCAAAGCTGGAACTCAATTCCACGCCAAATTTCGAATTTTTAGCGCCATTTTTGGTGGTGATAATAATGGCACCATTGGAAGCCCTTGAACCGTAAAGCGCAGCAGCTGTTGCACCTTTCAGCACGGTCATTGACTCGATATCATCCTGGTTGATGTTTGACAGGTTGTCGCCCTGATCTGTCTGGGCTGAGACAGCCCCGCCACCCTCGGCACTACGTGCGCCCTGATCCATTGGCAGGCCGTTAATAACAATTAATGGAGAGTTGGTTTGACCATTAAAACCCGACTGCCCACGCAAACGAATCCGGGTACTTGCGCTTGCACCTGCGGTGGGCGGAGCAATTTCCAAGCCGGCTACTTTACCCTCCAACGACTTCATCACGTTGGTAGTGCGGTTTTGGGTGATCTCATCAACTTTTATAGTGGAGACCGCGTAACCCAGTTTTCTTGCCTCCTTTTTTATACCTAAAGCGGTAACTATCACTTCATTCATACTTCCGGTAGTGGCGCTTAAAACCACGTCAACGACCCTTCGGGCTGAAACAGAAACTTCCTTCATTGCATATCCTACCGAACTAAATTGTAAAACTGCAGTGGAAGAGGCTGGAATACTATATTGCCCGGAAGCATTGGTAGTGGTTCCCTTGGATGAACCTTTAACTATAACTGAAATGGCGGAAAGTCCCTTACCATCTCCATCTGTAACCTTTCCGGCTACCGTTTGGCAATAAGCTTTAGTAGAAAAACAAAGGGGCAGTACCAATAATATCAGCAGTTTGCCCACAGCTGGCATAAATGCCGGGTTTAATTTTTTCTTCATAATAGCAAGTCGTTTTGGTTATAAATAATTTCCTTCAGGAAGAGCATGAGCGCTCATAACATCCTACAATAGTAGGATAACTTAACATAAAAAACTTCCAATAATGATCTTCGTTGAATTTTATACAATCGATTGACAAATATTTTCAAAATGATTTCAATTTACATATAAACTACTGGTTGTAAATACTATAGCAAATTGATTATCTATTAAATCGATTTCCAAAAAGCGGAATGCGACGGAGACTCATTCTTGTTTTCAGCGGGTCGATTTGCTAAATAATTAATAAACCAGGCATAATTAAACCTGGCAAAGAATCATCATTTCGGGTCAACCGAATTCATATATGTATTTTTATCAAATTATTTGTTCAAAAAATCATTTTATCGATTAATGTTTCTTAAGGTAGTATGAAAATTCACCTTAAAAAGATAGAAATGAAAACAAAAAACTCAAAAACTAATGCGGAGCAAACGGGTAACTATATATGATATTGCAAAAGAATTGGGTGTGTCCGCTTCGTATGTGTCAAAAGCGTTGAATGATCACCCGGTAATTAGTAAAAAGGTAAGAGACACAGTAAGGAAAAAAGCCACTGAACTGAATTACAAGCATAATTCTCATGCCGCCAACCTGCGGCAGGGTTCATCCAAAACGATCGGCGTTGTAGTTCCCCATATTAATCAAAGTTTTTTTTCAGAAGCAATCGCCGGTATTGAAGAAGTATGTTTTCAAAATAATCATAGTTTAATTATATGTCAATCCCACGAATCATTTAAACATGAATGCAAGGCCATTGATACCCTGATTCACCAGAATGTTGACTGTATCTTGATATCTATTTCTGCAGAAACAAAATCCTGTGAGCACCTGGAAAATATTAAAAAACACGATATCGGTTTAATTCAATTTGATCGATACATAGATCAATTGGAAGGCTATAGAGTCGTAAATGATAACCTGGAAACATCCTACAATGTTACCAAGGTTCTTTTTCAACAAGGATATAAAAGGATTGCTTACCTGGGCGGTCCTGATCATACCACAATTTTCAGGAACAGGAAAGACGGTTTTTTAATGGCGCTTAAAGAATCAGGATTCAGTATTCCTTATGATTTTATAGTAACGGATTCTTTGTCAAAAGAAAAAACAATAGAGATAGTAGCTGAACTTCTCTCGTCAAAAGAACCTCCTGATGCTTTTCTTACAGTATCGGATCATCAATCTTTGGCCATTCTTGAAATCGCAGCATCTAAAGGAATAAAAATACCTGAGCAACTTGGGATATTTGGCTTCGCCAATGAAGCTTTTACAAATATTATTAAGCCGTCTCTTTCCTCGGTTGATCAAAAAAGCAAGGAACTGGGGAAACGGGCTGCAAAGATCTATTTTGAAAATATATTGCCCGGCAATGAATCTACTTTAGAAAATCAGGAGGAGGTAATCAAATGTGACATAATCATCCGTGAGAGCTCAATGAGAATATAATCTTATTACTATTAATTCGTGTAGTGATTATTTTACGTTCAAGTTTCTGTTCATCGTCATAGTGCAATCAGCGCATCCACAGCTACCTTTCCACCGCCCCGGTGAATAATGCTGATAGCGTGTTTGCCGGCACTCAGTCCTCTTATTTCATACACCACTTGCTGGGCCTTGCGAACACCGTTCTCGGATAAATCCACTGTAGCCCGTGTTCTTCCATCAATTTTAATTTCAATCTTCCCCGCTCCTGCTTCTTTTGGAGCGATGACTGAAATACTTTTACCGGTAAATGAACTCTTCCACACATCACCTGGAGTATCACTGATGGTAAGGTCATTGTTAAAATCGTCTGTACCCAGGTTACATTGACGAAACCATCCAGGTGGAACCACTCCAGGGTCATCATCATTAAACCAACCCTTGTTATGCGTTATACGCAAAATACGACTGCCGGAAGCTAAGGATTGGTCAGCAATTCCAGGGAGAGGCAACACTGCTTTATGGGGTGTTACTGTGAGGCCTTTATCGTGCTGCATAAAACTCATAGTAACATCAGCGCCAACCAATTCTACTTTGGAAACCTTTCCAATGGTACTTCCACCGGCATGCAAAGCTTTAAGCGTAATCACGCTGTCTTTCCAATCTAAAACCGAGGCATATACATAGCCATTGTTGCGGGTATAGCGCACACTGTCTTCTCCATAAACTTCAAACGGCCTTGATCCATACACTGCTTCGCCATTTACTTTCAGCCAGGCACCTACATCTTTACACGTGCGAATAACTTCGGTGTCAAGATCACCACGACCATGCTGCGTAAGATTAAGCAGCAAGGTTCCATTACGGCAAACATTCTCCATCAGCAATTGGATTATTTTTTTTGCATCCATGTATTTCATTTCCGTCATATAATGCCAGTCGGCAATGCTGGTTTCAGTTTGAAATGAATACGCCATAATTTCCGGTTCAATGTGAAATTCGGAACTCTTTACCAGCGAACGATCAACAAAAGGAACCAGCTGCGGGCTGTTTTGAAAACTATTCCAGCGGCCGCCTACCCCTTTCAGGTTGATCACAACTTCCATTTTTTTGTTGTTCCACTGAAGGGATTTGTTATAATAATTTGCGATCAACCGCGGTGCAAGAAAACCCAATCCCATGTGCACACCCAGGTCTACCTGGGAATCACCGGCATGCTCGTCAAAATAAATTACATCGGGATGATATTTGGTAATAGCATCGTCAATACGCCACATAAACTGGTTGGCAAAAGGAGATCGTAAAGGATCATCATTGCGGGTATGAACCGGCCCATAAAGATCAACGGGGTCCATGCCTTGCCACCATTTCCCTTTGCCATCTGCAATTGTTTGAAGTGCATCGTATGGTACGCTTTGCTTCGGGCCATTCTTGTCGCTTGCATAACGTACCGGCATAAACTGCCCCCAGGTACGGGGTGGCGTGTTATGAAAGCCAATACCAAAATGCAATCCATGTTTGCGTGCAATTTTTTCCCAGGTTCCAACAACATCTGCTTTCGGGCCAACATGGACTGAATTCCAGGGCTGGTATTTAGAATCCCAGCAATCAAAATTATCATGATGAACACCCATTGCCATAAAGTAACGGGCTCCCATTTCTACATAGAGATTCATCAATTCTTCAGGATTCCATTTATCAATCACCCAATTCTTAGCAATGTCTTTATAACCGTATTCAGAAGGATGACCAAAATGTTTTAGATGATATTCATATTGCCTGTTGCCCTGCATGTACATGCCACGGGCATACCAGTCGCCCTGCTCCGGCATTGATTGCGGATCCCAGTGTGACCACGCACCAAACTTCGCATCACGCCACCATTCAGGTGCTGTATAGATCCGGCTCAATCCTTTCCAATCGGCGGTGAAAGGGCCATCGGCTACCCGCAGCGGGGGCAGATTCCAGATATCGGGCGGCAATCCCAAATCGCCGTTACCAACAGTTATTTGATCAATGTTTAGTGTAACATCATTACTATTGAGATAAATTTTTAGTTTGGCGCCTGCCGGAATCGCTACATCTGTAATTGCTTGCAGAAATGAACCGGTTAAAGCTCCGGAAGAATGAATATTGACCTTTAACTGTTTTTGATTATTCACCGATATGCTGATCGTACCAGCATTGACAGAAGCATATCGTATCGCCATTTTGCGAGCTGCACGAAGGCTTGTGAAAAACAGGCCATCTCCTGATTTACCAAGAGCAGCCATACTTCGCCCCGAAGCCGAATCATCACTGATCTTTTTTGTTCTGCCAGTTTTGCCGGCGGTTTCTGCTTCAATTATTTGAGACAATGCTGCCGATATTGTCAGTGCAAAAAAAAGAATGGAGAGAATCGCTCGTTTCATCCGAAATAGTTAATCATATGGATTAGAATTTTATTGCCAGTTTCTTTCCGGTATAGGTTACTGTTTTATCAGGCTGGCCAGCGATATTCTCTCCAACGCCTTTGTTAGCATTAACAATTACAACATTAAATATCCTGCTGTCGGACATTCCCGGAAAAGAACCTTTTCTGTCGTTAATTGCCAGGATTTTCTTTTTATCATCCCAATCGAAAGTGATCGTTGAATAAACTCCTTTCTCATAATTGTAATTGTCGTTCTCATCTTCGTACAACACAAATTTTCCATTTGCTCCGGGATAGATCCTTATTTCAAGATTATCCCATTTCTTTTCTGTTGCATATTGAACAGCAGGGCCAAAAGAAATGATAGAACCTGCTTTTACATACAGCGGAATAATATCGAGCGGAGCTTGCTTCGTTACTTTATTTCCTCCCGATGATTTTTCGCCGGTCCAGAAGTCATACCAATCGGTGCCTGCGGGCAAATAAGTTTCTTTTAATTTGATAGCGCTGAAATCTTCTACTTGCCCAGAGTCTCTTCCACTCACACCAGGCTTTATATACATTGCATTCGTAACAGGACTCACCAAAACCGATTTGCCAAACATATATTCATCGTTAATGTCTAAAGCATTTTTATCTTTTGGAAAATCCATTACAAGGGCACGCATCATGCTCGATTGATTGGCTGTTACATCCCAGGAAGTGGAATAGATATAAGGCAGGAAGCGGTAACGGAGATTGATATATTTTTCAATCGCATCATAGTACTTAGTTCCTTTTTGGCCAAACTGGTAAATTTCTCTCGGAGCTCCCTCACCATGTGAACGCATCATTGGAGTAAAGGTTCCAAATTCTAACCAGCGGGTGTACAGTTCACGATATTCGGGGTCTTCTAATTTTTTAGGAAATCTTGAAAGAAAAAATCCACCAATATCCGCGTTCCAATAAGGAATGCCAGTAAGTGAAAAATTTAACCCGGCGGAAATCTGGTTGCGTAACGCATTCCACGATGATGTTACATCACCCGACCAGGTATTGGCACCATAACGTTGCTGACCCGCAAAGGCAGAACGGGTAAGAATAAAAACCCTTTTGCTGTCAGATACAGAACGCTGGTGATCGTATACGCCCCCTACCGTCATTAGCGGAAAGGCATTGCGAACTTTGCGGAAAGAGCCTAAGAATGTTTTGTTGTCCATATCGGACGGTTTGAAATCAAGGTGATCAGGTTCCGAAGAATCCATCCACCAGCCATCCATACCAAGACTGAATAATCCTTTATTCAAATGCTTCCAAAAAATATCACGGGATGCGGGATTGTATGGATCATACACTCTTACACCAGAGGGATAATCACGCCGCGGCGGCCATAACGTAGAACCCGATTGTGGCCATGTATTAAAATTCATCAGCGCACCAATGCTGTCCAGCTCACGGTATTGTTTTGTTTGCGGACCAAAAGAATTCCATATGGAGATGGTCATATGCGCATGTAAACCGTGTATATCATTTACCATTTTTTGTGGCCTGGGAAATTCGTCATTTAAAAAATCCATCGCATTCCATAAATAATTGCTTCCCCAATATTGCCAGTCCTGTATGATACCATCCAGCGGCACTTTTAACTCACGGTATTTTTTTACTACATCAACCAACTCATCCTGGCTTTTATAACGTTCTTTGCTTTGAAAGAAACCATAGGTCCACAGAGGAAACATGGGTGCCTGCCCTGTAAGCGTACGCATATTTGCAATCACGCCATCTGCATTGCCACCATACATAAAATAATAATCTATGCAATCACCTACTTCAGATTTAAAGGAAGTGCTTTCCGCATTATCGGTAAAGGTTGTTGGCGAATAATTATCCCAGAATAATCCATAACCTTTTACCGATTGAAAAAACGGAATATAATCATCTGTATTTCCCTGTACCATGTTCAGCTTTAAATTGCGCTGTACCATTTTACCCTGCTGCTGCTGACCCAAGCCATAAATGGCTTCGGCTGCATCTAAAGCATAAGCTTGTTCAATATTATAGGAATTACTGCCGGCATCATTAAAAGATTTGAAAGAAGCACTATTTTCTTTTTCATTTAAAAGCAAGGTGCCCGCATTATTATAAAAACTTATTGCGCCTGACGCAAGATTACATTTCACACTTGTCTTGTCGCTTTTTACAATAAGCACACCGGCCTGCTCCTTTATATTTAATTTTAATTGTTGCGGTGCTGCAATAACAGACAGGCTTTTTTTTGTGAAAGCAGTTCCTTCAGGCGATTTAATTATCCTTACCGTTGATGGATTATAGAATTCTATTTCAATAGCTAATTTGTTAAGGGTTGCTTTTATTCCGGCACTCGTTTTTTGCCATGTTTGTGCCTGGGTATTCACTGCTGCTGAAAGAAGTAATAGAAGAAGAAGTGGTCGCATTATTTTGTGTTTAGATGATAAAGGATTTATTAAAAAGAATTTACTTGTTGAATTGCCACCAGTCAAAGTTGAAAAGATCTTTCCCGCCTTTAAACACAAAGAATAAATCATGAATGCCTTTAACACTTTTAACCGGTGCTGAAACTGTTTTCCAGGTATCGCCTTCGCCTGATGTATTAACCGTAATAATTCCTAACAGCGGGCCATCAATCTTATCTGAATGGATCTCAATTTCCCCTCCGTACAAAGCAGCAATACTGGCATTTATAGAGGAAGCGCCATTTAAAAAGTTTACACCCTGTACTTTGATATAATCTCCATTGTGAATAGAGGTTACAAATACCCTGTCGGCAATTTTCTTTCCTTTGTCCCATGGAATATTTCTTTCCCATTCAGTGGCAGCTTCTGTTTTAACGCCTTCACTAAAAGCAATGGTTTGAGCTTCTACTTTATTGTATGGATTAAGTGTTCCCAGTTGTTTAACCCCTGCGGCAGACCAAAAGGAAAGTTTTTGAATAGTGCCATCGGGATTAAAGGTTATTTTTTCTGCGCAAATGGAACGCCTTTCGTAATGCTTGGCCATGGTTTGTTTCATGATGGCATAATTAAAACCGAATACATACGAATTGCCTTTATAGTCGATAATGCCGGGATGGTTGCCACTTGATCTTTTATCGCCATCCATAATCATCCCTTTATAAACCCATGGCCCCGTTGGTGAATCACTCATAGCGTAACCTATGCCTTCGGGACAACAGGTAGAAGCATATGCCATATAATAATGACCATTCCGCTTATAGGCCCAGGGACCTTCCTGGTAATGAAAAGCATCTGGCTGGCCTTTTACTTTAGCGAAGGATGTATCTTTCATAATCTCTCCTGAATAAGAAACCATATCCTCATTCAGTTTTACATAATATAAATTGGGATTGCCCCAATAGAGATAAGCCCGCCCATCATCATCTATTAATATGGTGGGGTCAATATCTTCTTTACTATTTTTAATTAACGGCTTTCCGATGGGGTCTTTAAAAGGACCATAAGGGTTGTCGGCAACCAGCACACCAATACCCATGCCATCAGGAACGGGGCAATACAAATAAAACTTCCCGGCACGTTGAACACATTGGGGTGCCCAGGCTCCATTGTCGTTATTAAGCCATTTAAAATCTTTCAATGATGCCACAACACCATGTTCTGTCCAGTTAACCATATCAGTTGATGTGTATAGCAACCAGTCCTTCATCTTAAAACCGAAGGCATCATCTTCATCATGGCCCGTATAGAGAAACACGGTATCATGGTACACCAACGGTGCAGGGTCGGCAGTAAATTTTGTTTGAATGATAGGATTTTGTGCATTGCACAAAAAAAAACCATTGCAGCTATTATTGTAAATATTATTTTTCTCATTTCTTTAATGAAACAATTCATTTTGTAAAAAAACTTTCCAGTTTTAATTTATGCCACGAATGCACGAAGAACCACTAATTCGTACCAATTTGTGCATTCGTGGCAACTAATTATGCAGGATAAATGCTAAAACCATTTTTAAACTGTTTCTAAGTACCCGACCTTAAAACAACCGCCGTTTCAAACGGCATTTTCTTTTGGCAAATAACGGTAAGTCTATCTGTTTTTGCTATTAATATTTATATGGCCTGTTTAAACATTATTCTGTCACTTTCATTTTAACGCCGAGGAGCATAAGCATTTGTTCCCCATATCTTTTCCCAAGCATTCTGTAACCTTCTGCTGTGAAATGAAGATTATCCGCAGCATCGGGGCAACCGGCGGATGATATCACGTAGGAATTCTTTATCATTTGGGGCAGCGTGGCTATAATTTTATTCATGCCGGCGCAAACGCCGCCCTGGTCTGCATTCACCGTTTCCCCGGCCAGCAACGGAACTTTTTTAGCTTTTAGGTGCAGGTCATTTAATAAATTATCATACACTGTTTTTACTTTTCTTGTCCACAGAGAATCATTGGGATTCGATTCGCCCTGGTGCAATAATATTCCTTTGATAACGCCATCCTTTTGTGCAATTTTTGCCAGTTCCACTAATCTTGCATAAGGGTTGCCATCATATTGATTGATCATACCAATCATCCATTTCGGGGCAGTAGTTACATAAGATTGATAATTGTCTTTATCGAACAATTCAATTTTGCAGCCACCTACTGCCACATTGATAATACCTACTCTTACATCCCCAGGTAAATTGGCTACCAATGTTCTGCCAAAATAATCAGCCGGAGTAAGGCCGGTTTTGCACCTGCTCAATGGTGGCACGGCGATGTACCAGTTACCTTTTGTTCGGTGTAAATCGGGACAATCCACTGCTTCCAATACCTGGAAACGGGGATCAACATTTACGGTATCCTGCGGCTGAATTCTTGCATTGCCTTCCATATTAGATTGGCCAAAACAGAGGAAGATGTAGAATTTTTTATCCTGCGAAAAGGATTTCAAAAAGGATACCAGTACCAATGCGAGTATCATTCCACCTATTTTCAATTTCATTTCAGAGATTTAGGTATATAAAAATTCAGCCCTGTTTTCGATGCTTTAACTTTTATTGAATTGCATCTTTTATCAGTTTCAAATATTTGGCTGCATTTATTTGAATAATTTCTATTTAAAAAGAATTTGTGCAAAATTGTACAGGTTGTTTCTCCAAACCGGCCATGTATGCCCGCCGGGATATTCGCTATAGGTATATTTTATCTTCAGCTCATCTAATTTCCCAAGCATAACCTGTCCATTCTTCCAGGCTATATCTTCCTTGCCTCCTTCTGAAATCCAAAATGATTTTAAATTGCTATTTACCTTATCGGTATTTTCTTTCAGGAAAGCATATTGTTTATCACTAATGCTGTTCATCATGGGTACAATCCAGCCGGAACTGAAAACACCGAGCCAGGCGAACTTATCAGTGTTGTTAATCCCAGTGTATAGCGTGTGCATACCACCCAGCGATAACCCTGCCATCGCCTGGCTATTGGCATCCGTTAATGTGCGGTAATTTTTTTCAACAAAAGGCATGATGGTTTCTTTCATTTCCCTTTCAAATAATTTCAATGAATTCTCAATGCCACCGGCATTAAAGCCTCCTGCCCCAAGATTAGCATCAGGCATCACCACCAGCATGGGCTTTGCCTTCTTTTCTGCTACCAGGTTATCAAGAATAAGATCTGTTTTTCCCTGCGTTGCCCAACCTCTTTGATCTTCTCCTCCGCCATGAAGAATGTACAGCACAGGATATTTTGCTGTTGCATTTGAATCGTAATCAGGTGGTGTATAAATGTATAACTGGCGCCATGAATTAGTAACTTTTGAAAAATATTTTTTGATCCTGATATCCCCGTGAGGTACATTTCTTGTTGCATAGTAACCTCCGCCGGCAAACGGTATTTCAATTCCACTGGCCATTCTGCCCATGCCATAGAAAGATTCACTTGCAGGGTCAGCAACCGCAACACCGTCAATCAACAAAGAATAATAATGAAACCCTTCACTGATGGAATCAGTAGTAACAGTCCATATACCGGTGGTATCTTTTACCATGTCATATTTTTTTCCAAGATCAACCTGCACTCTTTTTGCATCAGGCGCTTTGGTACTAAATATTACACGACTGTCTGAAAGTATTTGTGGATAAGCTCCATTCCTGATATTGGTAGCAGCAGGTGCGCCGGCAACAGGATATTTAGAAAAAGATGCCATATCTACCGGTTTAAACAGAAGTTGAGAAAACATGAACAAACCATTCTTCCATACCTTAAAATCATGTACACCTGGTTCAATAAAATAAATATGCGGCACATCATTCTTAATTAAATAATCGTGCAATCTTTTACTGAAGGAAATCAATCCATCGCTTGCACCGCAATGCAGGTACAGGAGTTTTATTTTGTCTTTAGCCGCTTGCAGGTCAGGCACCAACTCCTGTGGTGTTTTGGTATTGGGAGCTGAAGAAAATCCGCCGATCCATGCAAACTTGTCTAAGTTGCCCAAACCAAAATTTAATGATTGTCCGCCACCCATTGATAAACCTGCAATGGCCTTGTGCTCCCGGTCTGTAAGTACGGGATATTTTTTTTCGATGAAGGGAATCAGATCGCTTAGCAAATCTTTTTCAAAAGTTGCAAATGCCTGTACCTTATCCTGCGCCATAATGTTGCCGCCTGCCCTGTCATCCTTCATTGCCCTTCCATTAGGCATTACCACAATCATCGGTTCTATTTTTCCATCCGCATACAGGTTGTCTAAAATAACCTGGGGCTTTCCGCCATTCAGCCATTCTTTCTCATCACCGCCAATACCATGTAACAAATACAGTACAGGGTATTTATTCTTTTTAGAATATCCCGGAGGCGTATAAATCAATGTTCGCCGAAGGGTATCAACTGTTTTAGATTTATAGGTAATAGTGTCAATTTTGCCATGGGCAATACTATCACGCAATACATCAAAACCCGGCTGCCCGGGTTTTACAGGTTCCTGTGAATGGACGGATATATTTACAAGGAGTACACTTGCCAGAGCAAATAGTAATTTTTTCATGTGGATGATTTTATTTGCAATGGTGTTTTATTATTTAAAAAAAAGTGGCGCCATTTGGTAAAGGCTACGACGCCATGATTGAAACTCGTGTGCGGTACCTGGAGAAATATAGGTAGCAACATTAAAGCCGGCCGCCTTCAAATCTGCTTCAACTTTAGGAAGGCCGTTGGCTCCGTTTGCTTCTTTACCACCATAGCTTATAAATATAAGCTTCGGTTTCTCTTTGCCTTCTAAATCTGCCGGCGTATAGTTGCCCCCACTTAATAATCCCCAGTACCCAAAAATTGCTGGTTTAGCTAATGTTACCATTTTTGTTTCCGCACCACCCATCGAAAGGCCTGCCATAGCACGGCCGTCTCTTTTGGCGATTGTACTAAAATGTGCATCAACATAAGGCACGAGCTCATCTAACAATACGGTTTGAAAACCGTTACTAGCAAGTATGCCGGCCATACCACCGCCGGGACCACCAGCAGGACGTGCAGCGCCGGCAGCCGGAGCAGCACCACCGGGAGCAGGAGCACTGGCGGGAGGGGCAGCAGGACGAGGACCACCGCCTGGTCTGGCACCAGTATTAGTCATACCGTAAGTCATAACAATTATAAAAGGTTTTATTCTACCTTCTGCGATCATATTATCCATAATCAGGTTAGCACGGCCCTGAATACCCCATGAAGTCTCATTTTCACCCCAACCATGTTGCAGGTACAACACCGGGTATTTGGTCTTGCCTTTTTCGTAACCCGGGGGCGTGTAAACAAATGCAGCTCGTGATGTATTCGTGCTTTTTGAAGGGAACAGGATCTGCTGCATGTTTCCATGAGGAACATCTTTAAGCGCATAAAAATCCTGGTCTTTAGCAGGTATCTCAATGCCGCTTTCCCAACGCTGGGAGCCATAGAAAAATCCAGTTCCGGGATCATTAAAGGTTGCGCCGTCTACGTTAATGCGATAATAGTGAAACCCTTCATCCATCGGCCCTGCGGTAGTGCCAACAAAATAACCACTATCCGCTTTCATTAGTTTTGTTCCTCCCTGGCCACCGAGGCCAAGACTTACCCGAACACTATCAGCATTTGGCGCAAGAATTCTAAACCTCGCATACCCCTGAGAATTTACCTGTGGATATTGCTGAAACGGCTGGTTAAAAATAGAAGGTTTGAAATCTTCTACTACGGCAGGTGGTGTTGCTTGCGAAAAACAAATGCTACCTGACAATGTAATTGCCAGACCAATCGCTAAAGATTTAATGTCCATTTGATTTATTTTTTTAACTGTTAAAAAAAACTATTTAAATATTTCCTGGAGTGTTGTAGCCAGGTATTGTTTGCAATTCATCCAGGTATGTCCACCGGAAACTATATAAGGCTTAACCCGGATTTTCTTTTCTTCAAACATGGCGATGTTCTTCTTTACGCTTTCATATAAAAAATCTTCGGTACCCACACTGATAATAAACAACTTTAATTGTCTATTCATTTTATCTGCATCGGGTGACCAGTTAGTAAAATTTTTCTGAAATTCTTCCGTAGCTGTATAAGGTGCATAAGAACAGATGTAGGCAAACTTATCTGTGTTGGTTAAACCGATATTAAGAGTTTGTCCGCCACCAACAGAAAAGCCTGCCACTGCACGATTTTTACTGTCTGTTGATACTGGATAATTTGATTCAATAAACGGAATGATATCATTGATAACATCTTTGGTAAAATCAGGCATGGGAGCAGGCCTTACATTACCATAAGGCATTACGATGATCATAGGTTTTGCTTTTCCCTGCGCAATGAGATTGTCGGCAATAAAATTGGCGTGTCCCACTTTTGTCCATGTTTCTTCTGTATCTGATCCGCCATGAATCAAATACAAAACTGGATATTTCTTTTTTGCAGTGGCATCGAAACCCGGCGGAGTGTAAACAAGCAACTGACGTGTGGTGCCAAGGGTTGTTGATTTGTAATACTGATAACTAATTTTTCCGTGTGGTACATTTTGCAAGGCATGAATCAACGGTTCGTCACCGGGGATATCTACAATGCTGCGTTTAAATCTTTCATTGGCAAAAATATAGCTGTTGTTGGGGTCGGCCAGTTCAACACTATCCACCATAAAACTGTAAGGATAGATATCGGGCTTTACCGGCGGCACGGTAACACTCCAAATACCAGCAGTATCGGTTGTCATAGCCACCGGATTTTTCAAAAATTCCCCCTTTAATATTACCTGTTTTGCATTGCGTGAATAATAACGGAAAGTAATGCTTTGATCTTTATTTACTTCCGGAGAATTAAGGGATGGCGCTCTTTGGGCATTGACTGCAATGCCTGCCAGGACCAATAATATCAGTGAATAAAGTTTTCCTTTCATCTTAAGAAATAAGAATTGTTTGGTTATTATTTTTTGTCTGGATTAGTAAATTCATTTTCGTTTCTAAGACTTATTGATTCTTTTGCAGGAAAATCAATTGGTATTAGATAAGTTACTTTACCGGTTGCCAGCCATTCGGCAGCCCTGATCATTGTTGTTTGAAAACCAACACAGCGATAAGCCGGTGGATAAATTTCTCCTTTCCAGAGATGCCCCATGCTTGAGTTGTAAACACGTCCTTTGCCATAGCCAACCACCCACTCTACCGGCCAGTTTTTTTGTGTGGCAGTACTGTCAAATGCGTAAGACAACACCGTAATATTTTCTGCAGGCCCTCTTGGATAGTTATATACTTCTGTATTGGCCGTTTGCCACTGTTCAGGATAACCTTTGTTAATGGGATGTTTATTCAGTACCTGGATAACAGCATTGAACCTGTTACCATGACCAGTACTATTTCCTTCGTTTGGAGGTATACGAACTATATTTTTTGCAGCATCAATCTCCAATGCATAACCACTGGAACGTGGCCGCCAGCCCAGGCCGATCATTTGATCATATTCCACCCAGTGAGGAAATGCATTATTACCCGAATGAAGGATGTATAAACCACCGCCGCCTTTCACATATTTCTCTAATGCCTGCTCTGCCGCTACAGGCCAACGCAATGACGTGTTATTAATATTGTTAGTATTCTGAATAACAACCGCGTATTTTTTAAAATCAGGTTTCCATAGTAACCGGTCACTGCTATCAGAAGGGATTGTAGAAACGTCTATGCTAAACCGGCCTGATTTTTCTAATATCCATTTTGTGACGGCTGTGGTTTGTTTCCAGTCGTGGTTACTAAATCCGTCAATAATTAAAACACTGATCGACTGTTTTTTTTGTGCATGCAAGTGGTTCACGGCAGAAAAAAACAGCGCTCCAAAAAGCATTACATAAAATCTTATGGCAAACAGTGGTTTCATTTAATCCTATACTCTTTTATTTAAACAGTAATTGTGCTGTTTGATTTACATAGCTCTTTACATTCATCCATGTATGCCCGCCATCCGTAATAAGATTTTTATAGTTAATCTTTTTAGCTTTCAGAAAGTCGAGGAATTCGATGGTTGGTTTATATAAAAAATCTTCATTACCCACACTTACCCAAAGCAGCTTTAACTCCTTATTGGTACGATTCGGGTATTCGTATACGTTCTTAAAACGGTTTTCCATTTCAGGCGTAGATAAATAGGCGCTGTAACAACATATCCAGGCAAACTTATCCATGTTGCCAAATGCCGTACGCAATGTTTGGCCGCCACCTCTTGAAAAACCTCCAATAGCCCGGCTCTCACGATTATTAATGGTGCGGTAATTTTTTTCGATGTAAGGAATCACTCTTGAGATCATATCTGTTTCAAAAAGTTTTGCTCTTTTTACTGCGTCATCTCCGTCTCTTGATAAAAGATCCGTAGGTTTTGCACCGCCTTTCTGTTCTGCTATCCGTGCCAGCGGATTTCCATAAGGCATTACAATAATCATCGGCACAGCTTTATTTTCAGCTATTAGGTTATCTAAAATGAAGTTGGTACGGCCTACTTTAAAAAAGGTTTCTTCTGTATCGGTGGTACCACTTATTAAATACAGTACCGGATATTTTTTGGATGGATTTTTATCATAGCCCGGCGGCGTGTAAACAACCAGCGAACCGGTTGAGGCTTCAACAGAAGGATAGTATTCATAAGTAACGGTACCATGCGGTACATCCCGCATGGCATGCACCAATGGTGTGTTTCCGGGAATGTCAACAAGACTAACTTTAAACCGCTCGTTAGGAAAGAAAGCTACATTGGCAGGATCCATAACCGTTACACCATTCACGACAAAGCTGTATGGATATATATCTGGTTTAACAGGACCTGTTGTAACACTCCAGATTCCTGAAGTATCTTTTTTCATCGCTACACGATCTTTCTGAAATTGTGCGCTTAGATAAACCTCCTTAGCCGAAGGAGCCAGGTAACGAAATGTAACAGTATTATCAGCATTCACTTGTGGTGATATTACCAACGGCCCCCGGGGAGGCTGAGCAGGCGCAACAATGCCTGCACATAGGATTAGAGATAAAATCGTATATCGCAATGCCTGGTTCCAGTGATTATAATTCATTGTGGTTAAATATTTATTTTAATAAAAAATCACTTCTGTATTCATTGCATACAAAAGTGTTTCTTACGTCTTTTTTATGAGGCCGGCAGGGGGCTTGCGGTCTAATCAACTACCCTTTTTATTAAATATTCTTTACGCAACCACATTTATCAATTCGCCAATTTTATCAATTGCTATTGAAATTTCATCCCCGCTTTGTAAGGTAAAGTCATTTCCCGGTACAATGCCAGTACCGGTCATAATCATACAACCATATGGGAAAGAACATTCCCGGTAAATAAAAGAACTTAATTCCTCCGGGGTACGCTTCATCTGGCTGATTGCAATGCTGTCTTTAAAAACAGTCTGCCGGTTTCTGTTAATTACCAAAGTGATTTTTGTATCCGGTTCAATGGGCTTATCTGTAAGTAAAATACAGGGGCCAAGTGCTGCACATCCATCATAAGTTTTTGCCTGGGGAAGATATAAAGGGTTTTCACCTTCAATACTACGGCTGCTCATATCATTGCCAATTGTATAACCAATTATTTTTCCGGACGATGTTACTACCAAAGTCAGTTCTGGCTCCGGTACATCCCAGGTGCTGTCTTTTCTTATTCTTACAAATCCCTTATTACCCGCTACACGGTGGGGGGTACTTTTGAAAAAACATTCGGGCCTTACGGCTTCATATACACGTCCATAAAAGTCTCCGCCACCGGCATCTTTGCTTTCTTCCTGCCGGCCGATCTTGCTTCGTAAATAAGTTACGCCACATGCCCATAGTTCCTGGTTACTTCCAATTACGGGAAGCAATTCATCAACCTGGCTGCTGCCTTCCGCAGTTGCATTTGCTATAAGTGCTTTTGCAGTTTGCAAAGCATTATCATCATTAATTAGTTTTTCCCAATTTGCAGTTACAGCATAAAAATTGCCATCTGCTTCAATGACTATTCCTTTTTTTGTATTGTACAGTTTCATGTTTACTTTTTCGTGTTATTTTAATTTAGCTGGAATGCCAACCGCATTTGGCAAAACTTTTCAATCTTGGGGAAATATACTACGCACGGGAAAATTCGTTACTTTTTAATTTTCATTATTTCGAAAATAAGTACCTGCTTCCCGCTTTCCTAATGATATTTTGAACAAACTGGCAGGCGGGTTTTTAACCTTAGTAAAAAAAATTGCTTATTTGATACATCGACCTTATTACCTTATTTGACTTTATTTTAAAACTTCATAAATAAGGTACTAAGGTCAGATCATTTGTGTAATTTTTCTTCTAAGGTTTGCGCAAGATTGCTTCATCATTACGCCTTGCGAAGTATAATATATTTAATGTGAATCCCTTGTCACCACACTTCCGGAACTTCCCACCAAAAAATCGAGGTCGGCGCCTTTGTCAGCGCCCATCACATGTTTAATATATAAACTAACATAACCTCGTTGAGCCACCGGTGAAGGTGGTATCCACAACCTTCGTCGTTCTTCCAGTTCTTCATCCGATACGTCCAGATGTAATTTCCTTGCCTCGACATCTAATTCAATCATATCTCCGTTGTGCACTAATGCCAGGTTTCCACCGATGGCCGATTCAGGTGATACGTGCAGCACGGCCGTGCCGTAGGCTGTGCCACTCATTCTTCCATCGCTGATGCGTACCATATCTTTAATTCCTTTCTCTAATATTTTTTTTGGCAATGCCATATTGCCAAGTTCCGGCATACCCGGATATCCCACTGGTCCTACATATTTAAGTACCATCACAGAAGTTTCGTCAATATCCAGGTCGGGATCATCAATTCTTTTATTATAATCTTCAATACTTTCAAACACTACTGCCCTGCCTCTATGTTTCATTAAGGCAGGTGTGGCCGCAGATGGTTTTATAACTGCGCCATTCAAAGCAAGATTTCCTTTTAACACCACACAGCCGCCCTGGGATATCAATGGTTCCTTATAGGTAGTAATCACTTCATTATTGTAACAATCCGTATTTCCTTTAATATTTTCATGATGATTTTTACTTGTAACTGTTACTATATTTTTATGCAACCGATCTGTTAGTTCATTTAATATTACGGGTAGGCCGCCTGCATAAAAAAAATCTTCCATCAGGTATTTACCCGATGGCATTAAGTTGAGCAGTAACGGAATTTTGCTGCCAATCGTATCAAGGTCATCCAGTTTTAAATCAACACCAATTCTGCCGGCAATAGCGATAAGGTGTATGATAAAATTAGAAGAGCCCCCTACTGCGGCATTAACCATAATAGCATTTTCAAATGCTTCCCTTGTCAATATTTTATCAATGGTTAAATTTTCTTTTACCATTTCCACAATTCGTCTTCCGCTTAATTGGGCCATTTGTTTCTTCCTGCTATCAGCCGCGGGTATTGCAGCGGCACCACTTAAAGTTAATCCCAGTGATTCCACCATACAGGCCATCGTACTTGCAGTGCCCATTGTCATACAGTGCCCGATGCTCCTGCTCATACAACTTTCGGCTAATTCACAATCTTTCTGTGTCATTTTTCCCGTCTTCATATCCTCATCAAACTTCCACACATGTGTACCACTGCCAATGGTTTGACCTTTATATCGTCCATTGAGCATAGGCCCGCCGGGTACAACAATTGTAGGCAGGCCAACACTTGCAGCACCCATTACAGTTGAAGGCGTAGTTTTATCACAACCTGTAAGTAATACCACACCGTCTATCGGATTGCCACGTATAGACTCTTCGGTGTCCATACTGGCGAGGTTGCGGAACAACATAGCGGTTGGTTTCAATAAGGTTTCACCCAGGCTCATTACCGGGAATTCCAACGGGAACCCACCAGCTTCCAATATCCCACGTTTTACCATTTCTGCATGTTCACGAAAATGAGCATTGCAGGGAGTCAGTTCACTGAAGGTATTGCAGATGCCAATTACAGGCCTTCCATCAAACATATCGATTGGCATACCCTGGTTTTTCATCCAGCTCCTGTAAATGACCCCGTCTTTATTTTTTTTAGCAAACCAATCGAGGCTTCTTAATTTTATACTCATATATTATGCGTTTCTGAAAAATCATTCGTTACTATTTTTAATTTCTTCGTTTGTTTTTAAATTGCCACGAATGCACCAATTGCAATAAACAGAGCCTTATTAATGAAAAAAGAATTAGTGATTATTCGTTCATTCGTGGCATAAATGAAAATTTAAACAGCGTTAATCAGGTCATTTTAAACTTAAAAATTCTTCTATTCACTTTATGAATACGTTTTTAAAACCCTTGTTTCTTCCAAGGGCTTTAAAAACATCTTATTTATATGCAGTGCGGTATTACTAACTCTTCATTAAGGTGTGTCCCAAAATACTCTGGAACTTAATTTATCACCGCCAATAGCTGCTGCAGCAGTATTATAGTTAGCTGTATTTGCAGATGCTTCAGCATCGGGATAAGACAACCTTCTGGCAAATCCACCAACAGCACCAAGAACTCCAGTGATAGGATTAGGCGTTAAAGCAGGGAATCCGGTTCTTCTGAAGTTCGCAAATGCCTCTGTTCCGTTTCTGATATTTACTATCCAATATTGTGTGTTGATCAGCTTGAGCGCATCTGCCGGGTTGTACAATACAGCAGGATCATTTTTATATGCAGTTAATTCCGCGCCAGAAATAGGGCTCGTTACCGGATACATAGAATATATTGCCATGTCTGCATCGATCGCAGTTTCATAATATGCCTTGGCCGCACCATCACCACCAGCGATCCAACCTCTCTTGGCTGCTTCTGCCAGTAACAAAGATGTTTGCGCATAAGTTACCCAGAAATCAGGAGCTGCTGAAGATGCCACTGACCATATATTCATCTGTGAATAGTTAAGGCCTGCTCCCCTGCCTCCCCTGCCGCCATTAGCTAAAGAAAGCTTGGCATCATCTTTTCCTATAGGCACACCAAATTGATTGTTTAAAACGGTATCATAAACAGCCGGCACAGCTGCAGGATTGCCAGGGTCTGCAAAAATTCCCAAAATGAACTTCCCGCGGGGATCTTTGGTTGATTTGAGTTGATTAACAAATGGCTCTGCAGCGTAGTTGTATTGAGCGAAGCTTCTCAAGTTGTTGTTGTCAGTTTCTACATAAGTCGTTCCATCGTATTTTACATACGCATTATCAGCATTGGAAGCCATCACTCCGCTTGCAACTGCCTCTGCTACAATCGACTGGGCTTTTGCCGGATTAAGTTTTGAGTAGCGCATCCCTAACCTTAACAGCAATGAATTTCCCAATTTTTTCCATTTGGGTACCTGGGCCGCAGCAGTTGTAGTTTTGGTTGAGGGTTGTGCATTTTCCCCATAAAAAAGGTCTGCCGACACAAAGTCACCCGTAGGATTCAATGCAGCTATTCCTTCTTTGAGTTCTTTGTATAAGGAATCGTAAATGACCGCATCATCGTCATATTTGGGATAGAAAAGTTTGTCAGTAAGGCCTTTTCCTGCTTCGGAGTAGGGAACATCTCCATAGTCATCAACCATGCCCATAAATACCTGGGCCTTCCATATCCGGACCATGCTGCGTAAATTAACAGCGGTTGTAGCTGGGCCTAAAATGTTCAAGGCCTGTATCATATTTTTGATTGACCCGTTATATTCCCCCCACTTGGGAGTACTCATACCGTCAATATCGGCATTGAAACTAAAGCCAAGATTGGCCCCTGTGTTATAAGGGGTCACAAAATGCTGAACAATCGTATGTTCTCCGGTCCATGTTCCGAGATGGGTTCGTTGCGCTCCCGCAAACAAAACGGCGGGATCAACTGCCGGTATCGCATACGGATTTGTGTTTACTTCTACAAAATCTTTATCGCACCCTTCAAAAAGGAAGATGCTGCTTATAAAAATTAGTCGCTTAATTATTTTTATCATATAGTTAGAATTTGACGTTTAAAGTAAGATTATAATTACGGGTGGTAGGCAATGAAGAATTCTCATAACCAGCCCTGATATCTCCTGATGACTGGATAGCTTCAGGATCAAGACCCGGCAAGTCTTTATGAAGGATTGCCACGTTCCGGCAGGAAGCGGACAATGTTAGGCCTTTGACAAATTTCAATGAGCCTATTTTTTTTATAAGACCTGAAAAATTATACGCTAAAGAAACATTTCTAAGCTTGATAAAATCTGATTTAAAAGTAAAAGGATCTCCAACCTGGTTGTTTCTATAGTCTGCCCAGTAACTCTGCAAACCATTACCTGCAACAGTAACCGCAACGGTGTTGGCCAGGCCGGTGGTTTCATTAACCCCAGGGAATATTAACCCACCTTCACGACCCTGCAATGACAATTTAGTATGTCCTTGTCTGGTCATATTCAAAAGCGTAGAGGATAATACGGTACCTCCAAACTTATAATCTATGAATACTCCGAGGCTCAGGTTCTTATAGGTGAAGGAATTATTCCAACCACCTGTAAACTTAGGGATGGCACTTCCCACAGGCCTAAAGCCCGAAGTAATCCCTGGTGGATTTGTATTGGATGCAAGTGGCCGGCCATTAGCACCCACGAGAATTTCACCTTTGGCATTTGTCCTAAAAGTTCTTGTGTACAATTGGTTCATCGCGAGCCCCTCTGTGTACCTTATTTCTCCGAGAAACTCGCTACCAGTACCATTAAAATAAAGCAGCAACCTTGTTCCGCTTGGGGTACCTACGTCAAGCACTTTTGTTTTAAGATAGGTGTTGTTCCAGGAAGTTGTCCAGCTAAAATTTTTGGTTTGTATTGGTTTATATTCAAGCAGGGTTTCCAGGCCACTGTTTTTTAATGAAGCTTCGTTTTGTTTAAAACCAGTGTATCCTGATGTACTGGAAAGTACAAGGTCAATTATCTGATTCGTTGTTACTTTATCAAATGCGGCAACATCCACAAGCAGCTTGTTATTAAACAACCTCATTTCAAGGCCTATTTCTTTTTCCGTTACGGTAAATGGCTGCAATTGCGGATTGGGAACATTACCCCCGGAAATACTGGCCAATGCCTGGTTATTAAATGGATTTGAATTGTAATTATAAGTTAATTGCCCTTCATAAGGGTTCACACCGGCTATACTACCTACCTCTGCCCAGGAAGCCCTCAGTTTACCATAAGAAAGCCACTTCACATTTTTTAATAACTCCGAGAAAATAAAGCTACCAGATATGGAAGGATAGAACTTACTGTTATAGGCAGGATTTAGCACAGAGAACCAGTCATTTCTACCCGTAAAGTTCAGGTATAATAGCCCGTTATATCCAAACTCAGCCAAGCCATAGAGTGAATTGACACGGCTCTTGCTATAATTATAAGCCTGGGTCCTGATAGTACCATTCCCAATGGAATAAAGATCGGGGCCGCTAAAACCAGAGGCGTTTTGGTTCGTATTTCGCCATTCTCCCCTCAACGTGTTTCCACCAAAACTGGCGTCAACGGAAAATTTTCCAAATTCTTTGTTGCCACCAACCAGGAACTCAGCATTTATGTCGGTCGTAATGGTGTGGTCTAAATTGTAGTTGCCCCTGTATGTACCATTAGCAATAAGTGTCTCGGATCCTGTGCCATTCAGCGAATTAGCCTCTGCTAAATTAATACCGCGGTCATAGCTGAACCTGCCCTGGGCATAGAGCCCGTCTGTGATGTCATAACGTAATGTGGCTGTTCCGAGAAGACGATTTCTGTCTTCCGTGTATTTTTGGCCTTTTTGCAGGGGATAGAATGGGTTGTTAACTGTGCCGATGAATCCGTTATTTCTCCATTCGCCTCCGGCTGCATTGACTGCATGCTCCCTGTAGGCTTCAATCGGTACGGAAATAGGCATCCTGTTAAAGAAATTTACAGCGCCATCACCCTGTGTGCCTATTTGCGGAGGGTTAATGTAATCTTCATCTGCGTAATTAACGTTCAACTGCAACTTCAGGTTTTTAGTAATGTTCTGATTGAGACCTAAGTTGAATATCCTCCGCTTATATTCATTGTTTGGTACAATACCCTTGGCACCTGTGGTTGAGATGGATGCCCTAAAACTTCCGTTGGCACCACCACCCGACAATCCAAGTGTGTTGGTGAGATTTGTTCCGGTTCGTAAGAAGTCGAAAAGCTGGTGAGGATGAGCAGAGTAAGGTCTCATAACCCCATCAAAATTAATAGTGGGCACACCATCTAATTTGGCGCCCCAGCCAAACTGACCACCACCCTTAATTCCCCCTACGTCTGTAAACTTGACGCCCCCCTGTCCCTGGCCATATTCAGTTTGAACGATTTCGCCCATGTAATTCAAAGCCTCTGAAGTAGAATAGCTGGAAGTAAAATCAACTCCGATGCCCTGGTTTTTTTGACCAGACTTGGTGGTGATTATAATCGCACCGCGGGCAGCCCTGGAACCATAAAGAGCTGCAGCAGTGGCCCCTTTCAACACGGTCATGCTTTCAATGTCATCGGGGTTAATGTTGTTCAGATTATCCCCGCGGTCACGTTGTTGACCATTTCCTTCAGCACCCCTGGCACCCTGATCTATGGGTAGGCCATTAATTACTAAAAGCGGTGAATTATCAGCTCCATTAAAACCAACTTGTCCACGCAAACGTATTTGATTGCTGCCGCCTGCACCGGCAGCGGGAGGGGTAATATTCAGGCCCGCAACCCTACCTTCAAGACCTTCGCCTACGTTGGTAGTCCTGTTCTTAACCAGTTCATCTGCGTTGACAGATGTTGCCGAATAGCCTAATCTTTTTGATTGACGCTTAATACCTAATGCAGTAACCACAATCTCATCAAGTTTTTGGCCAGAGCCGGCAATCATGTTCACTGAAATGTTGGATCTTCTATTAACCGACACCTCCTGGGAGGAAAAACCCACAGAAGTCAACACCAATACGTCTGCACCTTTGGCGCCAATAGAAAAGTTTCCCTCATCACTGGTTAATGTGGAGCGACTGGTACCTTTTACGGTAACAGTTACCCCCGCCAGCGGTTTGTTTGAACCATCAGTTACCTTACCGGTTACTGTTTGGGCATACAAACTAACAGAAACAAAAAAGGAAAACAGCATAAGAAAGTAGAACCGGAAACGTCCGGATGAAAATACCGGTTGTAATTTTTTCTTCATAATAGCAAGTTGTTTGGTAAATAAATAGGCTAAAGAGAGCCCTTACGAAAACAATATTCCGATTTGTCAATCAAAGAAACTTCCAATATAAAACGTAGTTGGATTTTGTACAAAATGCTACAAGATTTCGCAGATATTTATGCCTTTAAATTATTTGTATAATTTATTTGCTAATGATTGCTGATGAGCCAATTCTGCTGCTACATGTGAATTCACCTGAATTACAATTTGTGCTTGCTAATAAAATAGCACTAAAAAAAAATACTTCTACAAGGTTGAATTATTTTAATGACGCCTGCCCGGGGTACCCGCACTTTTATAATATTCCTGATGGAAAATCTGATTGGCTTATCAGCAGTGAACACTACATCTTTTTCTGTCCCGATAGTCATGCAATTAGATTGCCTTGGTATTTAGGGGACGAATCGCCAATCCACTGCCAGTACGGCGCTATACAACACAATTTTTTATTAGATCGAATTAAACCCAATCAGATTTATGGCATTTAAAAAATCTTTTTATGCTGCCTGTTATATCGCTGCTCTACTTTTCTTGCTGGCTTATATTGGCACCACCATCGGCAATCTATATCAATATTCGGGTTGGGTATTGATGTTGTTTTTCCTGAGCATTGCAATTGCATTCAGGGGACATCATTTTTTGAAAGGATTTTCATACACGATACTAATTTTTGCCGCTGTCAGCCTTTCAATGTATTATCCTGCGTATTTTAAAACTATTGGCAACTTTAATCTTAGCGCCGTTATTGTGCCTATGCTACAACTCATCATGTTCGGAATGGGCACTGAATTAAGTTTAAAAGATTTTTCGCGGATTGTTCAGATGCCTAAGGGAGTTATTGTAGGCGTGATGTGTCATTACATTATTATGCCAATGGTAGGTTTTGGTGTTGCTCACATGTTTAATTTTCCTCCGGAAATTGCCGCGGGAATTATCCTTGTGGGTTGTTGTCCCAGCGGACTTGCCTCAAATGTGATGTGCTATTTATCAAGAGGTAATTTGGCATTATCCGTTTCCGTGACCACAGTATCTACTTTGGTGGCTCCTTTGCTCACTCCACTACTAATGCGTCTTCTCGGAGGTAGTCTTATTGAAATTCATTTTCTTGATATGGTATGGGAAATGGTTAAGATGGTAGTTCTTCCGGTAGCGCTAGGTGTACTGGTTCATTACTTACTAAAAGAACGTGCAAAATGGTTAAAGCAAGTAATGCCTGTTACATCAATGGTGGGCATTGTAATAATACTCGTGGTTATTATTGCAAAAGGAAGAGACGCACTTTTACAAGTTGGAGGCCTGATTATTTTGGCAACATTCATTCACAATACGTTTGGTTATTTACTAGGCTATTTTTCTGGCCGCCTGTTAAAATTTAATGAAAGAGATAGCCGTACAATAGCGTTGGAGGTCGGTATGCAGAACGCCGGTCTCGCCTCTGCCCTTGCTTCCAAGATAAGTACCAATGCCTCGGTTGCGCTGGCACCTGCAATCTTTGGTCCAATGATGAATATAACTGGTTCACTGCTTGCAAGCTGGTGGCATAATCGTGTGCGGAAGGATGAAGCGCCAGAAATTGAAAAGGAAGCGCCTGAAATCTTTATAACCCCTGTAAGCTAAATTGAGCCAATCATTTTTAATATAAACCATTATTGTATGTCAAGAGTAAAACTGTTTTTCTTATTTGTTGTTTTCTTTTCTACACAACTCGCTGCACAATCGGTGCAAATCTCTAAAGAAGAACTCATTGCATTAACACCGGAATGGAAAGGCGAGCGCTTTGCTGATGGCAGGCCCAAAGTACCAGACGATATCATCAGAAGAATGAAACCTGTTACGATAGAAGAGGCGTGGGCCATTATAAACGGGGCAGGCTACAGGTATCAAATTGCAGATGGCTGGGGGCAAATCATCAATCCTGATAGTGTACTGGTTGGCCGTGCTTATACCACCACGTTTATGCCAGGGCGCCCCGATGTATGGAAGGCCATTGACTCGATGGGAAAGAAAGAAGGAAGACGGGCTCAAAATGTATGGGCGGTTGAGCAACTGCAAAAAGGTGATGTATATGTCGCCGATCAGTTTGGAGCAAAAAAAAATGGACCTACGATTGGAGACAGGGTTGGTACCGCCATTTATACAAAAACAGGTAATGGAATTGTGTATGACGGTGCACTAAGGGATGTGGAAGGCTTAAAAGAATTCGGTGGCTTTACTTCTTTTTTTAGCAGTTATGATCCTTCTTTTCATAATCCGGGAGGTGGACAAAACCGGGACCTTACCACCATGATTGTAGGAATAAACCGCCCTACCCGCATACGAACTGTAACAGTAATGCCAGGTGATGTTGTGTTAGGTAAAATGGGAGTGGTGGTTTTCATCCCTCCACATCTAGCAGAACGGGTAGTAAAAAGTTCAGAGCTTGTTCGTTTGGAAGACATGTTCGGACAACTCCGTATACGCGAAGGAAAATATACTGCCGGACAAATTGATGCAAGATGGGCCGACGATATTCAAAAAGACTTTACTCAATGGCTCAAAAACAATGTTAACAAATTGCCTGTTGACAGGGAACAGGTGCAGGAAATAATAAAACAAAGAGAGAGCACCACTCAGCCAACTAATAGCAATTAGTGGTATGTTAAGCGTGAATGGTGAATGGTGAATGGTGAATCAGGATCAGCACTCCTTGCTCCTTATTGCTGAAATGTACAAGTGAGTGATCGGCGTTCCTTGCTGCTTATTGCTGAAAATGTACCAGTGAGTGACACAACGATGTTTAATTGAAAAACAAATGCTTGTAAACAAATAATTTTCTTAAGTAAACGACATTGAATGGTGAATGGATAATTCACCATTCACGAATCAAACCACCGTCGAAAAATTTGAGAATTACACAATCTTCCAACGGCTATTTCTAACTCAATTTTTAATAATAATAAAACTAATACAATGTCAAATTCAAGAAGATCATTTTTATCGAAAGCTGCTATGGCTGCTGCTATGGCACCCTTCGCACCTCTTGCGGCCTTTGGTAAACCAATGGAGGATGCTATTGACAGAACACCTAAATTTTCAGCTCCAACCGATTTAAAAATCGAAAGCGTCACCCCGGCGTTTATCAGGGGTGTCAACAGCCTGTATATTAAAATAACAACCAACCAGGGTATTGTAGGTTATGGAGAAGGTGTGGATGCTGTACCGGGAACTTACCATCTGGTTAAAAGGTTTGGCAATCGGCTTAGAGGCAGAAATCCGTTAGATGTTAATCGCTTATTCGAAGAAATACGTAAAGGCGGAATTTTTGAGGGTGCCCAGGCAGGTATGTACGTAGCCGTGTTATCTGCTATAGAAATTGCTCTTTGGGATATTGCCGGCAAGGCATTGAATGTACCGGTGTATCAGTTATTGGGTGGAAAGTTTCGTGATAAAATCAGGGTTTATTATGATACAGTTTTTTATGCGATCAGAAATCCACCAATTAAGGAATACATAGATGCAGGAAAAAAAGGAGTAAGCATGGGTTTTACCGCACTTAAATATGATATAGACGAGGCGTCCGATCCAAGCAAATATGACCGCTATAACTGGACAATGAGTCCTGGCGAGTTAATAAGAATGGAAGAGCAAATTGCTGCAGCAAGGGAAGCGGTAGGGCCTAAAATCGATATCTGTGTAGACATGCATGGAAGATATGATGCAGTTACCGCACAAGCTGTTGCCAAACGTTTAGAGAAATATAATTTGATGTGGCTTGAAGAACCGATGCCTACAGAAAATATTGATGCTTATAAAGCGCTTACTGATTCTACCAGCATACCCATCTGTTATGGTGAAAACAATTACCTGGCTCACGGTTTCAGAAGAGCACTCGAGATCGGAGCTGTAGATATTGTAATGCCTGATCTGCAAAAAACCGGTGGCTTAGGAGAAGGACAACGTATTGCCAACCTTGCTAATTTATATTACAAGCCGTTTTCGCCACATATGGTAGCATCATTCCTTGGCTGCATGGCTTCCTGTCACGTTTGCGCATCGGTGCCTAATTTTATGATATTGGAATGGCAGGCTTATTTCCATACAAACCCAATGTGGAAAGAAATCGTAAAATATGATGGCGAATGGGTAAAAGATGGTTTTATTTCTCTTTCAGAAAAACCTGGAATTGGTGTTGATTTGAATGAAGAAGGCATGAAAAAGTATGCACTTCCGGATGTACCTTTTTTCGTGTAATACCAAAGTTAGGTGTCAATTATTTCTATAAACAGATGTTTGTTTTTTCAGTCATTGTTTATTTGACCTTTTGTTTTGCTACGGTATGTTTATTCTGGCAGCCCCTAACAGTTATTGCCGGAGGCTGTGTGATCCGGGCTTCCTCCATACATGGTGAGCGGTTGACGGGAAGAGAAAATAGTTGTTTAATATTCAACTAAGTTTTTTATTGGAAGTTTTTTGGTAAAAATCCGGATACTTTTAATAATCGGTTGAAGAACCGCATGTAAATATTTATGTAACATTAAATTGCTTCTATTATGAAAAAAAAACTCTTTCTTTTCCTGGGAATATTATCCTCCTTGGGCTATTATTCCTGCACAAAAACCAAGGTAGGCGATTCAGATCCGGTTGCTTTCAATGAACTTTCTGCCAGCAAATTGAACCCGGTAACTGCATCTACCATTTTTGATCCTTATGGTCTTGTTTCGGCCAGTCAACACGGAAATTTAGACACCGTTCAAAAAGGTTTTGCTTTCACTGAAGGCCCTGCTGTTGATAAACATGGAAATGTTTTTTTTACTGACCAGCCTAATGATAAAATTTATAAATGGGCAGCAAACTCCGGGCAAATCACTACATTTTTAACAGGTACCGGCCGCTCCAATGGAATGGCTTTTGATAAAAACGGGAACCTTATTGCCTGTGCAGATTTGCATGGAGAATTATGGAGCATAGCCCCGGATGGCAGCCATACAGTACTTGTAAATAATTATAATGGTAAACTATTAAATGGACCAAATGATGTATGGATTAATCCGGTCACAGGTGGTATGTACATCACAGACCCTATGTTTCCAAGACCGTATTGGGTGGCAGGCGATCCCCGCATACAAGGTTGGGAACCTACGCATTCGGAGCAGGCCGCAACCGGTAAAGGTGGTTATGTATATTACCTGGCCCCTGGCAGCCACACATTGGTGAGGGTGACAACTGATGCCATGGGATGGGTGTCTGATGCATGGCCAAACGGTGTTGTTGGAACGCCTGATGGAAAAAAACTGTACGTGAACAAATGGTATTATGATAATAAGGGTGGCACCTGGGTGTTTGATATTAATCCGGACGGCACACTCTCCAACATGAAGAAATTTATTGACATGGGAGGCGACGGTATGTCGATGGATGAACTGGGAAATATTTATATAAGCAACGGATTGGGAGTAACCGCCTTTGATCCAAAAGGGAATAAGATCTTTAATGTTCCTACCGGACCATCGGGTGCAACCAACAATGTTTTTGGCGGTCAAAATAATAAACTATTATTTATTACCGCAGGAGACCGGGTAACGTCACTGAAGATGAATGTAAAAGGTGTAGAAAAATATTAAAGGCAACAACAGAAATACCCCTCCTTATTTGTTTTTAAAACTTACGCCAACAGTCAGCGATTGTGTACAGGGAATTCATTGATGTGCCAGCATAAGTTTGAAGTGTTGCCCACCTGGCTTTATCAATTGTTTAAGAAGCCGAAGCAAAAAATGTTTATAGGTAAGGTAATGTATCTCCCCTCGCAAGTGCGGGCCTCCGTTTTAACCGGAGTCCTGCACCTGCGGGGATTTCATTTTTAAAAACCCCACCTGTACTTATACAACCGGGTAGGCTGAATTTAAAATTGTCGCAAGGGTTGCCAACCTTTTAAAAGTTTATAGCAATTTATAGCTGCCTTTATGAAGGTTGGCAACCCCTGCGGCAATTTTAAATACAACCACCGGGTATGTTCATTTCAAGTTATCCGGGATTACTTATTTTTATAATTGTGTTATCCTTCATTTTTAATACCGTTCTTTTAAACTGATCATACATGAAAATAAAAGTTTTTATCGGGTTGCTCTTATTAAGCGGTATCGCTTTTAAGCTACCCGTATTTGCACAAACCATGTCTAAAGAAGAATTAATTTTTCTTACTTCGGAATGGAAAGGAGAACGTTTTTCAGATGGAAGGCCCAAAATTGCTGACAACCTTCTTGAACGGGCAAAGTATATTATGATTGATGATGCCTGGACCGTACTAAAAAACGAAGGCTATGTAAACCAGTTTGAAGGTAACTGGAAAACAGTAAATGATACGCCTATCACAGGCCGTGCACTAACAGCCATGTATATGCCCAGCCGGCCAGATGTAGAAAAAAACATCAAGCAAAAAGGCGCCACGCAAGGAAGAAAAGGGAATACCAATTCCTGGCCCATCGAAGTACTGACCAAAGGTGATCTATACATTGCAGATGCATTTGGGAAAATCAGCGGTGGCTCTATCATGGGTGCCACATTAGCCAATTCTATTTATAGTAAATCAGGCAACGGAGTGGTTTTTAATGGTGCAGCCAGGGATTTGCAGGAAATAAAAAACATCAAAGGTTTTAATGCTTTTGTTCGTGATTTCCATCCCTCCTTTACTGAAGAAATGGTGTTGATGGGACTGAATACAGCCATTCGTATTGGCAATGTGATGGTGCTTCCTGGCGACCTGGTGATTGCGCAAAAAGAAGGAGTACTTTTCGTCCCCGCACATTTAGCGGAACAAGTGGTAAGTACAGCCGAATTTGTAATTCGTAAAGACCAGTTTGGTTTTGAAATGGTGCGTGCAGGTAAATACAGTACTGGTGAAATTGACAGTCAGTGGACTGATGCAATAAAAACCGAATTTTTAAAGTGGCTGGACAAACACCCTGAATTAGGAAAAATGACCCGGGCCGAAGTGGATAAGATGATGAGTAAAAGAACATGGTAGCATGCGTTTAATTTCAGAATCCTTACCCGTTTCATTGAACAAGTATTATAAATTGCTAAGAAGCCATCCAAATTTAATTTTAAAGATTTTATTATAACGTCAATGATGCCATTTATACAACTGTTGAACGGAGCATTGCCAATGTCGCAGCTATGAAATACTTCAGCTGGTTACCAAATAATTCTTTTTAGACAACTTCTTAGGTTCGCAAATTAAACTTGCATGTAAATGCACGAAGGCCTTAAATGCGAATAGCCTTGGTGACACCCATGGTTACTCACATTATGATTCAACAACCCCAACGGGGTTGAATATAAAACAATGATTCAACCCCGTTGGGGTTGTTGAAACCGCATATTTTATCCCTGGGTTTCACCCATGGCTATTCAAATTGAACCCTTGCAGGGTTTTAACCGATGATTTCAATTTGCGAATGATTCAGGGTTTCTGAATTTGAGACTTTAAATAAAACAGCTTCTTATTCCAATCAATATTAAAGACCAGAGATATGAAATTAACACCAACGAAAAACGTGACTATCTGCAGCCTGCTGGCCATGATAGTAATCTGCCTGGCTAATTGTAAATCTTCTTCAGCGCCTGAATGGCATCAGAAAAACAAAGCGCTTATCAAACAATATAATCTGACCGAACGGGAGCTCTCCGGGTTACCGGAAACAAC
>JBDSAA010000107.1:0-37220 GCA_039922375.1 Ferruginibacter sp.
ATTCAATTTCTATCAGTATTTTTGAGAAATAAAATACAAAGATGCGTAACACAATTATAATTTTGGTCATTAGTTTAATTGCAGTTAGCTGTGGGAAAGATAAATTTACCTCCGCCCCACAAATAAAATATAAATCAGTCAGTCCGAATATTGTGCCAAGAGGTATCAGAATTGATGATCCCAATATGCCCCTAATAACAATTAACGTAACCGACGGCGAAGGTGACCTTGGTTTTAAAACCGGCAAGGATACCTCTTACATCTTTATAAAAAATCTGTTGATTAACCGGTTGGACTCATTCTATTTGCCGGACATTCAAACAGTTGCCACTAAAAATTTCCAGGCGGACATCCGCATCAATACTTTTGATATTTTGCGGGGATCAAATCCCATTCCTCCCCGGGGAAAGGCAGACACTATTTATTACGAAATTTACGTAAAGGATTTTGCGAAGAATAAAAGCAATGTGATAAAAACGGGTGATCCAATTTATTTTGTAACGCCGTAATGAGGAGACTGGTTCAATTTATACTATCACACTCCATTTTTATTTCATTTTGTGCAGCAGCACTAAGCTTGCAAACATTGCAGTTGTTATCCCTGCATTTTAATCCGTACCTGCTTGGGTTTATTTTTTTTGCCACGCTGGCTGGTTACAATGCTTATTGGATGATCAGCAGGTATTCGTTTAACCAGCATATTGCCCTTCTTTCTTTTTTACAAAAAAATAGCAGTTCTTTTTTTGTGCTATTATCAGCCGTTGCAGGCTTGGTCTACTGTTTTGGTAAACTACATTTGGTGATGTACAATGTCGTCATCACATTTATTTTACTGGGATTTTATGCTATTCCCGTTATGCCTTTTAAGCAATTGCATTTTACTAGAAAAGCCGGGTTTATGAAAACGATCTTACTGGCTTTTACCTGGGCCATCGTAACTACGCTTATTCCCCTGCAAATCTCATTTTTACAAATGGATAAGGCGGAAGTGTTGATTTTTATGAATCGTTTTTTATTTATGCTCATGCTGTGTATCATCTTTGACAAACGCGATGCGGCCATTGATAAAATCCGCGGTTTACAAAGCTTGGCGACAGGCATCAAACCATCCTTGCTTCACTATTTGATAGCTATAATTTTTATAAGCTACTTATACGTCAGTTATTTATTGAGCGCCCATGGTGTGCGGTTGCCGGAGGTAGCTGCGTTGATGGTAGCGGGTCTGGCTACTGTATTTGTGTATATCAGTTCATTAAAAAAGCGGGGTTATTTTTTTTATTATTTCCTGGTAGATGGATTGATGTGTTTATCAACGCTGCTTACTAGTTTAGCCACTATTCCATATTAGTATGGGTTTCACAGACCGAACAAGTACTACCGCATTTTACTAATAACAATACAATAGTTAATTTCGCAGAAAATATAATTAATGGCAAAAGCAAAAGCACCTAAAAGTATCCTGACTGATGAATCATATACATTTTTAAAGGACTATATCAATAATCCATCACCTACAGGCTTTGAAAGCAGCGGGCAAAAAATGTGGCTGGAATATATCAAACCTTATACAGATTCTTTTTTTACTGATCCTTATGGGACTGCTGTAGGAGTAATTAATCCTACTGCGCCTTTTAAAGTAGTGATAGAAGCACACGCCGACGAAATAAGCTGGTTTGTAAATTACATTACTGCTGAAGGATTGATATATCTCAAGCGTAATGGCGGAGTTGACCACCAGATCGCACCGTCAATGCGGGTATTGATTCATGGAAAAAAAGGAGCTGTTAAAGCCGTGTTCGGCTGGCCCGCTATTCATACAAGAATGGGTAGCGGCGACAAAGAAACAACTCCAAAAGTCGAGAACCTTTTTTTAGATTGTGGTGCCAGGAACAAAAAAGAAGTAGAAGCATTGGGCATCCATATTGGGGCCGTAGCCACTTATGAAGAAGGGTATGATGAACTTGCTTATGATTATTTGATCGGTCGTGCTTTTGACAATAGGGTGGGTGGTTTTATGATTGCTGAAGTGGCAAAATTATTACAACAAAATAAAAAGAAGTTACCCTTTGCCCTGTACATTGTAAACGCAGTGCAGGAAGAAATAGGATTGCGTGGTGCTGAAATGATTGCCCGCAGAATTAAACCAAACATTGCCATCATTACAGATGTAACTCATGATACATCCACGCCAATGATCAATAAAATGATACAGGGTGAAACATCCTGTGGCAAGGGCCCTTCACTTACATTTGGCCCCGCAGTACACAATAAGTTGCTGGATATAGTGCAGGAGGTGGCCGCAAAAAATAAGATCCCGGTACAATTGCATGCCGTTAGCAGAAGCACCGGCACCGATACAGATTCTTTTGCCTACGCCAATGACGGTTGTCCTTCAGTACTCATTTCTATTCCCCTGCGCTATATGCACACCACGGTAGAAATGTTACACAAAAGCGATGTGGAAAACACGATTAAACTGATGTATGAAACATTGCTTACACTCACACCTAAAACCAACCTGAGTTATTTTAGTTAAAAATCTTTTTTCGCAAAGACGCAGAGGAGCAAAGGCGCAAAGTTTTCCTTCTGTGTCTTTTCGTGATAGTTTTTAGTAAAGAAAATAAGTCCGGTATGTCCATTATTATGTAACTCCTGCGTTAGAAACTTCCTTAGCTCCTTTGCTCCTTTGCGTCTTTGCGTGAAAATCATCAAAATCTCCCAACGATTTTAAAATTCAACAGCCTTGGCGTTAACCGGTTAGGTATACTGTAAGTTGTATTGGAGAAGTCTTTCACTAACTGATAGGAGATAGTATTAGGCCTGTCAATTAAATTAAACACTTCAAAACTTGCCCAGATATTTTCAAAGTCTTTAAAAGGGCTGTGGTTTCTGCGTTTATTTTTTTCACTCAATAAGAGGGCACTAAAACCAATGTCTACTCTAATGTATGGGTCAATCACCAGGGCGTTCCGGTACCTGACGCTGTTAACGATATTATAAGACATATTGCTGCCGTACAACATATTTAAATGCACTTTAAAATTTTTATTGGTGGTAAGGTAATCCTGCAGAAACAGGCCAATCGTAATCAGGCGATCGGTTGGCCTCCGCAGCCAGCCCACGTCATTTCGTACACTGTCCACCGGTAGCTGGTCAGCCGATTGATAAGTAATTATTTCACCGGCAGCATTTTTGTATTGATAAAAATAATCCCCTTTAATATTTTCCCTGGTACGTATTAAACCTATGCTAAGCCAGCTTTCTGCATCCTTTACCAGTTCGCCGTATAGCCTGGTTTCTATTCCATATGCATATGCTTTGGCATTGTTATTTCCAAAATACCGGATCCTTACATTATCAATGTCATACGGTATTGCATCTCTTATAATTTTATAGTATGCTTCCGTAGTTACCCTGAAAGGTCTGTAGCCTTTTTTAAAATTATAATCCAGTCCCGCTACTACCTGGTAACTTTTTTGTGATTTTACATCCGTATTTATTGAGCCATCATAGCGCCGCAGTTCTCTATAAAAAGGAGGTTGATTATAAGAACCTACTGCTAATTTCATTACAATATCTTTATCCCAGTCGGGCCTAACGCTTAGTTGCAACCGTGGACTTACAAAAAATTCCTTGTTCAGCGAATTGTAATTGTAGCGGATTCCACCCTGTAGAATAATATCAGTTTTGTTGTGTTGCAAGCTGATATTATCCTGCAAATAACCGCTGTATTTTTGAATAGAAAGGTTAGCCGCCGATTGTAAAAATTTATCCAGGCGGCCGGTGTTTACCGGTAAAGAATAACCAGCACTATCCTGGTATTCCCATTCATAGAGTTTGTCATTTATATTCGTTTGTTCAAAGGTGTTACCAAACTGGATAAAATGTTTTCCTTTATCAATGCTGCCTTTCAAGCTTGCGTTCCATACTTTTATATTCAATTGGTTGCGGCCATAGTTTTGGTAATAACCCGCACCAAGAGGATTAACAATTTGCCCAAATGTACTGCTGCTGTTATCAAAGTCCCGGTCGCCAAAAAGATATGCACCGGCTATGTCAAAGTTTTCATTTTCCTTATTTTGAAAACGGCTTAGCATCCATTTCAACCTCAATTTTTTATTTGGCTGATGTATAGCACTTATTCCCACCATACTTGTTTTGTAAGCATTTCTTTCCTGGCCCTCAAAGAAAATATCCAATCCAAGGTTGGCTGTAAATAATGGTGAAAAAACAGAAGATGTTTTTTGTGCTGATTCAGGTATCAGCGTAAATTTTGTACCAGAAAAATTGGTGAGTATTTCAAGTTGTATTTTTTCGCTTAGCTGGTAAGTAATGTATCCCTGTATATCTGTTGAAGAAGGTATATAAGCGCCTTTCGTTTCCTGGCTGCTCAAAAGGTTTCTATTGCTCCTGTTGCGCACACCCAATAAATAAGTGACCTTTTCCTTTTTTGCTGATCCTTCAATATGAAATCCTTGTTCCAGCAGGCCGATATATGCCGAGCCACCAATGGCTTTAGGTTTTTTATACTGAACATCTAATACACTGCTCATTTTATCCCCATATTTTGCCTGGAAGCCTCCATTATAAAAGTTTACATTCTTTGCCATTTCAGGATTGATAAAACTCAGTCCTTCCTGCTGCCCGCTTCTTACAAGGTAGGGGCGAAAAATCTCGAAATCATTGAGGTAAATTAAATTCTCGTCGTAGTTGCCGCCCCTTACACTGTATTGAGAGGTTAGTTCGTTATTGCTACCCACCAATATTTTTATCAACCCTTCAATACCTCCGACAGTGCTGGGTAATACCAAGGCATTTTTAGGATTTATTTTGGTTAGCCCGGCTTCTTTTCTTTCCCGTTCATCGCTCACCACTACAGTCTCCAGCATTTTGCCAGTACGTTCCAGCCGCAGTGTTATTTTTTCTTCTTCATTTTCATTCAGCAAAAAATTCCTCTGCGTTTCGGCATAGCCGGTATGAGAAAAAATAAGTGCAAATGATTTATCAGCAGGAACCTGTATCCGGAAATAGCCACTGTCGCTGGTAACCACACCGGTTGTTTTGCCCAATATTACCACCGATACTTTTGCCAGTTGGTTTTCATTCTCATCAACAACCTTTCCACTAACGAAAGCGGTTTTTTTTTGGGCGGAACTATAAAGAAAAAGCAGTGATAATACTAGGGCAATAAGTGGTCTCATTTAATGAAGGTAAAATATTTTATCCTTTTAACGTTTGACCCTAAACAATTCGAAGCCTTCTCTTTACATTTGAACAAATTAAAACCATGAAAACATTTTTGATCATAGCTTTTTTTGCGTTGGCGATAACAGGATGCGATAATAAAAAGGGAACTGAAAAAGACGATACCAAGTCTGCAACCACAGACAGTGCAGTATCCACATTGGCTGACCTTACGGCTGAAACTGACATTAAAAAAATCATATGCCAGAATTGGAAGAATAAAGAGGATGCCGAAGACGCGGAGCTTTCCGGCAGTGGAGAAGGACTTGAAATTCCCTACCGGGGATTATCTTTTTTTGAAGACGCAACGGTAGTGGAAAATCCCAGGGATAAAATGCGCTTTGGTAAATGGAGTTTAAATGAAGCAGATAAAACAATCACCATTGAATTTAATAAGGGCGGCAAAGTTCAATATAAAATTGTTGCCATTGGCGCAAACCAAATGATCTTAATGACTACGGCCGGTAACAAAAAGGTTGAATACAGGGCGGATGCGAAGATGCAAAAGAACCCTGCCGATGATCCCTTTTATATATCCAACAATCAATGGCGTATTAAACCAACCCATGCGGAATCAGAAAATGAAATAAAAGAGAGAACAGCTCAATGCGTACTTTTTTATGCCAAATTTTTAGAAGACAATGCGGGAAGAGGCGGCAACATAATTTCTTTTGTTGGATTACCCACCTGCTTTAAATGGTATCGTGGTGGCGTATCTATAATTGGTAAAGATAAACTCGAAGACAAATGGTTGAATTGCTACTATAATAAAGAGCAAGCCTTAAAAGCCCATGCAATGCTGGATAAAATCATTTCCAAAAAATACAAATGGGATAAAGAAGAAACAAATTGGGTAAAGCAATCTGCCGGTGTAGTAAAGCAAATGCACGATACGCTTAGATTGCTTTAAGCCTTGCAATGGTTGCAATAGGGTCAACGGATTTAAAAACAGTACTGCCTGCCACCAATACATCTGCACCAGCATCAATAATTTGTCTGGCATTTTTTTCTGTAACGCCACCGTCAATTTCAATTTTTACATTTAATGAGCGTTCAGTGATCATTGCTTTTAGTTCCCTGATCTTATTGATTGTATTAGGAATAAATGATTGCCCGCCAAAACCAGGGTTCACACTCATCAGGCATACAAGGTCGATCTCACCTAAAATATCTTTCAGCAATTTCACAGGTGTATGCGGGTTGACTGCTACGCCTGCCATCATGCCCAGGTGCTTTATTTGTTGAATATTGCGGTGCAAATGTGGGCATGCTTCAATGTGCACCGTTAAAATATCAGCGCCTGACTTTTTAAAAAGCTCTGCATAGTTTCCCGGTTCCTCGATCATCAAATGCACATCGCAAATTTTGGTAGTGGCTTTTCTAAAAAATTCTATCAGCATTGGCCCAAAGCTGATGTTGGGTACAAAATGTCCATCCATCACATCTAAATGAAACCAGTCGGCCTCGCTTTTATTTAGCATGTTGCATTCATCCTGAAGTTGTAAAAAGTTGGAAGCAAGAAGGGACGGAGCGATGATGGCCATTGTAAATTATTTAGTTTTTATAATTATTATTTTATTTTTTGCCCCTTAAGGTAACGCCGTTTTTTTTTGTGTAGCCAGCTTTTGTACCCTGATTAAGCATCGTTGTGTCACTCCCTTGTACCACATAACATTGTTGATCTTTCATTACGTTTTATCGAAAACTGACGGTTGTGTTTTGTTAGTAAAAATTCAATTTTAATTAGCGCTTAGCATTTTCAATTAACTAATTATTGAGTTTGTCCAGCGCTTCTTTCGCCTCCAGATAATTGGGGTCAAATTGCAGGGCAAACTGGTAGCTTTCAATGGCTTCTTTTCTTTTATCTAATTTTTCATAACACCTGCCCAACCAATAATATCCTTCATCAAAAGTGTTTTGCACTGTCAATGCCTGTTTAAGCACATCCACTGCCGAAGAATATTTATGAAGGTCGTATAAACAAATTGCTTTTTCACGGTATGCAGGCATATCCCTGTAATCCAGTTTAAGGCAGTTGTTAAAAAAGGCAAGGGCCTTCACCTTTTCACCAACATAAGAATAGTATAATCCCCTGATATAAAAAGCCTGTTTTTTATAATTGGCAGCCGGGGCATGCAAAAGGGTATCGGCCATTGCCAGCGCTTTTTTGTTTTTTGTTTGAGCATATAAGGTACCCAGTGGAATGATATATTCAGGTTGGGCATTGATCAAAATGGCTTTTTCAAATGTTTTGATCGCATTAAGTGTATCGTCATTTTCAAAAAATAATACAGCTTTAATTTCCAGGAAACGTGTATTCGTAGAATCTAGTTTTAGAATAGAGTCTGTTTCAGCAATAGCCTGGCCATAGTTACTATTATCCCGAAAATATTGAACCAGGTTTTCTCTTAATAAAAGTGAATCAGGATATTGTGAGATTAGGGTTCTTAATTGTTTTTCATCGTTGATTAATGAAGGGTCATTGGTTACTTCATTATTATTGTTAGTATTATTACAGGATAGTAAAGTAAGAGAAATTATATAGATGAAGAAAAATTGCAGCCCCGACATATGTTTATAAATTAGATGCAAATTTAGGCGCTTAAGGGAAATTGTATTGACAATATATTTATAGATCATTTCCCGATGCAACTGTACTGTATAATGCTTAGGCAACTTACTTGTCGGTAAGAGTTGCTTACGTATAGCGGTCCGTCATAATAAATCTTTTGGCACGGTATTTACGTCTTTTATTTCCTAAAACCTCGCCATTGAATAGCCACAATAACAATATCCTGTTCTACATTTTTTTTATAGCAATGTCATTTACAGGTTGTTCCAAATCAGATAGCAACACCGGCCTTCCATCTATTGTCAGTGAAAATGACAAAGCTGTTGGCGCTTCAGCCAATGATCTGTTAAGTTCCGCTAAGTATACTTCGCTTAAAATTGAAATTCAATATATGCCAGGCTTTCAGCCGGATGCTACAGCCGTTGCCAACCTGAATTCGCTTTTAAATACGCTCGCTAATAAACCTTCCGGAATCACAATCATACAGTCACAAATTGCAAGCAGTGGCAAAACAACGATGGATCTCAATGATCTCGCCACTATTGAAAAAAATAACCGTACGGCCTTTACCACCAGCACTCAGCTGGGCGTTTACCTGTTAATTACAGATGGCAGTTATATTAGTGTAAATACCCTGGGGTTAGCTTACCGCAATACTTCGATGTGCTTGTTAGGCAAAACGATTCACGATAATTCAGGAGCCATCGGGCAGGCCAGCAGAACCAAACTGGTAACTACAGTACTTGAACATGAAGTAGCACATCTTCTTGGCCTGGTGGACATAGGCTCTGCAATGCAAACAAATCATAAAGATGCCGCACATGGCAATCATTGCAACAACAACGGCTGCCTCATGTATTATGCCTCAGAAACCACCGATGTGTTAGGCTTTTTAATTACAGGAAATATTCCCACACTGGATGCCAACTGCCGTGCTGATCTGCATGCTAATGGTGGCAAGTAGTGAACCAAGAATTATTGGTAGGAAAAAGCTAATTCAATTCTATTACTTCACAATTTTTTATTTCCTTTCCGTCAATTGCAAAGCGTATAAGTGTCCGCACTTTATGCCATCCCTGTTTCCCCGCTGCCCCGGAGTTCATGTGCAGGCAATTTAATTTGTGATCATACATTACTTTTAAAATATGAGAATGGCCGCTGATAAAAAGCTGCGGCTGGTGGATCAATAATTCTTTCTTTGTTTCAGGATTGTATTTTGGCGGATAGCCGCCGATATGCCGCATCATCACTTTTACTTCCTCACACATAAAAATTAGTTGCTCCGGATAATGAGCCCTTACATCCGGCCCGTCAATATTGCCATACACGCCTCTAAGGGGGCGGCTGCCGAAATCATTTTTATGCACTGACTTAGACTGAGATGTTGTCGAAAGGGGATTAAATCCTGCGATGATTTTATCAGCAACTTCTAATGTGCCAAAATCACCAGCATGCCATATCTCGTCGCAGCCGGCAAAATGTTCAAAAACGGTCTCATCCAAAAAATGATGAGTGTCTGATATAAGCCCTATACTGGTCACTATGGGGAAGGATTGGTTTTGGGTAAAATGATTGGGTTAATCAAAACGGCTAATAATTATTGGGATCATACGCAATAAAAAAGAAATTATAATTTTTATAAAACTGCCCGTTAAATTCTTCTTTGGAGAAGGGTTGTTTGTGGGCATTAAAGTATTCAATGGTAGATACACCCATCCCACATTCCATAAACAAGTCGAAAATATCATCAGGAGACGTGCCATATACATCCGCTCCCCCTAAGCCGCATTCAAATAATACAAGTGGTTTATTTTTTTGTAAAACTTTCATTGCTCCCTGCAGGACTTCATATTCCGCTCCTTCAACATCAATTTTTACAAGGTCAATTTTTAAATTATCTGGTATAACGTCATCCAGTTTCTCCATTTGAACAGAAAGCAAAGTAGCCTCCTGCTGAATTTGGTTATTTCTCTCACGAAATCCACTGACAGCAGGCCTGTCGGGATAGTAGTTGAAAGTAGTTGATCCCTTTTTTGCCGACAGTGCATAATTATAAACAGTGGTATTCTTAGAAAATTTTTTCTTAAGTGAAGTGTACAGGTCAGGGATGGGTTCAAAAGCAAAGTGATTTCCTTTAGGAGCAGCAGCTACAATTTCCATTAATATATGCCCCTGGTTGGCACCAATATCGATACAGTTTGAATCCTTTTTTAAATATTTCCGTATAAGCGCTGTTGTTTGAAAATCATATTTATCAACCGGCAGGCGATAGAAAGATTCAGTCAATTTATAAAGCTGGAACAATCCTTTTTTTGAAATAATTTTCATCCAGCCGGGGGTATATCTGCGCAAAAAATTCTTCATATTTATAGTGTGCTGTTGAGCCTTAATCCTAAGGACAAACGATTGATTGATTTGCCAAACACGATTGGTAAGTAGAATCAAAGTGGCAAAATTAATCGTTAATTTTTTAATTAATTTATGTTTTAATGTATGGTAAAAGCAGCGGGTAATTATCGCTTTAAATCAGTAATTATCTTTATATTTATTTATGCCATTTCACCGAAAATTTACCTACACGATTGACAAACGCACTTGGAAATTTGATTTTCTGATGATGGCTTTGTGCAAAGATTATTGAATCAACATTCAGGAGAGCTATTGCCTGCCTGCATAAAAAATTTGCGCATTCGCACATTTGCTAATTGCGCAATTTTCACATTTTCAAATTAAACCCCATGCCTCATTATCACACACTCGGTTCCATTCCTCATAAGCGGCATACGCAATTCCGCAAACCTGACGGAAGTTTATATGCAGAACAATTATTTTCAACTGAAGGCTTCAGTAATGACTACTCACTACTATACCACCATTACCCCCCAACTCAAATCATCAGGACCGATCCACCGGTAAATGTTCAACCTGTTGTGGCCGAAGAAAAAATGCTGCAGCACCGAAGTTTTGAAGGCTTCAATATTAAACCTGAAAAAGATTTCCTGCATAGCCGAAAACCCGTACTTGTAAACAACGACTTGCACATTGTGCTGGCTGCTCCACAGCAAAGCATGGGCAGCTATTTTTATAAAAATGCTGATGCTGATGAAATGATTTTTATACATGAAGGCAGGGGTGTTTTAAAAACTATGTATGGCAATCTCGATTTTGATTATGGTGATTATGTAATCATTCCCAGGGGAACAATATATCAAATTCATTTTTCAACAGATCAAAATCGTTTATTTATTGTTGAATCGTTTAGCCCTCTCCGCTACCCTAAAAAATACCTCGGTAAATATGGACAGTTATTAGAGCATTCACCTTTTTGCGAAAGAGATATCCGTACCCCGCATAGCCTGCTAGCCCATGATGCCGCCGGCGATTTCCTGATCAAAACAAAGAAGCGTGGCATCTTATACGGTATTCACTACGGGCACCACCCGTTTGATGTGGTAGGGTGGGACGGCTATTGTTATCCGTTTATATTTTCTATTCACGATTTTGAACCCATCACCGGAAGAGTGCACCAGCCACCACCTGTACACCAAACCTTTGAGGCCAACAATTTTGTTGTCTGTTCCTTTGTACCGCGTTTGTTCGACTACCATCCTGATGCCATTCCGGCACCTTACAATCATAGCAATATAGATAGCGACGAAGTACTATATTATGTGGCGGGTGATTTTATGAGCCGTAAGCATGTAACCCGTGGAATGATCAATCTTCATCCTGCCGGTATACCGCATGGGCCTCATCCGGGCGCAGTACAAAAAAGTATTGGTGCCAAAGAAACCAATGAAATCGCTGTAATGGTTGATACCTTTCATCCCTTGCAATTAACGAAGGATGCCCTTGAAATTGAAAACGAGGGATACGTAATGAGCTGGAGCGAATAAGTATTTCGAATATTTTTTCAGATAAATATGGGAAAGCAACCATGGTTGCTTTTTTTGCGTTTACCATGACGGCTAAGAAACCTTATTTGTCAAAAAAATGATCTTATTATGAAATTCCTTTACACTGTTTTAATTGCCTCCTTTCTTCATTGTAGTTCTTATGCTACTACATGGAATGTTTCAGTTGCTAATTTTTCGTTTTCTCCAGCTACTGTAAACGCTGTCGTTGGCGATGTAGTTCAATTCACCTGGGTCTCAGGTTTTCACACCACAACCTGTGGAAGCGGTTTACCTGGAACTTCGTTGCCTGCGGGAGCTGCAGAATGGGACAGGACGATATCTGCAGGCCTTACATCATTTAGTTATACGGTGACGGTTGCGGGTACTTATTTATATGGATGCACACCACATTTTAGTGGGGGTATGGAGGGCACCATTGTAGTAAGTGGCGCTTTGCCTGTTAAGTTCGGGCCATTTGCTGTCATCAATAATGTCGATAAAGCCCTGCTTCAATGGAAAACTCTTTCGGAGGCAAACACTGATTATTTTTCTATAAGAAGGAGTACGGATGCAAGTCATTTTAAAGAAATAGGGAGAGTGAAGGCTGCCGGCAACTCGGATATTACATTGGCATATGAGCATGTGGATAATGATTTAGACAATAAATACAAATTCCTTTATTATGAAATAGTAACTGTTGATCTCGACAACAGGGAAAGTTTTTCTGCAATTAAAACACTCCGCAATACCCGTATTATAAAAGACAATTTAATTGTTGCGTTAAGTCCCAATCCGGTTGCAAGACCGGGACATGTACAGATAAAATTTAATGCCGATAAAGAAGGGGAAATGGATGTGTCCGTATTTACGAATGCAGGACAGGTAGTGTTAAGAACGAAGATGGCTGCATTTTACGGGCTCAATAGCGGTCACCTTCATGTATGCGATTTAAAGAAAGGCGCCTATAATATCATGTTTAACCTGGCAGGGAAAAAAGAAATAAAAAAAGTAGTGGTGTTATAAAAGAATTGATTTTTAAAAGTGAAATGATTTTTGTTTTTCACAAAAAGTGGTAAATTGGTTTTAAATAAAAATGATTTACCATGATAAAATTTCAAGAGATCAAAATTGGAGACTATCTGATAGCAGACAATGACGGAGATAAGCGGGTAGGGGAGGTAACCAACTTAAATGGTGATGAGAAGCAGGTTTGTGTAGATACAGGCGACCAGGAATTTTGGTACGAAACCAACCAGCTTTCAGCAATTCCTTTGGATGAAGAGCAATTGGTGAAATTTAAATTCAATAAAGAAGAGCATGAAGATGGTACAGTAAAATATCTGAAAGGAGCTTTCAGAATCATGCTTCCCGTAAGGGATAATTTTTCCAGAATGGAAATTTGGTACCGTGATGAAAGGCGGCATATTATGCAACCGATTAATGTCCATCAGTTACAAAATCATTTTCATGAAATGACCAAAGTGCTGTTAAATGAGGAATCATTCAATTAATGAGATCAATTTTTAATAAAAAAACCTGGTTTGTAAAAGCCAGGTTTTTTTATTATACGGTATATTATTTAATATTGGCTGTATTCAGGTTAGTTTGCTGATCTGAGTTATTTGTGATACCGGCGTAGTTTACATTGATCTTATTAATTGATTGAACCATCCCATATTTTCCTGCGTAAAATGATTGAATATCTGTCTGTATTGCACTTGCAGGTAAAGGAATTCCCATAAATGTAGCGGAGACGGTTGTGGTTACATGAATAACATCGTTGTAAGTAACGCCTTTCACTATTTTAGTAAGGCCTTTTTGAGTAATAGTATTGATAAGATTGGCGTTCAAAGCCACACCCGAAAGTGTTATCGGAAAAGACTGGCTCCAGCTTGTACCTGCGGCAGCATTATCTTTTAAATACAAATATTCTACACTGGTGGTTCCCAGAGCCGGGGGTAAGCTTCGGAAAGTGTAATAGTCATTGCCCGAAATATTAAAATATTCATTGGCCGTTCCGCTACTGTTTGTAAAAACATGGTAGGTCTTACCATTGATTGTAGAATCCTTGCCGCTGGAAGTAAGGGTGAAGGTGGACGTACCGATAGGAGCAGTATTATTGATCAACTCATAATTCCAGGTACTGCCAACTGTTAAACTCATATACTTTTCCGTTGAAGAAGGAGGGGCAGCAGAATCATTCTTTTGACAGGAGAATGCGAAAATTGAAAGAGTAACAATGCTTAATATTACTTTCTTCATGGGTAGATGTGGGTTTTTAATTGGTAAATATCTGATTTTTTTAATAATAATTAAATTAATCCTCTTATCTTTGCGCTCCAAAAATATGGCTAAGCAGGCACTCATTAAACAGGACGGAACTATTTTAGAAGCACTCAGCAATGCTATGTTCAAAGTTAAGTTGGAAAATGGCCATGAAATACTGGCTACCATTTCCGGTAAAATGAGGATGCATTACATAAGAATACTACCCGGAGATAAAGTGGGTGTGGAAATGAGCCCCTATGATTTAACGAGGGGCAGGATTATTTTCAGGTATAAATAGCGGTGCCGGACAAAAGCAAAGAGATTATTAATAAATAAAAAGAAACAACATGAAGGTTAAAGCTTCAATTAAAAAGAGAAGTGTTGATTGCAAGATCGTTAGAAGGAAAGGCGTCTTGTTTGTTATCAACAAAAAGAATCCCCGTTTTAAACAAAGACAAGGATAGAATTGACGTCGGATGTATGATTTACGATTTATGATTAAATCTAAAGTCTGCTCCAGGATCAGCAATCAGAAATTGAAAAATTATAAATTAAAGATATGGCTCGTATTGCCGGTATAGATTTACCAAAAAATAAAAGAGGCGAAATAGGTCTTACCTATATATTTGGAATAGGTCGCTCAACTGCTCAGTATATTTTAGACAAGGCTGGTATCAGCTACGATAAAAAAGTAAATGAGTGGAACGATGATGAACAAACTGCCATTCGTAATGTAATTAACAATGAGTTTAAAACCGAAGGTGCTTTACGCAGTGAAGTGCAGATGAACATCAAGCGTTTGCTTGATATTGCCTGCTACCGTGGTTTACGTCATCGTAAAGGATTACCACTGCGTGGACAGCGTACCCGTACCAACAGCCGTACCCGCAAAGGCAAGCGTAAAACAGTTGCCGGCAAAAAGAAAGTAGCGAAGAAATAAATAACAGATACCAGGTAGTTATTACCTGGTATCTGTTATTTTATAGACTTAAACATTTGAACAAACACCAGATCGCATATAAGTCTGCAGGAGGGTTGGTTCAGTTCCGGTTAGCAAAGAGCAATCGGAAATTTTTTAAAAAGATTACCTATTAAATTTATTATGGCAAAAGCACAAGGCGGTAAAGCGCAGGGCGGCAAAGCACAAGGTGGCAAAGCAGCAGCAAAAAAAAGAGTTGTAAAAGTAGATAGTTACGGAGATGCTCATGTAACTGCAAGTTTCAACAACATTATCATCAGTTTGACCAATAAGCAAGGACAGGTTATTTCCTGGGCCAGCGCTGGTAAAATGGGTTTCAGAGGCAGTAAGAAAAACACTCCTTACGCTGCACAGATGGCTGCTTCCGATGCAGCGAAAGCAGCGATGGATGCAGGTTTAAAAAGAGTAGATGTTTTTGTAAAAGGTCCGGGTTCTGGCCGTGAAGGTGCTATCAGGGCATTGTCGCAATCAGGTATCGAGATCAATATGATCAAAGACGTTACACCGCTTCCACACAACGGTTGCCGTCCTCCAAAGAAAAGAAGAGTATAACTATATGTCTGATGTCGGATTTACAAGATATATGATTTAAATAACATCGGACATCTAAAGATCATACATCAGAATATAATTTCAACACGGGTGCAACATTCATTTTAAGATTTTTTAATGTTGCATCGTCACTAAAAAATCGCAAGTATTATTATGGCAAGGTACACAGGTCCAAAGACAAAGATCTCCAGGATTTTCGGAGAGCCTATCACAGGTAACGGTAAATGGTTAACAAAAAATAGTAACCCTCCCGGTATGCACGGTGCAAACCGCAAACGTAAAACTTTAGGCGAATACGCCTTACAGTTGCGTGAAAAACAAAAGGCAAAATACACTTATGGCTTGCTGGAAAAACAATTCCGCAAAACATTTGATGAGGCTGCAAGGCGCAAAGGTGTTACAGGTGAAAACCTGATCAAATTATTGGAAGCCCGTTTGGATAATGTGGTTTTCCGTATGGGTATCGCTCCAAGCCGCCAGGCTGCACGCCAGTTGGTTAGTCACAAGCACATTACAGTGAATGGTGAAGTTTTAAACGTACCTTCTTATTCAATGAAACCAGGTGAAACAATCGGGTTGAAAAATAAGAGTGCAGTTAATACATCCATTACGGGGAATGTACGTGGTAAAAATGCAAAGTTCAACTGGGTTGATTTTAATGAGGCTGAATTGAAAGGTACTTTTATCGCATATCCTGAAAGAGAAAGTGTTCCTGAGAATATTAAGGAACAACTGATCGTGGAATTGTATAGCAAGTAAACCCCTATCCCCTAAAGGGATTTGTAAAATATTAAATAAACATCCTTGTCCCCCTTTAGGGGATGGGGGCAAAACAACAAGATACAAATGGCCATTTTAAATTTTGTTAAGCCCGATAAGATTGTACTTCAGAAAGCAAATGATTTTGAAGCACAGTTTGAATTTCGTCCGCTTGAACCTGGTTATGGTGTAACAATTGGTAATGCATTACGTCGCGTATTGCTAAACTCATTGGAAGGTTACGCAATCATCGGTATTAACATTGTTGGTGCGGACCATGAGTTTGCAACCATCAAGGGAATTACTGAAGATGTTACCGAAATTATATTGAACCTTAAGCAGGTTCGTTTTAAAAAGAAAGTAGAACATGAGGTAAGTACTGAAAAGGTAACACTTTCAATTAAGAATAAAACAGAATTTACTGCAGCAATGATCGGAGAAGCTTCTCCTACTTTTGAGGTAATGAATCCTGAACTGATCCTTTGTGTAATGGATAGCAGCGCTAAGCTGGATATCGAGATCACCATTGGTAAAGGCCGTGGCTATGTGCCTGCTGAAGACAATAAAGAAAGGAATTCTCACTTTGGTTATATAGCGGTAGATGCTATTTATACGCCGATCAAGAACGTAAGGTATACTATCGAAAATACCCGTGTTGAACAACGCACGGATTTCGAAAAGCTGATTATGGAAGTGATCACTGACGGTACCATTCATCCGGAAGAAGCGGTAAAGCAAGCGAGCCGTATCCTTATCCAACATTTGATGATCATCACCGATGAGAATATCACTTTTGATACAAAAGAAGATAAGAAGGAAGACTTGGTTGACGAACAAACTTTGCAATTACGCAAGGTATTAAAGACACCGCTGGAAGACCTTGATCTTTCTGTACGTGCCTTTAATTGCCTGAAAGCTGCTAAGATCAATTCATTAAGCGAACTGGTACAATACGAACAGGAAGATCTGATGAAGTTCAGGAACTTCGGTCAAAAATCTTTGAGTGAAATTGAGCAGGTGTTGAACGAAAGAGGATTGGGTTTCGGAATGGATTTGAGCAAGTTGAAATTGGATGACGAATAAACAATCAGCACATTAGCACATTTATAACGGAAGTACTCTGCAATTCCTGACACGGTGCAGGGGAATTTAAAACAACAATGTCATGCGTCACGGAAATAAGAATAACAATTTAAGCAGAACAGCTTCTCACAGAAAAGCGCTGCTAATGAACCTCGGTTGCCAGTTGATCACTTTTAAAAGGATCACTACTACTTTGGCAAAAGCAAAGGCTTTGCGTACTTACATAGAGCCGTTAATTACTAAAACAAAGAACACAGCGACCAAGGAAGCTATTATGCACAATCACCGTATCGTGTTTAGTTACCTGAATGATAAAGCCGCTGTAAAAGAATTGTTTACGGTAGTTGCTCCAAAGGTTGCAAGCCGCCCCGGTGGATATACACGTATTATTAAGTTGGGTCAGAGAACTGGTGATGCTGCCGAAGTAGCAATGATCGAGTTGGTTGATTTTAACGAAATTTATGGTAAAGGTATTAGTACAGTTGCTGCAGCTGAACCAGCTAAGAAAACAAGACGTAGTGGTGGTAAAAAGAAAAGTGCTGATACATCCGGTGTTGAAGAAGCTGTTGAAGTAAAAGCTGAAGAGACTACCGGTACAGCAACCGAAGAAAAAAAAGAAGCATAGATTGAAAAAAGATAAACTTTATATGGGCTCCGATTTTAATATCGGAGCTTTTTTATGTATCGGCGTTATCCTGAATTGATATTGTTTTGATAATGTGTAAAAATTATTTGTTAGAAAACTTAATCAATTGTTTTCTTTGCAAAACTTATTTAAAAAAATGACAACATCCGCTCAGAAAAAAATAGCTATTTTATTATTGGAAGATGGAACCTTGTTTTATGGAAAAGCATTTGGTAAGATCGGCACAACTACCGGTGAAATATGTTTTAATACCGGCATGACTGGTTACCAGGAAGTATTTACCGATCCCAGTTATTATGGGCAGGTGCTGATCATGAATAATGTACATGTAGGAAACTATGGCGTGAAGGTATCAGATGTAGAAAGTGATAGTGTTAAGGTAAAGGGTGTAATCGGACGTAACCTGGAAGAGCAATTTTCCCGATTTTTAGCCGATAACTCTTTGCAGTTATATTTTGAGCAGCAGCAGGTGGTTGCTATTGATGATGTAGATACCCGTTCGCTGGTTGCACATGTCCGCATTAAAGGTGCGATGAACTGCATTATTTCATCTGATATAACAGATGTGGCAATCCTTAAAGCTGAATTAGCTAAAGTACCCTCCATGGATGGACTGGAACTGGCTTCTGTAGTGTCAACTAAAGAAGCCTATTACCTGGGTGACCCTGAAAGTAAAATAAGGGTGGCCGTGTTGGATTGCGGTATCAAAAAAAATATTTTAAACTGCCTTACCGAAAGAGGTGCTTATGTAAAAGTACACAATGCGAAAACAGCTTTTGAAGAATTGCAGTCTTTTAACCCGAATGGCTATTTCATCAGTAATGGCCCCGGCGATCCTGCACCAATGGATTATGCAGTAAAAACAGTAAAGCAAATTTTAGCTGCTGATATCCCTTTATTTGGCATTTGCCTTGGGCATCAATTGCTTGCATTGGCCAATGACATACCAACTTTCAAAATGCACCATGGCCACAGAGGGCTAAATCATCCGGTAAAAAATATTGTGAGTGGCAAGTGTGAGATTACTACCCAAAACCACGGTTTTGGTGTGAACCCTGAAGCAGTAAAGGCTTCGGTCGATATAGAGATTACTCATATGAATTTAAATGATGAATCCATTGAAGGAATCCGCGTAAAAAATAAGCAAGCTTTTTCGGTACAATACCATCCCGAAGCTACACCGGGCCCACATGATAGCAGGTATTTGTTTGATGAATTTATTGCGATGATTTCTTCTAACACGAATTAAGCGAATTGCACTATTCTCAACACGAATTACAATAATTAAAAGAATTAATTCATTGTGTTTGAATGCTAATTGTGTTACAGAGCGATTCTTTTTGGCATTCGTATAATTCGTGTAATTGCTGTTAAAAAATTCGTGTTAAAAAATTAGTAAAATGAAAATAGCAATTATCAATGGGCCAAATTTGAACCTGCTTGGTACGAGGGAACCTGGTATTTATGGCACGCAATCGTTTGAGCAATATTTTGGGGAGTTGAAAGAACAATTTCCGGTAGTTGAATTCCATTATTTTCAAAGCAATGTAGAAGGGGAACTGATCAATGAGATACAGCAGGTAGGCTTTTCTTATGATGGAATTATCATCAATCCAGGTGGATACACGCATACATCAGTAGCCCTTGGAGATGCTATTGCGGCTATTATAACACCAGTGGTGGAAGTACATATTTCCAATATTTTCGGAAGGGAGGAATTTAGAAAACTCTCGCATGTGTCTGGAAAAAGTGCGGGTGTTATTAGTGGATTAGGGCTTCGGGGATATGAGCTTGCCGTGGTCTTCTTTATGGGAAGCAATCGTTAAAGAAACATTCTGATTTAATAACAAAAGGCTCCCGGTAAAGGGAGCCATGTTATCCAAACAATCCATAAAAACAAAAGATCTTTGTGTCAGCTTACTTTTTAAACTGATTATATATTTTTTAAAACCTTGGACATCTTACCGCATTCCTGCTGGTGTTATCACGGGTTAAATATTTTTGATACGAGAGGCCCATTTCAAATCCACCCCTTCCATTACTTGCCGAACTTAATTTAGATATATTGGCGTCATAACTAACCGATATTGCGAAAGGCTTTACTTCTAATTTGGCTACAGGAATCAGCGCATCTTTCCAGCGTAAAAATCCACCACCGTGTATAAAATATCTTGGATTTTCAGTATCGTCCAACCGGTAAGTTAGCATCGCTCCGGCAATCAATTCGGTGTAAACGCCCTGTTGCGTATAGTCTGCATGGATAGTTACAAACGAGTTATCAGTAGTAGCCATTTTAGCACCGGCAGAATAAACCCATTTAGGTTTTGTTTCGATGCTGGTGTTGGTATAAAATGAATTTTTTGCAGTCTTATTAAAATGATGATAAGCAATACCGGCGAAAATATTATTCTCGGGATCCTGCCCTATTTGTGTATTAAAACTTAATCCGGCTGTTCCATCGAAGTAAGAGTAAGAAGGGTTTGCGAGGCTTTCGCCGTTTGCCAGCGTGCCATTGTATGCGGTACCATCATACTGGCTGTTGGTAGTTACTTTACTCATATCAAACTTTCTTTGCACAAGCCCTCCCATAAAGCCTAAAGACAAATACATATTTTTATCTGCACTCAATGATTTGTGGTAATTGAGGGTTGGTAAAAGATGAGTGGATTTAAGCGCAATCGTTCCTGCATTATCGTATAGTATCTGCCCACCTATTGTTAAGAAATCTTCGCTTTTTCCAACGGCTATTTTAAATTCCCCGTTGACAGATGTGGTTTGATAGGGAACGGTTACACTCTGCCATTGTGTACGGTAAACTGTTTGTAGTCTGAGATCGCCGGAGAAGAGACCAGCTAGTGCCGGGTTGCGCAAAAGTGGCGCCTCGAAGAATTGTGAAAAATGTATGTCTTGTGCAGATCCGGGCAAAGAGAGGATCGTTATTATGCAGCACAATATAATGCGTACATGTGTTTTCATTGGGTTGGATTTAAGTAAGCTTCAATATCAGGTTCCTCATTTATAAAACGCATTCACTTCATTATTATTTCATTTTACAAATGATTCTTTTAATTTAAAATTTTATAATACAGCTGCATTATTTAACGGTAAAAAAAGAAAACAAAAGCCGGCTCCCCAGCCGGCTTTGCCTATAATTAATAAAAACCAAAACTCATTATTGTATCAGTGCCACATTGCCTTTGTACGTGAGCACACTGAAATTATCACACATGATATCAACCATGTAAACAAATACATCGGCTCCTAATTTCACACCTTTAAAAGTACCATCCCATCCATAAGAAGGATCATTTGCATTAAACCCGCTTTTTTCAAAGATCATCTCGCCCCAGCGATTAAATATCCGCAGTGATTTTATTTTGAAAAGTCCCGTGCCTCTTGGATAAAATATATCGTTCGCTCCATCTGAATTGGGTGAAAAAGTATTTGGTATAAACACATTGGCCCCGTTACAAATTACATTAACTGTGACCATATCTTTCGCCATGCAACCACCATTGTTTTGTACCTCCACCGTGTACTCGGTGGTCTTATTTGGTTTTACCGATATTGCCGGATAAGTATTTCTGAATATGCTGCCAGTCGGCGACCATACCACCGTTGCCACATCCACAGAAATTACGGGTACCAGGTCTATTGATTGGCCGATGTTTATTATTTTGTCTGTTCCTGCATTAACCGTCGGTATAGGAAATACCCTTATTGGAACATAACCGGTGTCTTTAAAACAACCCTGATTGTCAGTTCCAATAACACGATATATCGTATTGGTATCAGGGCTTGCAATGGGAAGGGCAATGTTACTATTGTTGAGGCTTGCAGTTGGTGACCATTGAAATTTGTCCGTTCCAGTGGCAAAAAGTTTGGCCGTTTGTCCTTTACATAAAGTATCCGCATTGCTGTATTTCATTTTGAACGCATACCGCACTTTTACCAACACTGTATCATTTGCAACGCACCCCTGCAGGCTGGTACCTTTTACAATATAGTTCCGTGCGGAATCCGGGGTAGCTACTGGGTTTGCGCAATTAATACAGCTAAGGCCGTTTGCCGGGCTCCAGTTGTAATTAGAAGCGCCGGTAGCCTGCAAAGTAATCCCGGAGCGGTTGCAGATGGTTGTATCTGGCCCGGCGCTTACCGAAGGAATAATATATGCTTCAACCGTTGTGCTAGCAGTATCCGTACATCCGCTGCTATTGGTAACCACTACATTGGGGCTGTATATTCCGGCAACAGTATAGTTTTGAATAGCAGGATTTTGAAGTGATGACTTATTGCCATTGCCAAAAGTCCAGTTCCAGCTTAAGGCTGAAGTATCCGGCACAGCTACCACCCCCTTAAAAGTTACTGCCAGTGGCGTACATCCATTGGAGGTGGTCGTTATATTAATTTGCGGCGATGCAACCACTTTTAGCGGCAGCGTTGATAAAGTTGAGTCAACACAACCATTTAATGTTGTTACTACCAGCTTTGTATAATAAGTGCCGGTAGAAGCGTAAGGATGTTGTGGGTCTTGTATTGTTGAACTGTTGCCGTCTCCGAACGACCAGTTATAACCAGTAATCACATCATTGCTTATGGAGGAATTTATAAACGATACATTGCCCTTGTCACAAACGGGCTGGCTTGAAAAACTGAATTTTGCAGTTACACCATTTACAACGATGGTGTCTTTACCTGTGATAGGCACCTGGCATCCGTTTGCATCAAACAAGATCATTTTCGGCAAGTATACGCCGGGATTGGTATAAACATGTGAAATAACTGAATCGCTGGTACTTACCGTAGCTCCATCATTAAAGTCCCAGATAAATGAAATTCTATCTTTTGTAACGGCAGTGAAATCTACCTTTACTGGGTTGCATCCAATTTTTGGATTATAGGTAAAAGTACCCGTAGGCCCCCTCACCACAATGTTTTTCTTCATTACTTCTACGCATCCGCCTTTAGCAGTTATCGTTAGTGTTACAGTATATATGCCGGGGTAATTATAAAAATGAGAAGGTGCAAATATGGAAGCAGATGTACCATCTCCAAAATCCCAGGTTTGGGAAGAGGAATGAACCGATAAATTAGTAAACTGAACAATCAATGGAGGGCAGATACTAAACGAATCACTCATGGTAAAATTTGCCACCGGAGTAACGATTGAAATGATGTTTGGCTTGCTGACAGAGTCAGTACAACCAAATTGGTCGCTGATGGAGAGTTTTACAGTATAAACGCCGTCTGCTAAATAGTTATGTACCGGGTCCTGGACGGCAGATGTAGTGCCATCTCCAAAATTCCAAAGATAGTTAAGGCCCGGCCCGGTAGACTGATTGGTAAACCTTACCTGTTTGGATGGACAACTAACCGAATCGAGTGGCGTAAACAGCGCAACTGGTTTTGAAATGATCAATGCTGAGGCAATATTAATGCTGTCTGTGCATCCTTTGCTGTCAATAACTTTTAAGGAAACAATGTATGCACCGGGAGCTGTGTAATTATGTTGATACGGTGGCGCTGTCAAAATTTGGGTATTGCCGTCTCCGTAATTCCAGGTCCAGGTTTGTATGGGATGAATGTTGTCGCTAAAAGAGGCATCATTGAAGGTGATGAGGCTATTTAGGCAACTCCCGGGTACCGAAGACGTGAACCGGGCGGTAGGGCCGTCTATTGTGATGTAACCTGATTTAGTTAAGGTATCCTTACAACCTAAAACATCTGTAATGATCAAACTAACGGTAAAGGTTCCGGATGTGGCATATAAATGAGTAACACTATCGCTGGTGCTGGAGGTACTGAAAGTTCCATCGCCAAAGTCCCAGCTAAATGATTGAATATCCGCCAAACCCAATTTGCTGGTAAACATGATATTGTTTCCCTTGCAAATGATGGTATCTGATGCAAAGAAAGATGCCTTAACATTTACTACCCGTATTGTTTTTACTGTTGTAAAATCGCAACTATAAATACTGTTACGCACCCTCAGCGAAACCATATAAGAGCCTGGCAGAGCATAGGTATGTACAGGGCTTGGCTGTGTAGAAGTACTGCCGTCACCAAAATTCCAAAGCCATTCATTTGCTCCAATTGATTGATCGGTAAATACTCTTTCCATTGGCTTGCTACAATTAAACGATTCAGTAAAGCGTGCAATGGGCGGATTAATATGTATATAATTTGGGTATTTGATTGTGTCAGTACAGCCAGTATTCCATACAATCAATTGCACGTTGAAATAACCGGTGTCATGATAAGTATGCTGAGGGTTTTGGGAATTCGAATACGAATTATCACCAAAATCCCACAGCCATTTTATAACATTACCCGTACTTTCGTCTTTAAAATTTACGGGGATTTCAGCACAGGCATCCCGGGGAACAGCACTAAATGCAGCCACTGGTTTGTTCACTGTTACAATCCCTCTTGGCATGATAGCAGTATCAGAGCACCCACCCGTCGTAGTAATGATCACTCTAACGGTATATGTTCCCGCAGTAGTGTAAGTGTGGGTTGGTGTTGCGCCCATGGCTGTTGCACCATCTCCAAAGTTCCATGCATAACTTGCTACGGGCTCAATGGAGGTGGTGGACGCGGTAAAACGTTTTGTGAAAGCTACGCACCCGCTATCGGGTAAATTATTTAAAACCACAACTGGCTTTATTATTTTGATGTAACTAACCTTTCTTAATGTATCTGAGCAACCGTTTGCACCGGTAACAATTAATTGAACTACAAAAATACCGTAGCTATTATAAGTGTGTGCAGGGTTGGCGGAAGTAGAAGTAGTACTGTCACCAAAATCCCACTGGTAGGAAGCTGCATTTAAGGACTGGCTGGCGAAGGTTGCATTAAAAGGATAACCACAACTGGCTGTGTCATTTGTTGAAAATGCGGCGGTTGGTTTAGGGAGTACCGTTATGGTTTTAAAAGCAGAATCAAGGCAACTGCCAAAATTTGCAACCAGTTTTATTTGATAGTTTCCCTGCATCATGTACACTTTTACGGGAGCCATTTGGCTGGAAGCAGTACCATCTCCAAATAACCAGCTTACTGATGACGGCACAGGGTTGGAAGTATTGCTAATGACAAGCGGAGCACCGGCGCAAACGGTATCATTGCTTGTAAAAGCTGTGAAAACATTCCCTACCGTAAAAGCATTTTTTTTGATGATAGTGTCTCTACAGCCCGAAGCATTTGTCACAATCAACGACACGGTATAACTGCCTGCAGTAGTGTAAATATGTGAAGGGCTAACTAAAGTAGAGCTGGCGCCGTCTCCAAATAACCACTCATAATTTAGTGTGCCCGTGCCGGTTGATGAGTTTTGAAAATTAATGGTAACAGGGGCACTGCATACGTTAGGCATGTTATTGCTGAACCCGGCTTTTACTCCGGCACTGATTTGTATATATTGGCTTTTTGATAGTGTATTCAAACAACCCTTGTTAGTAATCACTCTTAAGGTAACATTGTAATTGCCCGCAGTGTTGTAGGTGTGCAGCGGGCTTTGCTGGGCCGAAGAAAAACCGTCTCCAAAATCCCATTGCCAGGTGGTGATGGTATCGCCGGGTGCTGAACTTTGATCGTTAAACTGTACCGGTAATGGAAAGCAACCAGTAGTAGTTGCAGCAGTAAACTGAACTGTTGGTTTAGCCGAAACATTTATAAACTGTGTCTTTACAACAGAATCCGCATTGGTAGCATTTTTAACCACCAGCTTTATCGTATAATATCCAGGATTGAAATAACTAACAGAGGGGTTTTGCAAAAATGAAATGGTACCGTTGCCAAGATCCCATTTCCATTGGGTGGGGGTTCCTGTTGACAGATCTTTAAAATTTACAAGTAGTGGAGCACAGCCGTTTACAGGAGTAGCAGAAAAATTAGCTGTCATCTGGGCCTTCCCGACAATGCTTATTAAGGTGAATAATAACAGGTAGCATGACCTGCTTGCAAAGCTGGTAATCATAGGTTGGGGAGTTTGCTTTTATTAATTGCTGTAGGGAACTTGCGAACCAAACAACAATTACAAAAACTCCATTTACCTGATAAAATTGTGTGATGTTGATAAAAGATGAAATCTGATGCTCAACTCAACGCCGCTCCATATGCAAAACCTTAGCGTCCGTAGTGCCCCACGGCGCAAGCTCCATAATGGGAAAAGCCTTTTTTGTGAATCTCCATGACCGGTTTAAAAAAATAAATTCAGGTGGGATGGTGGGACTGGTGAGGTTGATGGTGAGTTTACTAAAATCTTCATTGCATCCCCAGGTGCCGCTATATGTTACGCCAGCTTTGGTTCCTGTGATAGTGCCCTCATAGTACGAAACGGTTTTTGTTAAGATAAAATTGTAGCCTGTATACTGACTTGTAAGATCAACGCCATTATCTGTCGCCAGGGAAACAACAAAGTTCCGGTTTAGAATGTTTTCTTCAAATAAAGATTCTAAGGCACTACGGTCACCACTGGCTGCTTTTATTTTTTTACAACTGCTTGCCATAAGCAATACCAGTGCAAAGGCCAACGCAACAATAAATCGTCCTTTATACAGCAAAGCAGGCATATTATTTAATTTATGAAGAATAAATGTAGTTGTATTTTTTAGTAGCATAGCCGATAAAATATTCTGGTTGCAAAGATTCCCCTGTTACTTTTTTACACAAAGCTTCGGATGAATAGAAGCGTCCATATTTATAAATGTTTTCTTTAAGCCAGTTTAATACCGCACGATGATCTCCTGCAGCAATCTCCTTCTCTATGGACGGATTTTCCTTTTCAATTGCTGCATATAGCTGGGCGGCATACATACTCCCTAGGCTATAGGTGGCAAAATATCCAAAACTCCCATGGCTCCAATGAATATCCTGCAAACATCCTCTTTTATCATCCGGCACGGTTATACCCAGGTATTTTTGATAATGTTCGTTCCAATAGGCAGGAATATCTTTTGTATCGATGGCACCCTCAATCAGCAATTTTTCAATCTCGTACCGGATCATCACATGAAAATGGTACGTCAATTCATCTGCTTCCGTCCTAATCAACGAAGGCGAAACCTGGTTGATCCCTTTATAAAATTGTTCGGTGGTTAAATTGTTTAGTTGCTTGGGAAACAACGTATTTAACAATTTAAAATTGTGTTGCCAGAATGGAAGTCCCCGGCCAATGCAGTTTTCCCAAAGACGGCTTTGGCTTTCATGAATGCTTAAACTACAGTACTCTCCCAATGGCAGGCCGTACTGTTCTACTGGCAGGCCCTGCTCATACAATGCATGTCCACCCTCGTGAATGCAACTCCAAGCCATATTGCCCAAATCATTTTCATCTATCCTTGTGGTAACCCTCACATCCATGCTGCTGAAATTGGTGGTAAACGGGTGCAGGCTGATGTCTTGCCTTCCGGCTTCAAAATCAAAACCCATTCTTTTTAAAATCTCAATACCAAATTTCCATTGGACGTCCTTGTCAAAATGCTGGTGAAGAAATGAGTTATCAACCGGGGCTTTGCTTTTTATTGAGTCCAATAGCTGCATGAGTTGCGGCCTCAGTCCATCAAATATTTTATCTACAGTTGCCACAGTAAGCCCTTTATCATAATCATTCATTAGCGCATTGTAAGGGTGCTGCTTATAACCAAGCATATCAGCTTCCTGTTTTTTTAATTGAATCAATTCGTGCAACGGCTGTTGAAATGTTGTAAATGAATTGTTGGTTCGTGCGGTGGCCCAGGCATGATAGGATTTATTAACCGCTTCGCTTAATTTTCTTACAAATTCGCTGCTCAGTTTTTTATTGCGGGTAAAATCTTCCAGGCTCAGTTGTGCATTTCGTTTTTCTGTTGCAGGTAAATCCGCCCTGGCATTTAACTCCAGTAACAATGCCCCGGTTTTGTCATCGGTAAATTGCTCATGGGCAATTTCGTTTAATGTGGCAATTTGCCTGCCCCTGCCATCATTGCCTTTGGGAGGCAGGTAAGTTTCCTGGTCCCATTGCAAAACCGCCGAGGCGTACTTTACATCGGCTATTTTTTGCATCTTTGTTTTATACGCATCATATAATTCCGCAGAACTCATTTTATCAATTTTTTACAATGAAAATACAGGATGTCACTTCTTTTTTAGAGACGGTTGCCCCGGCAAGTTTACAGGAAAATTACGACAATGCAGGATTATTAACCGGCAGGGGGGAGTGGGAATGCAGCGGTATAATTACCACCCTGGATGCTACGGAAGAGGTGGTGCTGGAAGCTATTGAAAAAAAATGCAACCTAATCGTGGCGCATCATCCGATCATATTTGGCGGATTAAAAAAAATTAGCGGCAATAATTACGTAGAGAAGGCAGTCATTACTGCCATTAAAAATGACATCGCTATTTATGCTATACATACTAATTTGGATAACGTAATGCAGGGCGTAAATGGTAAAATAGCCGATATGCTGGGCCTAAAAAACCGGCTAATTTTGATGCCCAAAAAAAATGTGCTGAAAAAACTCGTGACTTATGTCCCGGTTGAACATGCAGAAAGCGTAAGGGCGGCTATTTTTGAAGTGGGGGGCGGGCAGGTAGGCAATTACGGCGAATGTAGCTTTAATGTGCAGGGCGAAGGCACATTCAAAGGAGGAGAAGGAACTGACCCGTTTGTTGGAACTCCGGGGGTACAACATACTGAAAATGAAACCAAAATAGAACTGGTTTTTCCGGCGTGGTTGGAGCATCCAATTTATAAGGCTATGATAAAAGCGCATCCTTACGAGGAGGTGGCTTATAATATTATTGCGTTGGATAATATCCACCAGGAGGCCGGCAGCGGAATGGTAGGAGAATTGGAAACTCCTGTAAATGAAATTGAATTCTTGCATTTGGTGAAGAAAACATTCAACCTCACCGTAATAAGACACACGCTTTTTACAGGCAAAATGGTGAAAAAAGTGGCCCTATGCGGGGGTGCCGGCAGCTTCTTAATTAATGCTGCAGTTGAGTCTGGTGCTGATTTTTATGTAACGGGGGATGTAAAGTACCACGAGTTTTTTGATGCCAACGAAAAGCTTGTGGTGGCAGATATTGGGCATTACGAAAGCGAGCAATATACGATTGATTTACTATTTGACATTTTGACTTCTAAATTCCCTACCTTTGCCGTCCAAAAATCAGGTGTCAAAACCAATCCTGTCCACTATTTTATGTGAAATATAAGGGACGGTTGGAGCTTAAAATACCAGGCAATTTGGCCGTTAAAAAACTGAAAAGTGAAGTATTCGAATTGAGGGGGGGCAATTGGTATTTGGTACAAGGGAGTGACACAACGATGCTCATTACAGATAAGGTGTTGGTAAAATAAATAATAACAATAATTTCAAAATAATACATATGGCCGCAGTAAAAGATTTCTCAGTTGAAGAAAAGTTAACAGCCCTCGTTAATCTACAAAAAGTGGATTGTAAGCTGGATGAAATTCAAATCCTGAAAGGTGAGTTACCCATTGAAGTAAAAGACCTTGAAGATGAAATTGAAGGGTTGCATGCCCGCCAAACCCGTGTGGAAGAAGAGATCAATGGTATGCAGGAATTTATCAATCAAAAGAAAGAAGCGATAAAAGAAGCAGAGGCACTTATAAAAAAATATGAGAAGCAAAGCGACAACGTAAAAAACAACCGGGAGTTTGAAGCGATCAACAAAGAGATCGAAATGCAAACCCTGGAAGTAAAACTTTGCGAAAAACACATTAAAGATGCTACTGAAGAAGTAGGTGAAAAAGCCAGGCAATTAGAATCTGCAAAGAAGGCAGTGGCAGTTAAAGAAAATAACCTGGCTGGCAAGAAAAGTGAGTTGGAAAAAATTATCGCAGAAAATGAGAAAGAAGAAAAGCAATACAATAAACTTGCTGAAGATGCCCGCGGGCATGTGGACGAGCGCTTAATATTGAGCTACGACCGTATCCGCAAAAATTACCGCAATGGACTGGCAGTGGTACCGGTAGAAAGAGATAGCTGCGGTGGCTGTTTTCATGCGATACCTCCACAAAAGCAAAGCGAAATAAAGTTGCGCAAGAAAGTGATCGTTTGTGAAAACTGCGGTCGCATCTTAGTTGATACAGATTTGAATGACAGTATTGAAATCAAATAGGGTATGGGCAATTTACTTGCATCACTGATAATAACATAATATTAAAGGCACTTCAATTTTGAGGTGCTTTTTGTTTATTGGATATCCGCCTGCATTTGCCTGGCTCTTCTGCTGGAGTTTTGGCCTGGAGTTAGTCACCAATAAAATTATTTCGTTGGTGTTGAAAAAAATGCAAGTAGCATTAGAGAAAATCTACAGAGCCGTGCCGAAAAAAAACTAATTTGCCAGCTTATATGCTTCAAAAACTTCATATACAAAATTATGCGATCATCGATGAGATCGTGATTGATTTTTCCTCAAGCCTCAATATTATCACAGGGGAAACCGGCGCCGGAAAAAGCATCTTGATGGGAGCCCTCAGCCTGATATTAGGCGAACGTGCCGAAAGCAATACCCTGATGGACAAAGAAAAAAAATGCATAATAGAAGGCTATTTTAAAACAAAAGAAAACAAGCAAGTGAAGAGCTTTTTAAAAGCGCATGAACTTGACCTGGAAGAGGAGCTGGTAGTGCGAAGGGAAATTGCAGTGACTGGAAAATCGAGGGCATTTATCAATGACACACCTGTTAATTTAAACCAGTTAAAAGAGTTAAGCTCCATGCTGGTAGACCTGCACCAGCAGTTTGATACGCTGGAATTAGGCGACAATGATTTTCAGCGGGAGGTGGTAGATGCGCTGGCTGGCAATGTGGATTTATTAGCTGAATACAGAAGCATGTTTAGTGCTTATACAAAGGCGAGTAAAGAACTTGACACACTTGTAGCAGAACAGCAAACAGCCAACTCAGTATTAGATTATAACCAGTTTTTGTTTGATGAGCTGGAAGAGGCACGCCTTAAAGAAAATGAATTGGAGGAACTGGATATAGAGATCAAGCTCTTAAGCAATGCTGAAAATATAAAGCAGCAATTGGGCGATATTTATTTTCAATTAACGGAAAGTGAACTGCCCATTGTGCAGCAGTTAAAATCGTTGTGTAATAAACTACATTCACTACAAGAATACCATCCCGCAATAGAGGACCTTAATAAGCGCTTGCGAAGTGCACAGATAGAACTTCAGGACGTAGGGGATGAGCTGGAACGGATAGACAACGGGATAATTTATGACGCAGAAAGAATACTGGTAATAAATGATAAGTTGTCTCTGGGCTATAAGCTATTAAAGAAACATTCTGTGCATACTACCGGCGAATTGCTAGCTATCAAAGATTCATTACAAATAAAACTCACCGGCATTTTAAATATAAGTGAGGCAATCGCTCAAAAGTCAAAGGCTGTACAGGAATTATTGCATCGCTGCAATGAACTGGCTGGTGTAATTTCCATTAACCGCAATAAAGCAATCAAACCATTTACTGAAAAAGTAAACAAACTGCTGGCACAGGTAGGGATGCCTAATGCGCAAATAAAAGTGGAGATTAAGAAAACCGGATTGAATTTGAATGGCAGTGACGAGATCATCTTTTTGTTTGATGCCAATAAGAGCAACCGATTCGAGGCATTGAGCAAAGTTGCAAGTGGCGGTGAATTGAGCCGTCTTATGCTTTGCATTAAATCTTTGGTGGCCCAAAAATTACAATTACCTACCTTGATATTTGATGAAATTGACACCGGCATTAGCGGTGAAGCTGCCAGGCAGGTGGGCACAATTATGAAAGGGCTTGCAGAGGCCCATCAGTTGATATCCATTACTCATCAGCCACAAATAGCAGCAAGAGCTAACGCTCATTATTTTGTTTATAAGTCGGTACGTGAAAATAAGATAACCACATCCATCCGCCTGTTGAACAATGACGAACGCATAACCACCATCGCTCAAATGCTAAGTGGTGAGAAGCCCACAGTTGCCGCATTAGCCAATGCAAAAGAAATGGTGGGCTCTTAGTCAAATATCCCGTATCCAACAGCACTAATATTTTTTCTTTAAAAGATAAGAGTGCTATTTTTACCATTCAAACAAAACAAAACATGCCATACAATTTACTCAAAGGAAAGAAAGGAATTATATTCGGTGCATTAGATGAAAAATCCATTGCCTGGAAAACTGCAATACGCTGTCATGAAGAAGGAGCCGAATTATTATTGACCAATGCACCCGTAGCTATGCGCATGGGTGAAATCAATAAACTCGCAGAGATCGTCAGTGCCCCCGTGATTCCCTGCGATGTAAGTAGCAATGAAGATGTATTGAACCTCATTACAAAAGCAATGGAGCATTTTGGAGGCGGTGTAGATTTTATTTTGCATTCCATTGGCATGAGCCTGAATGTCCGGAAAGGAAAGCCTTATACCGAAATTGATTATGGCTTCAATGCTAAAACACTTGATATATCTGCAATGAGCCTTCACCGTGTGTTAGCAACCGCTATGAAGTTGGATGCCATCAACGAATGGGGCAGCGTCATCGCACTAACTTATATAGCAGCCCAGCGAGTATTTCCGGATTACAATGAAATGGCAGATGCAAAGGCATTACTTGAAAGTGTGTCCCGCAGTTTTGGTTATCATTACGCATTAAAGAAACACGTAAGGGTGAACACTATATCGCAATCGCCTACACGCACTACAGCAGGCAGTGGTGTAAAGGGTTTTGAAGGGTTCATCAGCTATGCCGAAAAGATGAGTCCGTTGGGAAATGCAAGTTCAGAGGATTGTGCCAATTATTGCGTTACCCTATTCAGTGATCTCACAAGGATGGTAACAATGCAAAACCTGTTTCACGATGGAGGCTTTTCTTTTACAGGCGTCACCCTGCCAGTAATAGATCAGATGGAGAAATAATTCTTTGTCCGGGCAGAAGTATTTCAATGAACATCGTTGCATCGCCCTCGTTTACGGCATACCCGTGGGCAACTTTTTATACGTAGTAATCAGCTAACGAAGCCTAAAAGAAACTGTCTTTACTTCAGTGCTGCTTCAAAGCGCATTCAAAATTAAATTATGGATTGGTTAGAAGTAGTCGGGCTTTCAGGCTCAGTTTTAAGCAGCATTACATTTATGCCACAGGTATATCAAACCTGGAAAACAAAAAGTGTAGGCGATCTTAATTTGTCGATGATGACGATTGTTTTTTTAAGCACAGTCATCTGGCTCGTATACGGAGTAGGAAAAAACTTGTTGCCAGTGATTATTTGTAACGGGATCATCTGTTTCTTATCACTCTTGCTGATTTACTTTAAACTGGTATTTACAAAAAAGTAACATCATCTCAAATACAAATAATACGAAAGCCACCAACTATACAATTGGTGGCTTTTTCAATAGTATTATTTTATCGTTAACAGCCTGTAAGATGATCTTCACAGGCTCGAATGCTAATATTCATCCTCATTAAAAAAGAAATCCTCCTGGCTTGGGTAATCAGGCCAGATATCTTCGAGGCCCTCATATATTTCACCTTCATCTTCCAATTCCTGCAGATTTTCAATTACTTCAATAGGTGCACCACTTCTGATAGCATAATCTATTAGTTCATCTTTTGATGCCGGCCAAGGGGCATCTTCTAAATGGGAGGCTAATTCTAGGGTCCAAAACATCGTCTGTGTGTATTTAATTTTTGCAAATGTAAAAGTTTGGTGGAATTAACCAAATGTGTTTTTCTACGCCGGCATTTTAAGCCTTAAAAAAACTGTTGAAAACTATGCTCAATACCTTGTAAATCTTTAATAATTAATTACTTTAGCCAGATGCTCACAGCCACGAATATAATTAAAAATTACGGCATACTACCGGTATTAAGAGGTGTAGATGTTCATATTGTAAAAGGGGAAATTGTAAGCATCGTGGGTTCGTCCGGAGCCGGCAAAAGCACGCTGCTGCACATTCTTGGCACCTTAGACAAAGCTGATAAAGGCTCTGTTTCCCTGAAAGGCCAAAAAATTGAAGAACTGAATGGCAAAAAATTATCTGCCTTCAGGAACAAGCATATTGGTTTTGTTTTCCAGTTTCATCACCTGCTTCCCGAGTTCACGGCATTGGAAAATGTATGTATTCCCGGCTGGATAGCTGGAAGTAAAAAAAAGGAAATCATTGAAAAAGCTACTAATTTGTTAACAACTTTAGGTCTGTCAGGTCGGCTGGAAAACAAACCACAGCAACTTTCCGGTGGCGAACAGCAACGGGTAGCTGTAGCCAGGGCTCTCATCAATAGTCCCTCGATCATTATGGCCGATGAGCCAACAGGGAATTTAGACAGCAGCAATGCAAAGGAATTGCACCAGCTATTTATTGATTTGCGAAATGAATTTAATCAGACCTTTTTAATAGTAACCCACAATGAAGAACTAGCCCAAATGAGTGACCGGATTTTGCATATGAAAGACGGGAGAATAATTAGCTAATTAGCTAATTCGATAATGTGCTAATTTATTACCGTTCGGGAATACAAATTATCGCGTATTAGCACATCAGCAATTAGCACATTAGCTAATTAAACACGAGGTTTCCACGCAATCTCTTTCACGCCAAGTAAATGAGCTATGTACCTGCTCAAAACAAAAAGATAATCGCTTAAACGGTTCGTATACTTGATGACCAAAGGGTCTACAAAAAGATCATGCTCCTGCATATTTACACACAACCTTTCCGCACGCCTGCATACACACCGGGCTATATGTGTAGTGGAAACCGAAGGGTGACCTCCGGGCAAAATAAAATGTTTCATGGGTGGTAAAGCCTCATTCATTTTATCAATTTCCTTTTCCAGTAATTCAACGTCAGTTTCTATTAAATCAGGGATTTTCATCAAGGGCTCCTTATCGGGGTCGCATGCAAGGGATGAGCCAATGGTAAATAAACGATCCTGTATTTCCTTCAGCATTATCTTAATGCTATCATCAGTTGACATATCGATCACGAGCCCGATATATGAATTCAATTCGTCTACCGTACCATAACTTTCTATTCGCAAATGACTCTTAGGGACTTTAGTTCCGCCAATTAAACTTGTTTTGCCAAGATCACCTGTTTTAGTATATATTTTTAGTGCCATTATGTATAGTTTCTTAAGGCAACAAAAGAAAGGGAAAGATGTTTAAAAAAATAAATTGTTACACCAATTGAGCGATCACTGACGGATGGGCATTTAATTTATCACTTTCAATAATGCCATCTCTTAAGCGGACCACCCTATGGGCAAAGGCAGAAATGTCTTCTTCATGGGTAACCAATATTACCGTATTGCCATCATCGTGTATTTTTCCAAGTATGTCCATAATTTCATGAGAGGTAATAGAATCCAGGTTTCCCGTAGGTTCATCCGCCAATATTATAGAAGGGTTGTTTATTAAGGCCCGTGCAATTGCAACACGCTGACATTGGCCACCACTTAGTTCATTGGGCTTATGTTTACTCCTGTCATCTAGTTTTACTTTCTTTAATACTTCCATCGCCCTGTCTCGTCGTTCAACTTTACCGATGCCGCTGTAAATCAGTGGCAGCGCTACATTTTCGGCGGCTGTTAATCTGGGCAATAAATTAAACTGCTGAAATACAAACCCGATTTCTTTATTACGAACCTCCGCCAGGTCATTATCCGGCATACTGCTTACATCTTTTCCGTTCAAAATATACCTGCCTGCTGTGGTTGTATCAAGGCAACCTAAAATATTCATCAAAGTTGATTTGCCAGAACCGCTTGGCCCCATCAACGCAACATATTCATTTTTATAAATATCAAGATTAATCCCTTTTAATACCTGCAATTCAATCTTACCGAGGTAATAGCTTTTACAGATATTTTCCAGGTGAATAATTTTTTGCATAATGCCTGTTTGGATGTATTGTTTTATTGTGAAGTTGGGAGGTGGACGTAAACTCTATAAACCTTATTTACTTTATAACCTTTATAAACCTATTTCTTAATGACTTTAGGCACTTTAAAAAATTGCTGGTCATGAAGTGGAGCATTTTTCAAACCATCTTCGCAACTGATGCTTCCTTGCACCTCATCATCCCTAAGTACATTTATATTGTCACTCATATGCAATAGCGGCGCCACACCTGTGGTATCCAGTTCATTCAATTTCTCCACAAATTGAATCATTCGTTGAAGGTCATTTTTGATACCTGCCTTTTCCACATCATCAAATTGAAGCCTGGCAAGATTTGCCAATTTATCTATCAATGCGTCGTTTACTTCCATCAAACAAAAATAAAGTATTCAAATCAGATGTAATCAATATTTGATAAACGGAGCAGTGAAATTCTATTTCAAATAATCCGAAAGCTGCCGAATTTATTCAATGTGTGAATGAATATTGACAATTGAGTTTTGTTATCTTCGCCATCCTTATGACTGAAAAAAAAGAAATAGTAATGAGTGGCATCAGGCCTACTGGTTTTTTGCATTTGGGCAATTACTTCGGCGCTATCCGCAACTATATAAGAATGCAGGATGATTTTGATTGTTATTTTATGGTGGCTGATCTGCATTCCCTTACTACCCATCCGGATACAAAAGAACTTAAAATGAATGTTCATCGGGTATTGGCCGAGAATATTGCGTGTGGATTAGACCCTGATAAAGTAGCCTTGTACTGCCAGAGCCAGGTGCATGAAACATCGGAATTGTACTTATACCTCAACATGCTTGCATACATTGGCGAGCTGGAAAAAACGGTAACATTTAAAGATAAAATTAAGCAGCACCCGGGGAATATAAACGCTGGTTTGTTAACTTACCCGGTATTGCAAACTGCGGATATAATTTTACATCGGGCCCGTTATGTACCAGTGGGGAAAGATCAGGAGCAGCATTTGGAAATGGCCAGGAATTTTGCTAACCGTTTCAATCACCGATATGGAGAAGTATTTCCGGAGCCGCACGCCTTTAATTATAACGAAAGTTTGGTAAAAGTTCCCAGCCTTGATGGAACGGGCAAAATGAGCAAAAGCATCAACCAGATGGCTACGCTTTTTTTGGCTGACGAAGATGAAGTGATAAGAAAAAAAGTGATGAAGGCAAAAACAGATGGCGGCCCAACGGAGCTAAATTCCCCCAAGCCGGATTATATAGAAAATATTTTTGTATTAATGAGGCTGGTCAGCAGTAATGATGTGATTGCAAAATTTGAAAATGATTACGA
>JBDSAA010000108.1:0-21045 GCA_039922375.1 Ferruginibacter sp.
AGTACAAGCCATATGCTGGCTGCTATATTGCAACAGGCAGGTTATAAAACGGGTTTGTACACTTCTCCCCATCTAAAAGACTTTAGGGAAAGGATCCGGATAAATGGCGAAATGGTGAGTAAAGAATTTGTGGTTGAATTTGTAGAGCGTACTAAAAAGTTATCGGAAGAAATTCAGCCCTCCTTTTTTGAGTTAACAGTGGCAATGGTATTTGAATATTTTGCGCAGCAGCAGATAGATATTGCTGTGATTGAAACCGGCCTTGGAGGAAGGTTGGACAGTACCAATGTCATTACCCCTATCCTATCGATCATCACCAATATCGGTTACGACCATATGAATATTTTAGGCGATACGCTGGAGAAAATCGCTTACGAAAAAGCAGGCATTATTAAGCAAAATGTACCCGTGGTGATCGGGGAATACCTTCCCGAAACAAAGGCGATATTCGTTGGCAAGGCAGAGGAATGTAATGCACCAATCCATTTTGCTCAAGATGAATATGCTCTTAGCAATATCAAGGCTGGCACCCGGCAATTAGCTTGTGATGTAAAAAGTTTAGTACACAATATAACAGAAAGTTTTTCACTCGACTTGAACGGGCTGTATCAAACAAAAAACCTACGGACGGTGTTATGTTCCGAAGGTATATTGATTCACAAAGGGCTGGTAATAAAAAATAAAATTGAAAAGTTTGCCCTTGCCAATGTAAAAAAATTAACCGGGCTTCAAGGCAGGTGGGACGTAATATCCGAAAGCCCATTGACTGTATTGGATGTGGCGCACAATGAAGATGGCATGAAGCAGGTGTTGGAACAAGCAATAAACTATCAGCAACAGGCAACTGAAGAGCCTGCAAAAAAAAGACTACATTTTGTAATCGGAATGGTTAAAGATAAAGAGGTTTCAAAAGTGCTTTCCCTGTTACCTGTGGATGCCAGTTATTATTTCACCAATGCCCATATACCCCGTGCCCTTTCAGCTATCGACCTGCAGACTGACGCGGCCGCATATGGTTTGTCGGGAAATACTTTTGACAATGTAAATGAAGCAATTATGTCTGCAAAGCAGCAAGCCAAAAACAATGACCTGGTAATTGTTTGCGGTAGTGTGTTTTTAGTGGGTGAAGTTGACATTTAAAAGCTCAAAAAGTCAAAGAACCTTCCGGCCTTATCAATTTCATAACTTGTTAATATTACTGAAAAATCGAGCGGCACAAGAAAAACTGTTACCACCAGCATCCCAACCAGCGTTTAATCCAAAGCCGCATAAGCCTGTGTATATTCGACCGCAGAAAAAAGGCACGGCTAATGCCCGTGCCAATGGTTTGGATAGTCATCACTTACTTCAATTGGGTTTTACATACATTTTTAACTAATATACCAGCATACCGACAGTAAATGTAGATGGGCAGGCCAAAGTGTGATAGATAAAATATTGAAGAAGCTAACCACAAATAATAACAGTCTGGTACTGCCTTTGTTTATAGCGATAGTTTAAAACAAAAAAAGGTTTGTTAAAAAAGGAAAACATTTTTATAGTACCAGGTCCATTTCGCAGGAAGTAAAAAAGCGTGACAGGCCAATAGAGAGTAGAAAAGTGTTGGCATATAAGGCATTGGTATCTACATTGATCACCTTGGTACTATGATTATTGTGTACACCATTTACCTGCATAAATAATGCAGAAAGGTATTTTTCTTTATACTCAATCTCGTTGCAGCCAAAATGTGCGACTGTGCCTGTATTGAAATTGGAAATGCAGTATGCCACCGGTTGCTTGTTACTGCTTGCTACCTGCAATGTGTAACTGGATTGCGCCCTTTTTATACAGTTGGTACCGTATTGCCACGAAGGTTTCCATTCGCAATTTTTTTTGATGAGTTCCCAATCTGGCGATGGTAGTGTTTGTATTTCGATGGGCACCTGTTCACGAAGTACAGGCTTACCCACGTAACTGTTTAATTTTCGCGTAAGTGTAAAGCCAAAGTGCTGATAGATCTTAATCGCCGGAACATTTTGTTCGATCACTTCCAGTATAATCCTGTCGACTCCTGACTCTTTTAGCTGTTGAATACTGTGTTCATAAAGAAGATAAGAAAGTTTATTGCCCCTGTATTCCGGCAGTATACCACTGGCGGTATTATAAGCCACTTTTTGGGCGCCTGCCTGGTCAATGCCATTCAATATAAAACCTACCAGTTGATCACCATCAAAAATACCAAACGATAATTTAAGGTCGATGGCTTCCGTCATCAACTTATCTGCAAATTCGTTCCTGTTAAACTGGATAGGGGTATAGTAATTTTTGAAGGCTGTATTAAAGCAATTCCTCAAAATCTGTACATCAATACAAGCCAGCGACTGCACTGTGATCACGGGTGATGGCATAATAGTATTTTTGATGTGTTAAGAAGATGTTGGTTCAATATCCCATTCATAATAGTTATGAGCTTCATCCCGCACAAAACCAGTTCTGGCGTACAAATTATTGCCAACAACATTATCCTTTGCTGTTTCTAAAATCAAACCACAGCTATTGGTACTCCGGCATAAATCTTTGCATTCATTTATTAAAGCAATTGAAACTCCCTTACTTCTATAGGCCGGGTTAACATATAAGTCATTCAGCAGCCATAAACGTTTCATCCGGGTAGAAGAAAATATTGGGTACAATTGTACAAAGCCCATCATTTGTTTCTCCTTATTCTCAGCAATAAATATTACCGATTGATTGTTATTCATCAGGTTGGCAAGAAATAACCTAGCTCCTGGAATGTCGGAGTCCTTTTGATAAAATATCCTGTATTCATCAAATAATACAATCAAGCTTTCCAAATCTTCTGTTCTTGCCTTTCTCGTAATCATAGGTTTTGGTAAAAATTTAATTTTAGGTTAAGAAGCCTTCGTTTCTTTATTTTTTAACAATATGTAAAAAAGAGGATTGATACAAAGAGAAGATTTATTTAGGCATCATAGAAAAGAGTTAGGCCGAATCATAAATTATTGCTGATGAAAGGTGATAAAATGATGTCAAAGTTTTAAGATGAGGTATTCAGAATTCAACTCAGGCTATTGCTTAGCCCAACGGAGATCCTGTTTTATAAGGGAAGGAGGTCATTGACAAAGGTTGGCAAGGTTCGACTATTTTTTAGATTGCAAAGAAGGGCGGAATTTAACAGGAATCACTAATTTTAATCCAGACCAAATTTCATCTATAGCACAAACTTTCACGTCCACCAATTCATTCGACAAAGCAATTAATCTTATCGTGTCTTCTGTAATATCTGTCGCCACTCCGGAAGCCTTTTTAGGCCAGGATATCCAGATCATTCCGCTTTCTTCAATTTCTTTTTTCAATTTCGGTAGATCTTTTTGTAAAGCTTTTGCCCCCGTTGAAAAATAATGAACCAGGTTAAGGCCTGATCGTTGTTCAGTGTTTACATTGGCAGGCATATCCTCAAACAGCGAAAAATAATATTCCGGCGCGTTAATTACACGAATGCGATAACCGGCCTTAATACCTAATTTTTTTGCAAGCGGCGTTCCGGAATAACCTGTCATTTTCATCGTTTTTTATTGATTTCGCCAAACTAAACTATAGCTATTTTTTACCTCTTCTCCCCTCAAGTATCCTGTAGAAGGAGCGGCTCCTGATCTCGTCAATGGTAAGGCCGGTTACCAACGCTTCTTCCTCTGTGATGGCCCCGCAGTTCATGGCTTTTAAAAAAAAGTTAAGCAATCCTTGTCCCGTGGCGGCATCGTCAAATATATCGCCGGTGAGGGTGGAAATAGCTGCACGATCCACAAATGTTTTTAAGCGAAATGCAGCATCATCGTAACTGCTTAAAAAGAAATTGTAAGTAGCCGCATAACGCATTGGCACCTGTGCCGGATTAAGGTCCCAGCCCTGGTACAATCCATTTATGAGCGAATGGGTAGTATGGCCAAATCCCGTCTTCCACGCATTATACACTGCTTCCCTGTTTTCGGTGAGTTGTTTAAAACTAAGGTTATCGCCCCGGTGCGGCCCGATGGGAATTACGTTGGTCGCACCATCGCTTAGAAAAATACCGGTATTGCCCAGCGCAACTTTTGTAACATGGTGTGCAAAATCGCAAACGCTGTGCGACATGGTTTGATACTTCGCAGTAATGCCGCACGAGGCAGTATAATCATACGTGCCAAAGTGGGCCGCAATCAAACGACCCTCTGAAGCCCTTACAATCCGCATGAGTGGGTTACGGCCTTCTTCATCCATGATGATCTGCGTAGCTTCTACCATGGTTTCCATCTTTAACGCGCCGGGCAGCAGGTTATGTTGCTTTTCAATTATTTCAAACAACCGAATCAAAGTTATCACCTGTTCGGGTATGGTTACTTTGGGAAGCATCACTACAAAATTATCGGGTAATACACCCTTTGTTTGTTGCAATAAAGTGGTAAGGAATATATCAAGTGTGCGTACTCCTCTGTACTTAAGGTCTTCCGTAAAAGGTTTTATGCGGATACCGATGAACGGCGAAATAGTTTTATTCTTCATACCTGCGGCCAGCTCAGTAGCTGCAGTCACGGCAGTAGCATCTTCCTCGTCGTCGGGCCGGTTGCCAAATCCATCTTCAAAATCTATCCTGAAATCTTCAATGGCTTCTGTTTCTAATTTTTTAATGATCTTATTGTAAACAGAATAGGATAGCCATGCAGCTTCAGTTTTCCTGTCAGCTTCGCTCATGCCATCCAGCTTTTTAGTGAGTGCAGCAATATCACTTTCCAAATGAGGCAGGTGCAGATACCCATCCAGTTGAAGCACATTAGCGAGTGTAACAAAATCCGGTGCATAGGTTTTCAAATTGCGCAGCGCTATTTCACCCATCTTAACCGTAGTGTCCGATTTAAAAAGATTGGCGCCACCATAAACTGTGTGTACGGCCTGCCTGTCTGGCTTGTCACCGGGATATGTTTTTTGAAATTTAAGATTGGCTGATTGTAATTGAGCCAGCAAAGTTGTTTTGTCCTGGTCTGAGATTGAAAAGTTCATGTTCGAATTTAATGCTCCTGTCATCCCGATGTGAGAAATAATTAAGGAGGGTGTGTAATGATTATTTAATTTTCAAATTATGGAATTTTTAGGAGCTAAAGCCAGGAGATGCAGTAAATATTGTTTCAATTAATCTTTCATCGCATTATCGGGATGAGCTTTCAAATTTTTTATACAATTGGCCAACGCCCGAAATTGATGATAAGTTGCCTTCCAGATATGCCCTTTTAATGCAGTGGCCACCTCTGGGTCAGTATCAAGCCCTGCTGCATACCAGTCACCGTTTTGATGGTCGATAATATATTGTTGAATATAACGCCACTGATCCTTAAACCGCTCGAAATATTGCATGGCATCTCCTGGAAAAAGATCAGCCATTACCAGCAATGCATTCATCCCTTCAGCCTGTGCCCACCAGTTTTTACCTTTTGATAACAGGGTGATTTTTTCACTGCCTTTAAAGTAATATCCTTCATCATAAAAACCACCCAGGCGGCTGTCCCAGCCATTTTTTAATGCATGGTCAACCATCTTTTTTGCAATCTTCATTGTTAGGGTATCATTCTTTAAGCCAAGCAAATGAGAAGCTTCGAGCATCAGGTAAGCTGTCTCCACATCATGCCCAAACGATACGTGATCTAAAACCTTATTTTTCAGTATAAATGCTTTTGAAGAATCTATAAAAGAAACTGGCTTCCAATCAGATTCAAAGAACAATGTGAGATAGCCTTTTTTTGTAGTGATCTTATCTCGTATCAGGTAAAGCATTTCCTCCAACCGCTGGCGTACTAAGGGATCGGGCCACACCGTGTACAGTTCAGTAAAAGCCTCTAATAAATGAATGGAAGAGTTTTGGTCCTTGTAGCCAATGTCTGAACCAAGCGGGACCGTTTCATTTCTTAATACACGTTTGCCATCTATATTGAGGTGCTGAAAATAACCCTTGTGTATGGGGTCATGACTATATTTCTCAAGCCACAAAAATGCTCTTTTCGCAAGGTTTAGTGCCGCCGTATCGCCGGAGGCATTGGAATATGCTGACAGAGCATAAATAGCAAATGCATTACCGTAGGCATCTTTTGGCGGCCTGGCATTTTGCTTGTAATTTCCTTTTCTATCAACAAAGTTGTAAAAGCCACCGTATGTTTTGTCCCACATTTTATCCCGCAAAAAGTGAAAGCCAATTTCAGCACATTTAATATAAAAAGGTTTATCAGGGTATAATCGGGATGCCTTTGAATTTGTCCAGGTGTGGCGTGCCTGGCTCACTATGAATTTGTCCTGCGGGCCTACCGGTTTAAAATTGTAAGTGTACGTGCCAAAAAAACCACCGTAAATACTATCTGTTGATTGAGGGTACCATTTATTTAAAAGTTCAGTTTCTATGGACTTTTCCATTTCTCCCGCTATCAGCAACCGCCCGGTTGTATTGAGGGGGGCCGGCTTATTTTGAGCAGACAAAACAGATGAGATAATGAATGAAATAATCAGGGCATTCGTTTTCATTGTATCATTATGAAAAACTTTTAAATAAAATGACAATGTACAGGCGTGCTTACTACCCGGTATGGTCAAACAGGAAAATTGTCGCAGAGGTTAGCATCCCCGGTAAGTACTGTATCCAAAAGGGCTTACCAGTAAGGGTATATGGTAATGCTCCCGTTGTTTTATTTCAAATGTAATTTCTATCACCGGGTAAAAAGTATGTATATCGTCCGAACTGAAATAATGCTTTATGTCAAAAGTCATTTTGTATATCCCGGGCACCAGGGTTTCACCTTCCTGCAGCAGATTGATCAGCCTGCCTTCTTTGTTAGTGGTTCCTTTTGCTATTTCAATGTCTTCATGTGCCAGCCGTTCGTATAATACTACTGCTACACCCCAGGCAGGTTTGCCTTTACTGGTATCAAGTATATGCGTGGTGATCTGGCTCATGGTATCAATTTTTGCAAACGAAGTAAGGTGATTTTATTTTGCTCATCAGCGGCAATGTCAATTTCTTCTTCAGGGGTATTGGATAAACGTTGCAACAGCATGTTCAGCATTTCTACTGCCGTTTTGCCTGAAGCACATACAATAAAAATATAGCCGAATTTTTTTTCATAATCTGCGTTGGCTTTTGCCAGATCTGCAATTACCTGCTCTGATGCTGCGTTTACAGCGCTTTGCTCATCGGAGGCCCATTCAGCTGTCTCAGCAAATTTTGTTTTGAGGGAATTGGTATCGCCAATTTTTGGGTGGTGGCCAAATGCTTCTTTCCAATCGTTTTCGGTGCAAGCAAACCATTGTTCTTCCGCATCTTCCAATAACTCTACCAAATCATCCATTGGAAAAAACGGCAACATTTTACTCACCCAATTGGCCGAACCGCAGCACTTATAAAGTTCTTTTTTCAGCTCATCCTTCGGCAATAAATTTAAGTCGTGAAAGGTCATAAACTATTTAGGCTAATCCATGATTTTTGAATTCACAAAAGTATTAATATTGTTTTAAAACATTCCATTATAATACCCCTTTTAGTTGTTAAAAAAACCATTGGTGGTTGCACTAATAAATCCTTATTTACCGGCACCTCAACATATACATATTTCTATCGTTGGCGAAATGCCAGTGTTCCAAAAACCCTCATCCTGCTGATACCTCCATCCGGGAATATTGTCAGCCGCACATGGGTAAAAGGCCCGGTGGCTGCAAGTTCATTTTCGAAAAAATGTTCATGATCTGCCTGCAATTTTACTTGTGGTAAAATAACCAGCCAATCCAATTGATCATTGGAAAAGTCAACCGGCGAATCGTCTTCAATATGGCATCCTTCTATCATGCAACTATCGGGGTAGTTCCCTTTAAAATGCCCTGTGTCAATTACTATCCTATGAATAGAACCTTCGTGCGCCAGGCGTACGATCACCCAATCCTTATTCCCTGGATTGCGGTTGCGTTTGGTTTCCCAGCCATCTCCTATATTTATTCCCCTGCCCGGCAATATCAGGTTATCCATATGGCTAAAAAACATATCATTACACAAAACAGCCCTTGCTCCGTTAAAGGCCGCTGCAAGGTCCACCTCTTCGGCTTCACCCACCAAACTCCAATCCTTCACCACTTCGCCATATACCTTTAACCGGGCCACGCCCCCATCCGGAAAAATATTCAACCGTAAATGCGTGTACACATTTTGATCTTTTACTTCAAATAAATTCTGTGATCCGGCCTGTAAAGGCGACCGCGGTAAAATCTCGATCCATTCCAACTCTTCAAAATTATCCGTGTCGGTATCTTTTATATTAAAAGCATCGATAGAAGCAAAAGGCGGATGATTGCCAAGAAAATGATTGGTATCAATATCCACTCCGAATATGCTGCCTGGCGTAGCCAGTTGAATAATGCACCAATCGTGGCCCGGGCCTCTTTTCCTCCTCGATTCCCAGCCATCCATCCATTTGCCCCTGTCAGTATATTTATCCGCTATAAATATGCCCCTCCCCGGCTTTAGGAGGTTTTCTTTTTCAGCAAAAAAATCATCGCTGCACAGCAAGGCTTTTCCGCCCAATCTTTCCGCGGCAAGATCTATCATCTTTGTAAATTCAAATTCAGGCATAGTATTCTGTTTATATTTCGTCAAAAACGCTCAATATTATTTTCCCCGCATTCAATTTTTCAATCACTCCGCTATCATACACTTTCACGCCGCCAACATAGGTTTGCTCTATCACACCAAACAACTGCTCATGTAAGTAAGGAGTTATTTTATGCTTGTGTTGGATAATATCCTCCTTTACATAAAACATTTTTTCCTCGCTCAATGCTACCAGGTCAGCATCATAGCCTTTTTCAATTTTACCTTTGCTGCTGCTTTTGCCTATCAGTTTGGCGGGATGCTCACATAGCCATTGTACAATTTTATCAAACGGTATATTTCTTTGGCGGGCCGCAGTCCATAATACAGGCAACGCGAATTGTAACGAAGCTATACCGCCCCAGGCTTTCAAAAAATCACCGCTTTCCAGTTCCTTCAGTGCTGGCGTAGAGGGAGAATGATCGGTGGCTACAAGGTCAATGATACTGCTCTGTAAAGCTTTCCAAAGCATATCATTGTTTTCCTTTTCTCGAATGGGGGGCGCACATTTAAATTGCGTTTCCCCATCATTGATCTGCTCCGCATTAAAGTATACATAATGCTGGCCCGTTTCTACTGTTATGGGCAGGCCTTTTTCCTTTGCCCGCTGTATTTGTTCCAATGAATCAGCCGAAGATAAATGAACAATATGTACCCTGCAGTCGAATTCTTCACATAGCCTGATCATCATTTCGATTGCATTGTCTTCCCAAATTTTTGGGCGAGTGCCTAAATAGTTGAAGTATGATCTTACCTCTTCACCTGAGCGTTGTACATTGTCTGTAAGTTCGCAATGTACCAGCAAGGGCAGGCCTTTTTTTGCAATTAATGGCATTGCTTTGCGCAGATCCTCCTCTGTAGCATTCGGAAATTCATCAATACCCGAGTGGGTTAAAAAAGCCTTAAAGCCCAATACGCCTCTTTCAATCAATCCTTCTATTTCATTTTCATTGCCGGGAATGATGCCGCCCCAAAAGCCAACATTGGTGTGTAATTTATTTTGTGCAGCCGAAAGCTTTTGATCAAATGCAGTAACGGTAGTAGTTACAGGTGATGAATTGAGCGGCATATCCACCACTGTGGTGATGCCGCCTGCGATGGCAGCTTTAGTGGCAGTATCAAATCCTTCCCAATCAGTTCTGCCGGGTTCATTGATGTGTACATGAGGATCAATCACGCCCGGCATCAGCAATTGATCATATAATTCGATCAACTCGTAAGCGTTGCCGTCAGGCAGGCTGGTATTTACGTCCGTTATTATTCCATTTTCTACCACCACAAAAGCTTCCTGCGTGCCACCTGGCAATACAACCCTGTTACTATGAATTACTACCAAGTTTTTTTATTTAGGTGGGGTTATTAAATGATTCCTTAAAAATACAAAACAAAATTTTAAATTGTAAGTTTACCAATGTGCAGCCGGCATTGGCGCGGCCATCATCGGCTGTATGTTTAATGCGCTTAGGTTAGCTATCTTACAAGAGAATTATCATGCGTTTTTAAATATTTTGGTCCAGGCTGTGGTTCAACGATGAAAATTATTGCATCGCCCTCGTGTACTTTTACAGCCATGGGCCACTTTAATTGCGTTATAGAACGGGCTGTGTTACCCTGCTCAACCGCCGTCAGGGTTGGGTTATAGTTAGCTGCGGTAATATGCGGCATAACCAACGGAAAATTAAGAAGTAAAAAGTTTATGCTGACTGCGTTAATATATGTTGTAATGGGTTTTGTACTGCTTATGCTGGTGATCATGACGTACCAGTTTAATACATTAAAAAAAAATACACCGGCTGAAGAATCTTCCGCCAAATACACAGAAAACATATTATTGTCACAAGGCTTTATTTACACCGCCATTGTACTCGTGATCATATTGATGCTCGCTTTCACTTGGTATGCTGTAAAAGGAACACCATGGGAGGGCCACCTCATGGAATGGCTCAATATCGTGATCAGGCTGATGCATATCACCTTCGGAATTGCGTGGATCGGCGCTTCATTCTATTTTGTTTTTTTAGAAAATGCATTGAATCGAACAGAAGATGTAAGAGATGAACTCGCAGGTAATTTATGGGCCGTACATGGAGGAGGATTTTACTACCTGGAAAAATATAAAGTAGCGCCAAAGACCATTCCAAAACATTTGCATTGGTTTAAGTACGAAGCCTATTTTACCTGGCTTTCCGGCTTCTGCCTTTTATTTGTGGTGTATTATTTTAATGCAAGGGCCATGCTGATAGATACCAATGTGCTGAACATCGGCCCATCGGCGGCCATTGCTATTGGTATTGGTTCGTTCGTTGCGGCATGGTTTATTTATGACCTGTTGTGTAAGACACCATTGGTAAAAAAAGGAGTATGGTTTGCGCTGGTTGGCTTTATTATCGCAACAGGGTTTGCATTTTTTTACCATCATGTATTCAGCGCCCGTGCTGCCTATATTCATTTTGGCGCCATGATCGGCACACTGATGGTTGCCAATGTTTTCTTCATTATCATCCCTTCACAAAAGGCAATGGTGAAAGCTGCTAAGGAAGGCAGGCTGCCCGATCCCGCCTTGGGAAAAAACGCATTGGCACGCTCGCTGCACAACAATTATTTTACGCTTCCGGTGCTGTTTGTGATGATCAGCAATCATTTCCCTACCACTTTTGGTTTTCAATATCCATGGGCTATTCTCGCCACAATATCCTTAGGAACGGCCGGCGTAAAACATTACCTTAATTTAAAAGAAAAAGGGCAGTACAATGTGTGGGTGTTACCCGTTTCCGTTATAATACTATTGGCCGCCTGTTTTATCACAGCACCGGCAAAAGACAGCGCCGCCTGTAATAAAACAGTAAGCTTTACTCAGGTAAATGCTATCATCAACGAGCGGTGCATTAGCTGCCATTCAACCAAACCTACGGACGAAGTTTACACTGCCCCGCCCAACGGTGTAGTGTACGACACACCGCAGGATATTGTAAAAATGAAAGACAAAATCATGCAACGCGTAGCAGTCACGAAAACGATGCCGCAGAACAACAAGACGGGCATGACACCCGAAGAACGGGACATGATCCGCTGCTGGATTGACCAGGGGGGAGTTATAAAATAATTTGATTTTTTAGGTTTATTTAATAATTATCATCCACTATTCTTTATATGTGCCGAACCTAACGGTTCTCTTATTTGTGGGGCATTGGTCAAGGGGTTGAAACCCATTGTTGATCAAATAAAGTTGAATTGAGATCCGAAGGATCGGTCCATTTTATACAACATGTTTTACCCTTAGCCTGCGAGTCAAAAGTTTACACCCTTTTTTAAAGGTGTAAACTTTTGACGAGGTGACTAAAGCCGCGGGTTAATACCTAAAAGAAAAAGCCGCTAAATGTTCTGCATAACTACAGATCATTTAGCGGCATTCCCCCAGGCATAAAAAACTACTTCTTCCCGTTCATAAATTTTGGCGTAGAGATAAACACGATATTCGCAAAAACCTGCCCGATCTTATCTTTCGGTGCATTCCCCAACGCCTGGTTCTCATTGCTTTTCCATGCCTGGTCTTTGAAACTGCCTGCATACCCTGCCTGGATTCCGATAGAACTGCCGGGACATTTAGGAGGCTGAACGGAGAACCCGAGACCTGCACGATAGACAAAAAACGAATTGTTAAATCTCACAGAACTGATGGTGTTTTTAGTAGTGGACGACTGCAAGACATCGTCAAAAGGAACAGCAGAATTGTCCTTGAAAAATATTGCCTGGTAATGCTGAAACCCGAGTCCTACAAAGGGATAAAACATCACTTTTTCACTCTTGACAACATCATAGCCCAGGTCTGCATTGATGGCCGCATACCGGATGGTACTGCTTTTTTCATCGCGGTCGCCACTCATGCTGCTACCGAGTGTTATGCTTCCTGAGGAAATAACATGGTTATGGTCTTTTAGCCATCCAAGCCCCAACGTGGCAGTATAATCTTTTAACTGTTTAAACTGGGATAAATTTGCAACCCGGCTATTCAAGCCATCAAATTGTTGAAAGCTGCCGCCGAAACCATGTGTAAACATGGGGACAACCTTATCCGATTTGTGAAATTGTGCGTTGGAAGACAATGCCATTCCAAGCAGAAAAGTGGAAATAATAATTTTCATAACGTCTAGTTTTATAAATCTTATTACAAATGGAATGCCTGAAATGTTTGTTTATCACCAAATTGACGGATGCCCGTAATAATTAAACAAACATCCTATTACTAATTACTATTTGAAGATCAGCCTGTACAATAGTGGAACTTTTTCACCAATTTTCTAAAGATCAATTGCATACTAAAACAACAAAGACAACAATGGTTTTTAATATAGCCCATAGTTGAAGGCTGCGGTTCATTGTTCCTCATTGCTGGAAAAGTATAAGTGAGTGACACAAGGATGCTCACAAAAGGACAAATGTTCGTAAACAAATAATTTAATTACGAGAACAAGTAGAATAAGAAGCTATAAACTTACCTCGATCATCAACGAGGCAATGCGGCCTGCTCCGTTGATACCACTGCCGTGCGTACGGTAATCTTTATTGAAGATGTTTTGAAAAGCCAGGTAAAGGCCGATATTTTTCAGGGTATAACTTCCGTACATGTTCATTACATACCAACCGGGTGTACCGCCCATGGGAATACGGTTATCATCTTTATCACCTTTTGCAAGGCGGCTTTGCTTGCCGGCAAATAAATGTTCAGCGCTTATACCCCATTTCTTTTGGCTGTAATCAAATAATAAGCGTCCATTCAAGGGTGGTATCCTGCGCATAGGCTCATTGCCGGATAAGTTTTGTCCATAGGTGTAAGTTGCATTTGTTTTTATAGCAAAAGCATTTGTAAGCTGGTAATTGAATGTAAGTTCTGCACCACGGATATAAGACCGCTGGCTATTTTCTTTCATGTACACATTGTAGCCACCCACCTGGCTGTTGGGCACCTGCACCCTTGTGATGAGATCTGCCAGGTGCATATAAAAAAATGCTGCTGAAGATTGTATATGCTGGTTGCTGATACGGTAACCGATCTCTGTGTTGTAGGTCTTCTCAGGCTTGAGCTGATAAGCTGGTACTTCATAGCGGAAATCAACCAGCCCCAGTGTACCCAAATCATCGATATTGGGAGCCCTGTAACCGGTACTAAACGACGCGTATACATTTTGATGCTGGCCGATATGATAAAGCAAAGCAAGGTTGGTAACAAGTGAGGATGGCTTCACCGTTATATCACCTAATTTCAATGCGGTGGTAACGGTGTCAGGTATCCGAATGGAGAAACTATTGTACCGAAGCCCGGCTTCAATTTTAAATTTGCCTGTAGTAAAATGATGTAAACTGTATATCGAAAAGTTTCCACTGGTGGCATTGTCGGGATACAGCCCACGTTGCGTCACGGATTGATTAGCTGCAATAGCTATTTGTTGTTTCCTGCTATTCACCTTGTCATGGTAATATTCAATACCAGTGTTGGCAGTCCAGTTTTTTGACATAGCTGAATATATGTCTGCCACATTGCCCCATGTTCTTACTCTATCTTCTTCCAAAAATTTATTTGCATTGCCGTTGCGGTGATAGTCTCTGCCTTCGATGCTCTTTTGCAAAGATGTGATCCAGGTGATCTTTTGCATCCATTTATTTGTGGTAGTCATTTCCAGTTTAGCATAACTCAACCGGCGCTGCTGCGGTTCAAAAAAATAGTACGCATAGTTCTCCAGTTTTACCCTGTGATAAAGCGGTACATCCTTTTGGCGGAGCCATTGATGTGCCACAGTGATGATAGCGTTGCCGCTTAATTTATACTTCAATTTAAAATCAAAGGACTGTTCCTTATAACCCGACGGAGATTGCCTGCCGGTGGTATCGCCGCCTATCAGATCACCGAAGGTTTTGTTACTATAGCCAGCCAGCAAGGCCAGTTTGTCCGACTGGTATTCAATTGCTGCCCTACCGCTGTATTCCATATCCTGTGTAGCTGCTTTACCTCTTACGGTCGCATGCAGGGCTTTGTCTTTGCTAAAGGTTGGGTCTTTAGTAAGTATCTGCACCACCCCACCCAGCGCATCTGACCCATATTGCACAGAACCTGTTCCCCTTGCCACTTCTATCTTTGAAATCGTTGCTGCATCGATGGTATTGTAGTACTGATTAGGCCCATAGCGATAGGTTGCATTGTTAAGGCGGATACCATCCATTAATAACAAAGTCTGGTTACCCGTTAACCCACGCACAAAAGGTGACCCGCCGCCATGATTTGTTTTTTGAACAAACACTCCGGCCGTGCCCGTCAATGCTTCCGGCGTAGTACGGTATTGAAATGCGGTTATTTCTTTATTGCTCAAAACCGCAACCGAATATGGAACGGATAGCAACGCAGCATTCTTTCGGGTAGCAGTGATAGTTACCTCCCTCAAATTATTTACAGAGTCTACCCATTCTGTCCCCCGATCACCTGCCTGGTTTACTTCACTCTGTGCGAAAAGCAAAGAAGCAAACAGCAAGTTTGGAAAAAGGGCAATTATTTTTTTAATCACAATGTTCATTTATAAGTGTTACTAATAGTTTGTTTTTGCTGGTTGTAATGATCGGCCCTCATATCATTTACATCGTCCATTTCAGGACCTTTCATTATTTTTCGCCAATCAATTTTCCGGTTATACTTTTTCATTGCTTTGTCCACGTCGAAGATGCGTTCATCATGCCGCTCCAGTGTGTAAGGTTTATAATCTGGCGTGGCTGTAAAGAAGTCCTGCAATAAAGAGGCAGTTACGTCATATTGATTTACATAAGGCACACCCAAAATATTATAGATGGTTTTTAGGATAGATCCAAAGTTTGCATGGGTGTGGCTTACATATCCCTTCTTCACATACGGGCCTGCCATCATTAAAATGCTGCGATGCGCATCGATGTGATCGACGCCACCCTGGGGATCATCCTCGGTGATAATTACCAGCATATTTTTCCAATACTTTGTACGGGAAAGAAAGTGCAAAATCCTGCCGGTCGCCAGGTCATTATCAGCCATAAAAGAATGTGGGAAATAATAGCCGTCATCCGGCCTTGCACCGGCGGTATGATCGTTAGGAATCTGTACCGTTATTAAGGACGGAATGGGCAGCTTACCTTTTATCCACTTGCTGGTAAATTCTTCTTCAAACTGGTTCATCCTAAACTGGTCGGGGATATTGGTATTGTAACCTGCATAATTGTGGCTGGTTCGTGTGAACAAGGCATTCTGCATAGGAACCATCACCGCATGTGCCGCACCGGTAGCGGTATCGCTCCAGTCTTCCCTTACGTGTGCGGTTTCATTGGCTTCGCCAAAATTATAGAAGGATACTTTTTTTCTTTCCAATGCTTCCCACAGCCCGCCTGTCTCTGCATAGTCCTCGGGGTCCATGCTTCCCGTAGACCCCGGAAACCTGCGGCCCGGTGCTTTGGAAAAAATTTTAGCCGTTTTATCTACACTCGAATTAGCTTCCACCCACTCATTAGGAATCACACCCACCATCCAATGGTGGCCATGAATAGAGGCATCGCTGTCGCAGTAAAAATTGTCACTGAAAGAAAATTGCTTTGCAATTTTATGATGATTGGGCGAAACCCGTAAATGGGGAAACTTTCTTTTCAAAGAATCGGCTACGGTATATTCACAGTTTACTCCAAACCTTGCCAGTGTACTATCTCCTTTTGCATTTCTTAATTGACCGAATACTTCATCATACGTACGGTTTTCTTTGGTGATATACACCACGTATTTTATCGGGCTGGGATGTGAGCCAGGCAATGCGGGCAATGGGTTTTTAGCCAAATCATTTACAAGGCCCGCTGTAAAAGTATTATTGATGGCCTGCTTCGTGTAAGCCGCTAATTTGGTAACGCCAGGAGTTATTACTTTTTGAAAACTCCCCAGTTGTATATCGCCAATGTATGTACCCTGCGGGGGTGCTACAAAGCCTTTACCCCCATTGGGCCCTGCCCCTAATCCACGGCAGGTAATGATATAAATTTCTTTTTCATCTTTCGACAACTGAACCCTTGTGGGGCCCCAGCCTGTTGGTATCAGCCCTTTGGTGATTTTTGTTTGTACATCAATTACTGCTACTGCATTAAAGCCAAGCAACGCCACGTACAATGTTTTTTCATCTTTGCTAAGGGTAATTCCAAATGGTAAAAGCCCACGGAACTTATCTATACGCTTATCAACTTTTATGGGGATATGACCCAACAATTGATGGCTCTTATGATCAATGATGGAAATATTATCGTTGGTAGCATTGGAAACATAAGCGAACTGTTTGCCAACAGCGATTGAATTTGGGCTCGCCCCTCCTACCACTTCTGCTTCCTCAATCATTGTTCCCAACTGGTGGCCCGTTTTTAATTTATGCGTCACCGTATTGGTATTGAGGTCGATGATAAATACACTCATCGCTTCCGGCGAATGCGGACTACCTACTCCCGGAATCGCTTTACCTTCGACCACGGTTCCTTCTTTTGATTCTATTGTGTTATCGCCATAAGGATGATGGGGAATCATAATTGAATCATAATTTTGTCTGGTCATCCCCTTCACCAGCGGGTAGGCGTACATGCCCACGTTGGCAACAAAGGCAGTTTTTTGATCGGGACTTATTGCAAGGCCAAATGGCTGACGGCCCGCAGGTATGGAGGCCGTGATCTTTTTATTGGCAATATCATATCTCACCAGCCGGAAATTGCCCCGGTCAAGTATCAGCAATTCATTTTTATTTTCATTGAACAAAAGATCGGAAGTGAAGCTGTCATCAAAATCGGTACCGCCCACTTTCGCATTTAAAGAAATGGAATCGATTCTCTGGAACTTTTCAATATCGTATACAATTACTGCCCCGTTGTCACCACTGCTTAAGTAAATGGTTCTGGAATCAGGCGCAAATGCAATCCCGAGGAACGAACCATGTGTTAAAGCAGAAGGAAGTAATTTATTGATAGCGGAATTCGTCTTGAAAGGGCTTTCATTCAATGGCTCATGCGCCAATGGCGAATTAAGTTTGTTATTATATCCCGGAACCCTTGTATGCTTTAATGTTGCGAGATCGATGATCGTAAAAACGCCGTTGTGCAGGGTTACTGCTTTTTTGCCATCGGGAGAAACAGCCATGCCAAATGGATCATTTGTTATGCGGATTAAATTTCCTGCCGGTGTAAGCAGCCTGCCACTAGGTAACACCGAAATCCCTTTCTCATTGATGGAACAAAATTGATTGATGCCGGGAACCTGCAGGATGCTTATTTTTTTTTGTGCAGCGGTGTGAAGCGCACAAAAAAGGAATACTGGCAGGAGGCTATATTTTATTTTCATGCGTAGATTTTAGAAGATAAAACAAGGCGAAACTAAGAAAGTTTCGTGTTTAAATAGTTTACATTCAACGCAATCTTTTTCTAACCTTATTCCTTTTTTAGGCAAGGCTGCCTCAGCGAACTTTTGTTGAACACCGTCTTCGGCCAGCTCATTTTTGCAGGTTCTAAATTGTTAGTAGAATTTATTAGATGCACTGCACTGAATTAGAAAGGCGATTAAAAGATAAGTAGTTACTTGTCAGGCAGACCCAGTTTTCTTTTTTGTCTTGATACAAAAAAGAAACAAAAAAAATCAAGGCTGCAAAAAAATAGCTAAAAATTTATAAGCCTGGCTAAAATGAAATTAAGTTCGATCTGTTGAATTAAAATGAACTTTTGTGCGACTTACGAACTAACAGCAAAGCCGGGCTCTAGTAACATTATTTCATTTTTTAACGCCAGCCTTATAAATTTTCTTAACGCTATTTTTTTGAGGCCGTAACAGCCCGCTGATACGGTAAAATGATTAAAGAAATCTCATCAACAACAGTAAAGATGAACTCTATGATTTATGTCTCGAGTTTAAAACAGTAACTGGATAAGACGCCTCTTTTGGTTCGGTTCCGGCAAGGCCGGAATTCAAAAATTGCGAAGCAATATTTTTGAAAGAAGCAAAAGTAGCGGCGTTCCAGTTACGCAGCCCCGCCGGCTGCGGAGGCGAAGCTTAGAATTTAAAACAGAGAATGAATTAGAAAGAGTAATTAATTTATTTTTAGATTTGGTAGCTACTATCGGTCAGGTATACCTCATTGATTCACTTTCACCATCTACAACAATTTAAAACCCGCCTCCTTTACATCCCTGCTATTCCCTCCTATAAAAATTTTGAAGTCTCCTGGTTCGGCAACATATTTCAGATCATAATTGTAAAATTTCAAGTCGTTTACAGAGATGGAAAAGCTTACCTTTTTAGATTCGCCTGCTTTTAATTCTATCTTTTGAAATCCCTTCAATTCCTTTACGGGGCGTGTGCTGCTGCCTACCATATCACGGATGTATAGCTGCACTACTTCTTTGCCCGCAACGGTTCCGCTATTGGTTACTGTAACGCTGGCCGTTAGTGTTCCGGTTGAACTTATTGATGTACGGCTTAGCTGCACTGCACTGTATGTAAAATTGGTATAACTCAGTCCAAATCCAAAAGGATAAAGCGGCTCATTGGACACATCTAAATAGTTGGACCTGAATTTCTGAAACCATTTACCTTCTGCCAATGGACGGCCCGTACTTTTATGGTTGTAATAGATCGGCACTTGTCCAATATTTTGTGGAAAGGTAGTACTCAGTTTGCCTGAAGGATTTACATCCCCAAACAATACATCAGCAATAGCGCTGCCGGCTTCTGATCCACCAAACCATACGTTTAATATTGCCGGTACATTTTCCTGCTCCCATTTCAACGCAAGCGGCCTGCCGGTAAATAAAACGAGTACAACCGGCTTGCCCGTTTTCAGCAAGGCCATTAACAGGTCCTGCTGCGCCTGTGGAATTTCAATATCGCTTCTGCTGCTGCTTTCGCCACTCATCTCGGCAGACTCGCCCAGCGCTGCTACAATCACATCACTTTGATTGGCCACCGCAAGTGCCTCATCAATTATTTCGGCGGCAGTGCGACGGTCACGCTTAAACGCTTTACCAAACATACCGGCTCTTTGCTCAAATACAGTGTCTGCATCGAGGTTACTTCCCCTTGCAAATAATATTTTTGCATTGTTGCCAACTGCGGTTTGCAACCCTGCAAGCACCGAGATTGCTTTCGAAAAATCAGCCGCTACGCTCCAGGTCCCCGGCATGTTTTCTTTCGCATCTGCCAACGGCCCGATGAGTGCAATGGTGCCTGTCTTTTTTAATGGTAACACGTTGCCTTTGTTTTTTAACAACACAAAACTTTGCGCCGCTATTTCCTGCGCCGTTCTTCGACTTGCATCTGTAAAAATTTCTGTCTTTGCCCTGTTGGCATCGCAGTAACGGTAAGGGTCTTCAAACAAACCAAGTTTGTATTTAGCCTCCAGTATGCGGCGGCAGGCAGCATCGACTTGCGCAATAGTCACCCTCCCTTCCTGCAATGATTTTTTTAACGTGGTTAAAAATCCTTCTCCCACCATGTCCATATCAATGCCCGCAGTTAAAGCCATCTTTGAAACCGTTTTAAGATCGCCCATACCGTGATCGATCATTTCATTGATGCCGGTATAGTCTGTCACCACAAATCCTTTAAAGCCCCATTGCTTACGCAGCAAATCGGTCATTAAATATTTATTGCCTGTCGCCGGAATACCATCCACTTCATTGAAGGATGCCATTACGCTTCCTGCGCCTGCATCCACCGCAGCTTTGTAGGGAGGCAGATATTCATTGAACATTCTTACCCGGCTCATATCCGTGGTATTATAGTCCCGCCCAGCTTCTGCAGCACCATACATGGCAAAATGTTTTACGCAAGCCATGATAGTATTATTTTTAGAAAGATCATAACCCTGGTATCCCTTCACCATTGCATTGGCTATCTGCGATCCGAGGTAGACATCCTCCCCTGAGCCCTCTGCAATACGTCCCCAGCGTGGGTCCCGGGCTATATCCACCATGGGGCTAAAGGTCCAGTTGATGCCATCGGCACTTGCTTCCATGGCCGCAATCTGTGCACTGCGTTCCACTGCTTTCATATCCCAAGTACACGATAAACCGAGGGGAATAGGAAACACTGTTTCGTATCCGTGAATGACATCCATGCCAAACAGCATTGGAATTTTCAATCTGCTTTCTTCCACAGCTACCTTTTGTACGGCACGTATTTTCTCAACCGATTTAATGTTGAACAAACCTCCAACATTGCCTTCCCGTATTTTTTTCCCTATGTCAGAATTGGAAGCCTGGCCCGTCACAATATCCCCTGAGCCTGGTAAATTCAGTTGCCCTATTTTTTCATCCATCGTCATTTTTTTCATCAGCGCATCAATGAAAGGCTTCATTTTTGCGTCCGTCTTTTG
>JBDSAA010000109.1:0-3133 GCA_039922375.1 Ferruginibacter sp.
ATGTATAAGTAACGTTTTGTGCATTGGTGGTTAGCCTCCTGTAAAACATCGTGTTGGAAAGGGCTCCGGGAAATGAATACGTTTGTAAAGTGGCCCCGGCAATATCGTTAAAGCCGCTTAAAGGCAAGGGACTTGATTGCCATTGAAAGCTTACTCCGGTGATACCAGCAACCAGGGACGTTAGGGTTTCCGGCGTTTGATTGTAAGAAAAACTGGTGTTTCCGTTTATAGGCAATATGTCGTAATATGAACTTTGCGCAACAACGCCTGATGTGCTCACGAAAAACCATATCCAAATCAACAGTAACCGCCTGCTGTTTATCAACACCATAATCTAATTTTTATTGCTTTGTAACTTTAACATTCTTCAGTTTAAGCTTTATGAATGAGCGTTCAGGGTTTGTTATAAAGACTAGTCTCTTTTCGGTGTTTATTACCTTTTATTCACCACTCAAACCTCAATATCACCCTGGCAATTTAATTCAACGACCACAGGGCAGACTGTCAGATATGATTCAATAATCCAGGAAACACTTTTGTAAATGTGCGAGCGCCTTAATAAATTAAATTGCTTATATTTTTTTAATGGTTAATTTTTTTTTTGTGGTTATCTCCACCGGTACCACCTTTGTCATTACCTGTATAGTGCCCTGAATTACAGTTTTTGATTTCGCACGGGTTAACATGCCTGTGGCCATTTCTATTTCAAAATATCCATCAGCCTTTTGTGAAAGATCAGCCTGTACTTGTTGGCCCATCATAAATATTGGCTTATTTGTACCGTTGTTTGCAGAATGGATGTCAATTGATATAGTTGCTATCCCATCATCGATGGATGACAAAGTATATCTGGTAACTCCATCCAATTTGATATCTCCTACCGACGTATTTTTTTTGCTCCAACTTTGACCTTCTGTTACTGCCGTGTCAGGGTAAAAGTTGAAACCCTGGCTAATGTTGCTTTCAATAAAATCATCACCAACTAATTTTCCGATTTGTTCCTTCACCATCATTTTGGTCTGCCCGTCATCATACATTCCTAAGCCGCCAAGAACCTTATCGGTAATTTCTTTGCTGCCACTGGTTTTAATTATCCGGCCTTTTTTATCAAGTGTAATAAACACTGATGATCCCTTTACAAGGCCCAGCAGTTTATCCATAGTGCTCTGTTCTTCTCCCGTGTTGCCAGCATCCATTACTTGTTTGTCACCCTTGTCTGTTAACTCAATATGTATCTTATCATAAGTTATTTTTAGTACGGTACTGTCGCCTGTTACCGGCAATACTTCATATATCAGCCCAATAGTTGCATTATTTTCTGTCTTAATTTTCTGATCATTTACCTCAACCTTCGTGTTTGTTTCTGTGGTTGTAGTGTAATAATATTTTGCGCCTGGCATCAACTTTAATGCAAATTGAATCCCATTGTTTTTTTCAGTTGAAGGTAATGCGGCATTACTTTCTGAATGGCCACTACTACCACTTTTACATGCTGAAAAAGTTATTATAAATAGTATGAGCATCTGAAAATAATTCCTGATTACAACTGTATTATTATTCATTTTTATCATCGCTTTTATATGGAAATTTCATTTTATCTAAGAGCTACTATCCTAGTACGTACTCTTTACTCCTTAATTATTACATTGGGAATCGTGTATTGACACTCATTGCAGTAGCCAACTTTTGTAAACACGGACTTAATCCAAGTTGTTAGATTTTTATAAATTCACAACCATCCTAGTTCGGTAAAATACTGTGATGCATCTTTCTTTATTGCGTCCTTATCTATTTTAAGTTTTTTATATTTATCTAAAATATCAAATGATTGAATAATGATCATTGCTAAAGTTTTCTTTTTTTCATCGATAGGTAATTTTTTCATCTTTGCATAGTCAAGCATAATATCCCAATATAAAGTTTGTGTTTTACTTTCCAATTTGGCCCTTCTCTCTTTTATTCCCTTTTTAAGGCAGTTAATAACAAAAAAAAGTTTGATATTATTATTTCCATAATCATTATTCATAAACGCTCTACCAATCTTTAACTCGCTCATTAAAGGATTTAAACCGCTATCTTCATAAATATCAGATGAATTTCGGATCTCCATATATTGTAGTTTAATTTAATTGTTTATTCCCTGGTGGCCTAACTCCATATTTTTTGATATACGCTTGAATTTTCTTTTTCTCTCTTCGGAGTACTTCATCTTTTGTTCCAGAAGTTTGTCTTACCATTCTCAATCTTTTTTCTTTCAACCATTTTTGTGTATATCTTTTTTCTGGATTTACTGTAGTTCCATATTTCCAGACGTCATCCCTCTTTAATTTCATTTTACCTTGCGGCTCTTTAAAGCCCCTTTCCATAATATCAAATTCAACGTCAGGCTCAAACTCATCGTCTTGATCTGCAACTAACACATATTGAATATAAGTTCTCTTTTTCTTCTGCGGAGGTTTAGTTATATTGGGTTTTGGACTTGGAGTTATTGATGGGAGGGGATTATAATCAGGTCGTAGTTGTTCGGGATGCCTTACAAATTGGTTTTCCCAATTTCCGGCTGGACCCGCAGGTAAAGGGTCTAATACTGCTCCGACAACACCCAATACTTTACTCCCAATGGCAAGTCCAAACCCTAATATCTTAGTCCAAGTGCTAGGATTTTTAGCTGCTTGCATAACTACAACCTTTGCTGTTTTCCCAACTACTTTTAGGGTAGTTTCAACTGCCTGAGAGGTCACTATTCTCATTGTAACTCTTCCGGGAATTGTAAGAACTGGCGCTGGCTCTAGCCCATCTAAATCTACATTAGCAATCGGTTCACAACCTGCATATTGATAAGGTGTCAATTCCGGATATTCGTCAGTAAGCGGGTCTAGCTGCGGGAACCTACCAATCTGCGGGTCATAACTTCTAAACCCATAGTCATACCAGTTAAGATCTGCATCATCTATTAGTTCTTTGTCATTGTAAAGGTCCTTATTATCAATATGGCCCTCCGCAGCGTCAGGCATTTTTTTACTGCTGATTGCTGCAATCTTCAACCCATAGGCGTAGTAGTGGTTTTCTTCAATGATACGTGCATGGTTATTCGATACCTGCAGGTTGTCAAAATAAACCATCTCATCACTTT
>JBDSAA010000110.1:0-3064 GCA_039922375.1 Ferruginibacter sp.
TCTTTCATCTTTTTCATTTCTTCACTGTCATGCATGTATTTTTTAAAGCTTTCTTCGTAGGCAGCAAGGCTGTCGTATTTTGTTACCATTACAACTTTGTTAAAGTCTCCGGTTAAGTCAGTCATAATGTTAACGAGTTCACCATTGTCAGCCATAGCTTCTTTAAACAGTTTGGCAAACTTTGAAGCGTTACCGGGCTTGCAAATGAAAATGTCATGAACGATAATCATAGTAATAATTTAGAAGTGTAGGATGATAATAAAGCCGTATCTACTAAATTAATAAAGTTTTAATGCAAATCATAGCTGCTTATGGGAAGCGATCCCGGATATAAAGAGAATTAATATTTTCACCAATTCACTTTTTACCACACCATTACTGTTGTTGATGATAATAATCCATTCAACGATTTTCCAGTCGGGTTGCTGCACGAATTCTCGCCTTTGTTCGTGTTGCCCGGTTAAAATAAAAATTCTTTAAAATTGCGGGATTATTTTAGGAGCCGTTAGTGCTGTTGTATTCGTTTGGCCATAGTTGCCAGGTATTAAAATAGTCAACTATGCCGGAGGCCGTTGTTGGGCCTTGTTGACCAACAATCGAAGTGTACCCCATAAAACTGCTATAAAAAAATATTTTCCATCGCAATATCTTGCTCCAGTCTGGGGCTTTGCATTTGAAATCTTTGGCTTGCACCTTTTTAATAAGATAACTCATTTCGCTACAGGCTGGTGAATGCGCAACCTCGGAGAGTATAATAGTTCGGCCGGGTACCAGCCACGGAAGCAGAAGTGTATGAAATGGACACTGATCAGGAGCCGGTGCCTTTGAAATTTAGTGTGCCAATGAACATCTAATTTGAGCACTTTAAATTTTGAAGTTCCGGCATTTTATTAGTATCTTAGATACACCCCTCCAGTCCACTAATCCCATCCCCCTGACGACTTTATTGTAATTCGGGTTTTAGTTATTTTTTCCGCTCATTGGTTTATACACCTTCCAATATCTCTGACTACCACCCCCTGTCCGAAATCCGGGTATTGGCTACCGGTCATTTTATAAAAGATAAGTGCTTGTCAACCGGGCCACGTAACGGATAAGATTTTAGCTTTCGGAATACACCATTCATTACAAAATAATAACCCACTGATTATTTTGTATTTCCATCATTTAAATTTTACTATCATGGCAAAGAATAACAGCTTATATAGAAAATGGAAATTGCCATTTCTGACCCTATTATTTTCACTTGGTTTTATCAATGGTTTATATGCTCAAGTTAACCTTGACAAATTAAACAAATCTTTAAAGGATGCTACCAGTCTTTTAAACAGTACCTCCTTATTGGTAAATGCAGCTAAAAGAACATCTGCGGAATTTGGCAAATCGGTTAAAGTAGTTAAAGGCGACAAAAGTGACGGTGCTGCCAATATTCCCAATGAAAACATCACAAAACCAAAAATTAAAAAAGGTGAATTCACTAATTTAAAATGGGAGCCGGTAACATATTTTGAAGGGCAGTTGTTTCCATCAACCATAATAAGCATGGCAACCTATAAAGGAAAGATACAAGGAGAACTGGAAGCCATCAGCAGACCTATTGGTTTTAGAATAATCAGCAATAAAGACAATATTCCATTAAGGTGGGAAATTGAATGTGTTGACAAGAAATATTTTGATAAACAAAGTGGCGCTGTCTTATATGGACAAGCCGGAACGGAAATATATTTAATGCCTGAAATTCCCTGGCAGTATGATGCACTTAGTAAACAACTGGCCAGCACGCCGCTTAATTTTTATTTCAGGTTATATGACGAGGATGGCAATAAAGTAGAGAAGTTGATGGCGGTACTGCTCAGAAGTGTGAACGATTGTATTTATCAATATAAAGACATTGATATGGGGTTTTTATTTACAGCTTTTATCCAGGAAGAGCACCCCGAAATTGATAAGATACTCAAAGAAGCATTGAATACCAAAATGATATCTGCTATTGCAGGTTACCAGGTTAATGAAGAATATACGCACAAACAGGTAGCCGCAATATGGAGGGTGCTGCACGACCGTGGCTTTAAATATAGCAGCATAACACCAACCGCAGGAACAGGCACCAATATTTATAGCCAGGCTGTCCGCACCTTTGATAATGCTTTAAAAACCAGCCAGGCAAATTGTGTAGATGGAACTATTGTTTTTGCTTCTATACTAAGAAAAATTGGGATATCTAGTGTACTTGTTTTGGTTCCGGGGCATTGTTTTTTAGGATATTATACAGATAAAACAAAAAAAAATATCGCATATCTGGAAACTACTTTACTTTCTGAATCAACCTTAATTGATAAGGCAAAAACCCCTGCCGAAAAAACAAAAGCTTATATGGGCCAGTTTCAATATGCATTAAAAAGCGGATTGGAAACCTATAAAAAGTTAACACCAAAAGACATACGCCTTATTGATGTTGATTATTACCGGCAATTTGTAAAACCAATACCTTTTTAATTAATTTTCCGAATCGCCCCGCCCACCAGGCCTCATGTTGTTTCCTTTACAGCAGGCCGACAGGTTATGTTGATTCAAAATAATATTCTCCAACATAGGAGTTTTTCATCATAATAATTATGAACGGATGGTACAAGGTGTCTTTCTTTTTATTGCTTTTGCGGAACGCTCGCCTTTGTTGGTGTTGCCCGATTAAAATAAAAATCTTTGAAATTGCGGGAGTATTTTAGGAGCCGTTAGCGCTGTTGTATTCGTTTAGCCGTAGTTGCCAGGTATTCAAAAACTAATTAACTGCAGGGCACAGAAGCCCATCATCCCCATTGCATGAGCCCCTTCCTGCGCCTGGGCGGAAGGGTAGGAAGAAAGTGAATGAGTATTTACCAAACCTGGTAAATCTCCCTTGAACCTGTTAAATACATTTCGTGGTAGCCTTGCATTTTCTCTTTCATCTTTTTCATTTCTTCACTGTCATGCATGTATTTTTTAAAGCTTTCTTCGTAGGCAGCAAGGCTGTCGTATTTTGTTACCATTACAACTTTGTTAAAGTCTCCGGTTAAGTCAGTCATAA
>JBDSAA010000111.1:0-9400 GCA_039922375.1 Ferruginibacter sp.
GAGCGATGATCCTCTGGTGTACAGAGGCAATCAGACGCTGGTTACTCATCTGCAGATATATTGCAGCAGCTTACTGGAATTTTATTGCCCTAAAAGCAAAATCGACTTTTTGAGGGACGACTAATTATAAGTACCAAAGGATTGACTGAGTACATAACCCGTGTTGCAGTAGTCAGACATCAACATATAAGAAAGCAACTAACTTGCAATAGACAATACAATACTTCTTAATTCTAATTTAGTAAATAGTCTTTGAATTTATTTGGCGCAATTCCAACTTCCTTCTTAAACAACCGGGAGAAATAGTTGGCATTTTCAAAACCCAGCGAGAAAGAGATTTCGGCAATATTCAGTTTACCTTCTTTCAGTAAATTTTTAGCCTCAGAAATTAAATAAAGATGAATGAGTTCCAAAGCAGTCTTGCCGGTTTCCTGCTTAAGCAGATCACTTAAATAACGGGAGGATATATTCAGCTTTTGTGCGAGGTAATTTACCGTTGGCAGACCAAACTCTTCCACCTTTTTATCTTCAAAATAAGAAGCAAGCATGGCACTAAATCTGGTTGCTATTATTCCCGTTATTTCTGCCCGGTTAATAAACTGTCTTTTGTAAAAACGTTGTGCATATTTAAGCAAGGTATCCAGGTGACTTAGTATAATTGTTTTACTATAGTCATCTGTATTATTGTGGTATTCCTTGTGTATGGTTTGCACAAGGCTCCAGATAGTTTCTTCTTCACTGGGTGAAAGATGCAGGGCCTCGTTAACATCATAATCGAAGTAATGGTATTTCTTTATTTCATGGTGTAGGGTGGTTCCCGATAAAAAGTCTTCATGAACAAGTATGAGGAAGCAGGATTCTTCCAGGCGAACATCTCTGAATGCAATAGTTTGCCGTGGCTTCATAAAGGACATTTTTCCCAGGTCATGGTCGTACTTTGTTTTACCGTATCCTATGCTTCCGGATTTGAGTGTTTTGAAACCGATGATATAAAAGTCCGCAGAGAATTCAACATCGTTGGCTGTGCAGTCACTTCCAATACCGTATGAAATACTGAATAATGGGTGTTCGGGGCGACCTTTCCCAATAGCTTGATTAAAGTCGCTGATAGTTTCGAAATGAGTCATAAATTAAGTTGTTAGAAAGAGCAAAACCCGATTGCCCGGATTTTGCCAGTGTATGCTTTTATTTTCCGTGTGCTGCCTCAGAAACATTTTGCCAATCTTCCCAGGTTTTCATACGTTCATCATAAGCGTATTTTATCCACTGTAAACCAGCCTTACCTAAGATCAATCTTAAAGGAGGACTATCCGTATCAACCAGTTTAAGCACCGCATCTACCGTAGCTTCCGGCACTCCCCAATCTTCAGGTTTGTTAGCAGCGTGAAGGGCTGTACGTACATTATCATACAAAGCTATTTCTTTGCTTTGTGCACCGGATGACGTACTGAATTCAGTCAAATATCCGTTTGGCTCCAATAGGGTTACTTTAATTCCGAAGCCGCTTACTTCTGCAGCCAATGACTCGCTGATACCTTCAACAGCAAATTTCGAGGCACTGTATATACCCATAGTAGGCAATGCTATCACACCCAAAGCGCTTGAGACCTGGATGATGTGACCAAACTTCTGTTCACGCATGACTGGTATAATGGCTTGAGTGACCCATAGTAAACCAAACACGTTTGTCTCTATCTGTGTCCTGATCTCTTGCTCCTCCAGTTCTTCGATTGTGCCCATATGGCCGTAACCGGCATTGTTGATCAGCACATCAATTACGCCGAAATGCGCCTTTGCTTTGGCTACTGCTTCAAAGCAAGCATTTTTATCTGTGACATCAAGTTGCAGCACCAGCAAATTTGTAGGATATTCACTCGCCAGTGCATTTAAAGCATCCGGATTTCTTACCGCCACCACTACCTGGTCGCCGCGTTTCAGAAAAGCTTCTGCCCAGATGCGCCCTAATCCACGTGAAGCTCCGGTAATAAAAATTGTCTTTGTCATTTTAAAAAGATTTTATTGTTAAATCAAAGAACAAATTTCGGCTTGTTGCCCGGAGCTCATATGATACAAAAGTGGGTAAAAAAGAAACGTTTTTACGAAAATGCATAACTTACTTTCAGAGTATGTCGGGATTGGACAGTATTAAAAACAAGTACTTGCAAATTAAACAGTAGGATAAGAATTAGCTATTATACTTCAGGTTGTACTTTATTTACTGACTCATTAGAAATGAATTTTTATGCAACCTGCATAACCGTCATTTTGTGTTACACATTCCTCCTTTTGAGTTATTACGCAGCCATAAGGTTAGTCTACTTTTGTATTATCAAAATGGATTGATAAAAATGCCGCAAAAAGTAAGAAGATGTTTGAGTTAATTTTCTTTAATTGGTTATATGGTCTAAAATGTTGCCATTATGTATACTGATGAAAGGATTGTGACACAACAATGATGCTATGAAAAACTTCTGCTGGTATTCAAAATCATTAACTCAAACACCTTTTTAAAACTTAAAAGAAGCATTATTATTGGGAATGAGGAAGATTATTTACTACGCATATTGATTATCATCTAAAACAATTTGCGGCTTAGACGTTAAGGAATGCAAGCTTTACTAATTTACCGCATACTCATCAATCATTATTATAAATTACAATAAGATGATGCATTTTAAATCGATTAGTGAATTGGCGCTGGCCAACAATATGCCACTGCCGGAACATCCAATGCTGGGCCTGTTACGGATCAATGCTGATATCAGGATAAATGATGCGGCCGCATATACCAGCGATTTTTACATGATTGGATTTAAAAAAGTAAAGGCAGGTTATGTGCTGTATGGCAGAACCAGGTTTGATCATGAGACCGGTTCTATGATCTTTATGAAACCGCGGCAGGTAATTGAAATGCGGAATCTACAATTTGAAGAAGACGGTTACATTTTAGTTTTTCATGAAGATTTCCTGAATGGACATTTATTGCATGAAGACATTCAGCGGTATTCTTTTTTTGAGTACGAAACCAACGAAGCACTTCACCTGGCACCGAAAGAAGAAAAAATTGTCTGGAATATTTTTCACACCATAGAGCAGGAATACAATAACACGGAAGATGAATTTAGCAGGGAGATTATTCTTGCAGGAATCAACTCCCTGCTTAAATATGCAGAACGATTTTATAAAAGGCAATTCATCAACCGGAAACAACTTTCTGGTAAAACCGTTACGGAGTTTAATAAAACCTTACAGCAATATTTTAACGAAGGCCATCTTATTAATAACCGTTTGCCTACTGTGGGCGATATAGCAGGCAAGTTGAATATTTCTCAACGCTACCTTACCGACCTGTTAAAAATAGAGACTGGCAAAACTGCCCTGGAACTTATTCATATTATGCTGATCAACGAAGCAAAAAACCGGTTGAGAAAAAACGATAAAACAATCTCCCAAATAGCATACGACCTCGGCTTTGAAAACATGTCTTACTTTTCCCGGCTGTTTAAAAAAGAAACAGGTATGTTACCCACCGCTTTTAAAAATAAATTTTTTAATTAAACGCATTAATCACCGGTGCCAGTTGCCACATCGAGTTCGATAAAGGGCTGAATGGTTAATAATACCGTCTACAACTACTGTTTTCTTAAAGACTTGTTCTGCAAGTTCCGCAATTGATTGCCTGTTTTACCGAACGAATAGTTCAAAAAAGCTGATACTTTTTTATCAGCTTTTTATTGGTCTTTGGTTGGGATAAAATCCCCAGCAGATAAGAGACTACCTGCTTCATCTGTTTATATTTATTATAACCAGCGAATGCGCAGGAATAATTATCCTCCCCTCTTTAATAACCATTTGCGTTGTATAGGGGATTACCCTGTCTGGTTTTTCTATATCATTAAAGGCATCGGGTGAATCACCGGAAAGAATGGTGGCATTAAAAGCTCCATCAATTTTGCCAATTCCAAGATCGCATTTTGCTTCTTTTTGAGGATCTTTGTTTACTAAAACAATAGAAAATATTTTTTTATCATCACTGCAGGTAACAATAGCATCAACATCCGCCACCGAAATTTTACCGTTGGTTAATGAATCTGATCTAATAGAAGAAGGCAAAACATTTGGCTGAAGCTTGTTTGCATACAAACTCATCACATGGTAAGTAGTACGTTTTACAATACCTTCGGGATAAACGTATAATGGTCCACGGGTATTTACTACAGGAGCCATGCAGGCCATTGTTACATACTCCGAATTTCGGAGGCATGAATTTAGAAAACAGGCTGAAAAAAGTGCATCAGCCATAGTATAGATAGCATTGATATCATTCTTGTCTCTTGCTTTTATATCCATGCCTTTCAAATGTTGGCCATGTCCGGGATGATGCCAATTTCTTAAATTCCATTCATCAAAAGCTATCTTGATTTTCTTGTCGTTACCTGTTTTTTTCAGAATGTCAATAGTATGTTTAATCTGCTCTTCTGGTTTAGTAGTTTTTAGCATACAGGTAACATAATCAGCTGGGGTGTTTACTTCCACCATAAAGTCCCAATAGCCATGAATAGAAATATAACTTAAATATGGACCTGCCCTTTCCAGTAAAGGAATAGTCCAATTATCATCCGCCATAGCCGCCGCAAAAAGCTTGACAGATGAATCGGCACTAAGCATTAATTTGGCAGATTCTCTTACTAAATACCCCCATTCATCCACAGTTTTTGCTCCCAATTCCCAGGCGCCATAGTTCTCATTACCGATGCTCCAGTATTTTACTTTATAGGGTTCTGTATAACCATTAGTAATCCGCATTCTTCCATATTTCCCTATGTTCCGGTTACAATACTCCACCCAGTCGCTCATTTCTTCCTGAGTTCCGGTGCCGGCATTGGTACAGATATAAGGTTGGGCATTGATCTTACGGCACCAGGCTATGTATTCGTCTGTACCAAATGTATTGGGATCTTCCACGTGCCAGGCTTTATCGTAGAAAGGTGTTCTGTTCTTCCCCACACCGTCCAGCCAATGATAAGATGAAACAAAGCATCCACCAGGATAGCGTACAACCGGCACTTTTAATTCACGCAATGCCTGTATTACATCCTTGCGAAAACCCTGTTCGTCAGACAATTTGGAACCTGGTTCAAATATGCCACCATAAATCTGGCGATGAAAGTGTTCGATGAATTGTCCAAAAATCATCCGGCTATATGTTTTTGGAGTAGAATCTATATCAATAGTCAGTTCCGCTTGCAGCTTTTTCTGACCAAGAGAAGCGGATGAAATCAAGATGAAAAAGAGTAGTGGTAGTAGTCGTAATAACATAATAGTTGATTTATGAAAAGTTATAGACTTCCAAGCTTGGTAAAAACCGATAATTTTCTTCGCAAATTCGTTAATAATTCTCAGGCAGATAATACCCTTTTGGTTATGTCCGCAAACGGTTCCCGTATTTTGTCTTCAACATCGGCAACATTACTTCAAAATAGATCCTAAACAGGATGCAGCTTTAATTCTTATTAGAAATTGCTGTTTCTGCTGTCATTTGCTTTTTCAATTCTTTTGTCATCCTTTTTACATAGACATCCTTCTCTTTTTTTACTTCTTTTATCATTGCTTTAACCTCAGGGGCAATGGCAAGATATTTGTCTGCCCACAAATGGATTTCTATAATAACAGGCAATAAATCAATTGCTTTTTGAGTGAGTTTATATAAAACTTTTGCTTTGCTATCGGGGTGTTCCAACTTCTCAATGAGCTTATTTTCTTCTAACCCCTGCAATCTCGATGCTAAAATGTTTGTGGCAATTCCTTCCGCCGATTTTAAAAAATCACCATAAGTTGATTTTTGAGAAAACATCATATCCCTAATGATGAGCAAAGACCACTTGTCGCCAAAAATATCCAATGAACAACTAATAGGGCAGCCTGACCTTTTTTTTAATTTTTCCATTTTTTAAAAAGTTTTTTTGAATAATCACTTGCAATATGAAAGTACATGTATATCTTTACACTTGCAATATGCAAGCAAATTTACTGTTAATAGTTTAAACAACAAAAATGAAAGTAAAAAAATCTAAACCATCATTCCTAAGAAAAGGAAGCTTCATCATTATGCTATTTGTAGCATTTGCAAACATTCAGGTTTATTCACAACAATCTAAAACAAAAAAAATGTCAGAAACAGCAACAACCACAAAAACGCAATTTGCAATCATCGACAATCAAAAAATGGCGTATCGAAAAATCGGTAGTGGATCGCCCCTTATTTTAGCCAATCGCTTCCGTGGCACATTGGACACTTGGGACCCTTTATTCTTAGATTTACTGGCTCAAAACAATACGGTAATCACTTTTGATTACGCAGGTATTGGTTATTCTGAAGGGGAATTGCCAACAGACCTTAAAGAAGTAGCCGCCGAAGTTACCAAACTTGCCGACTATTTAAAGATTGATAAATTCGTTTCCGGGGGCTGGTCGTATGGTGGTTTGATAGCACAATACGTTACTTTTTTAAACCCGGAAAGAGTGCTTAAAACAGTAGTAATTGGTAGCAACCCAATGGGCAAAAACGCCGTGGCTATTGAGCAATCATTTATGGAAAGAGCTTTAAAACCCGTAAATGATTTTGAAGATGCAGTGGTTATTTTTTATGAGCCTACATCAGAAAAAAGCAGGGCGGCTGCCGCTGCATCGGCACAAAGGATTTTTGCTCATGCTGACGTTACCAAAATTCCAGCGACGCAAGAAGTATTCAATAGATATTTTGCCATAGTGCCACAATTAGAGGCTGACGTTGACAATTTTAGAGAAGCATACAAAACTTTAAAAACACCAGTATTAGTTATTTCGTCTGACCACGATATTTCTTTTGCCCTTGAAAATTGGTTCCCGCTTTTAAGAAATGCTCCTACCGTTCAGCATATTATTTTACCTGATTCAGGGCACGGTATGCAGTTTCAATATCCAGAATTATCAACTCAATACATTAATATTTTTCTGAAAAACTAAGCATTAATTGTAAAAAAATGAGCCTCTTGACATTCAAGAGGTTCATTTAAAAAACAACTTTCAAAAAAGCTCACTCAATTAAAATAAAAAAATGAAAACATCCGGAAATACAGTTTTTATCTCTGGCGGTAGTGCCGGAATAGGTTTAGCCATCGCCAAAAAATTAAGTGCTGCTGGCAATAAAATAATCATCAATGGAAGAAATGAAGAGCGTCTTCAAACTGCTTTAAAAGAATTAGAAAAAACAGTAGCCATACAAGGTGATTTATCGGTAAAAGCCGACCGCATTCGTATTGCTAATGAACTTAATGAAAAGTATCCTGGGGTTAATATCATCATCAACAATGCTGGTATTGCATTTTTGAATGATTTAAAAGATAACACAATCAATTCAATGGAAATAGCGGCCCGGGAAATGAATACCAATTATTTAAGTGTTATCGATTTTACTGAATTAATGCTGCCGCAATTACTCCACCAAGAAAATGCGGCAATAATAAATATCACCTCAATTGCAGTTTTTAGAGGAAATAAATATGGACCAACTTATGCAGCCAGCAAAGCGGCATTGCATAGTTATACCGAAGGTTTACGAGATGTTTTTGAAGAAAATGAAAACGTAAAGATTTTTGAAGTTTTCCCGCCTTTAGTAAACACAGAATTTTCTGTTGCGATAGGTGGTGCAAATGGAATACCTCCCTCAGAAGTCGCAGATGAATTGTTTTTGGCTTTGGAGAAAAATCAACTTGAAGTTCCTGTTGGGGATAGCAAAAAACATCATCTGGCAATACAGGAGGCATTCGTAAATATTAATAACTAAAAAGAAAAAATGAAAGCAATACGATTTCACAAAACAGGCGGACCAGAGGTTCTTATTTATGAAGATGTACCCATGCCAGAACCTGAGGAAGGTGAAGTGCTGATTAGGGTTGAGGCAGCCGGTGTAAACTTTGCAGATATTACCCGAAGAAGAGGCGGTTATTATCCTGAGCAAACAGCTCCACCCTATACATTGGGCGCAGAAGTTGTTGGTACTATATCCGCACTTGCTGCCGAAGCACATCGCCTTGTGGAAGGACGTAAATCTACAGGCAAGGTAGTGTTGGATCCATGGGCTTCAGCGGATAACGTTGAGCACTTGCAAAGGCAGGTATAGTAAACAATGGATAAAATCATAAGCAATTTTTTTTTATTGAACCCGGCAGAAACTTTTCAATTAAGCTTCATTGGCAAATATGATTTTGTTAATAATCCTTTTACTAAAAAGGATTATTAATCACTCTTGTACATTTTATCAATGAGGAACAAAATACCAGGTCATTAACCTATCCCTTACGCAGTATAATTCATAGAACGTCAAGCCCTGCTTTTGCAAATACTTTTCAGCGGCTGTATTGTTCATCCTGTTTTATTTCTCATTTTACTTGAAACGGATTTTACTACCCCTGTTTCCAACGTCGTTTTGTGTCAGAGGTTCCTCCTTTTGGGTTATTACAAAGGCTCTGGTCGATCTACTTTTGTGTTATCAAAAAATTCAATTATTGAAATGTTACAAAAAGCAAAACTTAAACGAAGCATTATTAACAGGTACTTACTGGGAAGTACCTGGCCGATAATAAAAGCCACGCTGAAAGAGCCTTTTGTGAAGGGAATAAAAGGAAAGGATTTCTTTTCACAGGAAATGCTACACGCATTCAGTAACAGATTGAACAGCCTTACCCCACAATCTCAAAAGCAATGGGGAACAATGAAGCCCGATCAAATGTTGCATCATCTGAATTTGGCAACGGGAAGTGGCTTAGGATATTTTGACCTTCCAGATGAAAGTTATTTGATGTCGAGAACAATATCTAAATGGGTATTGGTAGACTTACTTTCAGAACAACCAAAAGGATTGCTGTTACCATTAACTTTTAAAATACCTCCAACGCAACATTTTGACTTTGAGTACGAAAAAAAATTGCTGATTGAAATTATCAATAAAGCTTGCAACAGTAAAACCACTTCTACCTGGGGGCCGCATCCCTTATTTGGTCGTATGAGTGATAACGAATGGGGAAGGTTGCTAACGATGCATATTGATTATCATTTAAAACAATTTGCTGCATAAAAATTATCAAACAACTTATAAATATTTAAAAAATAAAATCATGGAATTAAAAGGAAAAACAATATTGATAACCGGCGGTACCGCTGGTATCGGTTTGGAAGCTGCAAAACAATTTTTATCCAATGGTGCAAAGGTGTTCATTACCGGCAGGAACCAGGGGAAATTGGATGAAGTTAAAAAATTATATCCTGCGTTAACTTCTATAAAAAGCGATGTAGCCAATGCAGATGATGCTCAGTTACTTTTCAATAAGATTAAGGAGCTAGGAGGAATCGACATCCTGTA
>JBDSAA010000112.1:0-2727 GCA_039922375.1 Ferruginibacter sp.
GCAATCACATTACGGTTTGTTTGGGTTATAGTCAAATTGCAAATGGTACGGGTAGCATTCCGGTAACACCTCAATTGTAACTGGCAACAAACAATGCAGAGATTTTCGTAATTCGGAATACACAAATTTTGGCAACAAGGAATACACAACTTGGGTTAAAAATAGATTAGTTTTTCTCTGCATCAAAAATTGTTTTTCTATTTTTCATTCTAAAGCTTTTTCCGGTCAGATTTATGACTTCGCATTGATATAATAACCGGTCCAGCAATGCGGTTGCCAAAACTTCATCATTAAGCATAGTGGCCCATTCCGTTGGTTTTTTGTTGGTGGTGATAATGAAAGATGTCTTTTCATAAAGATTATTGATAAAGTTGAACAGGCTTACTGCATTTATTTTTTCTACCGGAAAAAGCATGATATCATCAATTATGATCAGGTTGGCTTTAAGCAGTCTTTTGTAGTCGGCTTTGGCTGAACGCGTAAAATCCTTCATTTTAAGCATGTTAATGAGTTCTTCCATCGTTCTAAAATATGCGCTGTATCCCTTTGCGATAGCATCAGCGCAGAGGCCGGCAGCCAGGAAAGTTTTGCCGGTACCCGATGGCCCCATCAGGATAATATTATAGATCTGATCCAGCCAGTTAAGTTCCCGTAACTGATTTAAACGTGGCTTCTTTAGTCCATTATCAAAGCTGTGGTCGTATATGCTTAGATCACAGGATCGGGGCAGCCTTGCAGTCTTGAGGCGTTTTTTGATATCATTCTGCTGCCGGTGTTCGGCTTCTGTGCCAAGAAGCCTTGCTGTATACTCCAGGTAGCCTGTGGCATTAGCTTCTGCATCCATTACCAGTTGATCAATCTGGTGGATGATGCCACCCATTTTAAATTGCTGGCAATATTGCCCGATAAGTTGTTTGTTGTTCATCCTTTAAGGTTTGATTTTAAAATTGTTTCGTAGTCTTCCATCAAGCTGGCAGCAGGTTCTGTGAGTGCTACTGCAGGTAATTTATTAAGCGGGTTCATGTATACGATTTTGGATTCTGGCTGATGAAAAGAAAAATCATCTTTAGTAAACTGTTCTACGACCGCTTTAAAGTCATTGGCACTTACAACCTGGTTATCACAACAATAGTCAAGTGCCTTTTGAACAATTACTTTGTCAGCGCTTTGTATGGTTTGTTTGAAGAGTAGCACTTGGTCCCGGATGTACCTCGGCTTTGCCTGACGGATCGCATTTAAGAATTGTTTTCCCTGCAAAGGGTTATCCAGCAAACCGCTGAGCTCGTCAATAAGTTTATTAATGGCGGTAGATTTATCTCTTTTGTGGTCGTTGTTTTTGATCTTTTTGCCTGTTCCAGCTGCCACCAGGTGCCGGCATATTTCCTGGCCTTGCAGGTCTGAAAGCACGAGATGACCTTCCAGTAGCTTCATTGTCACCTTGCTGCCCCTGCCCTTGTAGGTACCCAGCGGAACTGAATAAAGGTTGCTCTTCCAGTAAATGGTATTATCTTTTCTTACCGTACAGGTTGGCAGACTCGGTGGTACCGGTGCATAGTGCAGATAAGGGGTAAGAAATGATTTTTCAATATTCCATTCTGCCCAGGGTTCTTTTTTGATACTTCCATGCGTCATCATATTAGCTGTACGGCCCAGCCAGCCAAGCGCTTCCTGGTTTAAGGTTTCCAGATCACTAAAGGCCCTATTGTAAAGGAAGTTCTGTTTGGTGTACTTTACCACGTTTTCCACTTTGCCCTTACTTTCCGGATCAGACCGGCGACAAAAATGAAGCTTAAAAGGCCTTTCGCTTGTGTAAGCTCTAAAACGTGCCGTAAGAATCAGGTCGCCTTTGTTTTCACTTACAATAAAAAGCTTATCCTGATCATATACAACTACACCAGGAATACCACCAAAAAAGGCAAACGCTTTTTCATGTGCCTCAATGGCAAGTTCCGTGGTAAAGTATTGATCCTGGAACCAGATGAATTTAAACCGGGAACGCGATAAAACAATTGTAAAGAAAAATACTTTAACCCGTTTGCCTTGATTATCCCGCAGGTTGTATTCACCAAAATCAGCCTGGGCCTGCTGTCCATAGGGAAGTTCTTCTACCACTTCGTAGTCCCGGGTAATGTTTATTTTGGGAATATAGTAGTGCTGGCGAACCCATACTATAAAGTTGAAGACCGTTTTAGGTGCGGTGAGCGGGAAAGCTGGAAAGTGTTCCTTAAGCCAGTCATGCATCTGGGCCGCAGAAGTATCAGGATACTGTTCAAGGCGGTCTTTAATGAACGACTCATAAGGAAGGAGGTTTTTTCTCGGCCCAGACTGCCTTTCCATAAACCGGTCAAATTCCCGTTCACTCATCGAAAGATGATTTTTAACCGTACGCCAGTTGAGTACTAGGGCTCTGCAGATTTGTGAAACAGACAGCCCCTCTCTATCCATTCGGTGAATTTCGTGGTACATTATCAATTTGGTTAAGTATGCATTCATAATTGCCGGATTAGTGTCCGACAAAGTAATTATTTTCTTTCCGGGGGATCCCCCGGAAAGGAAATAACTCTGCATTCCTTGTTGCCAAAATTTGTGTACTCCTTGTTACGAAAATTTGTGTAGTTGTAATTACCGATTACAGCAGGGGTATGTTAGTCCTTCTCAGCAGATTTTACCCGGATTTGAATCTCCTTTCAGCCGTCATCTTAATCCTTTGAATCGGTGGGTTGTACT
>JBDSAA010000113.1:0-4251 GCA_039922375.1 Ferruginibacter sp.
TATTGGGTGATGGAGTATAAAGCGCCAACCAGCTTCAATGAAAAGTTGAAAACTCAACTTTTACGTGACGAATCAGTAATGCGTCACATGTATACTGTACTCGATAAATACGCCGTCGATTACAACAATAAAAAGAGAAGTGGCGGAAAATTTTCTCCTAACGAAAAAGCGGAGGCATAATCATGGCAAAACCTAACGAGATTAAATATCTCACAGCGATCAAAGCTGAAAAGCGTCCAAAGAAATATTGCCGCTTTAAAAAAATGGGCATTCATTATATTGATTATAAGGACGCCGATTTCTTGAAAAAATTCCTAAACGAACAAGGTAAATTATTGCCTCGCCGTCTTACGGGAAACTCTTTAAAGTTTCAACGCAAAGTAAGTGAAGCAGTAAAAAAAGCCCGTCAAATGGCCATTTTACCGTACGTTACCGATCTTTTAAAATAAATTTTTCACCACCCTAATCCCGATATAATCGGGAGAAAGTCCCGAAACTTTCGGAATTGGGTAAAAATGCAAAAACATGCAGGTAATATTAATACAGGATGTAAACAACCTTGGCGGCGCAAACGAGCTTGTAACAGTTAAAAATGGTTATGGCCGCAATTTCTTAATCCCATCAAAATTGGCGATTGAGGCAAGCCCTGGCAATCTGAAACAAAGGGAAGAAAAGGTTAAGCAGCAGGCAAAGAAAGAAGCTAAATTATTGGCTGAACTCAACATTGTAATTGCTACATTAACCAGCGGTCCATTAAAAATTGGTGCTAAAACAGGTACAACAGGTAAAATATTTGGTAGCGTTACTTCAGTTCAGATTGCACGTGCAATTAAAGAGCAAAAGGGCTATGAAATAGACCGTCGTCGTATTACCATCCTTGACGATGTAAAAGAGATCGGTACATTTAAAGCGAAAATTGATTTCGGCAACGGTAACGAATGTGACGTTGAGTTTGAAGTAATAGCTGAATAAATAAATTATTAATTATCCTAATCCGCTCATTACCTGGGCGGATTTTTTTTTTGGAAAAATTATTTTACAACCTAATGCCATCTCCCACAGAAAATAGTTTATATTATTAAAAAAAAATAAATTAGTCGATATGATATTTAAAAAGCCTTCAATATGAAATTTTGGGAAAAGCTTTTTTTTTTTAAATAAATAGTTACATTTGTAATGCTTTAATGGTTTTAGTCTTTCGTCGTTAGCTGATAGAACTCTTTTTAGATGTCCGTTTTCAGTTCATTGTACCAACTAAGTCATTAATGTTTTTATTAATTTTTAAAAGTTTTTACAATGAACATTTACGTAGGAAATCTAAGTTGGACAATGACCGACGATGATCTAAGCAATTTATTTACTCAGTATGGTAGCGTAACTAGTGCCAAAATTCTGAAAGACAAAATGAACGGCCGTAGCAAAGGTTTCGGTTTTGTTGAGATGGAAGATGATGAGGCAGCAAAGACTGCTATCGCCAATCTTAACGAAAGCGAAGTACAAGGCCGCAAATTAATTGTGAATGAATCCCAACCGCGTCAGGAAGGTGGTGCCGGAGGCGCTGGAGGATTTAAAAAACGCAGCTTTGGTGGTGGAAGCGGCGGTGGCGGTGGCTACAAGAAAAGTGGTGGAAGCGGCGGTGGATATGGCGGCGGTGGAGGAAGAAGTGGTGGAAGTGGCGGCTATGGTGGAAGCGGCGGAAACAGAAGTGGTGGCAGCAGCAGTGGTGGTTACAATAGAGACTATTAATGGTAATGACCCCTTTGATTAAAAAATTAAATCCCCCGTTTTACCGGGGGATTTTTATGTTTGAGAGGTAAGCAAAATTTTGAGAGTTTTTCCGGGTAATCTTTGATTACTTTATTGAAATGAGTCCAACGAAAGCATCAAGACCCCACCTTAATCCATCGGTAAAAACTATTACTTCGCTATTGCTTTCTGAATGTATATGGTATTGTCTGGAGCTTTTACTTCTAATTGATACAATCCTCCTGACAAATGTTTATTCATAACTAAGGTTTGGGAAATGTTTCCACTATTAATAGTCAAATTTTTTGAATAAACCACTTGGCCGCTGTTATTGAGCAACCGGACATAATATAATCCCATCGGTTGATTTGTAAATTGGAGATTGATAGTATTACCAGTAATAGGATTTGGATAGATAGAAATTGACCTTGCTCCATATTTTAGCGTTGTCACTTTTATAATAAGGCTATACTTATTACTTCCATCCCGATCAACACTTTTAATACGGTAAAAATTGTTTCCGTTAATAGGATTGTCATCGATCCACGAATAACTATTGAGGGCGCTATTCAGCCCCGTAACAGCAGTCGAATTTACTTTGCTAAAGTCTGTGCCATTAACGGATTTTTCGATCTCATAACTCTGTACATTGATTTCTCTTTCTACCTTCCAATCGATGGATATTTTATTATTCAATTCATACCCCTTGACCGAAGTAAAGGTAACAGGTAGAGGGGCCTGGGCCAGAGTGGTCTGATAGATAATCCTAAACCGGTTAACGTCAGCTGACGCTGCATCTGCGTTAATCGAAAAGTTAAGTTTGGTAGTTCCACTCAATACAATGTTTGTACTTGTACCCAAATAGGCATCTTCCAGAAACGCCTGCCTGCCAGGATGAAATAAGTTGATTGTTATAAATTCAAACTGATAGTCTCGTTTAGTTGTCTTCCATAATTTGAAGAATAAAGTATCCGAAATAGAAATTACCGGCCTTCTTTCGACACATAGTACAGCACCGTACCTGGTGATTCCAAGGTTTTCAGTGAAATTGGTAAATTTATAAGCATCTTCCCATGTAACTATGTCGTGATACAAATCATTATATTCCGTTAATACTCCATCTGCAAGTTTTGTGGTCTTATCCGCATTTAAAAAATAGAGATTTGTTCTTATACTTTCGGTACCGGTAAAGGTGTAAGGAGTTTTCAATAATCGGGAATTATTATTATCTGCAGGCAGGTGTCCACTAACATCTCCTGCATATGCTGCTGATGATAAAATAAAAATTATGGCGGCTAATATATATGCGAAATCAATCGGGGCAGGCAGTCTAAAAGAAAATACAACTCCTTGGAGGGTATAGTTGTGTAATTTCATAGTAATGGATTTGATTTCTGGTAGATATTGGATGAATGATAAGAGTTGGCTCTTATCATATAGACTTAACGTCGATATAATATATATATTTTGCCAAAAAGTAAATTGTTTAAAATGTAAAAACTAAAAATTGAAATTTAATGAAGGAAAGAAAAGTGAACGGATAGGAAGGAATAGAGAGGAGCTGAGTGAGGATAATCGAGCCAGCGTTGCACTAAGACAGTGGTGGAGAAATATTTCATGAAGAAATATCATCATAATTTAATTACAAAATCACACAGAAAAGCTAAACAGGGGCGAGGTATTGTCGTTTTAAGTAAGGGCAAGTTATGGTCAGTGTAGAAGGCTTAAGCTATGTATACACCAACAATACAATGTTATAGTGTGTCCCATTTTTACTAATAAGCAAGCATTAGCTCACACTAAAGGGTAATTCTCCAACCTTATCTAAGCTGGTTACTTTTTTATTTTTATTTGAATCATGGTTAAACTCTGGCAGCATCTTACTTAAGATAGGGGCAATCATTTCATTATTATGGGCAATAGCAACGGTCTCAAGCTTATTTAGCAAAGAGTAAAAATTTGGATTAGTGTCAGAACTTTTTTTAGCTCTTAATATTTTGGGATGATCTGTTGGGGCAAACTCCTCAGAATCTTTGAATAATTCTTCATACATTTTCTCACCGGGGCGAAGTTGGGTATACTGAATGGCGATGTCTGTACCCGGTACAAATCCGGCCAATTGAATCATTCGTGTGGCAAGATCCAATATCTTCACCGGCTTGCCCATGTCAAACAACAAAATATCGCTTGACTTCCCAATTTTACCAGCTTCTAAAACTAACTTGGCAGCTTCAGGGATTGTCATAAAATACCTCGTTATATCAGGATGGGTTAACGTCACAGGCCCACCCTGGGCAATTTGCTTTTTGAAAGTAGCCACAACGGATCCCGCCGACCCAAGGACATTACCGAACCGCGTGGTAATAAACTCAGTATTCGATTCAATTCTGTCATTTAAAGATTGAATGTATATTTCTGACACACGTTTAGTAGCGCCCATCACGTTGGTAGGGTTTACCGCCTTATCAGTAGATACCAGCACAAACTTCTTTGTATTGTGCATCA
>JBDSAA010000114.1:0-4254 GCA_039922375.1 Ferruginibacter sp.
GAACTTTCCTCTTATTCCAACTTCAATCAAAAATGCGATCAAAACATTCATGAGTGTTATGAATAGCATTTGTCCTTAAAAGGGTTACAGGCTGATACAAAAAGGCATCAGCCTGTTTTTACAATTGCATGCTGTTTTTAAAGTATTTATTCATCATTAAAATAAAGGAGGTTTGTTATGAACCAAAATAAAAAAATTCAGGAAACACTGAATAAAATTGCTGAACTGGTAAACGAAGCGGTCGACCCACAGGGCGCCAAAGAAAGCGGTGCAAATGCTGACAGCAGCACTGACAGTCAAAATATCGGTTGCTCTATTCGTATGCTGCCACCGAGGTTACATGTTAAGGCCGCTGAAACTGCCGTTAAAATCAACCCAGTAAATGCACCGCTGATGGAGCACATGATGCAACTCGGTGCTGAAATGCCATCTGACCCGCAATTTTTAACATTGCTTACCAGCAAATATTGGGGGCCTGCACCACGGAGGTTAACCGTAAGTTTTATGGAAGTAGTGCCGGTAGCTCTGCGTACAAAAATTATCGGCCATATGAATGCCTGGAACCGCACTGCCTGTATCTCTTTTGTATATACAACTGGTGTGGGCCAGGTAAGGATTTCATTAAGGGGGTCAGGATATTGGTCGTATTTAGGCACCGATGTTTTGCTGATACCCCGTGACCGCCCAACGATGAATTTGCAGGGCTTCTCATTAGGCACCTCTGACCGTGAATTTACCCGCGTAGTACGGCACGAAACTGGCCACACTTTAGGGTTTCCACATGAGCACATGCGCAGGGAAATTGTAAACAGGATTGACCCCATAAAAGCGTATGATTATTTTTGGAGAACCCAGGGATGGAACAGAGCTACAGTAGATGCCCAGGTATTAACACCATTGGATCCAACTAAGATAATTGGTACGGCGGCTGATCAAACCTCTATTATGTGTTATCAGTTACCAGCTTCCATCACCAGGGATGGCCGCCCCATTTTAGGAGGCATAGATATTAATGCCACAGATTATGCATTTGCTGGCAGGATTTATCCCAAACCCGGACACAATACAGATAGCAGCCATCAGCAGGGTGTACAAAGCAGCGAAGAAAATGAATGGTCAGAAGCTGAAGATGTACCTGAAGAAGAAATAGAACAGGTGATTCAATCAATGCTGTATGAATCCAATGGCACCCAGGCAGAATCATACGCTTAAATTTTTGGTAAATGGCCAGGTTAATTGATATTTCAGATGTGGGTGCAATGCCCTCGCAGATCAAGGTTCAAAAAGGAGATTTGCTTTCATTTAATGCAAGTGGCGGTCATGTAAATGCTGCACCCAACGTGGTTGAAATGCTTGGCCCCTTTACTACCGGTATTTTAATCGGCACCGGCGAAATCATTATGCCGGCCGGACCACCGGGCATTGTCATGTTTTATGCTAAGCTGGTGGGCAAAGCCCAAATTGATGTAGTCACCGGGGATTCTTTCACTAACCCGGTAACTACGTTTTTTGAAGTGCAGGTTTTATAGAAACAAGCAGTCGTTGCGTTCAACATCGCTGGCAACTGCGGGAGCATATCCCTCATACCGCTGATCTACGCCGTGGTTCGTCCTCACGAAACACTCTTCCAAATTCGAACCAGGCATTTTTATTTAACTTATAAAAATTTTATAAATAATATGAAAAAAAGATTTTTCGTTTCTGAATACGTGAGGAAGAGTATTAAGTGAGTGGTTCCTGAGGGACACTAACCACCGGCTAGGGGCGAATGATTATTTCTTTGATAAGTCTTCTGCAAGTCCAATTAAAAGCCCTTCAACACCACGAATATAGCAAAGCCGATATGAGTTTTCATACTGAACTATTTCACCTACAAGTTCCGCACCGTGTTTGATTAGTCGTGCTACCAAATCGTCAATGTTGTCAACGGTGAACATAACTCGCAAATAACCGAGTGAATTTACTGGTGCAGTCCTGTGGTCTGAAATAGTTGTCGGTGTTAGAAACCTTGAGAGTTCAAGCCGGCTGTGTCCGTCAGGAGTAACCATCATTGCAATTTCTACTGATTGATTTCCCAGTCCTGTCACTCTTCCGGCCCATTCTCCTTCAACCATTGCCCGTCCTTCAAGTTTAAGTCCAAGCTCTGTGAAAAATGAAACTGCATCGTCAAGTGATTGTACAACGATACCCACATTGTTCATACTTAATAAGTTGGTTGTTGCCATAACTATATTGTCTTTAAAAATCAGCAATAATCAACTTCTTCATGCCCATCATTTTTTTGAATGCTCCTGGTTTTTTGCTTAGTTCTTCCCAATTTTCAGGACATACTTGCCAGCTTAATCCGTATTTGTCCTTTAGCCAACCGCAAACACTTTCTTCGCCACCATTTGTTGTGAGTGCATTCCAATAGTAGTCAATTTCTGTTTGGTCTTTGCAAGGTATCATAAGCGAAATTGCTTCATTGAATTTGAATAATGGTCCAGCATTGATACCAATAAATCGCATTCCCAAAATCTCAAACTCAACCGTTAGAACTTTGCCAGCAAAATCCTTCTGAAAGTCAGCCAGTCCTTCTGCTTCTGTCATGGGATAGTAAGTAGTGTTATTCATTTTCCCGTCTTTGAAAATTGACAGGTAGTATTCTGCGGCTTCTTTTGCGTTGCCGTCAAACCAGAGATTTGGAATTATTTTTTGCATGTCATTTATTTTATTTGTAAAAGTAATTAAGTCATATAAAAACTGTCGGCTTGGTAGTCGCTGTCTTACCCCTGAATTAGGTTGACCATTTTTTTGTTAAAAAATTGGTTGAGTTGTTACAAATTTACCGGAACATTGATAAGCCTGAAAAAAAAATTTGATGGATTTTTTTCAGACTTCCTGGATTAAGCTGTTTGTTTGCGCTCAGCATTGCACGCTGATACGATACACCTGTGGGCTGCACAAAAAAGGTTTAAAGTCAACAGGTGGGCTTGTAGGCTCCCCTTTTTTAGTACATTTCAAAAGTAGAATAATTTAATCAATGTATTGTTTTAACCAAGCTATTGGGCGTAGTGAAGCGAAGGCGTAGCCGAAGCGTAACGGAGCCCAATAGCTTGGTTGATGTTAAACGCATACTCTTTCTCTGTACATTTTTGGTGACATGCCCTGCAATGCATCGTGTGGCCGCGTACAATTGTAATCATCTACCCAAACCTGTGTCACTTCTCTTACTTCATCGATTGTATCAAACAGATAAGCATCTAAAATACTTTCTCTGTAAGTTTTATTAAACCTTTCTATATAGGCGTTTTGGGTAGGCTTACCTGGTTGTATGTATTTAAACTCAATTTCGTTTATTTGGCTCCACGACTGTGCCAATTTAGCTACAAATTCAGGTCCGTTGTCCATCCGGATTTTCTGTGGCTTGCCATAACGGCTTATCAAATGTTTAAGCACCCATATCACCCGGCTGCTCTTCAATGAGTAATCGGTTTCAATAAACAATACTTCCCGGTTATAATCGTCTATCACGTTAAAGGAGCGGAACTTTGTACCATTGCTGAGTGCATCACTCATAAAATCTATACTCCAGGTGTGGGTAAAACAACACGGTATGGCCAGGGGTTCTTTTATTCTTGCAGCCAACCGTTTCTTTACTTTTCGCCGAAGCGGCAAACCCATCTGTTTATACACTCTGTGTAATTTTTTATGATTAATAATAGTGCCTACGTTCCTAAGGCGATGATAACATTTCCAAAAACCCTCTACCGGATTTTGCCGGGTAAGATTTTCCAGCTGGCACCGAATGGGCTCATCGTTTTTAAGTGATTGATAATGCAGGCTGCTCCTGCTTAGCTTTAATAAACGACACGCCTTGCTGATGTCTTTTGGCCGTTCTATACGCAGCGCAGTGATAATGCTTCTTTTATCGCAAGGCTTTAAAGCTTTTTTTCAATGATGTATTTAGCGGTGTCAAGCTCCATGGCCAGGTTGGCATACATGCGCTTCAAACGGCTATTCTCTTCTTCAAGCTCTTTTATTCTTTTGAGCTCGGTGGCCTCCAGCCCACCATAACGTTGTCGCCATTTGTACAATGCGGCTTTACTTACCCCGTGATCCCGGGTAATTTCTTCGGCAGTTTTGCCATTGTCAAACTCTTTGAGGATGCCTGCAATCTGGGCAGGACTGAATGTGCTCTTTTTCATATTTCCGTTTTTTAAAGTTAGAAATTTGTCTACTTTTAAAACGTACTATTTTTGGGGGAGCCTACAA
>JBDSAA010000115.1:0-9103 GCA_039922375.1 Ferruginibacter sp.
TTATGACTGACTTAACCGGAGACTTTAACAAAGTTGTAATGGTAACAAAATACGACAGCCTTGCTGCCTACGAAGAAAGCTTTAAAAAATACATGCATGACAGTGAAGAAATGAAAAAGATGAAAGAAAAAATGCAAGGCTACCATGAAATGTATTTAACAGGTTCAAGGGAGATTTACCAGGTTTGGTAAATGCTGATTCACTTTCTTCCTAACCTTCCCCAGGGCGCAGGAAGGGGCTCATGCAATGGGGATGAACTGGCCAATATCACGGCTCTCATGCCCGAGTGGGCGAAACCTCTTTACATAGGTAAACTATCCACCTGGTTTATCACTAACGGCAATACCTACCCTTGCCAGTTTATACGTACCGTTATCCAGGTGAAAGTACATTACATACTTCTTTGACTTTTTATTATAAAAAACCTTCGGACGCTCCAACACCCACCTATGGCCAAGGTTCTCCGGATCAGCCATTTTTACTACATCACATTTATTAAATATTTCCATCTTAAAATTTGTTTATTGGGGTGCTTCTTTTGTTATTTTTTATTGTCTGCCCGATGATTACCGCCTGGCCTTGCCAGAAATCAGCCAAATTGCAGAAAGCAAACAATAAAGGGTCAACAGTCTGAGGTATGCACCTTGGGTTGTTCATATCATTTAAACGATTATTTTTTCACAGGCAACGCTTTAAAGGGCAGCATACATGCATGTTGTATTCGATATAGCTTTTAAATTTAAACGCTAAATAAGATGTCGCTAACCCGATTCTCCCGAATGCCGCTTTTTATTTGTGCGAACGTGTGCATGTAGCTAGCCAGTAACCGATGTAATGATTTAAAAATCCGCGTTTTCCATATCTTCGCATTGGCTTAATATAATCATCAAATCAATGCATAAAACTCTCTTAGACTATATCAATCAACATACTACTTTGCCGCTTACAAGAGAAGAAGAAGCCTTGGTTGAAACGACTTTTCAACCCAAAAAGGTCAGAAAAAAGCAATACTTTTTGCAGGAAGGCGATGTGTGTAAATACGTTGGTTTTATTGTAAAAGGCGCTATGCGACAATACAGCGTTGACGAAAAAGGTGTAGAGCATATCGTTCATCTATTCATTGAAAATTGGTGGGCAAGCGACCGTGAAAGCGCCCTTATGCTTACTCCATCAAAATATAATATTGATGCCTGGGAAGATACCGAACTACTCATCGCTACAATAGCGGACATGGTGGATATGATGGAAAAAATACCCTCGTTTGGACAAATGACACGATTAATGGACAATAGAAACGCCATCGCTTCGCAACGAAGATTAAATTCTACCATCAGTAACACGGCAGAAAAACGTTATGAAGAATTTGTCGATAGCCACCCTCAATTTATTCAACGGTTTCCCCAACATTTCATTGCTTCCTTTTTGGGCATAACCAAAGAAACTTTAAGCAGAGTCAGAAAACAAGCGATGAAATAACTTTCTATTTCGAAATTTTGTTTTTACAAAAAGCGTTGACATTTATCAACGCTTTTTTTTATCATTTCGCATCGTTGAGGAGCCACTTTCGATGCAACTTTACAATTCAATTGTAAAAAACTAAATCAAATGGAAAAAAAATCAATAGCAGTAGTTGGAGCAACAGGCTCACAAGGTAAGAGTGTTGTAAATGCCCTTGTAAATGAAGGCTCTTTTAATGTAAGAGCAATCACCCGTCATCCGGAAAAATATTCAGGCGAGGCAAATGAAGCTGTGTATGCAGATCTAAACGATTTGCAATCATTAAAAGATGCTTTTAAGAATGCGTATGGCGTATTTGTGGTAACCAATTTTTGGGAAGGTGCAGACGAAATTGCTCAAGGCAAGAATGCCATTGAAGCGGCAAAAGAAACGGGCGTGCAACATTTTATTTGGTCAACACTTCCCGATGTTGAAATCATTAGTAAAGCAGCATTTGAAGTTCCCCATTTTACTGACAAAGCTAAGGTGGACGACCTGGTAAAAAATGCGGGATTTAAGTATTCAACATTTGTTCAACCACCCTTTTATTATCAAAATCTTCTTGGAATGCTTGCACCGCAGCCAAAACAAGATGGTACAACAGGTTGGACACTACCAATTGACCCAACAAAAAAAGCGATTCATATGTCCGACATTAATGACCTGGGAAAAGTAGTTGCGGGTGCATTTTTGTTTCCTGAAAAAGTTGGCAATGGCAGTTATCTTTCGTTGGCCACAGAGTTGAATAGTTTTAATGATATTATTAAAGCATATAAAGCCATTGGTAAGGAATATAGCTTCACACAGGTGCCATCCGAATTATTCTCAACTTTCTTTGAAGGAGCAAAAGAATTAGCTGAAATGTTTGGATATTTTGAAAAGTACACTTACATGGGCCCGGATTCCGAAAGACAAATCGAAATGGCAAAAAAAATAGCCACTAATGAATTAGTAACTTTTGACCAATGGATAAATCAAAATTGATGACAATCTACTGAGTATTTATTTGAACAATAGCAACAGTAATCACACATCTTCAGCGGATATAATTGGAGCGTCAATTTTATTTGATGTAGTTAGCGATATAATACGCTGGCTATCCGGCAGAGAAAAAAATGTATAACATGCAAAAGAAAATCAGTTTTTCGGCACAAGGTCAAAGAGCCGATATAGGCAAAATTCCTATCCATCGCATACTGCCAAACAGATATGCTGATGCAGTAGGTCCCTTTGTTTTCCTGGATCATGTGGGCCTCTTCAGAAGATTGACCGATGAACCCAGCATGAAGCGGGGGACCGGAACCCATCCTCACCGTGGAATTGCGACGCTTACTTACATACTAAATGGTGAAAGCGAACATTACGACAGCCGAGGCCATCATGCAAAAGTTTTTTCAGGTGGCGTTCAATGGATGAAAGCAGGCAACGGCATCATTCATGATGAAACGATGAATCCGGATGCTGAAACAGGTAATCCGTTGATGCATGGTTTTCAGTTTTGGATCAATCTTCCTTCAAGCGTGAAAAAGGAAGATCCGGAATACCTTTCTATCAATGCGAATGATATTCCGCTCATGCAGTTGAGTCAAAACAGCGGTTGGTTAAAAGTGATTGTGGGTGAGTATGAAAAACTTGTTTCAAACATTCCGAATTACTCCAAACAGTACTTGTATCACATTCACCTGAATGAAGGAAAACAATTTTCTCTATCAACAAATAAAGGTTTGGAATATGCCGTATTTCTTCCCCAACAAGATATTATAATTAACCATACAAAATTTAATGCGGGCGATTTTATTGAATTTGACCGGGAAGAGGGAACTATAGAAATCACCAATACGTCAACTACAGCCGCGGACATTATTTTGTTTGGTGGTGAAAAATATTCTGAGCCGATAGTTGCACAAGGTCCATTCGTAATGAACACTCAAAGTGAAATTGCCCAGGCATATCATGATTTTCATGCAGGGAAATACGGTGAGATTAAATTTAATTAGAGATCAGCACAAACAAATTAATCAATTTACTAAGGCATGCATATTTGCAAGCATAATACATAAAAAAATGAAAGCAATACAATACAAAGACTATGGAAATTCGGATGTGATTGAACAGGTTGATATTCCAGTACCGTCGATCCAAAGTGGAAATGATGTGTTAGTTCAGGTTAAAGCAGCAGGCGTGAATCCCATAGACATTAAAATCCGGATGGGATTTATGAAGGCGGTTCGCCCCGTGGAAATACCTTTTATTCCAGGCGGTGAGGCTGCAGGAATAATTGCTGCCGTTGGCGAAGGTGTATCAAAGTTTAAAGTGGGTGATGAGGTCATTGCCCTGACGAAAAAACATGCTTACGCACAATATGTGATCGCAAATGAAAATTCCGTTCTGCTAAAACCGAAAAGCCTGTCGTTCGAAGAGGCAGCATCAATAGGTGTAAATATAGGTACTGCACAATCGGTTCTATTTACAGAAGGTAAATTAGAGAAGGGACAAAAGGTTTTAATTCAGGGCGGAGGAGGCGCTGTTGGTAGTGCTATGGTTCAAATGGCAAAAGCTTCCGGCGCATACGTTATTGCTACAGCATCAGGAAATGGTGTGGCGTTAGCAAAAAGCCTTGGTGCTGACGAAGTGATAGATTATAAATTGCATGATGTTGCCCATACTGTTAAGAATGTAGATTTGGTAGCAGATACTGCGGGTGGCGAAGACCAGGCAAAACTTTTTCAAGTATTAAAACCCAGCGGTACATTATTGAGTATTGTCGTACCACCATCACAGGAATTGGCAGAACAATACAAGGTTAAAGCCGGTTTTGTCGCTTCCGATATATCACCAAAAACCTTACAAAATGGCATTGACCTCATAGATGCTGGAAAATTCAGGACAATCGTTTCCAAAACTTTCAGCCTTGAAGATGCAGCAATAGCCCAGGATTTTTTATCGGCTGGAGGAGTCAATGGTAAAGTTGTTCTTGTGGTCGCTCAATAGCAAAATTGATCAGTTGAATCAACCTGACCCAACTACAATCTACGGTGGAGGCGGGAACGGATACACAGATTATCCGTTCCTGAAAGATTGATCTTGAAGCTGCCTTTTAACAGGTGGCAGTTTCAAATAGATTTTGAAAGGAAAAATCAACGATATGCTATTAGGCTTCTGGACCCATGTCTTAAATGGCTTAAGTCCGTTTAATATTTAAGTGTATTCAAACTATTTAAAATTGAATTATGAATTCAGAAGCTTTTAGAAATCATTGCCTTTCGTTGAAGCAAGCAAATGAAAAAATGCCATTTGATAAAGCGAAAGCGGACTATGATAAAAACTTGCTGGTATTCTCTGTGTTCGACAAATGGTTCTGCTTCTTCAATGTTGATGCATTTGACTTTTGCGACATCAAGTGCAGCCCGGAAGAATCGGAACAACTTCAAAACAATTATGAAGGAGTAAAGCCTGGATACCATATGAATAAAAAGCATTGGATCAGTATCTATTTTAACCAGGATGTTCCAGACTCTAAAATTTTAGCACTCGTGACCAAATCCTATGATCTGGTTGTAAGAGGTCTAACCAAAAATCAGCGTGAGGAATTACGGAGCGTGGCATAGAATCAGGCAGAGAAAAGGCCCCCATTTAAGCATTACAGGCCATGTAAAAGAGGGTAAAATGAAATTTTACATTTGAACAGAAAGACTATGACAACGAAAGAAAAACCTGCTTACGAGCAAAATTACACAGAAGAAGAACGTAAAATTGCTGAACACATCATCGGGCCGGAAAAATCAGCACTTGGAAGCAGATGGGGGCGAGCTCCGGCGTATGTAAATCCGTTCCATATTATTTCCAAGCCTGACTGATTACAGCACTCATTGGAGCGACCATGGGGGCAACTCCGAATTTTTCAGCAAGTTCTTTTTCCACCTTAATTTTTATTTCGTCTATCCAGGCTGGATTACGCATTTTGATCTCCTCGTAAATAGCATCGCCCTCTACCAAACCCTCTGCAGCTTCTTTTGCGGTTGGACAGACTAAAAGAAGCCCCGCTTTTTCAATTGATATTTTTGCAAACCCGGCATTCTGTAATAATGGGGTGATAACAGTTTCATCACTCATCGAGGTTGCAAGATTAGATGACCCGGGCAACGGCTCTTCCAAATACTTTTCCGCTATTGATCTGGAACAATAGGATGCGGCGTTATTCTCCAACTTATCCCAAGTTGTAAATAAAAACAGGCCACCCGGTTTTAGAACCCGGTATGCCTCTGCAAATACTTTCGGCTTATCGGGAACAAACATATATCCAAAGCAACAAACAATCAGGTCGATGCTATTGTCACCAAAAGGAAGTTGTTGGGCATCTATATTTTGCCAGTCAATATCAAGGTGATTTAATTTGTTTTTGGCTACGGCCAACATGTCTTCGCTAATATCTGAAGCGATTAGTTTTGCCGCAGGGGGAAGGAGTTCCCGAATATGGCGGGTAACACGACCAGTGCCGGCCGCAACTTCCAGTACAATAGATACCTGGTCAGGGTCAATTCGTTTTGCGACTTCCATGGCATATGGTTCAAAGTATAACGGACCGAAAAATTGATCATAATGAATGGCTGTTTCTCCCGGTAAATCAGAGGAGGGAACTTTGGTCGAAGTATCATTCATAAATTACTGAGTTTATATTTTCAATAAGTTTAAGGAAATTGTTCCCACTGTTCCAGTACCCTCTCACAAAGGCCAGTAAACCGAGACTCATTTGTGAAACGTTGGTGAATGGAGACTTGCTCCGGAAGAAAAATTAGCGTATTTTCCAATCGTCGAAAACATATAACCTGCAAGTATGAAAAATCCTCCTTTGCCTGTTCTTATTGTTGCCATTGCACTCATCCTGGGTGGCGTTGTTGGTTTTTTTTATCACCTCAAAGATTTTGCTGATCCCGGTGAAAAGCTATATACCGTAGTGTTAGTTGAACTATTGAGGATATTGGCTATTGTAAGCGGTATTCTTTTACTTCGTGCCAACAACTCAGGAAGAGGGTTGTCAATCGCATGGGTTCTTTTACATGTAGTAATCAGTGTATTCAATTCCATGGCTCAAACAATTACGCATATTGTTGTGCTGGTAATTGTTTCCATCCTGTTATTCCTGCCGGTATCATCATCATACTTTAGTAGAAAGAGCTTTGATAATTTAATATGAAAAAGCAATTTCGGGCGCTAATGTCTAGGTATGTTCTCGCTGCTGTAGTGTGTTCCCTCATACATACACAAACCAACCTTCCTCCTGCACTTCCAAAGTAGCAGCATGAACATATTGATCAATTGTTGTAGGCTTTAACTTTTATGTAGCCACGCCTTTTTAAATCCTACATCAATTCAAATATTTTTCCCGGTATTCGTTCGGACTAAGGCCCACTTCTTTTTTAAATAGCCTTGAAAAATAAGGTGGATTCTCAAATCCCAGCTTATACGCTGTTTCTGCAATGGTATGATCAGACCCAACCAGTAAATGCTTGGCTTCATTCACTAAAAAGATATGAATATGATCCAGGGCAGTTTTACCTGTCTCCTGTTTCAACAGGTCACTTAAATACCTGGACGAAATATTCAATTGGGAAGCCATTTGTTTTACGGTAGGCAAACCGTTTTGAAACAGCTGGTCTTTCTCTGCATAATTACTCAACGCATCATTGAATTTAGAAACCATATTACCGGATACCTCAGTGCGATTAATGAACTGTCTTTTGTAAAAACGTTGCGAATATTTTAATATCGAATCCAGGTGGCCGAGGATAATGCCCTTACTGTATTCATCCTGGTTGTTATAGTATTCAGTTTCCATTTTATCGTATAGTTCCCAGATGATCTGCTCTTCCCGCGGCGATAAATGTAATGCTTCATTTACTTCATAATCGAAGTACCCGTACTTTTTGATTTCATTATGTAAAAGATGACCATTTAAAAAGTCGGGGTGGATAAAAATGATGAACCCTTTTTCTTCCAGTTCCAAATGACGAACGCCTATGACCTGTCCGGGTTTGATAAACGACATGGTACCACGATCATGATCATAATGCGTTTTACCATACAACATAGTACCTGATTTAAATTTTTTAAACCCGATCATATAAAAGTTACTGCTATGTTCAATGCCCGGGTTAGTGCAGGTACCATCACATTTGATGAGGCTGAACAATGGATTTTCCGGCGGCGGAAAACCATGTTCCTGGTGCAGTTCTCCTAAGGTTTTAACGTGTTGCATGTACAATAATTGAAATACAAAACTACACAGTTTTAGCTGGGTAGTTTTGTTGTTTTAAATTGAATTGATTTTCTTTGTTAACCATGTGCAGCTGTTGCAATTTCTGACCAGCTTTCCCACTCAGCCAGCCGTTCTGTGTACACCTGTTTGGCCCAGGGCAACGCTACTTTACCCAGGAATAAACGCAATGGAGGATTAGTGGCATCCACCAGTTTCAATACGGCATCGACAGTAGCTTCCGGTTTGCCAAAAATACTTTCATCTTTCATCCCTTCCTGGAAAGCAGCTTTTACATTATCATAGGCTGCTATCGGTTGAGAATGCATGGCAGAAGCTCCTCCCCACTCGGTAGCAAAACCGTTCGGTTCTACCAATGTAATATTGATACCAAATCCCTTCACTTCGCTGGCCAGTGTTTCGCTCAAACCCTCCACTGCAAATTTAGACGCATTGTAAATTCCCAGCGTTGGCAATGTAGTTATACCCAATACACTCGATACCTGTATAATGTGCCCGCTACCCTGTTTGCGCATAATGGGTAATGCCGCCTGTGTAACCCATAGTAACCCGAACACATTGGCTTCCACCTGGCTGCGGGCTTCGGCTTCAGTAGTTTCTTCAATGGCACCAAATAAACCATAGCCGGCATTGTTGATCACCACATCCAATGCACCAAAATGCTGTGCTCCTTTTTGCACAACGGCAAAAGCGGCCTCACGGTTGGTAACATCCAGTTGTAACGGTAAAATATTATCGCCATATTGTTTTACCAGGTCGTCCAGTGCGCTGGTATTTCTTGCTGTGGCAATTACCTTATCGCCGCGTTTTAAAAAAGCTTCTGCCCAAAGCTTACCGAATCCACGGGAAGCACCTGTAATTAAAATTGTCTTTGTCATTGTTATTTATTTTTATAACACAAAGTTGGTTCAGGAATTACAGGTCAAGCTATACAAAAGTGGGAAAAGGTGATACGTTTTTACGTAGGGAGGAAAATTAACAGATGTACGAAATCCCTTACAACGGCGGTCCATTCTCCTTTGACTCACTAGAGCGGTTAACAATCTGACAAACTATTTAAACTTAACAACAACTTTCCCTTTTGCACGGCCCGCTTCTACGTAAGACATAGCCTCATTAGTTTGCTCAAATGGAAACACTTTATCTATAACAGGTTTTATTACATTCATCCGGTGCAGATTGCTTTGGAAATAGGCAACCAATTGGGTAGCTGATGGATTTTTGCCATTCCCCAAATTTGTGATGTTAGTGATCACTTCCGTTGCCTTGCTTTCAAGCAGTAGTGTTCGTTGCTGTTGTGTCCATTGCAATTCCTGCGTTTTATCTTTAAAG
>JBDSAA010000116.1:0-8469 GCA_039922375.1 Ferruginibacter sp.
ATTGTCAAACTCTTTGAGGATGCCTGCAATCTGGGCAGGACTGAATGTGCTCTTTTTCATATTTCCGTTTTTTAAAGTTAGAAATTTGTCTACTTTTAAAACGTACTATTTTTGGGGGAGCCTACAATGTATACTTCAATAACAAACGGTATGATGCAAATTGGACAAAAGCGTTAAGTTTTTCTGTTTTTTGTTTGGAGACCCTGACGCAAATTTCCAGGTCTTTTCCTGGTGTTGGTTCTTTGTTGTTATCGTCGTTCGAACTTCCCAAAACGATTAAAGCCCGAATACAAAACGATGGAAGCAAACAGCCTCAGCCGCCAGTTGCCAACCAACGCTACCGGATTCCCTTCCTGCACGTGTGTTGATTTTGACACCAAAGGAAAGGTTTGTAAGTCACAGTACATTTAAAAAAGAGGCTGAAGGAAATATTCTTCAGCCTCTTTATATTTTTAGCGCTCCTTTTTTAAAAAGCATCAAATGAAGAACCCACATAGTTTAACACTTCTATCTTATGAGTATTGTCTATTCCGCTATCATCTCTTTTCTTTTGAAATGATTTAAAAGATGCGACGTTAAGGACCTCTTTTTGTACATCCTCATTTTTGTAAGTGGAAAGATGTACGAATGTTTTGCCATCCTCCATTAGGTACACAATGTATCGAAAATCGGAATGACTCATTTTCTTAAAGTCATTCAGAAATAAAGCAATGTTTTGTTTGTTGGTTTCAACAAAATTAGGCTTTACGGTGTATGTCACTTTTACTGTAATCATTTTATTTGAAATTTTAGCTAATTGATTTTAATTGTAAATATAAACCAGCAGCTATATTACTTACATACCAGGAAGCTTTAACTTACTGTTGTTAATTTTAATAATTTATCGCGTTAACTAAATCTGTTCCCAATTTTCATTCCATGTTACTTTGTTCAGGAGTAGTTCAATTATCGCTGCGCTTTTATTTGCCGTGTTCGCATAGCATGTGGTGAGAATCTATGAGGTGAAATTTTTGTGATAAAACAATTATTTTTCTTAAGATGCAGCAGTCCCTGTGTTAACTTTTCCAGCCCGCTTGTAACAGGCAATAATAACTCCACCTGGTGTAACGATACTCTCTGTTAATGTAAATGCTGCCGGAATCGCTCCATTCTCAAAAAGCTTTTTTCCTTTGCCTAAAGTTAGGGGGTGAATTTTGAGTCTGAGTTCGTCAACAAGATCATTCTTAAGTAACAGCTGAACAAGCTTCCCGCTGCCCCAAACCTGGATATCACCGCCTTTTGAATTTTTGAGCTTTTTGATATCTGCCAGGTTTTTGGTGACTACTGAGTTTTTCCACCCCGCAACTATCGGGTCCGACTTTTTCATGTTTTTAGAAAACACATACTTTGTGCCTTCATTAATACCCGGCCAAAAATCTCCATGTTCGGGCCAGTAGCCGGCCCAAATCTCGAATGTTTTTCTACCCAAAAGATAATCTGCAGGTTTCAGCTCTTTTTGCACCACCTTACCATAAACTTCGTCAGAATATGGTGACACCCAGCCGCCATATTTAAAACCGCCTGATGTATCTTCCTTAGGTCCACCAGGGGCTTGCATTATTCCATCTAATGTGATCATTGATAACACAACTATTTTTCTCATTTTATCCGCGTTTTATTATGATACAAATCTCGTCAACAAATCTGTAAGCATTGCAGTGTGAATACGACAATCATAAGAGCTAATGCGACAGGGATGTGCGGCTAAAAGATTAATTACTTCTGCAACTGGCGAAGCTAGGCTCCCATAAAAAAACAATACCAAATTTGCAGGACCAACCGTTTTAAAAAAATAAATGGCAACAATCAAACATCAAAAGTGAAAGAATGTTCTATGGGCGACCCACAACTGATTTTTGCTGGTCTTGCCGCCTTTTGCAAATGCAATGTTCAAACGGTTGTTGTCTTTTTCTCACTAATTTTTTTCCCGTATACTGTCTCTTACATATATCCTGACATGGAAGCTATGAAATAGTTTGAAGCATAAACACCCAGTAAAACAAATAAAATGTCCTGCGGTTTTTTGTCGTATGTGATGTCGTAATTATAGTGGAACTTACTCCAATTAAATTTCGGATCAAATTGAAGTAGCTTTTCTTTGTCTTTATTTTCAATTACGTATTTGTTGTAAAAAGTACCGTTAGCTTTAAAAATAAATTCTTCTCCGTTTTGAAAAGCGATTACGATTTGTCCACGCCAATTCATTTTTAAGTTTGCGATTTCTGTTCCGTTTTTTGTTACGACAATGCTTGTCCCGAAAAACCCAATAGGTTTAATGTCGTAGAGCCCGGCATTTGTCACCTTGATTTCGGCTTTATGCGAAAACAAATTTTCATAAATCAATTCGCCTAACAGTTGTTCGTTGTCGGTTAATTGAAAGGTCTTTTTATCTGTCGATTTTGCTTCCATTTTATTTTGTTTTTGCAGGGTTTACGTTTCAATCAGTTGTATCCTGTACAATGGCCGCTAACGGTTCGTGTATTTGCCAAGGCAGGGCTTTCATTGCCGGTTCCGCCATGCCCAAATAATCAGGTGAGAACCCGTTGTGAAGTTATGAACAGAAGTTGAAAATTGAAGATCGGGACCGGGCTGCTGCCAATGCCAGCACATAGCTGACGTTCGCAAAAAACTGCTCGCTTTTTTTTTGTCGTTTTATTCCGGCTGATTCGGATTTCCGGAAAAGAGGAGCAATTCTAAGCCTTTCTTTTATTAGAAAAAAGTAACACTTCCATTTTACACATTATAAAGCCCACGTACTATTTTTATAGCTTCCTGTTCCCATCAAACGTCGCTCACCGGTAGCCCCAGCTTCCTTCTTATTTCCCAGTACCTGGCATCTGTTTTAAGACTGGCATATACGGGATATTCGAGCAAATAACTGACGGGTCCTATTTTCTTATCTATACACTGATTAAGGTGGTAGAACGTTTTGTCCACATCGCCTATCGCAAACCATGCAGCTGCCAGTTCTGCATCCATTACAGATTGCGGATACGCTGCTTGCCGTTGTTCCATTTTTTGAATATACGACAGCACCTTTTCTTTGTTTCCAAGCTCCCCATGAGCAACGGCGAGACCAATTAAACCTTTTAACGGGTGACCGGTTAGGCGATGCACCTCTTCAAAAAGACTCAATGATTCCTGCCAGGCACCCTTCATGCCAATTGCCCATGCTTTCATTTCGATGGCACTTCGTAATTGTGGGTTCATCTCGAGCAGTTTATCAGCCTGCTTTATACTATCATCAAAGCGCCTTGCAAAAATATAGATGTTGCCCAAAGCCAATGCAATTGATGGAGATAAAGGATCTATTACTTCAGCCTGCTCCAGCAACTGCACCGACTTTTCATGTTGACCCGTAATTAGATAATATATTCCCAACAACTGGTATGCTTCCATAGCCGCGGGGTTTAGATCAATGGCTTTAAGCAGGGCATCGCACGCCTCTTTCCATTTCCAATCGTACAACAAGTAAGCACTGGCTTTGGCGGTATGACTTTCCGCAATGGAACTATTCAGCTCCAACGCTTTATCGGCATAACGATGAACGATCTCAAAAGCTTCATCTGGCAACATTTGTCCCGATGAGCCAAGTTGGGTGTAAACTAAGGCAGCCATTGCATAAGCATGTGCGTAAGTTGGTTCTATAGCAATGGCCTGCTCAAAAAATTCAATGGCTTTATAGTAATCGGCTGGTGTTATTTTGTTTTTGTAATGCAGGCCTTTAAGGTAATAGGTATAGGCTGTTACATTTTTGGTAGCTGCTTTTACTAATGGTTCTTTTTTTTGAGCAATGGTTAGGTTCTCCCTCAGCTTATTTGCAATGATGCCGCTGATCTCGTCCTGAACGGCGAAAATATCAGTAAGGTCGCGATCATATACTTCGCTCCAGATGTGGTAGCCATCAGCAGCATTGATTAACTGCGCTGTGATACGAACCCGATTGCCAGCTTTGCGTACACTTCCCTCTAACACCTTATCTACGTTTAACTGGATGGCGATATCACGAATGTCCTCATTCTTTCCTTTGAAGGCGAAGGCAGATGTGCGGGACGTAACTTTTAAGTCATCCACTTTAGCCAGTGCATTCAACAGTTCTTCCGTTATGCCATCGCTGAAATATTCGTTATCAGGATCGGAACTCATGTTAACAAAGGGAAGCACTGCCAGCCTGTTTTGTGTGACTTTCGTTTTGCCTCTTACTTCGTCTCTACCGGGAACAACGATCCCATGATTGGCTATTGCAAAAATGCGGACCGGCTGCTTTACATTTTTCAATTCAAAATAACCTATCTCCTTTGTTGCTATATTTTCCTGGTTCCGTATTTCATCATATACCTTTTCAGAAACAAAAATGCCGCCCGGTACTCCAAGCGATTCAATACGGCTGGCAATGTTTACACCATCACCATAAATAGCTTCATCTTCTATTATCACATCGCCTGTATGAATGCCAATCCGCACGGGCACTACAGGCTCCTGCTGCAATTGTTGCTGAATAGCTATAGCACACCGCACACTGTCAATAGCGCTGCTGAAAATACTTAACGAGCCATCGCCATAATATTGCAACACCTTACCGTTAAACTGTGCAATGGACACTTCCAGCACTTCTTTCAGGCGCTTACGTTTGGTCCGTGCAATATGTTCATTTTCCTGCATCAAAGCAGTGTAGCCTGTCATGTCGGCAAATAATATAGCTGCTAGTTGGCGCATTATTGCAAAATAACGAATAAAAAAACATTGGAAGTCTGTTGATAGATTTAGTCCAATGGTGGATAGGGCTATATCCTGTATTGAACCAATACCCGAAAGATGCTAAAAAAGCGCTGAATAATATCAATAGCATCATAAAAGGTAAAACAGCCCGCCGTATAATGGCAACAAAAAAATAACAAAAGCTCCGGCATTCTCCACAAAAAGAAGCGCTAAAGCGCCTGGCTCATATCAGTCCCCGTAGAGTGGCTCCCAACTTCAAAGCGCTGGTTCCCTGAACCTAAAACATCATCGTTGGCCGTGCAGGCCCCACGAAGTTTTAGTTGTAATATGAAGTACTTATTTTCTTTTAAATTTTAAATTTGTTACCCGGCCTGCATCAACACTAAAACCAATGATTTGCCTCTTGTCGTCTCTTTCAAATTTCAATTTCACTCCATCTCCCATGGTAAATAGATCCTGGCCTTGTGGATGTAAGCCCACAGGTTGCTTGTTTTTTATACTGCAATACAGTTGATTTGCTTTTACTGTTATCTCGTACATAACATTAAGTTCATCGCTGTAAAAGGCACCCGGGTATTGATCCGCATTGGCAATATTAAAGTCTTTTTGTTCCTCTTTAATCTTCTTTTCTACACTCGTTGTTGCCTTAGCAACAGTTAAAGGGGCCAACTGCTCCTCAAGTAAAATATCCGCTACCCGATACGGCAGTTTGTTAATTGGAATTGACGAGACATTTCCCAATATAAGCACACTCAGTTTTTGTATTGGAAAGCGTAGAATGGAAGAACGATAGCCAGCAAGCGCACCAGCGTGTCCTACGGTTGTCAGCCCCCGGTATTTACCATTTTGGATGGCAAATGCATACCCACTGCCTTTTCCATCGTTCAGCTTACCATCCATATGCATTTTGTCAATCAAACCCTGTGAACCTTTTCCCAACTTATTGTGGTAGAAGTTCTGATCCCAAAAATATAAATCTTTGATGTTGCTATAAACGCCTCCTGATCCAACTAAGTCATAACGCAAAATTTGATTTTTATACGTTCCGTTCTCTAATAGATAGCTAAATGCCCTGTTTTTTATGATCCTGGTATTATCGTCCCCAAAAAAAGTATTGCGCATTCCAAGCGGGCCAAAGATATTATTCTGCGCAAACGCTTTCAATGATTCACCCGATACTTTCTCAATGATCATTCCCAATATAAAATAGCAGGAGTTGCTGTATAAATATTTTTCACCGGGTGTAAAGTTCAGTTCTTTTTGTTTCCGGATAAGTTGATACATTTCCTCTTTGTCTATGTGGTCCAGGTAGTCGTTTCCGGCAAGTTCCCAAAGTGTAAGATTGTCCCGGACACCGCTGGTGTGATGTATGAAGTGCCGTATAGTAAGAGGGGCGTTATACTCCGGAAAGTCTGGAAAGTATTTTTGAATACGATCATCAAGGTTCAGTTTGCCTTGCTCTTCTAAAATCAAAAGGCACATCGTCACAAATTGCTTTGACACTGAACCGATATAAAATATAGTAGAATCTGTAATAGCTATGTCATGTTCAAGGTCGGCCATACCATATCCCTTTGTATAAATAAGGCTTCCATCTTTAATAATACCTAAAGCTAAACCTGGAGTAGATTTTCCATTCAATTCCTTAAATATTTCGTCCACTTTAGTTTTCTCCAAAGAGCGAAGTTGTCCATTTACATTTAGCGTATAAACGATTAATAGCAGAAAGGGGAGAGAATATTTTATCATGTCAGTAAGTTTAGTTTTTCTTCTGTGTCATAGTGTTGCTAAAAGTGTTTAATTTTTAGTCAACCTATTTTAGGGTTTGTCATCACTGAACATAGCAGCCAACGTTTTGCATTGGCGAAGTACGGGGAATTCATTGCTGGTCATGCCCGGCCAACGAGATTAAATTGAGAACGAAAGTTACAAGTTAAACTAAAAGATCAATCGGAGAGGTCCAGCCCCAAACCAAAGCTGATAGCGAACTACAGCTGATGTTTGCTGGTCTTGCCCCGTTTTTTGCCAATGCATTGTTGGCAGAAGTGCTATTCGTTACGATAGCGTTATGGTATTTTCTCTTGTGTCAATGCAAAACTTTGTTCCTTCTAAAAAGTCAAGTCCAAGGAGCCCATTATAGTCTGAAAAAATGCCGTGAGCTAAGAAGTCGTAAACCTGAATTTGAAACTTTTCTTTTGTCAAACCAAGTGATGCAAAAGTATCAATCTCAAAAACTTCAGTTTCAATGATTCCGTTGGCAGTTTCAATTTCAACAGTTCCGATGTTGTCTTTGAGGTCGTGTCCGAGCAAATACAAAGCATTGCTGTCAATAGTAGTATTTGTTGCACCTGTATCCAAAATCATTTTCAATTCATACTTATTGTCAATTTCAATATTTACAAGTATGAGTCCACTTTCGGGTTCTCGTTTAAATTTATAGGTCATTTCTTAATACGATTAAAAATGCCTGTAATTTTTCTGGTCGGTCTGAAAGTACCTGTATAAATTAGAGTTATTTTGTCAAAGTTTGAGGTTTTGTCCCTACCGATATAACAAACTTCTTTTTTATCCTTGCTATGAAATAAAGGGATGCCTGAAAGAACGTCAATTTTACTATCGTCCATAATTGGATTTCCAAGCAAAACCCATTCGTCTGGATAAAGAGCTTTGATGTCTGCGATATTTATTAATTGTCCCATTTTGTTGTCTGTTTACGATGCAAATTTACGCATTTTATCGGTCACCCCCAAGTTCGTGAGGTCTGTTGTAGCATTTCTGCCAACGTTTTGCATTGCCGAAGGCAGGGGATTCAAAGTTGGTCCTGCCCGGAACTAAAGTCAAATTTAAAATATGAAGCACAAGATAAGTACAAAAGCCAAATTGAAACCGTCCTGCCCGGATTGAAGTTGATAGCGAACCAGAGCCGAAGTTCCAATGTCCTGCCCCTGCTTTTGGCAATGCATTGTTGCCTGCATGTGCCTTTAATTAAGTTAATTGGAAAAGCGTTTTGAGTTTGTTGTTTAAGTCTGTCATTTCAGTTAAAGACAGTTTTCCTAAAAGTCCTTTAGCCAATGTTCTGTCTAAAGTCGCGATTTTACTTAACCTTATGAGCGATTGTATTCTAAGCCCATTGTTAGCATTTGGTATGAGTAAAATATCTGTTGGCTCTTGCCACTGAGTTTGTGTGGTTATAAAGCAAACGGTCAAGTCTAGGTTGGTGTCAGCTAGAACCAATGCTGGTCTTAATTTGCTGCCACTCAAATCAGTAAAAGGAAATGTAATGAGTACAATATCGCCCTTAGCCATTGTAAACTTCTTTTAAGTCTGCTACGGAATAAAGATCTTCCTCGCTTTTTAGAAAATCAAAACCTTGACTATCGGCAGTTAATTTTTGAATTCCCTCTGTCAACTTATGCTCCTCATACCGTTTTATAACAAACTCAGCAAAATCAGAGATTTCTTCTGCTTTATCGGCGGGAAGTTGATTAATGGCTTTTAAAGTTCGTTCTATGATTAATTGTCTTGTCATTACCTATGAAATTAAAGTCCAAATATAACGCATTTCCGGTAGTGTTGAGGGGCTGTGTCTTACCCTGAAATAGGTTGACCATTTTTTTGTTAAAAAATTGGTGAGTTGTTACAAATTTACCGGAACATTGATAAGTCCTTAAAAAAATCTTTTAAGGGATTTTTTCAGGACTTATCAACATT
>JBDSAA010000117.1:0-8952 GCA_039922375.1 Ferruginibacter sp.
GCAAATAGGCAATTATATAGATGATTAAATCAACAGGAAATACTGGCTTAAACTTAAAGCCAAATTCCAACACCAGCATTATCAATAATATTGCAAGAGAAGACAGTAAAGGCCAATGACTCTTCCAGCCGTCTGAATTCTCTTCGCCATGATTATGATCATCGTCTTCCTCATGCTCTCCATCTTCATGATCATGCCCATCATCTTTACTGTGATTATGTCCTATGGTGTTTTCAGGCTGATTTACAACTCCTTTTTTCTCTATATCTTTTTCGTCTGTGTCGCAACATTGTTTTGCCATATAAATTATTTTAAGAGATAAAAAATGATATTATTCCTGTGATTACTAAAGTCCATCCGGTAATTATTCCGGACTTATGTTCGAGTGTATGCCAATTTAATTTTAGTATTCCTTTATACGCAAGCCTTACCCATAATACCATTCCGGAAACTGATATAGTGAGGTATAAAGCAGCAATACTTATAACAGCCCATAAACCGTATGCACCTGCCAACAAAAAATAGGCTTCAATTTCCATGCAGGGAGAAAGAAACATGGCAACTACTAATGCCAGTATAATTTTATTTTTAGGAAGTGTAGGTTTTGGTGTTTTATGTAGATGAAAGTGCTTGTGCCTGTGATGCTGGTAAATAAAAAAAATACCTAATAATATTAAGACAGCAGGCGCAATAAAATGGGTAAAGTATTGAATTTTATTTGCAAGCTGCAATCCTAACAATCCCAAAATAATACCTATCACAATTGTACTTAACGCATGTGCCAACCCTGATATAAATGTTACTTTGGTTATTTCCTGCAAAGTCCAGTTATCTTTTTTACCAATGGCCAACACAGGCAGCCAGTGATTGGGTATCACTGCATGTAAGAGGCTTAATAAAAGGCTTCCTATAAATATGCTGTACATTGCGATTATTGAATGAATAGTTAACTAAATAAAAAAGGGCTGTGGAAATATATTTCCGCAACCCTTTTAGAATAATTGTATAAGCTGGCTTATGAAAACACCTGCCCCATTCCAAGAATTGATGCCAGCATCACTACACATTTCCAGCAATTGAGTCTGTTCATTTTTATTTGTTTTAAGGACGTAAAAGTACATAGTTGAAAAAATATTTTTTGTTAATCTTTAGATTTTTTGAGCATTGCCAAAGCCACGATTCCCAACACGAGGGTGATTACACCGCCGTATAAAAATTCCTTTTTAGGAAAATTAGTTCCTAAAAATCCTGCGATGGGATAAGCGATTGCCCACCACAAATGAGAAAATGCAAAGTGTGAACCATAAACCTTTCCCTGATTTTCGGAAGCAATATTTTCTGCAATCAATGTTTCGGACGGCATTTCGGCAAGGCTTTGCCCTAACCCTGCAAATAACCACAATGCCATAAGTGCGCCATAAGAAACATAGTTGGCAAAGCAAATAGATAATCCTAATAAAAATGCTCCGCTTATCAGGGATACGCTACGTGTTTTTGATTTATCCAGGCTACCTAATACAAAGGCAGAAATTGCTGCACCAATACCGAAAATGGCCATTACCCAACCATAATATTTATCATCCAGTAACAAACCGTTTTTGATATGGCTAATGGTATTTACCAAAATCATAGCCCCTGCAATTGCAGATACAAATTCGATGGCCAGCGCAAAACGTAACGTACCGTTTCCAAATAGCAAACGAATGCCTTTGATTACATTCCCCCAGGTGTCTGTGGATTTTTGGGCTTCGGCAGTTACCCCTTTTTGCAGTTCGTTACCGGGAATAGAAAGTATTAACAGGGCTGCAAGTATGAATGAAATTCCATCTAAGAAAAAGATTTGCCTTGCACCTAACCAAACTGCTACAATACCCGCCAGGGCCGGTCCTAAAACGCCTAACAGTTGAAAGGTGGCAGTTGATAAACCAACGGCTTCTCTAAAATATTTGCCTTCAATAATTTGCGGAATTACGGCACGATAGGTAGGAGTAAAAAAAGCATTGAACACATTGAGCAAGAATACCAGCATATAAATTTGCCACTCGGCATTGATAAAAGGAAGACAACAAATAATTGCCATCCTTATAAAATGGGTAACGTACAATATCTTTTTTCTATCCACTTTATCAGCCAATACTCCGGCAAAAGGAGAAAAAATAATAAATGCTGTAACCCTTAATGTTAGTGCTGTTGCCAGTATTACCGGCGAACGCTCTTTGTCGATTTGATAGGCCAACAATGCTAACCCTACCCACGAAAAAGCATCTCCCAAGAGGCTAACTGTTTGCGCCAGGTATAGCTTTGCAAAAATTTTATTTTGCAAAGACTTGAAAGGTTCGGTAAATATTTGTACAATATTTCTTTTGTCTGCCATTAGCTATTTTTTATATTACTCTTCGCCACTTCCTTTTGTAAGTTGCGATAATAAATAGTATGCTCCTTTTATTACCACTTTTGCATTAGGCGGTATTTCCTCTAAAGGTAATATTTCCGTAAAGCCCATATCGGTTACACCTGTTTTAACAGCTATTTGTTTGTAATGATTCTTTTTTGTTTCTACATAAATATAATGGTCATCACCATTGCTTACTATTGCATCATTTGGCAAAGCATTGGTTTTATAATCGTCAATTTGTATCCTTGCTTCTACATACATGCCGGGCAATAATGTTTCGGTAAAAGCTTCAATTTTGGCATGTGCTAAAATAGCTTGCTGATTATCTTCAAAAGATTTATTTAATGAAAAAATGGTTGCAGGGTGTGTATGGCTTGCATCGTTTGCATCGGTGAAAACTACTTTGTTGCCAATCTTTACTTTTGAAATATCTTTTTCAAAAAGCGTTAAATCCAAATGTAGAAAACGATTGTCCACAATGTCAAACAAGATTGTGTTTGCATCGGCAAATTTGCCCATCGTTAAATTGATGTGATGGATAAAACCGCTGATTGGTGCAGTAACTGCAATGCGGTTGGTGAAATTTGTTGTGCTGATGTTGGCAGCATTGATACCCAGCAATTGCAATTTTGTTTGCAAGCCTTTTTGTTTTGCCTGAGCTGTACTTAACTCGTTTTGTACCTGCTGTAATGTTTTGGTTGCATTGATCCTGTCTTCCTGTAAATCTTTTTGCCGTTTAAACTCCTGCTGCAAATAAATAAGCTGTGATTGATTTTCCAGATAATCCTGCTGTAGTTGTACCACTTCATTGTTTACTATAGTGGCTAATTTTTGCCCCTGCTTTACAAATGTGCCTTCGGTTACGTTGATGGTTTTTACAATACCGCCTGTTAAGATGCTTACCTGCGCCTGGTTTTGCGGTGGCAACATTAATTTGCCGTTTACTTTAATGGTAGATTTTAAATTTCGTTGCTCAATGCTGCCTGTTTGTAAACCGATGGCTTTTATTTGTTCATCTGTCAATTGCACTTCGGTTTCCTGGTGTTCTTCTTTAACTGCGGTAGTATCTTTTGTTAATGGAACTGCTTTGGTTTCTGTTGCTTTGTTTTTGCAAGATGTAATTGCAAAAAATGAAGTGATAATTATGAGAAATATATTTTTCATTATTAAAATTATTTTAGCGATTTAATAAATAGTTGAGTTGGATAATGGTTTGATTGTAGCTGTTGATGGCAGCCAAATAATCGGTTTTTATTTTGATGGCATCCTTTATGTTTTGGATGTATTCAATGTAGCCAATATCGCCTGCCTTGTAACTGCGTTGTGCTGCATTGATAATGCTCTCAGCCATTGGTAAACCTTCTGTCTGGTAATATTTCAACTGTTGCAAACTTTGCTGCTGCAATTGATTTTGCTGTAAAAAGATGGTTGCAATTTCCTGTTGGGTTTTATCCAATTCCTTTTTTGCAATTTCAGTTTCAAACTTTGCCGCTTGTGTACGGGCCTTTACACCATTTTTAAATATGGGGATATTGATACCAACGCTGCCGTAATAAAACTGTGTTTGTTTATCCAAACTTTGTGCATTTACACCCAAATTAAAAGATGGTTGCCCTTTTGCTTTTTCTGCTTTGATTGCTAACTCTTTTGCTGTAACCTGCTGTTGTAAAAATTGTAGTACCGGATGTTTGTTTACCAAACTGCTGTCGCTTAAATTAATTTCGGGTAACTGTGTAAACTGTGATGGTGCTTTATATTGTTCATTTGTACGCATCCACTTTTGCAGGGCGGTTAAGTAAAATGAAACCTGTGTATTGGCTTGTGCCAATTGCAGTACCAAATCTTTGCGTTGCAGGGTAGCATTTATTTTTTCTAATTTATTGCTTTCGCCAACCTGGTATTTTTTGTTGGCATACTTTTCATAGTCTGCGAAAATGCTATCGGTTTGTAAGAGTAAATTGTACTGCTGCCAACTGTACAACCAATTGTAATAAGCGTTGGAAACATTTTTTATCAATTCGTTTTTTGTAACGGCTTCGTAAGATTGTGCAACGGTTACATTTTGTTGTAATAAATTTTTCTCGGCTTTGTAAGCGTTGGGTAATTTAAAACCTTGTGCCACGCCTACATTGTAATCAAACACTTTGCTGTTTATTTGCCCCAAACCTGTATTAATATTGAAAGGATCTAAAATAGTTGCTGTACCTGTTAGTGCCTGTTGTTGCTGAGTTTGTAAAGTTGCCTGTTGAATGGTTGGGTAATTCTTTATTGCTAAGTCTAACGCATTTTGCAATGTCAAAAGCCTCTCCCCAACCCTCTCCGAAGGAGAGGGAGTTACCTGAGCGAAAGAATTGAAGCCGATAAACGAAAAGATTAATAGCAATACTGTTGTTGCAGTGTTATTTATTCTCATCTTCTTTTTCCTTTTTAAATAAAATAAACTGTACAAAACTGGCAGTACAAAAAGTGTTAAGAGCGTGGAAGAAAACAAGCCACCGATAACAACGGTTGCCAAAGGTTTTTGAACTTCTGCCCCCGCACTTGTACTAAAGGCCATTGGTAAAAAACCTAATGACGCAACTGCTGCCGTTGCTAATACTGGTCGTAACCTTGCTGCACTACCTTTTAAAATCCGCTGGGTAATATCAGTAATGCCTTCCTCTTTTAAACGGTTGTAATAACTGATTAATACAATGCCGTTTAAAACAGCTACCCCAAACAAGGCAATAAAACCAACTCCTGCAGAAATACTAAAATTCATTCCCCTCATCCATAAAGCCAATATGCCGCCAATGGCTGCTAATGGAATGGCAGAAAAAATTATCAATGCTTCCTTGGTGGAACGAAAGGTTAAAAACAGTAAGAAGAAAATTAACAACAATGCCACTGGTACAGCAACCATCAAGCGGCTTTTGGCTTCTTGTAAGTTTTGGAACTGCCCACCATAAGCAACATAATAACCTTCGGGTAATTTTAGTTTTGCATCTAAGATCTGTTGAATTTCTTTTACTACACTTTCAACATCTCTGCCTCTTACGTTTGCTTCTACCACAATCCTGCGTTCTGCATCATCACGACTTATTTGTGCAGGGCTGGCAATAAAATTCACCTCGGCAATTTCATTTAATGGAATTTGTTTGCCATTGGGCAATGGAATTAGCAAGGCTTTCAAAGCATCTGCATCGGTGTTAGCATTTTTTGCAATGCGTACCACCAAATCAAATTTCTTTTCGCCTTCGTACACTACACCTGCATAACCACCTGCATAAGCCGTGTTAAGCGTTGCGTTTACATCGCTTATGTTTAAGCCATACTGGGCAATTTTGCTGCGGTTGTATTTTACCACCAATTGCGGCATACCTACAATTTGCTCTACTTTAATATCTGTAAGCCCGTTAATGTTTACCACTAATTTGCTTATTTCATTTCCTTTTGCAAATAGTTTATCCAAATCATCGCCAAATATTTTTATAGCAATATCACTTTTTACACCTGCAATCAATTCATTAAAACGCATTTGAATGGGTTGCTCAAAAGATAAGTTTACGCCTGGGATGGCACTCATTTTTTCATTCATCTTTTCGGCTAACTCTTCTTTATCTTTTGCTGATGTCCATTCTTTTTTATCTTTTAAAACCATTAGCAAATCTGCACTTTCAATAGGCATAGGGTCGGTTGGCACTTCACTTGTGCCAATCTTGCTTACTGCCTCTTTTACCTCGGGAAATGTGAGTGCAATTTTTTCTAACTGTGTGCCTACTTCAATTGTTTGTGGCAAACTACTTCCTTGCCTGATTGTGTAGTTTGTTGCAAAATCGCCTTCGTCTAATTCTGGAATAAACTCACCACCCAAAGAATTGAAAACAAATATTGATAAAACAAAAATGGAAACTGCAACGGCAATAACTGCAACACGAAATTTTATAATTCGGTTTAGTGCTGGTTGATATTTGCTAACCAACCATTTTATTGCTCTGTCTGTCAATGTATCTTTTGCAGCGATTTTTTTATTGAGAAAAAGGCTGCTCATTAAAGGCACATAAGTAATTGATAAAAGCAATGCACCAACAATTGCAAAACTTACTGTTTGTGCCATTGGCGTAAACATTTTTCCTTCAATGCCTCTCAACGCAAAAATGGGAATGTACACAATGAGGATAATGATTTGTCCAAAAACTGCACTGCTCATTATTTTGCTGCTGCCTTCTGTAACCTCGGCATCCATTTGGGTTTGCGATAATTTTTGGTTTCGGAACTGACTTGAAAATTTGTGCAGCAAACTTTCCACCACTATAACTGCACCATCTACAATTAACCCAAAATCCAATGCACCCATGCTCATCAGGTTTGCACTTACACCAAACAAATTCATCATGGCAACTGCAAACAACATGGCCAGCGGAATAACACTTGCCACAATTAAACCAGCCCTGAAATTTCCTAAGAAAACAACCAACACAAAAATTACAATCAACGCACCTTCTAATAAATTGGTGCTTACTGTACTTACCGTCCGGTCAATTAATTTTGTTCTATCCACAAATACATCAATGCTTAAACCTTCGGGCAAATACTTTTCAATGGTTTTCATTTTCTCTTTTACCCGTCCAATTACCCTTACTGCATTTTCACCTTTCTGCATCAATACAACGCCGCCAACGGTTTCACCTTTTCCGTTTCTTGTCATTGCCCCATAACGTGGTGCAAAACCAAAATCAACCGTGCCGATGTCTTTTATTAAAACAGGAATCCCTTTTGTATTAGCAACAACAATATTGTTGATGTCGTCTAATTTTTCAATGATGCCTTCGCCACGGATAAAATAAATGTTTGGCCCTTTGTCAATGTAGCTTCCGCCTGTATTGGAATTATTTTTTTGCAATGCATTATATACATCAATTAATGTAAGGTTCATCGCCGCTAACCTTTCGGGCTTCACACTTACTTCGTATTGTTTTAGTTTGCCACCAAAGCTGCTGATGTCCACTACACCTTCTGTACCTAATAGTTGCCGCTTTACAATCCAATCCTGTACGGTTCTTAAATCGGTTGAAGAAAATTTATCTTCAAAACCTTTTTTTGGAACGATTACATATTGATAGATTTCTCCCAACCCTGTTGTGGGTGGTGCTAATTCGGGACTGCCATATTCTTTAGGTATTTGTTCTGTAGCTATCTTTATTTTTTCCGCTACCAACTGCCTTGTAATATTACTGGGCATATTGTCTTTAAAAACGATGGTGATAACCGATAATCCGCTACGGCTGGTGCTTCTTAATTCTACCAAACCTTGCAAGGATTTAAACTCTGTTTCTAAAGGATATGTGATGAACTGCTCAACTTCCTGCGTGGCAAGATTGGGACTTGTTGTATTTACCTGCACCTGATTATTGGTAACATCCGGCAACGCATCAACACTTAATTGAGTGAAGGAATAAATACCCCAAAACACAAAAATGCTTAACAGTACGCCTGTTATCAGTTTATTATTTACTGAAAACTGAATGATCTTATTTATCATCTATGATTTTTAAACAGGTTAATAAAACATCAAGCCACAAGGCATTGCTTTGGCTGAATGAAAAAGGAAACAATAACGAAAATGATTAACCTATTTTAGGCGGTTCCCAAACGGAGTGGAAATCGTAAGATTGAAAGGATGTTTCATAGTTAATTATAACAGTTTTAAATACCAGTTTAGGTATTTTGAAAGAAACAGTTGGCTGAAAAAAGGCAGATGCTGCACAACAGGCACAAGTGCAGAATGGGGTACAGACTTCGTTGCCCTGTTGATGTGGTTGGTGATTAGTAGTAGCTGAAATATTTTGGATTGCTTTGTCCTTAGCCTCATCCCTGTCGCCGCAAGGCACACAGGAAAGTGCTAAAAGATAAAGTGCAAATATGTGTCCTAGAAATTTCATTAAGGGGCAAATATAAGCCAGAATCATGAATATCTATAACTGAAACTAATGGATAAAGGGCTTTACTGTTTAGGCAAAGCCCTTTCCATCTGTGTTAGTAGAAAAATTGGGATTAGTAAGTAAAGGTAAACCCTGCACCCACGCCCATATCACTATCCCAATGTGTAGATAATGAAATATATTTTGTGGCTATGTAGCGAAAACTTGCCATGTATTCTTTATCGGTATTTATCATCCATCCAAAACGCAGGCGTGGTGTTACGACTATATCTTCCCTTGATAACTGGAAACGGAATTTGCCATCTGCATCAAACCTAAAATCGGCTACTGTTAAGGTTGGTAAAGTAAATGCAATACCTGCTACTGCGGTTTTACGGTTATTTTTATTGCTTACCTGCCCAAACCAATTTTTTGCTTCACTGCCGAATATATTTTTTTGAGTGCCGTTTAAATCAAAAATATTTTTGGCAAACATCCCTTCCGTTTTATAATGATAATCGAAGCCCACATAAGGATAAACCCACTGCATTTTTCCCAGGTATCTGCCTATCATAGTTTCACTCTCAAAACCATGTTCACTGTGATAACCTAAATGCCAAAGCGTACTTAGTTTCCAACGGGTGTTTGCAAACATTG
>JBDSAA010000118.1:0-3964 GCA_039922375.1 Ferruginibacter sp.
CGAACGCATTTTATGCAGTGAATGAAAAGCAGAAACAAAACATTTCGGGATATGAGCCGACTGTTACAATTAAAACGACTCAGAACCCCCCTTCGGGGGGCAGGGGGGCCGAGATAAAAGTTACTGACAACGGCAACGGCATCCCACAAAAGGTGCTGGACAAAATATTTCAGCCTTTCTTTACTACCAAGCCTACCGGGCAGGGGACTGGGCTGGGCTTATCATTGAGTTACGATATTATTAAAGCACATGGTGGTGAAATAAAAGTGGAAACGAAGGAAGGGGAAGGAAGTGCATTTATTATTTTGCTACCCTTTAAAGAAAGTACATAACAACTAATGAAAAAAACAATCACTTTTGTCTTTATTGTATTTTTCAATCATGCCCTTTTTGCTCAGATCGTAAAGATTGATAGCCTGAAAAAGGTTCTGGTTAATGCAACCGATACCGCAAGAGTTAATATATTAAATGAACTTTCAACACAATATTCAGGGCTCTATTCATATACAGAATCAGATACCAGTCTTATTGCTGCACAACATTACGCAGACAAGGCATTGGCTTTAGCCCGAAAAAATAATTTTATTAAGGGAATTGCCAATGCGCTTTTCAATTCTGCTGTCAATACTGATAAATCTCCCACAGAAAATAAACAAGTTGCTTTAACAGCATACCAGGCGGCTCTCCCTTATTTAAAACAATCAAATAATGAAATTGGTGTAGCAACATGTATGCAAGGTATTGCAGAGTCTTACCATACGATTGGTGAATTGGAACAAGCCATTCTCTATTTTGACAGTGTTACACAGATAGTACAACGAAGTGGTGATATATCCTGGTCGGTTTATACAACAGCAATGAAGGGTCATTGTTATTTTGATATGGGTAACTACCGGGATGCCTATGAAATCGGAACAAGTGCGTTAAAATTAGCAGAAAGAACAAATGATACCCATAATATTTGCATTGCACTTTCACATTTGGAGAACTTGTATCTTGGTGCAGGCTTACCACAAACTGCAATAGAATATATGCATAAAATTCTTAGGTATTACCCTTCTGCATTAACAAATGTGCAGGGTAATTTACCATGGGAAGTTTATTGGGTAATGATAAAAGGGGGTGAAGCTTTTTTGCAATTGAATGAGCTTGATTCTGCACTCAAAATTTCTAAAAGCGCACCTGAGGATGCGCGGAACCCGGATAATTACCTGTTTTATGGTCATTTATATACAGCGCAACATCAATACAATTCAGCCTTGTCATTTTTTACAAAAGGCCTTGAAGTGGAAACCCAATCCGGCCACCTGATAGGGATAGCACGGCATGCAAATGAGTTAGGAAGGATATACTCTATACTTGATAAATTCAATCTTGCAATTAAGTACGCTAACGATGCATTAATAAGCGGTAAAAAAATGCATGCTTTGCTTGAAATGAAGAATGCGGTGGGCACATTACTCGACATCTATACCAAGACGAAGAATTACAAGCAGATTTATAATTATAGCCAGTTGTTCAAATCATTAAATGATTCTTTAGCATCAGATGAGTACAGACGAAAATTGTCACTTGTACAAATTCAAAATGAATTAGATAATGAAAAACAGCAGGCTGTTTTATTAGGTAAAGAAAATGAACTAAAGCAGCAACAATTAAGTAAAGCAGCATTAGCAAGAAAATTTTTTATTGCAGGCATTACAGCTGTTTTACTTATTGCTGTAATTATTTTTAGAAGTTACAGGCACAAGCAAAAAGCAAACATTGCCTTGCAGCATCAAAAAGAAAAAGTAGAAAGCACTTTACAGGAATTAAAATCCACCCAATCGCAACTTATACAATCCGAAAAAATGGCGAGCCTTGGTGAGCTAACTGCCGGCATTGCCCATGAAATTCAAAACCCGTTGAACTTCGTTAATAATTTTTCTGATGTGAGTACAGAGCTGATTGATGAAATGAACACAGAAATTGATAATGGCAACCTGAATAATGCAAAGCTTTTAGCGCAGGATTTAAAACAAAACCTGGAAAAGATAAACCATCATGGTAAACGGGCTGGTGACATTGTAAAAGGAATGCTGCAGCACAGCCGCAGCAGCAGTGGGCAAAAGGAGCCTACTGATATCAATGCCCTGGCGGATGAATATTTAAGATTAGCTTACCATGGATTGAGAGCAAAAGACAAGTCTTTCAATGCAGCCATGAAGACGGATTTTGATGACAGTCTTGGTAAGATTAACCTCATTCCGCAGGATATCGGGAGAGTGATCCTGAATCTGATCACCAATGCATTTTACGTGGTCGATGAAAAGAAAAAATCCGGGATTGAAAATTATGAGCCAACAGTCTCTGTCAGCACAAAAAAAATTAAAGGCAACGCAGAAATAAGAGTCTCCGATAATGGTAACGGTGTTCCACAAAAAGTATTGGATAAAATATTCCAGCCCTTCTTTACCACTAAGCCTACAGGACAGGGTACGGGTCTTGGATTGTCATTAAGTTATGATATTGTAAAAGCACATGGTGGAGAATTAACGGTAGAAACCAAAGAGGGCGTAGGTTCTGTCTTTATAATAAGCCTGCCAGTTTCAAAAAGCTAAAATGAAAAAGTTAATCCTTGTCATACTTTTTAGTCTTACTTACTTTTTGGGTCTTTCCCAGCCTGGGATTGATAGTTTGAAAAAACTACTTGCCGTAGCCAAAACTGATAGCAGTCGCACCAGGATCACCATTGACTTAAGCAAAGCATTTTTTTCCATTAACCTGGATTCTGCAATTTACTATGCAAGGCAGGGTGTAGAACGGGCCCGTTCGTTCCATGATTCTGGCAACGAGCTGGAAAGCCAGCTTACCTTAGCCGATGCGCTTTCTGAACGGGATATCCCTCAAAGCATGCAGGTGTATTACCAGGCCTTGCAACTGGCTGAAAAGAACAATGATCGTATTGCGATGGGGGATTGTTACAAGGCGATCGGTTTGTTGCACCTTTACCTCGGCAACGGTGATTTGTATGCAGACTATCTGCAAAAAGCTATCATTGTTTATAATGAGGTTAATGCGGTTTCTCTTGTGGCGGGATGCTATGCTGAAATTGGCGGAGTGTATGTGGAAAGTAAACAGGACTCCGCCCGCTATTATCTCAACCTGGCAGCTAAAGATTCATTTAATCAGCGATCACCGTACTATGCTTACTATTGGGCGAGGCTGGAATCGAATGATAACCCGCAAAAGGCCAGGGCCTTTTTTAAACAAAGCCTTCAACTCTCAAATGACCATGCTAACCTGCGGGCACAAAGCCTTGCCAACCGTTGGTTAAGTATGTTCTATCAAAAACAAGGTCAGACGGATTCAGCCATTATCGCAGCAAGAAATGGGTTGGTAGCGGCCCAGCAACTCAACTTCCTTCGTGGTATCATGAATAATAGTGCACAACTAACATCGCTCTATAAAAATCTAAACCAAACCGACAGCGCTTATAAATACATGGGGATAATGATCGTTGCCAAAGATTCACTGCTCAGCCCGGAGAAGATCAACCAGATCCAAAATGCCATTATCACGGAACAACAGCGGGTGCAAAAGCTCCAGTTGGAAAAAAAATCCCTGCAGGACCGTATCAAGCTCTACGCCTCGCTGGCCATCGGGTTGGTCTTATTGCTCTTTGCCTTGTTCTTTTACAGGAACCAACGCAGGATCCAGCGATCCAATAAGCTGCTGCAGGTTCAAAGCGAAGAGATCAGTAAGAAACGTGCTGAACTCCAGCAATCATTTGATACATTGAAGACGACCCAGGCCCAACTGATTCAATCGGAAAAAATGGCCAGTCTCGGGGAACTCACCGCCGGTATTGCCCACGAGATACAGAACCCCTTGAATTTTGTCAATAATTTTTCAGAAGTAAATATAGAACTGCTGGCAGAAATGAATGAAGAGATCGGGAAAGGTAATTTTACAGAAGTAATAT
>JBDSAA010000119.1:0-9803 GCA_039922375.1 Ferruginibacter sp.
TGTTGTAATCGACGGCGTATTTATCGAGTACAGTATACATGTGACGCATTACTGATTCGTCACGTAAAAGTTGAGTTTTCAACTTTTCATTGAAGCTGGTTGGCGCTTTATACTCCATCACCCAATAAAGACCAGTGGTCTTTTTGGCAATAGGGTAGGCCAGTGATTTTAGTCCCCAGGGATTGGTGTGCAATATTTCGCCTTCGTTTTCTGTAACGATAGCAGCAAATTTGTTCTGAGCGGCTTTAAATTCCTCTTCAGACAGCACAGGGGTAAAAATCACCATCAATTCGTAGTTGTTCATTTCCCTGATTTTAAGTTTAAAAAATTATTAATGCCCATAACCATTTTGATTACGGGGCTGCAAAGGTAAGGGATTAGCGGATATTTTTACATACAGATTATATAATATTTTAACCGTCATATCTCCATCCAAACAGGCTCCGTTCTCAAGTCATGTCCCATAAAAAATAGTTTATTACTAAAAGGCTGTGTTCCAATGATCAACGGGTTTGATTCTCAACATTTACCCTAATTCCTTCGCTATGGCTTGAAAACTGAGGTGCATACATACATTGAATGGTGGTGATTCCGTTGCTAAAATTACCTGTATGGGTTACAAACATCGAATATTCGAATACGTAAGTTCCTTTTGCCAGCCAGCTGAAGAAGAAATTGGTACCGGCATCCCTGGTGATTTCATAATAACCTAAACCGCCCAGGTATTTAAAACCGCTAATAACATTTAACGGCTCCATACACGCAGCCCGCATATCTTTCATGTGTACATATTCCATATCCCGGTCTACTTTTAATTCTATCCTAACTTTTACTTTATCCCCGATTTTTAAAATAGCGCCTTCACCGATGGCTTTTAATACAGGCCCTTTATTCGTATTGTTTTCTATGAATAATGCTTTCGTTAAATTCAAGGGTGTGGCAGCCGAGGTTATTTTATCAAGATCTTCAAAGTATTGCCAGTAAATGCCTCCCCAAACTGGCGAAGGAATATTTTTAGTGTCTATAGATTTAATGGTTACTGAAATGTTTCCCATTGCTGGTTTCACTTTTTCAGCTTCAATTCTTTTTTTGAAATATCCGGTTCCCGCTTCAGTAATGCCATCAGTACTCTTGATGGTATTGATATTGCCCAAATTAACTGTTACTTCTTTTTCTTCATTCAGCCAATTGCTACCGTTCAATAACAAGGCATAGGAGGCCTCTGCAGTTGCTTTGGTTGTTCCCCAGTTTTGAGTTTGCTTTTGTTGTAGCAACCAGGTTTTCAGATCATTGATTGTGTTGGTATTTTTATCAATATCTGTAAAAGCTTCTATCATCATGGCCTGGCTTTCAATAGGAGCCTGGTGCCAGTAATAACCTCCAATAGTCCACTCTTTCCAATACATACCAAGCTCCTCTTTGCTTATTGCATTTTCTTTTAATGATTTTATAATGGCTCTGGGCGTGGCTTCGTCAATTGTACGGTGCAACGCCAACGCAATCATGGCCTGCATATATTTACTGTTACTTAACCAGTATTTCTTTGCCTGGTCATGGTAATAATTATACGCTGTTTGGGACGAAGTGGCTACAGCATACTCATCAAAAAAGCTGCGCATGTACAGGTATTGAATTGCGACGTGCCCAAGGTTATTATTTTTCAGATTTGATTTTGATTTTATGAGGTTATCATAGTCGTCTTTGATTTTTTTATCAAGATAAATGATCGCCTTATCCACCACCGGTTTTATATTTTTATAATTACTTTCTGATAATGCATTTAATTTCCGAAGATGCCCGATTCCTGTTATTATGTATTGAGTAATGTACCTGTCATCCGGGCCACCTTTGAACCATACAAACCCTCCGTTCGGGCTTTGCATTTCTTTTAATTTATTGACGGACTTATTAGCCTCCCCACTCATCTTTACCAGGTCGAATAATAATGCGATATTTCTTTTTTGCTGATTTTCGTTTTGCGCATCCAACACCCATGGTGTCTCCTGCAATAGTGCTAATTTCAATTCTTCATTTTTTTGCAGGTTACTCATGAACGCAGATGTGTCGCCCAATGGGAGTGAGGACCATTTTTCAAAAACAGCCTTAATCCTGGGGATTGAATTGCTAACATGGGTTGCCAGGCTATTTGCGTAATACCTATTGAATACCTGGTCTGCACATTCGTAAGGATTTTCCATAAGATAAGGCAGTGCCTGTACCACATACCATGCAGGATTTGAAGCAAACTCGACAGTTAATGCATGATTTTTAATGGAATTGCTGCTGCCACTGTTCAACAACTTTTCGAATTTAAAATTCTTGCTGTTAGTATTGCGCATGTTGAGTGATATCGTTTCTGTCACCAGCATTCTGTTGGTCAAAATCGGTAAAGCCATTTCTTCGCCGTCCGAAAAACCCCCATCCCCTAAAGGGGTGTTATTTGAAGAGTTTGATGAAATTGACTTCGCTATTATTCTATAAGTCATTGCAGAATTGAAATTGAAGGGTATTTCTATTGGAAATTTTACCGCAGCACTTTGCCCGGCAGCTATTGTAAAATACTGGCTGGGGAAAATATTTTTGAACCAGCCATCTACAGGTTGATTCGTGGCTGCATCCAGTAACTCAAGCGTTGCCGTTCCCGTTATTTCTTTTTCACTAAGGTTTACAACTTTAGCGCTGAACTCCATACGGTCGCCTTCTCTCATAAAACGTGGCGCATTGGGCTGAACCATTAGGGGCTTTTGTGTGATCACTTTTTTTTCCGCGTACCCACTTGCTAACTCCTTCGTATGTGCGAAAGTCATCAGTTTCCATTCGGTTAAGGCCTCTGGAATTGTAAATTCAAACGATACATTTCCTTGTGCATCTGTTTTGAGGTCTGGAAAGAAGAATGCGGTTTCATTGAAATTCTTTCGAATTTGCACAGCCGCTTCCTTTGGTTGAATATTCTCCGTATTCGATGTGGTTTCTTCCTTGTCTGCCTGGTTCTGTTCGGCCACAGAATCAGATAATTGCTGAACTACAGACGGTGCAGCATTAGCATTATCCGCAGCAATACCTGCTACTCTCCCCTGCAATTCTCTTGAAACTTCATTGGTCATACTTTTTTTTCTCTGCGTTCCATATCCAACTACTACAACCTCGTTTAATCCATAATGGGAAAAAAATAATAAACGATCATAAGATTTAGGCTTTGAATTTACATAGGCGTAATGTTTTTTGTTATACTCCTCTGAATTTACTGCACTAAACCCATTCTCCATCCAGGTAACAGAACGCTGTGAAGCGGGCCATATATTCATCTCTGGCCAGTCATGTTTTTTGAACTGGTCGAGGCTTGCATCATACATTCCCGCAAGCATTTCAGCCGCTACTTTTTCGCCTTTTGGACCACTGATCTTTGCCATCCATTTTTCTTTGCTGCCCGGTAAGATTTTATCCCTGAAAGCTTCATAGCTAATATTTAATTCCTTGTTGCTCCACGGTATACTAAAATTTTCATTGCCTTTATACACCCGGTTGTGCTGCACAAATGCATAGCTTACTGCAATGCCTCCATGATCGGCTTCGCTAACATCCACCTCATTTACGTAAGGTTGGCTGGATCTGACAGTTTTGTAAAAAGTATTAGAAGCGTTATCCATTCTACTTAAAGTATGAATGAGCCAAATATTGGAAAAGCCAGTTTTAATAGCATAACTTATTTTTTCACCAGGCTCTAATGTTTTTGCTTTAATATCCATGATCACTGGTTCATCTTCTGACACCGTTTGCCTGTCGGTAAGCCGGATATATTTTTCTGCCCACACTTGTTCCCCATACTTGTCTTTTGCAATGGCAACGATCTTGTACCATCCTGCTTTCCATTGTCCCTGGGGTATCTGCCATTCTTTATTTGTACTGTCGGTTCTTTCAAGCATCCTTTCCCCAGGTGAATAATTTTTCACTTCATTTTCATCCTTGTATACATCATACGGAAAATACCCATAGTATTCATCCCTGCTCATTAAAAACTGATCAGGTTGTTCCCAATACCTTGGCCTGAATATTTTACCAGGGCTCTTTAGCTTTTGTATGCTAACGGTGGTGGTTGCGTGTTCTTCCAGATCATTTAGATTCGTGCTTTTTATTAGTATTTTTTTGAGGCTGTCAACAGTCAGTTTCTCCCGTATTTTTATTTCTAACTGCAGCACCTGGTACGCTACCGCTACGGAGGTATTGCCACTCCTTGTTTCGCCATTCAAGTCCGTTATGTCTGCACTTACTTCGTAATAAAAAGTGGGCTGGTCTTTTTTATTAATACTTTCATCGGGCAGTGCTTTAAATGTAATGCTGAATGCTCCATTGTTGTCAGTAATTATCTCGCCGTTTGTAATCTCCATTTCTTCTGAAGGCCGGCCCGGCGGAAAAATTTTACCGCTATAATTCCTATAGTTATCATACCACCACGGTTGATAGCGTACTTTGCGGACCACCCTGTATTTTACTGCTGCTCCATCAATGTTACTGCCGGTGTAAGCTTTTGCAATGCCTGTCACTGTTACTGAATCATGTAAACGGTAGGTGCCGACTGGCTTTTTCACTTCCACAAAAAATTTGGGGCGCTTGTATTCTTCTACATTAAAATATTGTGCAGCGTTGGTAGTTGAATCAAACAAGCTAAACTGGCCATTCAATGTACCCTCTGGTAATTTAAACGAGCCATGATAGGATCCAAATTCATTGGTCGTCATTTTAAGTTCACTTATTTTTTGCCCATTGGCATCTTTTAATTGTATTGTTGAATTAAAGGAAGAAAGGATGGAAGTTTCATTGACCTTTTTGCTTTTTTTAAGAACAATGCCTTTGAAATAAAGGGTTTGACCAGGACGGTAAATTGAACGGTCTGTAAATAAAAAAGTGATGGGTTTTAAATCCTGTTCATAACTGTTGTAGTAATTGTTATAATTATTTTCATCTAAAAAAAGCTCCTCATCCTTTGTTTTGAATTGCATAGTAAAATTTCGGTACTCCTTAATATCCCTAAGCTTGAATAATCCATTTTTATCGCTGGTATAACTCTCCGCTTTTATGGATTCATTTTCGTTTTTAGTGTAGTTATATTTTGTTTCCCATACCTGTACAAAAGTATTGGCTAATGGCTGGCCGTTGTCACGATGCAATACATAATACTCATTGGTATTATTATGCAGGTAACTGATATTGCTTACATAAGTCAACTGCCGGGCAATGATATTATTTTCCAGTGAAAAATTAGGATCAATGCTGGCCAGCAAAAAATAAGTGCCACTGTTTAATGCATCTACTTTTACCTCTATCGAATGATTTTGGTAATCCAGCAGATCAGGTATTGCAACACTCCAATTTTTAAATGACTTCAATGCAGTCATCTGCTTCCATAAATTATCGTAGTTGCGGCGATCAAGTTTTTTTATATCTTCTGCCGATGTTTGAATAAGGCGGAAATAAACAGCTTTTACATTTTTATATTTAACCAGTGTTCTAAATGGCTGGCCGGGTACATTTACTTTTTCGGTTTCCAGGTTAAGCGAAGGTTGCAGTAGCTGTATTATTAAATTTTGGCAATTGGCTGCTCCTTCACTGCCGGGATATTTTTTTATAACTTCTTCACAAACATCCTTTGCCCTTTTTATTTCGTATTGATTTTCTTTATTGATTATGGGTGCATATTGCTGACCCCTTAAATGATAGATCAATGCACGCTGGTACATTGCGTGGGCTACAGCAGGATTTCCGGCGTACCTGGCTTCCATATTTTTTAACGCATTTTCATATAATGCAGATTTGTCTTCAAGTATTGCAAATTGATTGGCAAAATTCAATCGTATCAGATCGGCATCCAGTAATGCATCGGCTCTGCTATCTTTCACGTGAAATTTTAATATTTCCTGCAGTGTCAATAATGCCTTTTGTTGCAATGACCCGGTATCTTTTGTAGTAAAAGAAGCATTGATAAATTCATTGACTGGGGCAAAGGCTGCGGCATTATTTATTGTAAAATGATAAGAAGGTTTGATGAGACCCCTTTCATCATTCATAAAATACTGCAGTGCACGGTGTGCCAAAAAATCAAAGAGTGTGGGGCGTAGTTGTCTTGTATTTTCTCCTTTGATTATGATTGGGTCATAGCCTTCTAATTTCGTTTGTTTCAAAAGTTCATCGTTGGCCAGAGAAGCTTTATACAAGCGTGAAATAGTTGCATGCAATTTATCCAGGCTCCATGTGCTGATGTCTTTACTCTTTTCGTCGATAAGTTTTGTACGGTTGTAAAATTTATAGCGATTGTTTTGCATGTATTGCCAAAACATCTCTGCCTGCATACTTTGTAAAATATTTTTTACCGGATTTTTTGCTTTAGCAATGAGTGTATCTATAAAAAAAATATTGTTTTCACGGCTGTCTTCTTCTACCAGCTGCCTGTATTTAATTTGGTATATACTGCTTTTTATTTGCTGAGGATCGTTGTTATCTTTAACAGCCATATTATAGATGATCATTACTTCCTGCAAAGCTGATTTAGTAAGCCCTTTCTTTTCGAAAGCCTCCACTTTTTTCCAATTGGCTGAATAATCCTTTTTTGTTTGTGCCATTAGTGTAGTTGAAAAAATTATTATCAATAACAACAGCGATAATTTCTTTGAAAGCATAGTGATCCGGTTTTAAATTACAAGTTACAAATTGTTGATGTGGCAATGTATATTCAAACGAATACCATATCAGCGGTTAGATGTACCAACGGCGGCCATTGCATAAACTGAGCCGGTTTTTATTTATTGAAAGGCAAAGCTTTAACAAAAAATATATTTTTAATAGATCGGTCGTTATAATGTGGACATAGTTGCCGGGGGATATGCAGCACAAGAATACATAGAGAAGCTGGGCTGCTATTTCGATGATAATAACTTGTTAGAAGTTCATTAGTGTAATTCCGCAATTTGTATAGCTCATTTACTTTTTTTTCTTAATAAAAAAAGTAACAAAAAAAATCAAGGCTGCATAAAAAAGGCTAAAAATTTGAATGCTTGTCTAAAATGAAATTAGTCACAACGGTAAAATATGTCCGAACATTTGTGTGACCTACGAGCCAACAATAAAGCCAGGCATGAGTAACATCAATTTCATTCTAATGACAAGCATTCAAATTTTCTTAACGCCTTTTTTATGAGGCCGATGCCTAATGATATTCAGTAAAAGAGGGCGATGCAACGATGATCCACATTGCCTTACAGCCCCGGACAAAAAATATTTAACGTAATAAAAACAAACCCCCGGTTTGCGCCGGGGGGATAAACATATAAATTAATTGCTAATTATTTCTTTAGTGCCTCAGCCATTGTCTTGCCGATGTCAGCGGGGCTATCTACCACGTGAATTCCACATTCGCCCATGATCTTCATCTTTGCAGCTGCTGTATCATCCTCTCCACCTACGATAGCGCCAGCATGGCCCATACGTCTGCCGGGAGGCGCAGTTTGACCTGCAATAAAACCAACGACTGGTTTTTTATTACCGGTTGATTTAATATAATGAGCAGCTTCTGCTTCCATACCACCACCGATTTCTCCGATCATTACAATGGCATCCGTTTCAGGATCGTTCATAAATAATTCAATTGCTTCTTTGGTAGTGGTGCCAATGATGGGATCGCCACCAATACCGATTGCAGTAGAAATGCCTAATCCTGCTTTCGCTACCTGGTCGGCAGCTTCGTATGTAAGCGTACCACTTTTTGAAACAATACCTATCCTGCCTTTTACAAAAATGAAACCGGGCATTATACCCACTTTACATTCGTCCGCTGTGATGATGCCGGGACAATTTGGCCCGATAAGGCGTGTATTGGTGGATTGCAAATAATTCTTCACTTTTACCATATCCTGTACCGGTATACCTTCTGTAATACATACTACCAGTTCAATTCCTGCATCGGCGGCTTCCATAATGGCATCAGCTGCAAAAGCTGGCGGAACAAAAATAATACTGACATCAGCGCCTGTTGTTTTTACCGCGTCAGCCACTGTATTAAACACAGGCTTTTCAAGGTGAGTGGTACCTCCTTTGCCCGGTGTAACGCCACCCACCAAGTCGGTGCCATATTCTATCATTTGGGTAGCATGAAAGGTTCCTTCTGTACCGGTAAAACCTTGTACAATAATTTTGGAGTTTTTATTTACGAGCACTGACATTGATATCAATTAAGAATTAGTAATGAAAAATTAAGAATTTTCGCAAAGATAGGGGAGATGGGTAATTGTGTAAAAGGAAAATTTTGCAAATATGACTGAGCATCCTGATTGTGCAAGCTTGATTAAATATTAATGCAGTTAAAGTTCCTTCATCGGTTGCCTCTATTACAAACCAATAAAAATCATAGCTTCATATAAAATTATTGTATGCGTTGGTTAAAACGATTGCTTATTGTTGTGGTGCTGTTAGGTGTTATCTATTTGATTGGACCTAATCCCGCCACTCCTGAGTATGATACAGCTATGCCAGTTGTACCACCCATCAGCCATTTAGAAAAATTTGTAGCTGCCAACGAAGCGATCCATAAGCTTAGAACAAACAATGAGGCGAGGATTGTATGGGCAAACGATTCCTTAAAACAGAAAACTGACTACGCAATGGTGTACCTGCACGGGTTTTCGGCCTCACAGGAAGAAGGCAACCCTGTACATAGGAATGTTGCCAAATCTTTTGGTTGCAATTTGTACCTGGCAAGATTAGCAGAACATGGTATTGATACTTCGGAGCAACTGGCCAACCTGACGGTCGCTAATTATTGGAAAAGTGCCCAACAAGCTTTAGCCATCGGAAGGCAATTGGGTAACAAAGTAATATTGATGGGTACCAGCACGGGGGGTACACAGGCAATACAACTGGCTGCAACCTATCCCAATGATGTGGCAGCGCTTATCCTATATTCACCCAACATTGCCATCAACGATCCCAATGCGTGGATTTTAAATAATCCATGGGGCCTGCAAATAGCCCGGTTGGTAAAAAAAGGCAATTACAATATTCCTGAAGATAACCGGCCCATTTACAGGCAATACTGGAATAAGCCCTACCGGCTTGAGGCAACCGTCGCCCTCGAGGAAATGCTGGAAACATCTATGAACAAAGAAACCTTTGTAAAGGTAAAACAACCCACCCTGATGTTGTATTATTATAAAGATGAACAACACCAGGACCCGGTAGTAAAAGTAAGTGCCATGAAAAAAATGTTTACAGAACTGGGCACGGCGGATTCATTAAAGAGGGAGTTAGCCTTGCCTGCTACCGGTAACCATGTAATAGCTTCCCCGATAAAATCACAGGATATAGTAAGTGTTGAAAGAGAAACAAAGCGTTTTCTGCAGGACGTTATCCATATGCCAATCCAAAAATAATTATTCTACCGTCCAGCCTATCTCCTTTCAAATTCAAAAAGACCAAACTATAAGTAAGTATTGGAGCGGACAATATTAAAATGCCAAACAGGTACTTGCAAATACCAAAATAAAATACTACGTTAGTACTTCAAATCGACCGGCTGAATTTTTCCTGCCACGGGTCTTACCTTTTCTTTTTTTTATCGAAACCATTCATTGTTGTTTGCCCCTAAACTTTAAATGGAGCATTCTTTTTGAACCGGGCTAATTTCATCTCTTAATAAAAAAAACATTATGGCAACCATTAAAAAAGGTACAAAAACTACTCCCGCCACTGTTACCGCCCCCAGTGGTATAAGGTATTGTTCAAATCCTAAGATGCCGGCCAGGGAATTACCTGCAGGT
>JBDSAA010000120.1:0-3135 GCA_039922375.1 Ferruginibacter sp.
ACCTTTTTGAAACCGAAGTTTCATGCTGTTGTTTCCAATCTTTCAAAGAACTTTTAAGGCCGTTTCCTAACCCCCCGTTTTACCGGAGTGCAAAAGTAGGTGCCTTTATCTTATTTGCCAAATCTAATATTCAATTTCGAAAAATAATTTAGAATTTTGCTGGCAATAATTTTTAAGAACTAATCCCTTTTTTATTTGGGAGTGCGAAGGTAATAGGGTTTACAATACGTTCCAAATTTTTAAGAGTTTATTTCAAAAAGATAAAGCTTGTGTTTACTGGAAAACAATCTCGATAATGTGGTAGAGATCAAAATACGATTTAAATGAATCTTTACTGTTGAGTAAAGCTATTGATAGGATTGGCTATGTAGCATAACGAACCAAGTGGCATATGTATTCTAATGTCATAAACTTAGGATTGGATGAGAAGGGAGTCAATCTATAGTAATCACTCAAATTCTTGAAAATTTGTGGCTTAATCCTTTCACCATAATTTTTCTATCAATCACCATATAATTGTATCCATAGTTCAGCCTGCGATATAAAAAAGACAAAAAGCGATCAGGTGCATAAGTAACGTGTAGGGGAGAGTTATCGCAACTAAGGAGGGAAGGGTTGCTATGGTACCATCCTAGATGCCAATACCGTGCGAGATACTAATGTCCGTGAAATAGGTTCCGAATGGTCTGTCATCCAACCCCGGAAGAACTGGGCATCATCAGCAAAGTGTTGTCAGAACCTGGGTTTACCGAACAACAAATAAAAATGACCAGCATCCAGATAATAAGCCGTGTAGTACCTCCTGCCTTGAGTTTAACGTCTTGATGGATCGGCTTTTTGTCAAGAATTTGTTGGAACATTTATCACCGGACAAAAGAATTCTTCAACATCAGCGACAAAATCGTACGGTATTATTTAACCAACACTATCCTGAAGGAAAATACAGCGGCATTGAATTGGCAAAATATGGCAGGGGGTGGAAAACCTAACGATGCCAAAACTGATGGTATTCGCAGTAGAGATAAATATTTGGACCATCAAACAGTAACGGCCGTTAGTTGGTCACAAGATGAACAACAGTATGCCAAAAAGGAGGCTCCCTTAGTACGTACTTTTTAAGTACCAGCCCGCTGCAGCAGGATGAAGTAATGATCTGGAATATAAACACCATAGAAAATTCCTTCCGCACCCGGAAAGCTGAGTTGTATTGCGGCCGTGTGTTGCAAATAGACTAAGGGCACCATGGTACATCTACACTTAGGTTCACTTACTGACCTTACGGATAGTAGTCAGGTGCAGGCTAAAAGCGCATGGCATAAACAGCCACTGGTAGGAGATGCTAACTAGGTATAGGCAACACCAAAAAACTCATACCCATATCAAACATCTGCTTTGGTGTGTAGATTTGAGGAATGACATTAGTAATCGTTAAGAAACATTCGGTCCATCCTATAAATATTTCCAATACATCCAAATTCTTTCTCAAAGAACTTGGAGTACACAACCGAAACTCAAAAAAAATGAAACCTTGTATTCACTAGGTGCTCGCCGATTTAAGCACCAATTTATTTTAACCCATATTTGCAGTAGACTATTTTATGCCAGTCTGTCTTAAATTTGAATATGAGTATGCGTCACGAATACAGCGATAATATGGTAACGCCCTGGGGCGGTATGGAGGAAATGAAAATGTTGATTGACAAGACGGGTATCAGCAAAAAATTACTTGAGTTAGGTTTGCCACAGGGCAAGAGCAACAACAGTATCGATTCAATAAGTATTATTGAAAGTTTTTGGGTGAGTATATGGATTGGTTGCTTTAGATTTAGCCACACTGCGGTGGTTCGTTTGGACGAGGTGTTACGTCAGATTTTTGGTTGGAAACGTGTGGCATCCGGAACCACTTTTGGAAGATTCTTCAAAAAATTCACTCCCTCACTTAATCACAGTTTATTTATTGACTTAAACAGTTGGTTCTTTGAACAGTTACAATTTGACAATTATACACTGGATGTAGATAGGAGTGTGATCACCCGTTATGGCGAACAAGAAGGAAGTAAGAGAGGCTATAATCCTACTAAACGGGGTCGTAATAGCCATCATCCCTTGTTTGCTTTTGTAAACGATATAAGAATGGTAGCCAATTGCTGGAACCGCAGTGGCAATACAGGTAGCAGTAGCAATTGTATTTATTTTTTAGAAGAAACATTTGCCATTCTTAAAAATAAAAAGATAGGTTTATTTAGGGCTGACAGTGGTTTTTGCAGCGAAGCAATTATGAAATTTATAGAAGATAGACAGATCGCATATGTGATGTCTTGTAAAATGTCTGCCAGGCTACAAAGTACTATTTATGGCATTAAAAACTGGCAGGCAATCGGCCTGGGTATTGGATTACTGAAATAGAATTTAAGCGGGGTAATTGGAGTAAATCCAGAAGAATAGTTATTATCAAACAACAGGAAGAGGTACGTAAAAAAACAACAGGCAAAAAACTTACAAGTCTTTTTAAGTTAGCAGATATTGATAAAGACAAGGTGTTTAAGACCCGTTATCATGCTTTTGTCAGCAATCAAACATTACCTGCAAACGAAATCTGGGAACAGTATAAACGAAGAGGAGATGCAGAAAACCGGATAAAAGAACTCAAAGAAGATTTTGGGGTTCAGGGATTTTGTATGGATGATTTTTGTGCAACAGAAACCGCCATGCGCTTTGTAATGGTAGCTTATAACTTGATGAGTTTATTTCGTCAGGTAACACTTCAAAAGCAGCCCAGTCCTACACTTGCTACATTAAGATTCAACTGCTTTGCAGTTGCCTCCTGGATACAAGGCGATGCGCTAAAAATGTCTGTCCCGCTCAAAAGAAGGCAGTGGTATGACAGTCTTTTCTCTTTTATTGAAAACTCAAGCCTGCCATTGAGTCTTACCGGATAATCCTACTGCAAAATATGGGCTAAAGTACAAAAACAATCCCGAAACTCCGAAACAGGGTAGAAGTTATGCGGCGATACAGCATTCGCATAAAAAAAGCCCCTGAGAAAACTCAGAGGCTAAAATAAATATGGCAGCTACCTACTCTCCCGGTTGGAATACCAGTACCATCGGCCATAAGGGGCTTAACTTCTCTGTT
>JBDSAA010000121.1:0-32755 GCA_039922375.1 Ferruginibacter sp.
TCCCCCAAGAAGTGATGGTGACCTGGGAGCAGGCAATCTTCGGCCACATCTCAACGGCAACATAACCGTAAAAGGAATGCCAGCTCCTGAAGATAAAACCGGTGGCGAATTGATACTGAATGGGCTGCTAATTGAAGGACGACTTTCAGTACTAAAGGGTAACCTTGGCAGCTTGTCCATTGCACATTGCACATTATTGCCGGGTAGAGGTGGATTGGTTGCAGCATCAGACAATCCTCCTTCCGGCACTACTTCAAATCAATGGCTCAAAATTAAATTATTGCGGTCTGTTACGGGGCCTGTCAATCTAAATACTGCGATGATTGATTCGCTTGAAATACAAGATTGCGTTATTGATAATAAAAGCAGCATTGCAATTGATGGGGTGTATGTTCCGGCAACAATAAGTGCCTCCACGATAGTGGGTGCTACACACGTAAAAACATTGAATGCATCTAACTGCATTTTTATGGAAGATGTAAAAGTTGAACGCAGGCAGACCGGCTGTGTCCGCTTTTGTTACGTACCGGGGTTGAATCCGCAAATACCGAGGCGTTACCGCTGCCAGCCAGAGCTGGAAATCACAGAAAGGATTGCAGAGGCAGAAAAGGCAGGGTTTGTTTCCAGTGCAAAGAAAATTAAAATACGCAACAAGATCTTAGCCTCTCTCGTCCCTGGCTTCACATCATTGGATAACAGGCATTATGCGTATGCTCAACTAAATAGAAATTGCCCGGTACAAATCACCACCGGTGCAGAGGATGGTTCGGAGATGGGTGTCTTCAGTTTTTTAAAGCAACCGCAGCGTGCAGCCAATCTGCGGATAGCGCTGGAAGAATACCTGCCACTGGGCCTTGAAGCCGGTATATTTTACATTACATAAGCACTTCAATTTGTTACATATAAAAGTTAATTATGAAAGGCGATTTTTCAAAAGATACATTTAAGAAAAAGAAACATTTTCATGACGTAAGAATGCAGCAGGGAAGGGTGATGCTGGATACCGACTGGAATGAACAAGCTGATATAACAATTAACCGCATAGAAACCGGCACCATTGATATCATTGGGGATACTGGTGCCCCTTTTCATTATGCAGGGTTTGAAATTATTGCGGTTAATAATACAGGTATCCCTACCAACCCGGGGACAAACATACAGATATCTGAGGGCCGGTTTTATGTGGATGGAATGATGTGTGAAAATGATGCAGGTGTCTTGTTTGCTGATCAGCCGGATTTTGATAAAACACTCTTGCCCACTGCACCCGGACGATATATTTTTTACCTGGATGCCTGGCTCCTCCATATCTCTGTATTGGAAGATCCTGCAATACGTGAGGTAGCGCTGGGTGGGCCCGACACCACCACCCGTTCAAAAACAACCTGGCAGGTAAAATACATAACAGTTAACAATACCAGCACATGTGTAGATGCGTTGCCTGCTGCAATAACAAGCCAATCAACGGGTCAATTAAAAGCAAGAGCAGAACTGCCCGCCGGTACGGATAATCCTTGCGGACTGGCTGCAGGCGGTGGGTATAGGAGACTTGAAAATCAATTGTACCGTGTAGAGATACATAAAGGTGGCGCAAGCAGAGCCAATGCAACTTTCAAATGGTCGAGAGACAATGGTTCGGTAGCAGTAAAATGGGAAAGTATTGATGCATCCAATGCAAACAATCTGATAGTAAGCAGTACCGGGCGGGATGAACTTTTGGGATTCAGAACCGGTGACTGGATTGAACTTATTGACGACACGACCGACCTGTTAGGCTTACCCGGCATAATGGTTCAGCTTACCAAAGTGGATGACAATGTGCTAACCATTAATCCCGGTGGCAATACGATTACATTAAGCAATAAAAATCCACGGATTCGCCGATGGGATTCGTCGACGGGTGAAATAGCTCTTAACACAAATAACAATACATGGGTTCCACTGGAAGAAGGCGTTGAAGTGAATTTTAAGGAAGGAACTTTTAAAACAGGTGACTACTGGCTGATACCGGCCCGTACCGTTACTGCAGATATCGAATGGCCAAAGGATAATGCTGGGGTCTCATTGGATCAGCCCCCACAAGGCATACGTCATCATTTTGCCAAACTGGCTATATTGGACCTGGTAACCGGTGCATCAGGCATTATCAACTGGGTACCCGTTAGCGATTGCCGGCCGATATTTCCACCATTGACCGAATTGGTTTCGCTGTATTATGTTGGAGGCGATGGACAAGAAGCAATGCCAGGTAAGTTGCTGCCAAATACATTCAAAGTAGGTGTTGCCAATGGACAATGGGCCGTCAGCGGTGCCAGGGTAAAATTTGAAATAATAGCACCGGGAGCAGGCACTTTAAATCCTGTCGGCGGTATTGCCATAACAAACGGTGAAGGAATTGCAGAGTGTCAGTTGACCCTTGGCACCATGCCGCCGAATGTGAATTTTAGTTTACAGGTAAAGGCCAGCTTGCTGGATGCAGCAGGTAATATTTCGGCCCGCCACCTCCCTGTTATATTCAATGCCAGCTTTAGCATGGCAGAAAATGTTTCTTACAAAAGCAATTGCGATAATTGGACGGGCACTGCACCTGATACCGTAGCAAAAGCACTGGATGAGTTATGTGAAAGAAGAGGACAATCCAAAGGATGCAGCTATACTATTGGGCCCAAAGGTGATTTTAAAACTTTGCTTGAAGCCATTGAAAAACTCTTTAAAAAGGAAAAGGATGTAAGCTTATGTTTTATGCCGGGCGACCATATTATGGATGAAGAAATAATTATGCTCCAAAAAGAAATGAGCTTTACTACGCTCAAGATAACCGGCTTTGCTGCACGCCTAACCATGAGGAAGGCAAAAAAAATGCAATTGGTCGCTGATAAAATCATTCTGCAGGGTTTATCAGTTATTGCCAATCCTGACAATAAAGACAAAGATGAAACACAGATCATTTTATCGGCCGGTGAGACCATTATGGATTATTGTTCCTGGTTTAAAGGTGGCACTTCCGATTCGCCTTTTATTGTTATTCTTAAAGAAGGCCTGGTGTATTTAAAAAATAATAAAATCATTGCCTGGTTCAGCCTTATATTGGCCAATGGCGTGCAGGGAATAATTGAGAGCAATTTGATCTCTTACCTTTTACTACAGAACGGCAACAGCTTTGATTTCAAACCTGTCCCATTGATCTGGTTGACTACAGATGCGAAAACAAAAATACGCAGCAACCTGCTACAGAATCCAAATGATGAGATCAAAATGACCGATTGGTCGCTGGTGATCCGGGGCAACAGAATAGGCATCGTTCTTACCGATGTCAACAGGGCCAAACCCCACGAGCTTTATCAAAACATGATTGTTTCAGAAAACATATTTCAGTTTGGTGCTAATAGTTTCGCAGCAAAATATTTGAATATCATCAACAATCAATTTCTTTTTGAAGACCCTAATCATAAGCCTGTCGTGGTATCATACATCCTCGGATTTAACCTTGTTGTTATGGGCAATAGCAGCTTTACGGCCAAGCTGCACAGCGTTCCAACAGGGCTGATCAATTCTATTGACGCAATTGATTTAAGCATGATCGTGGGTAAAGGTTCGGGGCCTGCTCAAATACTAAACCTTGTAAATGTAATTGCCTAATACATTTAATTAACTTCTTACTCACGCGTATTATTATTTTTAAATGCTATAGTATTTAAGCTATGAATTCGACGGATGTTCATACCCAAAATACTGCCTTACCGCTCGTTAGCTGCATAATGCCCACCTACAACAGGCGGGCATTTGTGTCTCATGCCATCAGGTTTTTTCTAAGGCAGGATTATGAAAACAAAGAATTATTGATTGCAGACGATGGAACAGATTGTATTAGGGACCTCGTTCCTCATCACGATCAGATCAGGTACATCAGGCTGCCCAATAATATGACGCTTGGTGAAAAACGCAACTTTTGTGTGAGGGAGAGCAAGGGCGACCTGATAATGCATTGGGACGATGATGATTGGATGGCGCCTTACCGCATCAGCTACCAGGTAAGAGAATTGTTGCTGCATAAGGTAGTCGTATGCGGCCTGAAAGAAATGTTGTTTTGTGAATATACCACTGGTAATTGTTGGTTGTATAAATATCCTTTTGGTTCGAAACCCTGGCTGGCAGGGGGATCGTTATTATACACCAGGGAATTTTGGAAACAATCTCCGTTCCCTGACATCCAGGTAGCCTCCGATACGCAATTCATCTGGTCCCGAAAAATGAATTCTTACATAGAACTTTCAGATTACAAGTTTTATGTTGCCACTATTCATAAAAGCAATACCAGTCCTAAAATAACAAGCAACAATGCATGGAGCCCTTTTCCATCAGAAGCCGTAGCTGATATATTGGGAGATGACTGGCCGGTATATTTAAATTTGCAGAAAAAAAATGATGAGCAAAATTTAATCTCACAAAATAATTTATCCGCTCAAAAGCAAACAGATCGTGCTGTCTCTGTTTGTTTGCTTTCCTATAAAAGACCTGAGAATATTCAACCAATTATTAACAGCATTCATCAATATGATTTTATTGATGAAATTTTAATTTGGAACAACAATCCGTCCGTCAAACTTCAACTGCAAGGCGAAAAAGTAAAACTAATTGAGTCACCGGAAAACATGATGTGCTATGGCCGCTTTCTGTGTGCAAGGCTTGCAAAAAATGAACTTATTTATGTGCAGGATGATGATGCCATCGTGAACAATATCCCTGTCCTTTATAAAGAATTTTTAAAGAATAGTACACGCATTACGCACGCACTGTACACCAATCACTACCGGCAACTTGACCGGTATTATTATTTCCCAGGCCAGGTTGCTTTATTAGGCTGGGGTGCATTTTTTAAAAGATCGTGGCTGGCAACATTGGACAAATTTTTATTGGACAATGAAAATGACTACCTGTTCCGCAGAGAAGCTGATCATATCTTCACCCTTTCATTAGGCGTACAGCATTGCACCATTCCTGCATCTTTGCAATTTCTCAATCATCACAGTACGCCTGGCATAGCGCTCTATTTAGAACCTGAACACAATCTTCACAAAGCACTCGCTGTAAATAAAGCACTGGCTTTTACAAGAAAATCCAAGACCAATCAATATCCCGTTACATGGAACATTGTGATTCCTTGTAAAAACTATGGGAAATATTTACGTGACGCAGTAAAATCAGTTCTATACAATACCGCCGACTATATTATTACGATCGTTGATGATAATTCCACTGACAACACACAGAAAGTCGGGCTGCAATTAGCCAGTGAGTTTTCAATGATCAAATATATAAGACTGCCCGAAACCAAGGGGGTAAGCTTCGCCAGAAATCATGGAATAGCATCTGCTGAAAGCATTTTTGTAGTGTTGCTGGATGCAGATGATAAAATAGGTCCGAAGTATTTATTTGATGCAGAAAGGGTTTTAAGAAAAGGTGCGGATATAGTAAACCCGGACGCAATTTTATTTGGTGATGAAAATTTAAGATGGGAAGTGCCGGAAAATATTTCAGTGTCCATGTTGTTAAATAGGAACCAGGTTCATACGTCGGCTGCCTTCCGAAGAAGTTATTGGGCGCAGGTAGGTGGTATTGATGAAAGTATGGAGAACTGGCAGGATTATGAATTTTGGATACGCCTTGCAGCGGCTGGCGCAAGAATAAAAAGATTGCCCGGTGATCATTTTTTTTATCGCAAACACGGGTACAGCAAATCAAGCGAATCAAAGTTAAACAGTCAGCGCCTCAAAGATTATATAAGGTCAAAACACACCAAATTATTTCAAAGTTTTGAGATGTGAGGCAGTTAAAAATTTGCATGCAAATTTAAATGGTAAAATAAAAAACGTGTAAAGCCTGATGCTTTATGCCAGAGGCATAACCTCTTTGTAACATCAAAATTAAAATGGCATTTACCCAGCGGGGTAACCTATTATGTAGCATCTGAACAAGTAAACTGGCATTCATTTTTAACGACTATTCCTCCGTAGGTTTACAGGCTGCCCGCTGCGGAAAAAGTGCATTCCAAATTCTTCTTGATTTAAATGCTAAAATAAAAGCGTGTAAAGCCTGATGCTTTATGCCAGAGGCATAACCTCTTTGTAGCATCAAAATTAAAATGGCATTTACCCCAGCTGGGTAACCTGTTATGTAGTATCTGAACAATTAAACTTGCATTCATCTTTCCATTGTAGGTTTACAGGTTTCCCCTCCAGGGCAAGACTAAACATACTTTTTTCTATAAAGAGGTTGTCCCTCCAGGGCAATGATGTAAACATGAAGACAAGGTGAACATCTTATCATGAAAACAAAAACAGACTATGAATTTGCCTATTGGACAAAACGAAAATCCATTGAAGGCATGCTGAAAAACGGACATTACGAACATTTTTATACAACCCATTTTGACCTCAAAAAGAACTACTACAATAATAAAAAGATATTGGATATTGGTTGCGGTCCGAGAGGAAGTTTGGAGTGGGCCGAAATGGCTGATCAGCGGATAGGCATAGATCCGTTGGCTGATGCTTATTTGAAAATCGGTGCCGTTCACCATGGCATGCAATACATAGCTGGCCGCAGCGAAGACATGCCTTTTTCAAAAAATTATTTTGATGTGGTTTGCAGTTTTAATTCTCTGGATCATGTGGATGACCTTGAAAAAACAATTCATGAGATTTTTCGCATCATAAAGCCAGGAGGCCTTCTCCTGCTATTGACAGATGTTAATCACAAGCCTACCCACTGCGAACCAATTTCTTTTTCTTTTGATATTGTAAAAAAATTTATGCCTCCACTGACCCTGCTTAAACTTAATCATTATGAAAAAAAAGCCGGTGGCATGTATGAGAGCATCCTCGCAAATATCGCTTATGACCACCATGATAAAACCGACCGCTATGGAATACTATCAGCAAAGTTTATGCGGAACGGTGAAAATTAAATGCTTCAATTAAATGCCACACACATCTATAAAAAAAGACCAGCCAATAAAAGGTAATGCTGCCATGCGGCCAGTGGTTGTAAACTCAAGGCAGAAAGATACTGTGGCGCAGGCTCAATATAAAAAGCCCGGTGCAGCTTTTAACTACAACTATGGGAAAATGCAACTGCATTCACCATTGCCCGCTATCCAGGCAAAGCTTTCCGTAAATATAAGCGGGGATAAATATGAAAAAGAAGCGGATGCAAAGGCCAATCAAATATCTAAGGGAGAAAAAAGAAATGAACAACCAGGAAGGTCACCAAATGGGATAACACAAATCGTACAAACCAAGGGTGATGTTGCAGCCACAACAGCCAGCCCTCATTTAGAAAATAATATTGCAGCCTCCCGGGGCAGTGGCAGCAGCATGGATGATAGCACCCAATCATTTATGGCGGGCAGCTTTGGAATTGATTTTAGCAAAGTAAAAATTCATACGGATGACAAAGCCCGGCAGATGAACGAAGAGATAAACGCAAGGGCATTTACCGTTGGAGAGGATGTTTATTTTAATAAAGGAGAATATCAGCCGGGGTCGCCCAATGGAACCCGCCTGCTGGCACACGAGTTAACACATGTGGCACAACAATCCGGAGGCGGCCAGCGTATTCAAAAAGATGATCCTGCCCCGGATGCCGCCACTGCTGCTGAAGCAAAAAAGAAGACTGGCCTTATTACTAAAATAAAAACTTATGGCGTTAGTGCGGTAGAAGATGGGGATGCAACATTTACTTCCGCCGAACTTGATCTGGTAGATAAAGCATTGTCCGGACTACCTGCTACCGACAAAGCAGCCATTAAAGGTGCAAAAATTATAAGGGTCAGCAGCCTTGGCCCTAAAACTGCAGGGAGGTATAGCAACAAGCAAGGGTATAGCGGCACCACTGCCACTGATGAACAAAAAATTGAGTTAAGCGATCGGGCCTTTGGCGCCACGAGTGCCGCGGAATCCATTCGCCTGATTACGCATGAAGTTGGGCATGGAGTAGCGGCCATGCCTTACCGTGTTGCCATGAGCGGCGAGGTTGCAGCGGGTGTCAAATCAAACAAATTAGTAGAAGAGGCAAATGTTGCCGTGGGTAAATTTAATACGGCAAATGATGAAACCAATACAGCAATAGAAGCATCCAACGCTGCAGTTGAAGTATATAACCAGGCAATAACAGGAACGGATAAAGCTGCTATAACTGCTGCCAAAAAAGATTTAACGGCAAAGAAAGCAGAAGTAGCCAGGCTGAAAGCTATAAGTACCGCCAAAGAAACTGCGTTCAATACAAAGAATACCGCCGTAGAAACGCAGAAAAAAGTTGTAGCAACAAAAGAAGCTGCAACAAAAACAAAAATTGCCAATATTGATGACCTGAAAACGGATGCTGCAGGCAAACTATCTGCTATGCAAACCAGCTATACCGCCGCGGAACCCGCCATTAAAAAAGATGATGCTGAAAGCTCGGACTACAGGACGTCCTTAACAACAGCAGAAAATGCGATTAAAACATTTTATGATGAAAACGTTACTGCCGATGTGGATGAAAAAACTGCCGAATCAGCAAAGTCTGTTGTCGATTCGGTGATCCTGGATAGAAATAAAAAAAGAGATGCCCTCAATAAGCTAAACCCTGCTAATACATTTACCTCTGCTACAACTGCTTTGGAAACAGCGCAGGAAACCTGCTTTAAAAGTGCCACGCAGGTAGCACTTAATAAAAGCATGAATTTATCAGTGAAACGCTTTTATGATTTTGTCATCAAGAATGGCATATCGCCTGCACTTACGCCTTATGCCGCAGAAAATTGGCCACATAAGCCCGAAGAATTTTATGCTGAGGCTTATTCTTTTTTTGTTACAAAACCTAAGGATCTTGAAGCATTTTCAAAAGATCTTTACGAATGGTTTAAAGCAGGCAGCTATAAATAAACCTGGATCATCAACGTATGCATCATAGCCATACACAAAGCATTCATCACGATGTACGATACTGCCGCACTAAAGGCTAAATCTGCAGAACCCGTTAACAGCGATACAAAAAGTATTTCTCATCAGCATGAGCAGGAAGAAAGCCATGCCTCAATGCATTCGCAGATTAGGACTGAGGCTACCGGGCAAAATCCTTATGAAGCCCGGCCTCGTGTGTTCCACAACTTTCACAATATTCCCGTTCATTCAACCACAGCAATAACTGTTCAACCAAAATTATCCATAAATACACCCGGTGACAAATACGAGGAGGAAGCCGATGCAATGGCTGATAAAGTGATGCGGATACCGGAAACACCTTTGCTGGAAAGCAAACAAGTAAAAAAGCAAAAAGAAAATCTATTTCAAAGCAAACAACTTTCAATAAAGACACATCCAGACGCACGTATAAATGAACAGGAAGGATCACGATCACCCTTGAATTCTTTGCTGAGTAGCAAAATATCAAACTCGCAAGGACGCGGGCACAGCATGGATAGTGTTACTGAATGCTATATGGCTAACCGGTTTGGAGTTGATTTCAGTAATGTTAAAATCCATGCGGATAATGAATCAATACAAATGAACCATGCATTAAATGCAAGAGCTTTTACTGTTGGGAGTGATATTTACTTTAATAAGGCAGAGTACAATCCAGGTTCCGGGAATGGAAGGCATCTCCTGGCACATGAATTAACTCATGTAATTCAGCAAGGAGGCTGCCAAAAAAAAAATGTCTATCGCAAGGAAGGTGATGAGGATGGCGCCGATATTTCATTAGGTATTCTTGACAACAATACAATCGGGAAAGGAGTGGAAGAAATTGTTGGGCATACCCAATGGATAATATTGAAAGAGTTTTTACGGGGGATTTTAGCAGGCGTTAAATTTATGCCGCCCGAACAAAAGCTTCGGATAGAAACAAAGTTTAAGGAACAAGGATTTGTCGATTCTGCAAAGTATGCTGCAGGATATGCAATAGGGATAGTTGAAGGGATCGGATCTGCTATCTATGGCCTGGCAGAGGCTGTAATCACCTTAATAAAATTGCCTTATACAATAAATAAGTTCCTGATAACAACCGTTCCAGATTTAGCAGCCAAGTATGGGCCACGTATACTGACTTTTATGATGGAAGGTGGAGGCTTGGAACAGCAATTGAGAAATGCGGTAAATAAGTTTATGCAAAATCCCCGGCAGAACTTAAACCAGATCCGGTCAATGCTTGATGCTGTAGGAAGTATGGCATTGTCCAAAGTAAGACAACTGGGTCGTGGAGTAGCCGAAAAAACCCTGGCATTTCTCGAAGAACCTTGGTATCAGTTTGGCAGGGATATAGGAAAAGTTGTAGGGCAAATACTTTTTGAAGTAATCCTTGCCCTTGCATCTGAGGCCATTGCCAATGTGGTTAAAGAAGCATTGGCTGTGGTGAGTCGTTTAACTGCACGGTTGGTAACGGGAGCTATGGATCTTATTAGATCAGCGGGCCGTCTAGTAGGCGAAGCATTTGAATGGATCGGCCGTCTGGGAAGCAAGCTAGCGGGCGAAATGGGTGAAATGTTTGAAAGTGTACGTACTTTTCTAAGTAAGCTCCGTGCCTTGCTGATGGAATTGGGAGAAGATGCTGCATTGGCGGACACCGGTATTGGAGAACGGATGCCTATTCCTGGGGCCAAACCCCCTGTTTTGGAGTCAAGGGCACTTAAGCCACCAGTACGAACTTCGCCTGCCAAAGTATCTGATTTAACACCTCCAAAAATTCATGCCTCCAATATCCCCAAAGAAGCGCCTGTACCCAAAAGGGAACCATTTGCGAATGATCCGGATTTCCATCAAGGTATAAAAGAGATGGAAGATGTTCCCGGTACTACCAATTCGGAACCTTTAAAAGATCCACTTACTACCGAGCCCTTAGAACCAAGAACAAGAAAACAGGCTGGAGTTAGCCTGGAAGAGGATCACCATATTGCTTCCCGTTATGTCAAAAAAAATAAGCCAATTTTTGAAAATGCAGGTGTACATATAGATGATGATTTAAACCTAATCAAAGACTTCCCGGAGCACGGACAATTAAGGGGTTGGTACGACTGGCAAAATCGAAGTTACCGGTTTAATATGAGGGGCCACCATCCCCAATATAATAGTTGGATTACAGACACTCTAACTAAGGCAGCTCCTCCAGGTCTGCCTCCTGACCAGGCTCTTCAACGTATTTTACAGGCTAACCAAAAACTAGAAAGTATTATACGTCAATACCCTGAAGTCCTTTCCCATGGCCCCGGCATTTTGCCCAAACACTTACAAAATCTAACCTTTTAAGGCCCACCGCCATCTTCCTTATTTTTCTCGACTCCAAGGCATCTCTTACTCGTCCTCCTAACGTACCCATTTATATGTTGAATTTTCCTGCAGGGCGTCTCTTGCCCGGTCCTATTATTTGAGTAAAAATTATTTTATCTATCTCCTTGGTTTTATTTGTTTTAACTCCACTTCATTTTCTTTTTATTTCTTTTTTTTTCTTTTTTATCGTTTTTCTAACTTTTAATATTTATGTTTGTATAACATTCCCCTCCACATTTTTAACGATAAAAAAACTGCTGTATGAGATTTAGTTCATATTTCTTGAAAAGCTTGTTGCTTTCGCATTTAATATTATTTTCCGCCGTATCGGCCGTTATGGCCCAAAAACATGGCTCTGTTTCTCCAGCCAAACAAATCAGCGTTTCAGGAAAAGTAACTGACGACAAGGGCATCCCGTTACCAGGTGTATCGGTACAGGTTAAAGGCGGCCAGGTGATTGCAGTTACGGACGACAACGGCGGGTTTACCGCATCTGCCAATGAAGGGTCCATCCTGCAGTTTACTTCGCAAGGCTTTGGAAGCTATGAAAGCCCCGTAAAAAATCAGCAACCACTCACAGTAAAACTCAACATTGATTCTAAGTCATTGGACGACGTAGTGGTGATTGGCTATGGTACCCAGAGAAAACGAGCGGTGACTGGTTCGGTGGTATCAGTGGGATATGACCAGTTTAAAGACCGTTCTTTTTCTAACGTTGCCCAATCGCTGGAGGGAGCAATTGCAGGGGTAAATATCAGCACTTCGCAGGGTGCACCTGGCTTTGGCCCAACTATTAAAATACGTGGCACCAGTTCTATCACCGCGGGCACTACGCCTTTGTATGTGATAGATGGGATGGCGCTGGAAAACTATGACCTTAACCTCATCAATCCGCAGGATATACAATCCGTTGAAATATTGAAGGATGCTGCTTCTTCCGCTATTTATGGTTCAAGAGGCGCTAACGGGGTAATACTCGTCACCACTAAACTTGGCAAGGCAGGCAAGCCACAGATCAACGTTACTTACGAGCAAGGCATCAGCAAAGTGAACCGCAAAGTGGAAATGATGGATGCACAGCAATGGATTCAATACTATATTGATGCAAGAAATAATGCCTGGGTATTACTTGACCCCGTGAACAACAAAGCCACCGATGACAATGCAAAACGTTCACTTGTTTCAGGCGCAAAAAATTATCTTATTCCCCCGGATTTTTTGACCAATCCGGCGCAGTTTGGCAAGGGTACTGATTGGCAGGATGTTGTTTTTAGAACGGCATCTTCTCAAAATGCACAAGTATCCTTAAGTGGCGGAACCGATAAAACCAGTTACTTATTTTCTGCAGGATATCTTAACCAGGAAGCGGTAGTGATCGAAAATTTTTACAAGCGTTTATCACTGCGAACCAATATTCGTCAAAAGATCTCTGACCGCGTTACCGCCGGATTAAATATTGCGTTTACCGGTGCTTATGACCGCACCGATGGCACCACTGGTAAAAGCGATGCTATCAGTCTTGGTATTCAGAGCGACCCCATCTTTCCGGAGTACAATGAAAATGGCAATATAGGTTTTCTTGATCCTAACTCAACATGGAAAAGATTCCAGACCTACGGTGTTCAGCTTTGGAACCCACACTCTTTGATCAGCTATGCCGATAAACTAAATAAAAATTATACCACGCTAGCCAATGGATACCTCGAAATAAAGCCCATCAAGGATCTAACCCTGAAAGGAAGTTTGAGTGCAAACCTTAACAATAACAACTACAACTGGTATTGGGAAGCCGGACAGGGTTACGGATATTCAAGTGTATTGCCGGCACAGGCATCTGCACGTAACGCTACTAATTATAACTGGCAGGCTGAAGCCACTGCTACCTATAACAAAACAATGGGTGATCATACACTAGGTATTATCGCTGGTTATAGTTCACAAAAAAACAGGTACGATATAACCAGTATCAATGCAACCGATTTTCCAAACGACCTCGTGCGGACCATTAATGCAGCCGGTACCATTACCAAACCAGCTACCGGAAACAGCGCCGAAGAATGGTCATTGCTTTCTGTACTGGGTAGGGTTAGTTATGGCTATAAAAACAGGTATTTCCTAAACGCTACCCTTCGCAGGGATGGAAGTTCAAGGTTTGGACCCAATTCAAAATGGGGAACATTCCCTTCCATTTCTGGTGCATGGCTGGTATCTGACGAATCTTTTATGCAGAACATACATGCGATCAACAATTTAAAACTAAGGGTGAGTTACGGACAAACAGGCAACAACCTGATTCCAAATTACGGATCTGTATCACTATTGGGTACGGCACGTTATGTGAACGGTACATCAGTGGTAAACGGGCTTCGTACCATCAGTATTTCCAACCCCAATCTTAAATGGGAAAAGACCGGGCAATACAATGTTGGTTTAGACATGGCTCTTTTCAGCAACCGGGTAAATGTTACGGTGGATGCATACAAATCTGTTACCAATGATATGTTGCTGAATGTACCGGTGCCTGCTTATACTGGCTTTACTTCGCAACTTACCAATATTGGAAGTATGGAAAATAAAGGCCTTGAGCTTACTATTTCTACAAAGAATATCGACCGCGGCGCATTTTCATGGAGTACTGATTTCAATATCTCCCTGAACAGGAATAAAGTAACAAAATTAGGACCCAATAACGCTCCGATAGAAATTGATGAGTGGGGATATTTTGTAACCGAGGTTGGCCAGCCGTTGTCAAATTACAAGGGCTATATTTTTGATGGTGTTTACAATAACCAGGCACAGGTTGATGGTTCGGTTCATTACCTGGGCGCAGCGCCGGGTGATCCGATCATCAGGGATGTAAACAATGATAAAAAAATTGACGTGAATGACAGGACCATATTGGGGAATGTTCAGCCCGATTTTACAGCCGGTATTACCAACACACTTAAATATAAAGGCTTTGAATTTTCGTTTATGTTGCAAGGTGTGTTTGGCAGCGAAATATGGAACCAGCAAACAAGGTTCAGCAGGTTCTGGAACGATAGCCGCAACTCCTATGCAGCGTCATTCAATTACTGGAGATCTGAACAACAACCCGGCGATGGCAAAACCTTTAAACCTTATGCAACATATCCTGCAACGGCCCTTGGCAAAGCTGCTTTTATTCAAGGCTATTCTAATTACTGGATGGAAGATGGAACTTTTGTGAGGATAAAAAATCTGCGGGCAGCTTACTCCCTTCCTGCGAGTCTTATGCGGCATACGCCCATCAAAAATGCAAGGCTTTACGTAAACGCAGAGAACGTATATGTATTTAGCAAGTATGCTGGATTTGATCCCCAGAACAGTACGTATTCCGTGGGGACATCATCCCTGCCTGGTGCCAACGGGGGTGCATCAACGAATCCTCCTGGATTGTTATTGGGTGCCGATTATGGCGCTTACCCGATTCCGTTTATGTTGACATTTGGAGTTAAAATGGATTTTTAAAATTTTGCTATAAAAAATAATAAAATGAAAATCAATAACATACTATACCTGCTTGTTTTTGGCCTTTTGCTAGGCTCGTGTAAGAAAACATTTCTCGATTTGGCACCTGTGTCAAATGCCAATGTGAACGCTGTGTTCAAAACAAAGTCCGATTTCGAACTTGCGGTAAATGCGGCCTACTCTACGTTGTATACGATCTATGCTCCAAAGGGTTCCATGTCGTTTACAGGTGAATTAATGTCAGACAATACTACAGTCTCAACGCTGGCCATATCCGGCGCATTTACCATTGTTGATCAGCAGGCGTTTCGTGATTATTCCATCGCTGCAACCAATTCCGGTGTGTACCTTTTTTGGGTTGACCATTATACCTCCCTCTACCAGGTAAATATCGTAATTGATAAAATAGGCGGCGCTGCGTTGGATGAAGCATATAAAAAACAAGTGGTTGGAGAAATGAGGTTTTTGAGGGCGCTATACTATTTCAACCTGGTACAGTTGTATGGTGATGTTCCATTTGTAACCGCTCCCATTGTTGGAGAAGAAGCGTACGCCATGAAACGTTCGCCCAAAGCAGATGTATATAAGCTGATAACAGACGACCTGAAGGCCGCAGCCGCCGATCTTACTGAACCAGGTAGCGAGCCTGCAAAGGGAAGAGCTAATAAAGGCGCTGCCAAAACTTTACTGGGAAAAGTATACTTAACGATGGGTGATAAAGCAAACGCCACGCTGTTTTTAAAAGATGTATACAATAATTATGGCGGCAGCAAATACGACCTGCTACCAAGCTTCAGTTCTTTGTGGGGAAATACCAGTGCACATAAAAATACCAAAGAATCCATTTTTGAAGTGCAATACCTTGGTGGTGCTGCAAATCCGTATAGCAGTTTTTGGCCGGCTTTCGCACCTTTCGAAAATTTTGCCATCACCAAATATGGCGGCGGCATGAACATGGTTACGGATGACCTGTACAATGAATTCGAAACCGGCGATACCCGCAGGGATGTGTCTTTTTATCTTGGATATGACAAGGGAGGAACCTTTGTGCCGATCAAGTTTAATAAAAAATGGGTAGATCTTACCGCTCCGCTGGATGGTGGCGCAGAAGCCTGTAATAACAATTTCATGGTGCTGCGTTATGCAGACGTCTTGCTCCTTCTTTCTGAAGCAACCGGCGATCCGCAATACTTGAATAAAGTAAGGGCCAGAGCTAGCCTGCCTTTATTTGGAACACCTGGTTATCCATCGGCAAAGTATCCCACCATTGATCTAGCTGTAGAGCATGAGCGTCGCATGGAGTTTGCGCTGGAATACCAGCGTTGGTTTGATTTAAAAAGAACCGGGCGTGCTGTAGCGGTGCTGACAGCGAAGGGAAAGAAAGTTACACCTGAAAAATTATTGCTTCCCATACCGCAATATGCGTTAGGACAAAATCCTAATCTTGCGCCTCAGAATTCAGGGTATTAAATTGGCAGGCTGAAGCCGTTGCCATATTTGATCAGTTTTATTTTAAGCTTAGCAAAGTTCATCATCAGCCTAATGTGGTGTAGAAATAGTCGTATTGCATTTTAAAAGAGGCTGTCGCTAAAAGACAGCCTCTTTTTTGTATAGCATTGAATATTTTTTATGACGCTCATGAGGGAATCCACGATTTGTATATGTCTTTCTGATCCTTTCGTTTGCTTATTTTTATTTTCAATGAGATTATCCTGATGCTTTATCTTTATCTGGCAAAAAACCGCAAAAAAAATGCTTGCTAACCAAAGAAGGGAGAAAATTTACGAGATGATACAGGAGGACGGATCCGCAAAGGTGGTCGATCTGTCAAGGATATTTAAGGTAACAGAAGTTACCATCCGGCAGGATTTGGAAAAATTAGAAAAAGATGGTCTGATAATAAAAGAGCACGGCGGAGCATTTTTAAAAAATATCAAAGACCAGGTGCAGGCTTTCACGCTGGGCCACAGAGAAAACAGCGATAAAAAGGAATTGATCGCAAAAAAATGCCTGGAGTTTATTGAGAACGGCGACAGTATTATTTTAGATTCCGGATCAACTACCACGGAGATAGCAAAAAATTTGAAAGGGTTTAAAAACCTGATGGTAATCACCAACGCATTGAATATTGCCTTGTTGTTAGGTGCAGAACCGGGTATAGAATTAATTGTGACCGGCGGCGAATTTAAGCCACCAACCCTTTCATTAACCGGGCAAAAAGCAGCGGATTTTTTCAAGGGAATTAATGTACAAAAACTATTTTTAGCTACAGCTGGTATTTCTCTCAAAGCAGGATTAACCTATCCCAGTATCAGCGATCTTGTTGTTAAAAGAGCCATGATAGAAGCCGCCGACACTACTTACCTGGTGGCAGATTCCACAAAAATTGGTAAAAGTGCATTCGCCAGCCTGGGTGCTTTGTCATTGATTGATTATATAATCACCGATAATAATATTGAGGAAAAGCACAAGGAAATATTTAAGAACAATGAAATTGAACTGATCATAGCGGATTAATCATATCTATATTTTAACAGCTATTTTCATTCTTATTCTTTGAAGGGTGGTACCTGTTCGCCCCGATTCGGGCCATTTATAACCAATCCTGTTGAATTGTTATTCTATTGAAGTTAAAATGACTCCCAAATACAGGCTAAATTTTCGTTTATTTATCTTTATTTTTGTTTATCTTCATTTTTCTTAGTTATTGCTATTTTATAGTAAAGAGAAATTAAGTGAAAACACCGATTTATTAATAGTAAGCACATACCATGTCAAATCACAAACAAACAACACTTGGAGTAATCATTGGTAACCGTGATTTTTTTCCTGATAAACTTGTAGCCGAAGCAAGAACTGAAATGCTGGACCTGTTCAAAAAATTAAACATCACTCCTATCTTATTAAGTGATGCGGATACCAAACTGGGGGGAGTGGAAACTTTTGCTGAAGCCCAAAAATGTGCTGAGTTGTTTAAACAACATGCCAATGAAATGGACGGGATTCTTGTAGTGCTCCCTAACTTTGGCGATGAAAAAGGAGTGGCTGAAACAATCAAATGGTCGGGACTGAACCTCCCGGTGCTAATACAGGCTTACCCCGATGACCTGGGCAAAATGGACGTAGTAAACAGAAGAGATGCATGGTGCGGAAAGATTTCGGTTTGTAATAATTTGTATCAATTCGGTATAAAATATACTTTAACCACAAAGCATGTAGTAAGGCCAACAGATGAGTCTTTTATCGATGACCTGCAAAAATTTACCGCCGTATGCCGTGTGGTTAAGGGCTTGCGTAAAGTACGCATTGGTGCAGTGGGTGCAAGACCTGGCGCCTTCAATACAGTCCGCTACAGCGAAAAGATTTTACAGCGCAATGGTATATCTGTTACCACTGTTGACTTATCCCAAATACTGGGTAATGCCAATAAATTAACCGGCGATGATAAATCGGTCAAAGAAAAACTGGATAAAATCCGTGCCTATACCAATACGGGATTAACGCCACCAGATAAATTGATACAGATTGCAAAACTGGATGTAGTGCTGGCAGATTTCATGGCCGAAAACTACCTGGATGCCTCTGCCATTCAATGCTGGACATCACTCCAACAAAACTATGGTTGCAATGTATGCACCAGCATGAGTATGATGAGTGAGAACATGTTACCCAGCGCCTGCGAGGTAGATGTAACCGGCACATTAACCATGTATGCCATGCAGCTCGCAAGCAGCTCTCCTTCTGCCCTGGTTGACTGGAATAATAACTATGCAGATGATGATACAAAATGTGTGCTGTTTCATTGCGGCAACTGGGCCAAATCATTTTTGCCTGATATAACAATTAGCACAGCGCCAATACTGGGCACTTCGGTGGGTACGGAAAATACCTATGGTGCATTGGATGGGCGTACACCTGCAATGCCATTGACCTACGGCCGCATCAGCACAGATGATTGCAAAGGAATTATCAAAGCATATGTGGGTGAAGGTGAACTGACCAACGATGCACTAAATACATTTGGCAACAGGGCCGTGGCTCAAATTGATAACCTGCAGGGCTTAATGCAGTATGTATGCCGCAACGGTTTTGAACACCATGTTGTAATGAATGCAAGTAAAACAGCGGGCATACTTAAAGAAGCATTTGAAAATTATTTAGGATGGGAAACTTATGTGCACCCCCATCCCCTGAAGGGGGGCCTGAACGGAGCGTAAAAAAAGCAGGTAATTTTTAGCACTTGATGCAAGAGTTGATAACTGATTACTAACAAATAAAAATTCCCTTTTAGGGGATAGGGGTATGACAACAAAAGAACTACAACAGAAATCCGTGGTATACCGTAAAAAGATTTTACAATATATCACCAAAGCAAAAGCTGGACATACCGGCGGCAGCTTATCCTGTACAGACATTTTAAATGTATTGTACAATGATGTGCTGAATGTATCACCAAAAAACTTTTCATCTCCGGACCGCAACAGGTATATCCAGAGCAAAGGACATTGTGTAGAAGCATTGTACGTGGTACTTGCAGACCAAGGCTTTTTTCCGGAGGACGACTTAAATACCATGTGCCAATATAAATCTAATTACATTGGCCACCCAACTAAAAAGGTTAAGGGTGTTGAACAAAACACGGGTGCTTTAGGTCACGGATTACCCATTTGTGTAGGAACAGCGCTAGCTGCTAAACTGGATGAAAAAGATTATAAGGTTTTCACTTTATTGGGAGATGGAGAATTACCAGAGGGTTCAAACTGGGAGGCTGCATTAAGTGCGGCACATTATAAACTGGATAACCTCTGCGCAATTATAGATAAAAATAATCTGCAAATTGGTGGCACCACAGCCGAAATGTGTAATACAGATCCGCTGGATAAAAAATTTGAAAGCTTTGGCTGGTCAGTAAAAGAAGTGAATGGCAATGATGTAGATGAATTGAGAGAGGCATTTAATAGTTTACCCTTTGAGAAAGGTAAACCGTCCGTGATTATTGCGCATACTATAAAAGGAAAAGGGGTAAGTTTTATGGAGAATGAATTGAAATGGCACCATGGTGTACCTGGTAAAGATCAATACGAATTAGCGCAGCAGGAATTAGATCATGCATTAACACTTTTATAATATGGCAGAGCAAATAAATACAAATAGTTACAAGGCCAACCTGGACATATTTTCAGAAACATTGCAGCGCCTGGCTTTAAACGACAAAAATATTATAGCTGTAACCAGCGACAGCCGTGGTTCCGGCAAATTGGTTCCCTTTGGAAAAAAGTTTCCAAAGCAAATTGTGGAAGTAGGAATTGCAGAACAAAATTTAGTAGGCGTTGCTGCCGGGCTGGCCTCCTGTGGTAAAAAAGTATTTGCTGTGTCACCTGCCTGTTTTTTAACGGCAAGAGCATTGGAGCAAATAAAAAATGATGTAGCCTACAGTGACAACCCTGTAAATGTAATTGGTATAAGCGCAGGCGTTAGTTACGGTGCATTAGGCAGTACCCACCACAGCTTGCATGACTATGCAGCTTTAAGAGCGATCAATAATATCATAGTGGTAGCACCTGCTGATAATTTTGAAACGGAACAAGCCATAGAGCTGGCGGCAAAAACCAATCAACCTATCTACCTGCGTTTTGGCAAAAAGCCCATGCCGCCATTGAAAGAAATAAATGATGACGTTTTTGTTTTTGGTAAAGGAAGGGTAATCACCGAAGGCGATGATGTGGCAATTATTGCAACCGGCGAAACGGTCTATCCTGCATTGCAGGCTGCTGCAAAACTAAAGGCTGAAGGGATCGATGCAACTGTTATTAGCATGCATACCATCAAGCCATTAGATACTGCATTATTACAGGCAGTTGCAGCCAAATGCAAAGCTATTATAACAGTTGAAGAACACAGTGTGTATGGCGGTCTTGGTGAAGCTTGTGCATCATATCTATTGCAGCACCAATACGCGAAGCCCTTTAAAATTATTGGATTACCGGATGAATATACTGTGACCGGTTCACAACAGGATATTTTCAATCATTATGGAATAAGTGAAGATGGTATTGCCAATGAGGTAAAAGCATTGCTGAAAAAAATACTGGTGTTAAGTTAATTGTATAGTGAAAGTCAACCAATGTCGTTATGTTAAGAGCTTGTGTTAACCCATCGACAATATCTTTGAGTATAGAATCACAATTCGTCCCATCGGGACGACATATCGGTAACAAAAATGTCACCAGGTAATTCGTTCCGTAGGAACGGTATGGTGGTTCAAGCTGAAAGGACTGAACGCAAAAGACTTTGGCACATACCGTTCCTACGGAACGAGATTGTGCGATCATCATTGTGTTACCGACATAACGTTCCTACGGAACGAAGGATTTCAAAACGTAATGATATATCCGATGGGAAATATTTTAAGCTTAGAATTGAAATCGTCCCGTCGGGACGGTATATCGGTAAAAAAAAGTCGCCATGCAATCTCGTTCCGTAGGAACGGTATGTTGGTTCAAGCTGAAAGGACTGAACGCAAAAGACTTTGGCACATACCGTTCCTACGGAACGAGATTGTACGATCATCATTGTGTTACCGACATAACGTTCCTACGGAACGAAAGGTTTCTTAACTTGATGTCATTGCCTCCAACGGAGATTAACTAAATGGTATTGAATGTGTCGACGGCTATCAGCTATTGAATTATGAACGGTAAATTTTGACGCCCCGTTTCTTTGTTCCTCATTGTTGAAATTGTACAAGTGAGTGACACAACGATGCTTAATTGAAATACAAATGTTCGTAACACAAATAATTTTTCAAATACAAAATTAAATTTTGTTGAATGCGAAAAAGCTTGCTATCATATCCCCTCCTCCTGCTGTTATTGCCGGTGGTCTTTTTTACGCATTGTAAAAACAAGACCGCAGGTAAAAAACAGCGTACAATGGCTGTCGTGGTTTCCACACTCAACAATCCATGGTTCGTTTTCCTTGCTGAAACAGCCGCTGCCAAAGCAAAAGCATTGGGCTACGAAGCCAAAATTTTTGATTCACAAAACAACACCGCTTTAGAAAGCGATCATTTCGAAAACATCATCGTGTCCGGCTTCGATGCCATCCTCTTCAACTCTACCGATGCCAATGGCTCAGTCGCCAATGTATTAAAAGCGAAGGCTGCAGGTGTACCGGTTTTTTGCATGGACCGGGAAGTGAATTCACTGGAAGGTCCTACCTCGCAAATCTTATCCGACAGTTATTCTGGCGCCGTTGCCATCGGAAAATATTTTACGCAACAGTTAAATAAAAAAGGAACCTATGTAGAGCTGCTGGGCCTCGTGGGTGATAACAATACCTGGGCACGTTCAAAAGGTTTTCACAGCGTGGTTGATAATTACCCCGGATTAAAAATGGTGGCGCAGCAAAGCGCCGATTTTGATCGCAATAAGGCCATGGAAGTGATGGAGTCGATCCTGCAGGCCCATCCCAATATTGAAGCAGTTTTCTGTGGCAATGATGGCATGGCCAGTGGCGCATACCAGGCCATCGTTTCTGTAGGTAAAGCTGACAAAATAAAAGTGTATGGTTTTGATGGCGCCGAAGATGTGATCACTTCCATTGGCGAAAATAAAATTGCCGCCACCGGTATGCAGTTTCCAAAAGTAATGGCAGAAACGGCTGCCCTGTTTGCAGATGAATACATAAAAGGCAGAAGAGATTTTCCTAAAAAAATTCCGGTCGCCGTAGAACTGGTGACTATAAAAAACATTACCGATTACATTGCCTACGGCAAAAAATAAATCACGATGAACAAGTTTGTAAAATATGTGCTCGTAGTTGCTGTAATTGGGTTGGTGGGCTATAAATCTGTTTACATCAAAAAGCTAAGTGAAGTAAAAAATTCCACCGGCGAAAAATTTGACGTAGTATCATTTTCTACCAAATTATGGAATGAAAAAATGCCTGCAAAAATAGACAGCGCTGTTGACCTTGCCATTTTAATGAATGCAGTTGCTAAAGATAAAGAAGCCGCATTTAAACATTACTCCAATGCCCTGGGAATTGGCAATTACCGGTATGCTTTAATTAAAACAAACGCCAACGTAATTGCTGTAAATGAAGATGAGATTCAACTTCAATTGCCTATAGCCGACTCCCAGATGAATGCTGTACTTGCAACAGAATATATTTACGGCAATGCTATCCGTGATGCTTCTGCATTGGTAGATGTAAAAGATTTTCCAAACAGTTCAGACTTGAACAGCATATCGGAGGAGATGAATAAAATTATAAGAACAAATGTATTGCCCTCTTTTAAAACCACGGTAAAAAAAGGCGACACACTTGCTATCACAGCTGCTGTTGAATTAAACAAAGCACATCTAAAATGGACCGGATTGGAATTGCTTCCCATTCGCCTGCAAATAATTCAATAAATGCTGGAAGCAAAAAATATATCGAAGAAATTCTCAGGAGTCACAGCCCTGTCCAACATCAACCTGGTATTGCATCCCGGTAAGGTAAATGCAATCATTGGCGAAAACGGGGCGGGCAAATCTACCCTGATGAAAATCTTTTCGGGGGTGTATGCACAATATGAAGGCGACATTATTTACAAAGGCAAACCGGTGAAATTTGCCGGTACAAGAGCAGCGGAAGAAGCAGGCATCGCCATCATACACCAGGAGTTAAACCTTGTCCCCTATTTAACCATTTCCGAAAATATTTTCCTGGGTAGAGAAATCACCAACGCATTCGGTGTACTGGACAAAAAAAAGATGAATGAAAAAGCAAGGGAACTGCTTGCCCGGCTGAATTTTTCTGCCGATCCTGATACAAAGGTCGCTGCAATAAAAGTGGGCCAGCAGCAGTTAGTGGAAATTGCAAAGGCGCTTCATTCCGATGCTTCTGTAATTATAATGGATGAGCCCACCTCTGCCATCAGCGACAAAGAAGTGGACAACCTTTTTTCTATCATAGCTCAATTAAAGAACGAAGGAAAAACAATCGCTTACATCTCACATAAGTTTAAAGAACTTTTTACCGTTGCCGATCACTATGTGGTATTAAGAGATGGCGCCACAGTAGCTGCCGGGGATATGCAGCATACAACGCAGGAAATACTGATCGAAAAAATGACCGGCAGAAATATTTTAATACAAAAGAGAACTGCAAATTTTCAAGATGCACCAGTATTGTTGTCCTTAAAAAATGTTTGCCTGCGCCATCCCGAATTACCATCCACCAATTTGCTCACCAATATTTCTTTCACATTGCATAAGGGTGAAATATTGGGTATGTATGGTTTGATGGGTGCCGGAAGAACGGAATTAATGGAAGCTATCTTTGGCCTTCATCCCAAAAATGCCACAGGCGAAATAGCCGTTGAGCAATCCGTAAAAAAAATCAAATCGCCTTGCGATGCCATCGGGGCCGGTATTGCACTGGTTCCGGAAGACAGGAAGTTGCAAGGACTGATTCTTAATCAATCCGTAAATACAAATATCAGTCTAACCGTTTTGGAAAAAATAGAGCGATGGGGCCTCTTGCTCAGTGCTGCGAAAGAAAAGGACTTAACTTCAAAATATATCAACAAGCTGTCCATCAAAACTTCCTCTGGTGATAAAGCGGCCCAATCACTTAGCGGCGGCAATCAACAAAAAATTGTAATCGCCAAATGGCTTGCCACCAACCCAAAAATTTTGTTGCTAGATGAACCCACCCGTGGAATAGACATCAATGCCAAGTCAGAAATATATAAATTAATGAAAGCCCTGGCTGCGGAAGGAATGGGCATCATCATGGTATCATCTGAGCTGCCCGAAATACTGGCGGTATCAGACCGTGTGCTGGTAATGTGTGAAGGAGAACTCACCGCCAATTTGCCAATAGACAATGCCAGTGAACAGGAATTATTAAAGTACGCCATACATAAAAACAATCCATAGCATAGATGACTACTTCTTCATACAAAAAAAACTTAAGCAGGTTTCAATCTGTAATTGCACTCTTTGTATTGTGCATTGTTTTAAGTTTTTTAACCGATAAATTTTTCACAGCGGCCAATGGTGTAAATGTTTTAAGGCAGGTAGCCGTAAACGTATGCATCGCTACCGGTATGACCCTGATTGTACTCACCGCTGGAATTGATTTGTCCGTTGGTTCTGTATTGGCATTGTGCGGCGCTATCACTGCCGGTTTATTAAAAAACGGTCTGCAGTTTCCTTCGGCTGATCTTTATATCGGCTTTACTATTTTAGGTGCAGTACTGGGTGCTGTGATTGTGGGCGGTGTACTTGGTTTGTTCAATGGATTTGCAATTACGAAATTTAAAGTGCCGCCATTTGTTGCAACATTAGCCATGCTCACCATAGCAAGAGGCTTCACTATGCTGTACACTGGTGGCCATCCAATCAGCAACCTGGGAGCCAGCTTTGCTTACATCGGCGCAGGTAATTTTATTGGTATTCCGGTGCCCGTATGGATCGCAGCCATTGTGGTGCTACTCGCTGTTTTCATTACAAAAAAAACAAAACTGGGCAGGTATATTTATGCCATCGGTGGTAATGAAACTGCCGCAAAACTTTCGGGCATTCGCATCAACCGCGTAAAGCTCATCGTGTATAGTTTGGGCGCCGCACTAGCAGCCATTGGAGGCGTGATTGTTACCTCCCGGCTTGATTCCGCACAACCCAATGCCGGTCTCAGTTATGAGCTGGATGCCATTGCGGCGGTTGTGATCGGTGGCACGTCATTGAATGGCGGTAAAGGAAGTGTATGGGGCACCGTTATCGGCGCAGTGATCATCGGGGTATTAAACAACGGTTTGGTATTACTCAATGTTTCACCTTTTTGGCAGCAGGTGGTGAAAGGTGCGGTAATTTTATTGGCAGTAATCATTGATAAAATGGGTGATAAAAAAGAGTAGCAAGGATTTTATGTTACGGGCAGTGAAGCAATGGTCATCATCGTTGTGTCACTCACTTGTACCACATACCAACAGGCATCATCGCCGCGTAACATTCTTAAACAGGCAAATATATTTAGGCGTAAATATGGTCCGAGCCTACGGCTCTCGTTTCGATTGTTGATTCATAACAACGGGTTAAAACCCGTTGCTACAAAATGTTTCGAGCCTACGGCTCTGCTTTGGTTATAAATTAAAACATCCGGCAATGCAGAACAGGGAAACAATAGTTCGTAATAATAGATGCAATTTGCAGCATCAATTGTAGTTTCAATGCAGATTCAATTGAAGAATCAATTGTAGATTCAAGTTGCAAACCAACACCAAAAATTTGAAGAGGCGTAGCCTCGGTCAATATTGTAGCAACGGATTTTAATCCGTTGAAAATGGCAAACATAAAATAGAGAACCGTAGGTTCGGCACATATAAAAAATGGTAGATTATAATAGCAATTTGTTTAGGCGTTGATATGGCCCGAGCCTACGGCTCTCGTTCAATTCCTAATTTAGCACAACGGGTTAAAACCCGTTGCTACAAAATGTTTCGAGTCTACTGCTCTGCATTGCTTTAAAAATCAAAAGCACTATTACGAACAAAAAAATGGAAGAAAAAAAATACATACTAGCCATTGACCAGGGCACCAGCTCCACCAAGTCATTAATATTTGATGCAAATGGAATTGCTATAGCCAAAGGCTCCGAACCTCTGTATACCAATTATCTCGATAATGAATTTGTAGAACAGGATCCGGAAGCTATTTATCAAAATGTACTGGCGTCCGTAAAAAAATGCTTACAGCAATTTTATGAAAAGGGTTTCCAGGAAAATGATATTGCTGCCATTGGCATAGACAATCAACGTGAAACTTTTGTTATCTGGGATAAAGAAGGTAAGCCCCTTTATCCAGCTGTAGTATGGCAATGCAAGCGTTCAGTGCAGGTATGCGAACAATTAAAAACAAATGGATTGTCAGCCACGATTCAACAAAAAACCGGATTGGTAGTTGACCCCTATTTTTCTGCCACAAAACTCATCTGGTTGGTACAAAACAATGAAACGATCAAACAATCAGTACAAAATGGAGAAGCCTTTTTTGGTACCATAGATACCTGGTTGTTGTACAAATTAACCGGTGGAAAAGAGTACGCAACAGATTATACCAACGCCTCCCGAACATTATTATTTAACCTGCATACCCTGCAATGGGATGATGAATTGATTGCTGCTTTTGGATTAACAGGCATTCAACTACCACAAATAAAACCGTCCTCTTTCTTGTTTGGAACAACCACGCTTGATGGATTGTTTAAAAATAAAATTCCCATTTCCTCATTAATCGGCGACTCTCATGCAGCCGCTTTTGGTGAAGGATGTTTTGAAGCTGGTACCGCAAAAGCTACATTGGGTACTGGTTGCAGTGTGTTAATGAATATTGGCGACAAGCCTTTAGAGTCAAACAACGGCATGGTAACAACGGTGTGCTGGAGCACGGAAGACCGGATTGATTTTGCCTATGAAGGCGTCATCGTATCCTGCGGAGCTACCATTGAATGGCTAAAAAACGAATTGAATCTTTTTAGCGACAGCAAAGAAACCGAAGCAATGGCCAATGCAGTTGCTGATAACGGAGGCGTGTACCTGGTGCCAGCATTCAGTGGCCTTGGATCGCCACATTGGCAAATGGAAAGAAGGGCTTCGCTTTCGGGAATTAGTTTTGGTACAACAAAAAATCACATTGTAAGGGCGGCACTGGAATCTATCCCCTACCAAATAATGGATGTGGTAACCGCCATGGAAAAAGATGCCGGGGTTTCTTTGAAAGAATTGAATGCGGATGGAGGTATTACATCGAATCGTTTTGTAGTGCAATTAATTGCCAACCTGCTGAATAAAAATGTAGCCACCATCGGTATGCCGGATGTATCAGCACTGGGCACCGCATTGTTGGCTGGCCTTAAAGTGGGTGTGTATGAAAGCCTGGGTGCTTTGAAAAAAATTAACAGTAATAAAAAATATTTCCATCCTGCAGATACTACGGAAGCACTGAAAAACTACGAAGGCTGGCAAAAGGGAATTAACAGTTCCTGCTAAAAAATGCCTGCTCAATTCATAACATATGAAAGGAAAATTCAACGCTTACTTACTGCTCACTACATTGTTAATTTTCGGTGCTCATACTTCATTCGCACAACCGCAGGTGCAGCAATGGAACAGGTTTGAGCTAACGTTGAAACATCATCACAATGGGAACTCTTTTGCCGGAGTAAAGCTCACTGCCAAATTCACCGACAAAGACACCAGCTATGTTGTAGACGGTTTTTATGATGACGACCATACTTTTAAAATTCGTTTCATGCCTGAGAGAACTGGCACCTGGAATTATGTTACCACCAGCAATATACCGCAACTCAACAATCAAAAAGGCTCTTTTATTTGTGTGCCTGCAGCACAAAATAATCATGGCATTGTAAGGGTGAGCAATACTTACGGTTTTAAATACGCAGATGGAAAACAGTATCACCCGGTTGGCACAACCGCCTACGCATGGAACCACATGAGCAAGCCTGTACAGGAAATGACATTACAAACATTGAAGAATGCCCGTTTCAATAAAGTTCGAATGTGTGTGTTTCCCAAAGATTATAATTTAGTAAAAGAAGAACCGGAAATATACCCCTTCATTTCAACAGGAATGGAAAAAGGTCCGGATGGCACCCGAAGAAAAAAATGGGATCTTACCAGTTTCAATCCGGCATTCTTTCGTGTACTGGAGAAGCAAATTGATGATCTCAATAACCTTGGTATTGAAGCAGACCTGATTCTTTTTCATCCGTATGATAAAGGAAGGTGGGGTTTTGATTCTTTGCCCATGGATGTAAATATTAAATTCATACAATACATTATTGCACGGTTGGGTTCTTTCAAAAATGTATGGTGGTCCATTGCCAACGAGTGGGACCTGGTGAAATATAAAACGCACGATGAATGGATTACCTTATCCAAAGCAGTTGCAGAAACGGATCCATACCATCACTTATCATCTATACACGGCAGCACAGCAAAATACATTGAATATTGGTTGCCTTATTACACGCATGTGAGCATACAGGATGAAGCGCCTGTATTGAATTGGGGAGCCGCCGCTATCTTACGCAATGCCTATTACAAACCGATCATTTACGATGAAGTGGGTTATGAAGGAAACCTGGCAAGCCGCTGGGGCCGTTACAGCGGTGAAGAGATGACTTACCTGATGTGGATGGGAGCCATTGGCGGCACGTATGTTACGCATGGCGAATCGTATATGTTTAAAGACGCAACAGATACTATCTTCTGGGCCAAGGGAGGAATATTTAAAGGCACGAGTTGGAAGCGTGCAGGTTTTTTAAGAAGGATACTCGAAGAAGCACCCGGCCCATTGGAAGCATCAGATGTAAGCCGCGACTTTAAAACGGCATCGGGTGGCAATGGTCATTACATCATCTATTTTGGCAAAGAAGTAAATGAATATTGGTACTTCAATCTTCCTCAAAAAAATGGCAGCTTTAGCAGACTGATCGCCGGAAAAAAATATACAGTTGAAATATTGGATACCTGGGATATGACGGTAACACCAGTTGCCGGTATTTTCGAAACGACACCGGTGGAGGATTATCGATTATTTGACAAGGAAAGGAAAAAGATAAGGCTACCAATGAAGCCCTATATCGCATTGCGGATAACAGAAATAAGCAAATAGCTGAATATTTTTTATAAAAGCTAATCAGAGATTTAGCATTCTAGGTTTAATCATTTCTTTCTTTTCAAAACAACTTCTTTTCTTTTTTTCAGTTGCTCAACTTCAGGGATCGCCAAAAGATTCTTCCCCTTTTTATCAGTATGTGCCAGCAATGAATTTAATTTTTTGCTCAACGACACAACCTTTGCATCTTTCGATTTTAATGAACTGAATTTTTGCTCATGCACTTTTATCGCCTGGTTGATATAGATTATTTCTTTGCTGTAACTTTTTAATTTTCGGCAAATGATCATTAGCCGTGATAAGACCTTTAGGTCGGAAGGCACTTTTTTCAAAAGCTTTTCATACATGGAAAGCGCTTTTGTCAGCTCACCTTCTTTTTCAAATAAGGATGCATTTTTAAAAGAAACAATTGTTTCATTTTTAGCAGCAATTTCCATCTATTTTAATTTGTTATTACGCTGATCTATTGCTGAGCCAATACCCTGAATGATTTCGTCGTCGATACTTGTATCCGCATTTTTTAAAGAGACTACCCACCTGTCCCCTTCGCCTGACTTAGTGATGGTACACATCAATTTGTTGTCCGCATAAATAGCATAATCCACGACATTATCCTCACGGCAGCAGGGCCTCACCTGCGCTGGCGTTAATGTATATCCATTCCAGTAAATAATATTGTAAGGTGTGATGTCCATAATCGTGATACTCTTTATTGAAATAAATAGATAAATATCATGCCATTATTAGTAGCTGTTTTCTTTTCATTGATTGCTAAGACATATCTATTTGTTACTTTAGAGTTGAAAATATTAAACTGGTGTCCCTCACTGAAATAAAGCAAAAACCTATCTAATTGCAACCAACCTTAAATTTACCCGGCAAGCGAATTGAGTCGATCGACCTTTTAAAAGGATTAGTAATGGTGATCATGGCAATCGACCACACAAGAGACTTTTTTCATAGCGCCGCATTTATTTACGACCCCACTGACCCAACTCAAACAAGTATCCCGATTTATTTCACCCGGTGGATCACGCATTTTTGCGCCCCTGTGTTTTGTTTCCTGGCGGGAACATCTGCCTTCCTGGCTGGTAGAAAAAAGAGCAAAAAAGAACTGTCCGTTTTTTTACTTACCCGGGGCCTTTGGCTGGTCTTTATTGAGTTTACGATTGTAAATTTTGCATGGTATTTTGATATTTATTTCCATAGCCCCGGACTGTTGGTCATATGGTCATTGGGCATCAGCATGATCGTGCTGGCCGCTCTCGTTCATCTTCCCCGCCTCTACATTTTAATTTTTAGTTGTGTACTTATTTTTGGACACAACATGCTTGATAACGTACATTTTCAAGGGAACTACCTATGGGCAATTTTACACGACGGGGCCATTTTCAATTTTTCTGAAAACTCACGGTTATATGTATTCTATCCTGTAGTCCCATGGATCGCAGTGATGTCGCTTGGCTATTGCTTTGGTTCTCTTTATGATAAATCCTTTGATGCAGGCAAACGAAAAAGAATACTCAACATTATAGGCTTTTCTGCTATCGCTGTTTTCCTTTTGGTGAGGGGCACTAATATTTATGGCAATCCATCAAAGTGGATCGGGTTTGATACCGCTTCAAAAACGATGATGTCAATCTTAAACCCGGCGAAATATCCCCCTTCCCTTTCTTACCTTTTGATGACGCTTGGGCCGGCACTCATTTTTTTGGCCAATACTGAAAATTTGAAAGGCAGGGTTGTAAATTTCTTCAGCACTTTCGGAAGAGTTCCATTTTTTTATTACATCCTGCACATTTACTTTATCCACCTTACAGCTTTAGTATTTGCACAACTAACAGGCTTCGGATGGCAAAAAATGATCTTATCTGATTGGGTAGGAAATTCACCATTGCTTAAAGGATATGGCTTTCGCCTTTGGGTTGTGTATTTAGTTTGGATAGGAATAATCCTGTTACTTTATCCCTTGTGCAAAAAGTTTGACCGGTACAAATTGAATCATAAGGAAAAATGGTGGTTGAGTTATTTATAACATTGCATCTATTAATTTGTCGGCCGTCTTTTCTTCAAATATTGGATTTCACCACGTCATTATTAAAATCACCTGCGGCAACACCTGCCCCATTATAAAAGTATTCGTACATCAGTATGTTACTAATGAGGCCTTCTGTAAGTGTATTTTGAAAATCTACATTAGCTTCTCCTGCGTATAATAAAATAAACAGTGGTTTTCCAGTTTCTTCTTTGTTATTATCAGCCTGCCTGTTACAGCCGCATATCGTGCAAACACTTACGAAAAATATAAGGTCATAATTCTTTTTGAATTCATTTTATGAAATGGCTATAAGCAAAAAATCTACCCCTAATATAGAGATAGATTTTTTGTGTAAATAATTATGTGATTCTGACTATTATTTAATATCCCGGATTCTGCACCAAAAGGCTATTCCTTTGGGTTTCCTGAAGCGCTATCGGCCTAAAATACATTTTATCCACCCACGTTCTGTCTTCAAGGTCATTATTTACTACGGGCAGGTAGGTATAATCAAACTTAGTTTTATCCTTTCGGTAAGGTACAGGGGCCGTAGCTCCTGCTTTCAGTCTGCCTTCTACCTGTATAAAGCTTGTTTTTCTGCCTAAGGTTGTCGGTGCAATCATCCAGCGCCGGGCATCAAACAGGCGTTGTTCTTCCAGTGCCATTTCTATCCTGCGCTCGTTACGGTAAAGCTGCCGAAGCGCATCTCCTGATGCTGTTATTGCAGGCATGCCCGCCCTAAAGCGTACTTTATTTAACCAGTCACGGGCTTCCGCGTCCATCCCTAGTTCAATATTAGCCTCTACATAATTAAAGATTGCCTCAGTATAACGGAAATAAGGCCATGGTACTGTCTGCCTTCCACTGTTATCGCGAAGTGAATTATCCGGATCAATAAATTTCCGGAAATAATAACCCGCAAAGCTTCCGTTCCAGTTTTCAATAGGTCCCTGGCGTGTGTCAAGGCCTACAATTTTAGTAGCACCGGCAAAGTAAGTGCCCGTTTGTATCTCATTTGCAGGATCTTCTGATCGGCCGCGGGGTTTCCATGATGCGCCATCATACAATACAGAAACATAGAACCGTGGATCCCTGTTTACATATGGATCGGCTTTGTGGGTTGGATTATTCCAGTCAAACTTAGTTCCATCCATCATCTGGTAATCATCCACAAACTCCTGTATAGGCGTATTGCCAGCCCAGTTATTATAACCATTAGGACCCTGGCG
>JBDSAA010000122.1:0-30388 GCA_039922375.1 Ferruginibacter sp.
TGTCTTTAGATTCCTCCTTTGTCGGAATAGAAGCTTCAAAATCTTCATCTTATCCTTCGCTGAGCTCAGGATGACAACTTGGTCATTCAATAGAATCGTTGTCGACTAATTCAAACTGACCCACTACGTGAAATTACAGCAGAAAGTTGCATCCATTTTATTTCCCTACTTTTAATAACAGTATAATTTTCCCAAATTAATTTTTTCAACATGAGCCGCCGGTTTTTTTTATTATTCTTAATCTCCTTTTTTGTTTCAATATGTTCGTTCCTGCCTGGCCACAGCCAGCCTGGAAAAGCGGAAGCAGGCATCCTTGCTATCATGCGGGATTCAAAAGTGATGGGCTTATCAGTGGCGGTAGTAAAAAACAACAAGATAATTTATACCCATTCATTTGGCCTGAAGGATAGGGAAATCAATACTCCGCTTACGGATGATTGCCTATTCAGGATCGCTTCCATTTCCAAATCTTTTTCAGCAACTTCTATCATGCAATTAGTCGAAGCCAAAAAACTTTCCCTGGATGATGATATCAGTCAATTGGTTGGCTTTAAAATAAGGAATCCCAACTTCCCTGAAACAATTATCACTTTAAAGATGGTTTTATCGCACCGCTCCTCCATCAATGATAGCCAGGGATATTTTACGTTGGATAATATCAACCCTGACAAAAATTCTGATTGGGCAAAATGCTACAATGAATATGAACCGGGAACCGGGTATATGTATTGCAACCTAAACTATAATATGGTGGGCACCATCATAGAAAAAGTTTCCGGCGAACGATTTGATCAATATGTACGAAATCATATCCTTACTCCTCTTGGATTATACGGCGGTTATTGTGTGGACTCATTGGACCAATCCCGGTTTGCCACTATCTACGAATACAACGTGGACTCGGGAAGGTTTTTTTCATCAGCGGCTGCCTATGCACCCCGCAAGGCAGAAATTGCCAATTATGTAATGGGATACAGTACACCCATTTTTTCTCCAACCGGTGGAATGAAAATCTCTGCTGCTGACCTGGCCAGTTATATGACCATGCATATGAATATGGGAAAACACAGGGGAAAAAGAATTATTTCAAAGAAGAGTGCCCAGGAGATGCAAACTCCGCTTTCAGAACAAGAAGGATATGGCCTGGCCATAATGACAAAGAGTAACCTGATTACGGGAAAAACGTTGAAAGGACATACAGGATCTGCTTACGGATTATATAGCGCTATGTTTTTTTCCCCTGAAGAAAAATTTGGCATTGTTGTTATCAGCAATGGTTGTCATCCCGGCTATACCGATGGTTTCAATACCGTAATCAGGAAAACAGTGAATTGTTTGTATGAGAGTTTAATCTTGAAATAAACGTTTGTAATATGGAAGTACACCAGCATTCCAGTCACACAGCCGGCAATCAACAGTCGGCAGTCCGTAAGAAATGGACGCATTATTTCTGGGAGTTTCTAATGCTGTTCTTAGCAGTATTCTGTGGATTTATAGCTGAAAATATAAGAGAGCACCAGGTGGAGCACACCCGGGAAAAGGAGTATATGAAGTCTTTGCTGAGTGATATTGCGGAGGATACAGTGGAAATGAACAAAAGTTTAGTAATGGCAAAAGAGGCGATTCAATATGAGGACAGTGCCATACTATATATTTATCAGCATCCGCCCGATAAATACTTGCCGGAAAATTTCACTGACATGGACACCAAAGCGCTTCGAAGACTCAAAGTAGTGTTTAACAATATAACAGCACAGCAACTGAAGAATGCAGGTAACCTGCGTTTGTTACGCAGCCAGGAAACAATAAAGAAGATTTCAGTTTACTGGAATAAACAGGAAAATACCATCATTACACTTGACCGTTACCTCGATTACCGAAACCGCGGTCGGGAATTTGCGGAAAAATTGTTTGCCTATTCAGAGCGGGAATTGGCAGATGCGAAAATGATTCCACCCATCTCTTCTGGAACTCGCGTGATCATTTCCGATCCGGCCCTTTGGTCTGAATATTCAAATATATTAAGTCATTGCCGTGTTACAGCGAAGATCTACCTCGAGGAACTGACAACGCAAAGGAAACTTGCGGTGGATTTGATTAAGACATTGAAAAAAGAATATAATTTTTAAAGAACTCCAAGCTTCCTGCCTATAAATAGAACATAAATAAAACTCGCAACTGCGGGGTTCGCTCCCGCTGCTGGACCACCGACGTTTACTGCGTTCGGTCGGGGTCTGCATTTCATCAAACAAAAAGGCTAGCATAAAGCCAGCCTTAGCTACTCTCCTTATTGACGAAAGATGCAGCTACGACAAACTCAGTGAGGTTGCAAGTATTTGGAAATCAAATTGCCAGTTATTTTCGATAGCAGAGTTGAACGTCTTTAGGAGATAGCATACACAATGAAAACTAATTTTAAATAAACTACCGTCTACTTACATGGAGCCCACCAGCATGCTCATATTTCGAGTAAGAAATGGCCCCATTATTTCTGGGAGCTTGTCATGTTGTTTCTCTCCATAATTGCTGGTTATTTTGCTAAATATCAATTTAATCTGGGAGTATGGAGGGTTTTGAAGAGAGGGTACTACAATAACAGTCATTTGAATAGTCCTGAGAATTCTTATCGCACACAGTCAGCAATTCTTGCGTATTTAAAAGGATATCCACAGAAAAACTCCTCACCACACCCTCCACTCCATCCCTACAGCTTCATTCCGCACAGTAGGTTTCTGCAATCCCTGGGTTAATTCTTCTACCTGTTTAACAATCAGTTTTTTGAACTCGCTTGTTGTCATGCTTGGATGGGAAGCAATTGCTTCTAAAATGCAGTGTGTGAAAATCCCATTGGGCAGGTTGTTTACACCTTCGAGTGCGAATTGGTTGCCCCCGGCGGCGGCGATTACTGAAGCGCCGGTGCTCTGCCCGATATTTACGAACAATTCCTGCATGATCTCGAAACTATTGTACAACCCGCCGCGGGCGCTGATGTTTATGATCAGTCCTTGGGTTCCTTTTCCACCAGCAAGTTTCATTTTGGCAGCCCGGGTATTTATATAAGCTGAAGTTTCCTTGTCCACCTCGCCACTGTGACAGGCATCGATCAGCATCATTTTTTTACGGGCGGGTATACTGTCGAGTAGGCTTTCCAGCACATCATAGGGAAGGCCTTTATCCTTCGGATGCATGAAATCAATATCATAGGTAGAAAGAAAATAATCGAGACTATCACTTAACAATCCATGCCCTGAATAAAACAAGAGAACGATATCATTGACATGACTTGTCAGCAATTTGGTTTTCAATGCCTGTACACTGGCGACAGATACATTTTTGTTGAACAATGTATCTACTACCAGACTATCCTTGTACCGCTCTTTTAATTTCAGGTAAAGGTCACGCACATCTTTAGTGCTGTACTGCAGGTTATACTGCTTATCGGCAAATTCATCCATTCCTATACCCACAAAAAATACGCGCTGAATGTTCTCAACCTTTTTGGGGTAGTAGTTTATATAAATGCTTTGCCTGAGACTCTGCATTCCATTATTATTAGTGCAGTACAATTGGATCTTGTTGAATCCATTCGATAACTGTAGGTTGTCATGGATCGTATTCTTATCCTTCTGCGGTAATCTTTTTCCCTTCATACCGTAAACAGGTACATCATTTACGACAATAGAATAGCTGGCCAGGCTTGCGGATGAATCCCTTATTTCGAATACCAGGGGCAGCATCGCGTTTTCTGTAATGGCCGGGATTTTATTCTCATTCACAATTTTAATCGTTGGCAACTTTCCAGCAAACCTGGCATTCTCCACTACCTTCATTTTACTCAACCTTTTTCGGTAAGCCGTTTCAAAAGCCCGAATAAGTGCGGTATCCCGGTTGCCCATTGATTTCAATACAATATCCGGGCGATTGAGCTGCAGATCGAATTGGTCGAAAGAATAATTGATTCCCTTATAGTCGAATAAGAGATCATTGAGTATATTCTTGGATACCCAGTAATAATTATCGGGCAATACCGTAAGGCTTCCATCACCGATAGGCACTATGGTTCCCAGGCGTTTATTTGTCGCAAGATTCCATTTACCGATGGTATTTGATCTTGTTACCACGTACGCAAACCGTTCATCCGCCGAGATGACAATATTAGATACCGACCCGGTTTCTTTGAACCGGTGTACCAGTTTGAGTCCTTCCGTTTCCCAAATCCTGACTTCACCATCTATTGAACCTCCCACAATATATTTTCCGTTGTTGCAGAATGCGGCGAACGCTGATTCATCATTGAAATGAGTTAATAATCGTGGTTTATTTCCCGATTTAAGATCAACTAACATAAGCATACTGTCAGCAACCGTAGCCAGTAACCAGCGCCCGAGAGGATCTTCTTCCAGCGAATGAATATCGAGCCCCCGGCCGGTCAATGGATGTTTTAATTCAGCGATAGTTTTCTTCGTCCGTATATCTGTGATTTCGTTACTATAGGTGTGCGATTCGTAATTTGGATACCTGATGAACCCTGCATCAATTAATTCTTTCCTTTCGTAACCAAGGCTGTCCCATTTTCCGGTAGTGATATTGAATTTAAATGACGGACTCTCGTCGGTGAAAAAACTACTATCCTTTTCAGAAAATGAAACAGGTATCATGTAATTATTTGGCATTCGTACCAGCGGGACTCCATTATGGATATCCCATACAATAAGATTGCTGTCGATATCCGTGTAAGCAAGCATCTTTCCCGATGCAGTAAGAACGAAAAGATCATTATCCCATTTGCCGGGCGTTGGAAGTCCCGCCAGGTTAGCCTTCATCAGCCCGGATTCCAGGTCCCATATCTTTAATTTCCCATCATTAGTTTTAAGCGCCAGGTAATTACCATTGAAAATGCTGGACGAGATTTCCGTACGGTTCTTTAGCTCCGAGATCAATGTATTACTTATAATGTCGTGGATGCTCATTGACTCTTCGCCCATATTCAGAATCATCCGGCTATTATCACTAAATACTTCTCTTCTTTTTCCCAGGTTTGTTATGGCAGCGCTGGCCGGGAACCGATTGATCACTTCGCCGTTCCTCACATCCCACACAATTCCATTTTTGAAATCGGATATACCGAATATGAATTCGCCGTCGGGGCTGAAAGCCGCATAGTTCATCGTTGGCAGATCATAATGCTCTTCTTTGGGCCTGAACTCACGGATAAGTTCGCCAGAGGTTAGCTCCCACATTTTCGCGGTGCCATCAACAGAGGAGGTCAGTATATAGTGCCCATCCCTGGAAACATCAACATAAGAAATTTTTTCTGTGTGCGTTTCAAAGAAATTATCCAACTCGCCTGTCTCAGCGTTCCATATCTCCACGATATACTTGTCATTTTTCGACCGCGAAGAAGCGGTAATAACAAAATCGCCAGCAGGGGAATAGTATGGCTCACCAAATTCATTTTCAATATGCTTTACCTTCTGAAAACTTGTTCCCTTTATCCTGAAGATATCAGCAAAGCCATCGGATGGACCTTTTCCAAGAAGGATATAATCCTTCGAATGAAAAGTGCTTATGAAGTAATTCAGAAAAAGATACCCGTTCTTCGAAAAATTGAACGTTTCAATTGCCCCGTCTCCCACATTTTTTCGGAAAACCTCTTTAAAATTATTTGTAGAAAAAACGACCAGTTGTTTATCGATGGACAGGGCTAGCAATGCATCATTCTTACTGAACTTTGGTTCTATTTCGTCACATTCCTTTTGAAAAAGAAGTTTTTGCGAAAGCAGGTCCCATACAAGTACCCGTACTTTCTTCCCGGAGGCAAGCCTGCTTTCGAGTGCGAGAACATATTTGCCGTTTTCACTCAACGTGCAATAAACCGGCATATCTCCTAGCAAAAATGTTTTCAGCACATGTCCCGAAGTGCTTTCCCAGATCCTCACCGTATTATCTGCTGCGCAGGAGATGATGAATTTTTTATTGTTCGCGAATTTGGCGTTTAAGATGCGGCGGTTATGTCCACCCGGTAAAACCAGTTTCAGTTCCTGCGCATAGTTAACCACAGGCATAAGCAGTAAAAACAAGTATAGAATGGGGCGGTACATTTCAAAATTTGGTATATTTAATAAAACTATCGAAAATGCTCAGGATAATCTTGATAGCCGGAACTTTAGTTTTGTCCACCCAGTTCAGCTCCGCGCAGGAAAACAAAACCACCAAAACCACCTCGCCTGCTAAAACGACAACAAGTTCCAAAACCAAGGAACAACAATTGAAAGATCTCAAAACACGGAAAGTAACCATGCCCGATGGCACAGTTGTGGATGAAAATCAAGTATTGATAGGAACATCTACCCAGGAAGGAATAAAAGATGAGAATATTGTTACACCGCCTGTTTTTGATGAAAAGCCGGATACTGTGACTGCTACATTTAAGGGAGGAAGAGAAGCATGGACAGCATTCCTCATTAAAAATATCAATGCCGATACATTGGTTAAATCTGGCGCACCCGAGGGACGCTATTCAGTGATCGTACAGTTTAAGGTCAGCGCGGAAGGAACACTCAGCAATTTCGAGGCACTAACAAAATTTGGCTACCATGCCGAAGATGAAGCGCTCCGTGTTATGAAGCTTAGCCCTAAATGGATGCCGGCAACAGTCAACGGAAAGCAGATAGTCTCTTACGCCAAGCAGCCGATTACTTTTGTGGTGGAGAAGTGATGCCGCGTAGGTTGGACCCCAATCTCAACTTGTTAATTGTTTTGCGTCGCTTGTATTTTATGACCTCGAGTGCCTATAAATAAATTAAACGTTTGCGGTTCCCTGTAAATCGTTTTTCCATCAGTATTATTTTCCGGATGCTGCGGCTCGTATCCGTTGTTGAATCGAGAAGGACGGTATACAGCCTAGTTGTGTTTAGCTGGTGGACGATCTCATTAATAAAAGATGAATATCATTTGAAATAAAATTCTATAAAAAAGTACAAATACATAGAAAGGAAATCCGAAAGCGATTTTTATGCTAGCTTTAATATTGTTCCTAACGAGCGGCCTAAAAATAACAAAGGGCCATCCTATTAAAGTATAACCCTTTATCTTTTTATCTGCTCCCGCTTTAGGACCGCCGACGCTCACTTTGTTCGGTCGGGGTCTCCACTTACCAACGAATAAGGTCGACATAAAATCGACCTTGGAGGCTCCCGCTGTAGGACTTGAACCTACGACCCTCTGATTAACAGTCCAAAAACAACAGATTTCTGATTTTTTCCTTTGTTTAGATATTCTTTGCTATTACATTCACAATCAAATGTTTATAAATAAATATTCGGCATTTTCCGTTATTTATTTAGATTTAATTACTTCCTTTGTGGTGCAAATTTGGTGCAAAAATCTCAATAGAATTCATATGAAAAAATACACACCAACTGTTACATTGTTTTTAGATACTCGAATAGAAAAAATTTCCGGGAAATATCCCTTGAAATTAACGGTGTATTGTAAGCCAATGAAGAAAAGGTATAAGACCAAGATCGACCTTACCGAAGCTCAATGGACCAGGTTGAAATCTGATAACCTTCGGGATAGTGATCTCAAGTCGACAAAGATTAAAATAAATGCATTGGTAAGTGTAGCTGGAAAAATCATTGAAAATTTAAACCCCTTCTCTTTCGCTGGATTTGAGAAGCATTTTTATGAAAATGCAACTGATCTTAATGGTTTAAATCTTTCTTCGCTCTTTAAGGAGTATATAGCAGTCCACAACAAGAAAGGAAACGTTGGAACTGTTCTTTCATACCAATCAACCCTAAACTCCCTAAACGGGTTCAAGAGCAATCTGTCATTGTATGACATTAATCCAGATTTTTTAGAGGAATACGAATTGTATATGAAGGGAAAGGGGAAGTCCAACTCAACAATTGGGATCTATTTGCGGCAGTTGAGAGCGGTTTTCAATAATGCAGTTTCCCGAAACCTAATAAGCAAGGAGAATTATCCCTTTGGAAAGAACCGGTACAAAATCCCCGTTGGATCAAACATAAAAAAGGCACTTTCCCCTGATGATCTTCAGATATTGTTGAAGCATACCCCAGATAAAAAGGAAGAACAAAAGGCACTAGACTTTTGGATCTTCAGCTTTTTAAGTAATGGAATAAATTTTTGCGATATACTTCGCTTACGACCTGAGAACATCAAAAACAATTTCATCTGTTACATCAGGTCAAAAACCAAAAATACTAAGAAGGGTACGCAACAAATCATTAGAGTACCAGTTCATCCGAGGGCTAAAGTGATAATCAATAAATGGAAGAATACCAATGTTGATGGAATATATCTTTTCCCTTTCTTAAAAGAGGGTCTAAGTCCTATTCAAGAGAAATACTTTATACAAGGCTTTATCAAAAACACAAACAAGAATATGGAAGCTATTCGTCTGGATTTAAAAATTTCAGAAAAATGCAATACCTATAGTTGTAGACATAGCTTTGCCACTGTTTTAAAACGTAAAAATGTAAACACCGAGTTTATATCGGAAAGTTTAGGCCACTCAAGTATATTAACTACATCCGCCTATCTAGCCTCATTTGAGGACAAAACTAAAATTGAATACTCAAACTTATTAACAGATCTGTAAGGTTTCGCTATTTTAGTATGAATAACTATGATACTATGAATAATATTGACGAGGTTTTTTCAGAATTAGATGCTCGCATTGATTTGCTAAAACAACTACCTAAAAGCCGTTATACATCTTCTCTTTTGAAGACCGATTTTAATATATCTCGAATCGAGAGAAATATACAGATGCCTAGGTTTAAAGATGATCGCGTTCTTCGAATCGACACTGCACTTAAAGAATTAAGGGTGTTGAAAAGTATGGGAATATCAATAATCAATAATTCAAATTACACTGATGAGTATGAATTTATTGGCGAAGCTGACTTCGCAATTCCCAAAATTGAAGAATTAAGTGATGAAACAAGAGAAGAGTATTACAGGCGTGCCACAAATGAAATTGACTTTTATATTTCAGGCCTAACGAATTTAAAATCGTCATTAGAAATGGATGCCGATATAAAGGTTACTAAAATTGAGTTTGTTATCGATAGCAAATTTGATTTTTCAAAAATTAAACATGACTATAACATTAGCCCTTCTCTAACTCAAGCACAGATAGTTTTACTTTTTCAGTATTTGCGAAAAAAGGAAATAATTTTACCACTTAATCAAACTTCAATGTCGACAATCCTAAAGTTGCTGACAGGATTTTCTGACAACACTTTAAAAAGTGCTATTAGGAACATTGAATCTTTTAAACGGCAGGAAAAGACTTCTGAGGGGATAATTAATGATTACCAAATTCTACAAGAAGCATTAAAAAGCATCATTAAAGACATGGATAATGTAATAGCCAAAATTCCTGCAAAAAAGTAACCCCTTTTGAACCCCTTCATCAGAATTATTATATCAAATTTTGTGTTGTTAATGAATTAGATGAAATGCAATAGCAGACGTCCTATTGTATTAATCGAGATTCATAGCATAAACCACATTTTTAATATATAAAATATTCTGATATGAATACGAGTTATATGAGCTTACAAGAAGCAGCTTCCTACATGAAGCTGTGTAAGTCAACTTTATACAAGAAGACAAGTTTGAGGGAAATCCCATTCTACAAGCCTGGAGGGAAACTGATTTTGTTTCTAAAAGCAGACCTAGATATATATATGTCAACCAGACGGTTTGATTCAAAATTGGAGATCGAAACTAATTTTCTAACCAATTTAAAATCAAGACCATGAGCACTGAAATAAATAAAGTTGAAATTCCAGAAACTGGGCAAAACTTATTAACAAAGGAAATTGTTTCTCCGTCCTCTTCACGGGCTCAAGAAGACCCAAAAAGGATCCGGGTTAAACATCAAGAGGTCTTGCAAATCATTCTTAAACAACTTTCTCCTATAAGCTTCAGCGAGAAAGTAGATTTAGAAGACGGTCAAAAGTTGAAAAAGCAACACTATGTCGTTGAGTCAATAGATCAGATTTTCAGTGTAGCTGAAAATTCAAACTGGACAATGAGTATGAAGAACGGTTACGTCTACATCTTTAATGGTGAGTACTGGAAATCCTTTGAAGATCAAGAAACAGAAAATTTTCTTGGTGAGGCCGCCCAAAGGTTAGGAATAAATAAGTACGATTCACGATATTATCCATTTAGATCAGACCTCCTTAAACAATTAAAGTCTTCTACATACTTTTTCAAGCCTAATATTTCTGGCGATAAGGTGTTGATTAATTTACAAAACGGAACTTTTGAGTTTAATAACGATGGGTTCGGGTTAAAAGATTTTGAGGCCAGCGATTTTATTCGGTATCAACTACCTTTTGCGTTGAATGATCAGGCAGAATGCCCCAAATTTTCAGCATTTCTAGACCAGGTGTTACAAGACAAAGATTCACAAGATATCCTTTCGGAATACATTGCCTATGTATTCCTTAAGCAGAAGAGGTTAAAACTTGAAAAATGCTTGATCTTGTATGGAAAAGGAGCAAATGGGAAAAGCGTGTTCTTTGATATTATCAACGCCCTATTAGGTCCTGAGAATGTGAGCAGCTTTAGTTTACAGTCCTTGACAAACGAATCTGGATACCATAGAGCTTGCTTGGGTAATAAACTCTTAAATTATGCCCCTGAAATTTCCGACCATATGAATTCTTCCTTTTTTAAGCAATTAGTATCCGGAGAACCTGTCGAAGCACGGTTACCATATGGAAATCCTTTTATACTTGAGGATTATGCTAAGTTTATCTTCAATGCAAATGAACTCCCTAGAGATGTTGAACAAAATGAGGCCTTTTTTAGGAGGTTCATAATACTAAAGTTCGAAGTAACAATAGCCGAAGCTCAAAGAGATCCTAAGCTCGCCCAAAAGATAATCGCAGAGGAGCTTCCTGGAGTATTTAATTGGGTTTTACGGGGGCTTAAGAGACTTCTACATCAAGAGCGGTTTAGTATTTCCAATGTCGCTAATGAGGCTCTAAATGAGTATAAAGCAAGCTCAGACTCCGTGAAGCAGTTTCTATTAGAAGGAAGTTATGAAAGTAGTAATGCTACAGAAATCCCCTTGCACGATTTTTACACTCGATATAACAGATACTCTCTTGAAAGCGGCTGTAAACCTGCATCCAAAAGGGTTTTTGCCGATCGACTCCGTAACATGGACTTCACGATAACACGAAGAAATTTCGGAAATGCAATAGGTGTTATGAAAAATGTTCCTTAGAACCAGCACTAACTACACTATCTACACTTTTACCGATTTTTGTGTAGATAGTGTAGCTTATGTAGCAGTTTTAAAAAATTATATTCCAAGGATGGGATGACTGTTTGTAATAGTTATTACTTGGTCTGACTGCTGAGGATTTTTATTTCAATTTTCAAAAGGGATACAGATTAATAAAAATAAGCTGCTGGACTTACTTGGTTCAGCAGCTTTGTTTAAGGTCATGGCACATCTGATTGAGCCTCAACCGCTTTAAAAATGACCTTTTAGGCAGCTATTCTAGATCCTTTTCCAACGTCTTGCAAAGAACGTTGCTGTGAACTCAGAGATGCTTTTGCGACCGTTTTAACCCCATGAATTAATGCAGTTGAATTCATAATTTCAATCAATCTCTGAACGTTCCTGGGATGACAGAGTAGCGCATCATAAACATATCCTACATAAATATTCTCTCTGTTCAAACGCGTAATAATATCACACATTATTTCAACTTCTTTTGCAAATAGTTTACGGGAAGTCGAGGTATGCTTAAATGTGCTCTTGTATTTCTCGTCAACGATACTTTTGATCATTTGTGGTTCAGTCACGTTATAGTATTCATACAACGGAGATTTCTCCATGTGTTTAGGGGTCCTGTTAAAAAAGGACAAATGCTGGTCTTTTACGATGTTCAGGTCAATATTTAATTTTATAGCCAACCCCTCATGAGTTATATATTCCTGGGTGCCTTTATATAGCGCTATTGCAATATTTGGATGTAAACAGGAGAAGTCACACTCTACCAGAGTCATGCCGTCAACTTTAATTAAATTTCTGATCCATCGAGGCATAAGTGTAATAGAATCAACTACACGACCTCCACTCGCTGAATTTCCAGGTCTTGGTATCATTACATGATTATCTGTCAGATATTTGAACTTCTTAATAGCATCCTCCACAAAAGACAACTCTGTATGATTTTTAACATGGTCCTTTGAATGTTTATTTAAAAATGTCAGTTTTCTTCCGTTCCTATTCCTATACCCTTTGCTAATAAGCGTCTTGGCCTCCGCTAATATTTCCTCGGGCGTAGGCAAAATCATAGTTGAATAAAAGGTCATTAAATTTCTACAAATAGGATTGGATTGGGCCCTGTTGCATAGATGTTCGTTGTGCTTTCTTAAAAGGTGTATAGCTTCTTTAGTTTTTAGGTCGTAAGAAACGAGTCCCTTTTTAAAATAAGCTTGTCCAAAACGATACTGATAGGATTTCTTCCCCTTTATTGAAATGTAGTCACATTCAAGAATGGCGCCATTTAATAATGGAGTTTCTAAGGCTTTTATAATTTTCTTATAAGAAGACGGCGAAGTACTAAAGTATTTCCTCAAATATTCGGTCTTAAGGGCTTTCCACCTATCTATGTTATTTACCGCTTCCTCTTCGAATTGAGTAGAAATAAGCTGGGTAGTAAATAGTAGGCACATTTCAATTGCTACTTCAACGTTTGGGTGGATGGCTCTTAATACCTCCCTTGGCATATGCCTTCTTATCACATGCTTGATTTTCGTAGGAATCTTTATCGTGTTACAATGAAAGCTATTATATGGCGGTAAATTCGATTGAACTCCGGGATTGATAATACCGTTCTTCCAGGGAAAATCAGCGCACCTTGAGCTTCCTATGGCCTTGTAATCCAATTCCCCATTAATGAGAGAGGAAGATGAAAAGGAGGAAAGGTTTAAAGAGGATAATTTGAGTGAATGAAGAGAAGATCTTGATAAAGAAGTGTAAGTGTAATTAATCAGATTTTCAGTAGTAATAGTTGATTTTTTATTCTTGTTCATTTTGATGTATTATTTTTTTGATAAACACAATAATACAACATTGAGATACCCCTTTCCAAATATAAACTTGTTCGATTTATTTTCAGAGGAGATTATTGTTTGATTGAAAATACTTATCCGAAATAATGTAACCATTTGAATGAATAAAGTGTTCTCCACAGAGTAAGCAAACATCAAAATATTTTATAGCTTAGTGATATCGGTTATTCTAAAATTAGAGACTCAATAAGTTTTATTATTACTTTATCCACTAACGGCTCTCTTCAATTTTAAATTATTTCGCTATGCGGTAATTAGACTGAATAACCCTCTGACTTTGCCCAGTTTTAATGCACGAACAGCCTTAAACTATTCTGTCTTAAGTTATTAGCCTACAAAATCGATTCTTCCGCTAAGCAGGCTAAGTAAAAACTCTTAATTATTATTAAAATACCACGAAAGGGTTATTGACTTCAAGCCTCCATTACATTAATTTCCGTTTTTATATGTTTGTTTCACAGTCTTTTTTGAGAACATTATAATACACTCCCAAGTATTTTTTTCTTATGATTCGCTTCAATTTTTTTATTTCTAATTATTAAAGATTTTATTATGAAAATGCGACCAAAACTCTCAACTGCTATCATTTTGATGATAGTAATCTTATTCTCCTGCCAAAAGGAGGCTAGTAAAATTAGTATTTCAGAAGAAGAATTTTCTGCAGCAGCAGCTAAAGAGTGGTACTATGGTACTTTTAAAAAAACAGTAGATTACGCTGCTTTTAATGCTACTACTTCTGGAAAGAAGCTGCCTGAGTGGAAAATTAGTACTAAAAAGAAGGTAGGCGAATATTCAGTTGTGGACTTTCCCTTAGCTAAACAAAAATCTTCAGTTTTCTTTAGTCAATCTACTAACTTAAGTGAAAATAATAAAAAAAGAATTGCGGAGAGTTCGATTACTAAAATGTCTTTTATTAAGAGTAAAAATGGAAAAGTTGATGTCAGAGAAACAACTTATATTCCAGATATAGATTACCTTATTCGTCATAATTATGATATAAGTAGCAATTCATTTGGCAATATTGATGATGATTACTCAGGATCAATCGTTGTAAAAACCTGGAATGGTAAAGAAATATCACGTACGATCTTATCAAATGGAAAAATAACAAAACATTTAAATTCTGTAAATTCAAATATCAGAAATCGCATTGCTGAACAGTACTGTGCAATCGAATGGGCGAGGGATTGTGAACTTCATATTAGTGGCGACATTGTAACTTATACTTGTGGGGAGTGGTATCAAACAGGAAATAACTTCTGCTGGTATGAAGAAGAGGTAAATGAAGATCCTTGTTTTGAAGATCCAGAAAGCCCTATGTGTTCACTTTGTGTAATGTTTGGACTTTGTGAAGATCCAGCAGGAGGTGGAGATGATCCCCCACCTTGCACTTCACAGAATGCAGATGATTTACTTAGTACATTAGTTTCTTCTGGGATTGAATTAAATACAAAAGAAGACATTGAAACAATTAGTGCTACATCAAGTTCAATAACTAGAAGTTATAAATGGAAAATATTTGCTACGTCTAGTGCTATAGAAACAATTACAATGCATAGTAAAGAAACTGGTATACAGGAATATGATGCAGGGGGCTTTTGGAAATGGACTTCCTTTGGGCATGATCTAATATATCATACTGGGAGTGCAACATTATGGGATTTGAATCTAGATGCGTTAACTGATCAAACTCCTACAATAATAAACATTTCAATGCCTACAGTTCCTGTCACATATAGCATCGCAGGAATCCGATTACAGGGAACGATGAAAATAACTGTAAATTGTGGAGTATTTGTAAGAAATTCATATCCTGATTTTGATGTCACTAATAGCTGGTATACATTTGAGCAATAAGCGCTTAATAATAGCCGAATTTATTATTCTTATATTTTCGGCTATTATTTCCTGTGTTGATAAAGGAAACCCAAATAAATTATCATCAAGTGATTTACTGGAGGTAAAACTTGTTTTGTCATATCCCAGTGTAACTCAAGAGAATAAATTTTTTATTGCTAGAGATAGTCAATACATGATATATTATCAGGATTTTACCCTATACAGATTTCCTTATAAAAAAACTTTTACTTCAAATACAGCAAACCCAAATGGAAAAGTCGAAAGTAAAATCACAAATATGGAAAACCGGTTTCAATGTTTTCTATATAAAAAAGGGGGGAAATTCGGATATGCGTTTGATTCTTTAAATATTACAGATGCAAAACGTTATAAAATCGACTCATTTTTAATGGACCGTTTATCTATTGACGAAAATATGATTAGTAATTCCAGCGACTCTCTTATTTCTAAAAACCCTGATAAAAGTGAAGAGACTTACTTAAGGAAAAAGAAAATAAATCAATGGGATGCTGATACAATAAAACTGGTTTATTCTCACCAGTTCAAGAACATTGATTTTTCATTCTCCAAAATAATTGATAGTGTTAAAGGTAAAAAACTCATTAAAGTAACTTTGATTTCTAAAAGCAACTCTAAAAGCGAAGATTACTATTTTCGACAAAATCGGGAAGTTATAATGGAATTAACTTCAATTCCTATTGTCAACCCATCCATTTACTCTGAAATATTCAAAAAATACAACAAACTGGACAAAAACTGATATAAAGCAGGGAATTAAGTGTCTATTCTGTTTACTTTTTTTTATTATTTTACTTTTTCTGCTTTTTATACCTCTCCTTGGAGATGGCAGTAATCTGGACTTAACTGAACCTGGATTATTATTAGCTGCATCTTTAATATCGCTTCTTATTTTCTCAAAACTAAAAACAACCGTCCTAATCATTCCTAGTCACGTTTGGATACTTTTCATTTATTTATTGTTTTTAGCCTTAAACTTATTCAAATATTATGTGGATTATTTTGTATTCGCCAGGTTAATAGGATATGGTATATTTTTTGCAATGAGTTATTGTTTATCTAAGCATTTCAAAAGCGAATTTGAAAATGGTTTAATTTTTACTATTATAGTAAGCATATCTTCCTATTTAGTAATATCCTCATACTCTTTAATCTCAGAAAATAATTTTAGTACTTCGTTATTTAGGCCTAACACTAGTATTTTCGGAATACTACTAGCCTCGTTGATTCTAATATTAATTATTTTCAGTATTAGTTTTATAACAAAGAAAAAGCGATTTGGTTTTTTAACTATAGCCTTAATTATCTTAGATGTCCTATCCCTGGCATTATTGGTACTTACAAATAGTCGATCCGCTTGGTTAGCTTTTATATCTGGCTTATTATATATCGTTTTAAGTAGGTTGAAAAAATATATTTTCCGAAAGTTTGTTTTCATTATTGGAATAATAATGATATCTGCTCTTTTTACAGTTCTTCTATTTTATAAACCCAATTCTACAACTGGAAGAGTTCACATATATAAAGTATCATTAGGAATTCTTGAAAAGGAACCTGTATTGGGAATTGGTGGTGGAAAGTTTAAGGCCTATTTTAATGAAGCACAGGCGAACTATTTCTCTAAATCTAACATTGATGGCAAAGAAGCATTACTTGCGGATAATACTTTTTACGCTTTTAATGATTTTCTACAATTTATTATTGAGTACGGGGTAGTTGGGTGCATATTAGCTTTGTTAATTTTATATCTCATTTTTAAAAATGTACTGATACGAAATACTTATTTTTCAAAGAGTCTTTTGTTGCAATATGGATTTGTTTCTGTGATTTGTTTCCTAGTCGGTTCATTTTTCTCGTATCCTCTTCAAGTTTTTCCATTAGCATCTTTTTTTATGATATGTATTGCAATAATTTACTCCCAAACGAATATTAATGTCGAGTCAAAGAAAGCTTCAAGATATTTTTACGTGATTCTAAAATGGGTAATAGTCTTTTTTTCATTTTTTCTGATGTACGATTCACTTATAGAGTTAAAATACAAATCCACTTCACTACAAGCTTTCCAGGCTTCTACCATGGGATACAGGATAAAAAGTTTGGAAAAATATCAAGAGATTGATGATATGTTCCTAAAGGATGGGCAAGTGCTTTTTTTATATTCTAAACAACTTTATTACTCGAGCAAATTGAACAAAGCATTACAAGTTTTAGAAAAAGCAAAAAAATATTATTCATGCTATGAAATGTACAAACTTGAATCAAGTTTAGAAAATGAGCTTCGGTTATTTAGTGAGGCAGAAAATAGTCTCAAAAAAGCAATATACATGGTCCCAAATAGAATGAAAAATCGATTTGATCTAATGAAATATTATCTCGAGAGGGGTGATTCGATAAGTTTTAAATTTTGGGCTAAGTCAATATTGACAATGCCTGTAAAAACTTCTTCGCCTCAGGTAGATTATATGCTGACTGAAACTATAAGACTTCTTAAGGATAAGTAAGTGGATAATTTGATTTTTTAAAGTAAGTAACTGGTTTCAAAGAAGGATTGGTTTTTTAAGAAGCTTTGTTTCGGACTTAAGGGGTCCCCCCAATTTTGGAAAGAGAATGTCACCAGTCGAAAAAAAGGGGGAGCTGACAACACTCCCTCCTAATAAGGTTTAAGTACCAAATGAATATTTAGTCCGCTTAAATTTTAAAGGTAACTCCCTACTTTACCAATAAGTAAACAAATAATCCCCCCTCCTCCAATGTGTATTAGGAGTAAGCTTTCTCCCTAAATAGGCCCCTTTGCGATTTGGGTGAGGCGATCTACCCCCCGGTCAAAATTACCCACTCAAGCTAAATTGGAATTCAGGGCATGTCGCCCATTTTTTAAACAAATAAATTTATGATTTATGGTAACGATTACAGGTTATCAGCAGAGAAAATCTGCTGAAGGAAAGACATTTTTTGTTCTTGAACTGGAGGGAGGCCTTCAGATTCAAATATCTCAAACTACAGGCAAGCAATATGCGACAAAAAGCAAATGTAGCATGGCTTGCTCCTTTGACGAAGTAACAGCCAGGGAGGTAGTAGGGACAACTTTACCAGGAAGCATCGTTAGAACGCCCTGTGAGCCCTACAGTTTCACGAATCCTAATTCGGGGGAGAATATGACCCTTGACTACAATTTCACCTACAAAGCCCCAGAAATGCTTCAAGAGGGAGTAACACCTGTCCAGCACAAGGAGGAAGTAGATGTGAATTGATTTCTTAATCCGTACCCTTTACTATACTATGAAAGAAATACTTGTCCACCTACAATATTGTAACAACAAAAGCATATTAGCTGTAAGCATCTCTGGGGGCATAAAGCAAATATTTGTTCCTTTTCGAGTTCAGGCAATAAAAACTGTTGGTACTATTCCCATGAACACTTTTGTATTGGTTGACGAGGTGTTTTGCAATGAAAGAGATAAGTTAATCTATCTTATTCGGGGACATTTTTTTTACCACTCAAATTTCTTAATCCAATAATCATTAAATACATTTTATGAATACAGAAGATTTTCAATTCAAAGAAACTATTGCTGAAGTAGAATTAGTTTATAAGACAACTGTAAAGGATTCAGAAAGAGCTGTTATTGGAAAATCTAAAGATGCTTATGAGATTTTATTAAGGAGGTGGGACTTAAACAAAATTGAATTGGTGGAAGAATTTAAGGTTCTTCTACTCAATAGAGCAAATAAAGTACTAGGATGTTTAAAAGTATCATCTGGAGGATTAACAGGTACTGTGGCCGACCCCAAACTTATTTTAGTTGCAGTTGTAAAGTCAGCTTCGTGCGCTATAGTTCTGTGTCATAATCACCCTAGCGGCAGTCTAAAACCAAGTAGAGCAGATGAAGTGTTAACACAGAAAATTAAACAAGCCTGTTCTTTAATTGATGTTTCAGTTTTGGACCACTTGATTATAACTAAAGAAAGCTATTTTTCTTTTGGGGATGAGGGATTACTTTAAGTTAGTAATATCTCTTTTCCCTTCTTCCACCAAATACATCGTTTTACAACTTGGGCAGTATAGATAATATTCATAAAAATAAGATTGATTTGGTTTTACAGCTTTTTTTGGGGGTTGTTTTTTTATAACAGGCGTTCCACACTTTCTACACAGATCATTTTCATTTTCTATTTTTCTCCCTTTTGAATTTCCTTGTAAATACACCTGACTAGAAGCGGAGAGCAATTTCTCCTGGGGCTCATAACCCAAATCTTCTCTTAAATTTTCGCTATTTAGTGCTATGTCGGCTAATACGTCGCATCTTTCGTTTTCCTTATGACCATCATGCCCCTTTACCCAATTAAATTTTACCTCATGGTTTGATATGAGCGTTAGAAGTCTCGCCCATAAGTCATGATTTATAGCTTTACTATTTTGTTTTCGATACCAATCTTTTAATCTCCATTTTTCTGCCCATCCTTTTGTTATTCCATAGACAACATATTGTGAGTCGGTATAGACATTGACAATTGATTTTGTTTTCAATCTTTCAAGACCAAAAATTACACCCATTAACTCCATCCGGTTATTTGTTGTCAGTTGATAGCCCTGACTAAATTCCTTTTTATTTCCTTTGTATGACATAATCACACCAAAACCGCCTTTTCCAGGGTTGGGTTCTGCACCACCATCTGAATAAAGATCAATTTCTGGTATATTTTCCCAATTCATGGCTTATACGGTGTGTATGTATTTGCGAGTAAGCTTACAAGTAAATTTATGATATAACATTATATAAGACAAAACATAAGGATTGTAACCCATTTATTTATGCTTACTATATTACTTTGTTATGGAATTGTTTTCAATTTATATTGGGGGTTCTATTGATGAAGAATTTAAATCAGGAAATAAGGTAGCAAGTCTTTGCACCCTTCCTGAAAAACCTTGCCAGATAGCTATTCACAAACCTTCCCTACAGTATCTGGCACGGTTTACCTCACTTCGCAAATCTTGCTTCCGCTGCTTACTGTGTCTGCTTTGCATCCACAGCAGCTTCTCCATGTTTTCCGCCACCTGCGGCAATTAGCGGCACTGGCACAAATACCATCAATTGTTATTCTGGCACAACGCCAGGCTAATGTAAAACATGCCACGAATAACAAGCCACGTTGAGGTCATTACTTCGCTGCTTAGCAGCTCACGTAATTCCCCCCGCTAATTGCATGGCGAAGGTGGCTCAATACAACAAGCCACCATTAATACAAAATAATAATTCTATTATGAAAACAAATTCAATCATTATCGGAAGAAGAAAAAGAAAGTGGGTGAGTTATACATATTGTGGTTGCTTATATGATACGATTGTTCTTATTGTTATGAGATGCCCTGTAATTGATGGTAAGCCAATAGTTGGGCTTTCCTGGCAACATAAAATAATCCCAATTTAATTGTTATAAAAAAGTATTCACTTTTTGTTCCATATTAATTGATGATTGAACCTCAGCCATAGAACATATCTGATCTGCAGAACATACAATCTCCATTTAATTTGGATTTATCCATAAAGGAGTTATGCTATATTTTCTTTCCTGCTATACAAACCCAAAACTTTAAATTGGTTGCAGGCTTCTTTTGAAATGGTTTTATCCTTAATCAAAACCCCTGAAATAAAATCATCTAACTCTGGGAATATTTGCTTCATCAAGATATTTCTCAAAAGCTGGATAATCGATGGTTGAGCGAGAAATAATTTCTTTATTTAATTTGAAATTGAAACTAAATGCGGAATTAAATTTTATTTTTTCCCCGCCATCTACCCTTGAAAAAGTACCTATGAAAACTATTAGCAAAGTTTCTGAATTAGCTACTAAGGGTTCAAGCCGTAATGCCATTGTTCTATTTCGATCTGGAACCAAAGACTCATTACCACCTGGGTGTAAAATATATTGAAGTATAAAGTCTCCTTTCGGATCTTCTTTTACGATGTATGTATTAATTCGAATATTGTATGAGGTAGCCGCTGAAGAAATATATCTTACATTAAGAATTTTACCATTACCCTCATCTGTTATATAAATTGGAGGGGTACCCTTTGCATCAACCGCATCAATAGCTAATTGAGCCAAAAAAGTTTTAGTATTTATTGTGCTTGCGACACTATGTAGAGAATCAATAAATCTTAAATTATATTTAGCAAGAGCTTCATTTGATGCTTTAATACTTTTCACATAACTACTGTCAAGAAGTGATTGCATCTTTATCTGGTATACACTATCGGATGATTTTTTATTAGCCTTATTGAGACTATCTAATCTTAAAAATTCCGCTTTATAAGCAACACTAGTTTTTTCAGCCTTACTTTCAGATTCATTGTCCTTTGCGATACTCCCAACCAATATTAAAACTGACCCCAAAACAAAAAAAGGTAATTTGAATACTAATGATTTTATATTTTTGAAGTATGAGATTTTAGTAGCTATTTCATCGGTAAAAGCTAACATCCCAATGATAAGGCCACCAATCCCAATTAATAAATTGTAAAACCAAACCATATCTTTATCTAATTTTATGAAGTTTTTTATGCAATATATTTACCATTTTTTTACTGTTTCAGTTTCTTTTATATCATTATTAAATTTCTTCCTATCATTTTATAATTAACTCGCAATAGGAAATTAAATCAGGAGATACAAATTTTTAGGAATATTTTTCTTTATTAAAAATGGGGTATTGTGAGGTTGGCTCAAGTCCGCCACCATAAAGACTTAAGAAGGAAATCCACAATTTTATACCAGTGTGCAAAAAATGGTGATACCAACTAGTCCTATTTTTCAGTCAAAATCACTTTCTTTACTAAACAAACAACCCCAGCTGCTTTAACAGTCTGGGGTTGAAGTAAGAGGATTCCGACATTTTGAGGAGGTTCACAGTTTGGACCTTTTATTCCTAAATCCTCATTCGAATTACCTGCCTACTTTTAATTGATGGGTGTACAGTGTACGCCCATCCTCGTTTTCATCCAGAACGAAACTATTTTTAAGTATCTGTAATTCATAGCCAGAGATATTCACATTATGTGGATAAGGGCAATAGCTAAACCCCCGGCCCAAGCCTGTATTGCATCAGGCTATTTCTGCACAGTGGGTATCTCAATATTGGTGAAAAAAGTTTTGGAAAATCAATTCCTATCTACTAAAAGAAAATATACCATTTATTCAATTTTGTAACTCAAAGCAGTTAAGGCTCTTCGAGATATAATCTGCTGGATGTGCTGATTTTACAAGGGTTTTCAGTACCCTTCAGCATCAAACCTTTTGTAGGCAAACATTACATCTTTGTTATAATAGCAAAAAAAGGGGGAAATAACTCCATATATTTTTTGATTACCAAGTCCTTAATGATGATAAAAGAATGGAGTTGAGAATTACGGCGCAACACAAAAATGAATTCACTGTAGGTGAGTTACCCAGTTGCTAACAGAGTTTCACCAACAGTTAATTTGTAAAGGAAGGAAGTTTTGGCGAAGGGACGGCAGAGACGAGTTCACTATTAATGCAGATCATGGGACAACTTGAAAAACTAGCTAAGAAAGATTTCCCTCCTAATAAAATGCTGAGAGCAGGGATTACCCCCTACTTTTTTGATTAAATATTACACTTCGATCAAAAATGACAAAATAAAGGAAGTGACTAAAAGCTATGGTAACAAATTCTTGGGTGTAACTCCTAGCGCCTCAGCCACCCTAAAGAGATAAGATATAGTAAAATTGACTTGTCCTGTTTCCATTCGTGCTAATTGAGAATAATCCATACCTGAAGAATTAGCTAATTGCTCAATAGAAATGCCTTTGGAACTTCTGATTTCTCTAATTTTTGCTCCAACTAGCAATAAAGCTGGCTTATTAATATAATAGCTGGATTTCGGTTTTGATTTCACCAGTCAAAGGGAATTAATCCGAGTTTTTTTTACAATGGAGAATTCTCTATACCTTTCAAATATTTTTATCCAAACTATTGTATATGTCTCGATTCATTTTAGTTCTATTTCTTATTATTGGGTGCGTGTCGAAACACAAAAAAGACTCAATTGAGATTGTAACCCCATCAGAAAACAGGCCTCAACAGTATGTTGACACCTTTCATCATGTTGAAATGTCGAGAGAAGACATGAGAAGGATAATTGATTCAACTTACTCAGCAGATTCAATTAAAGAAGTTAATTTTTTAAGAAAAAATCCACCAAGCGAATATGAAGCCATAATGTATGAGAAAATGCGAACTATTAAGTCTTATGCACAATTTGCAAGGCGATATTTTACATCGGGAAGCACAAAAGATCAAGTAAGAAAAGTCCAGGGATATCCAGAAGATGTTGTGGATGTCGGCAATTTAACTGAAGTATGGTTCTATGGTAATTGTGAAGTAACAATTTATAATGGACTCGTTCAAAAAGTAGAAAATCAAACAAACTGCATAAACTATATTGACTTAAAAGTTTGTTTGATATCCCCTGAACGACGAGTTAGTAGCAACATGCAGACTGTGATTGAAGAACGGACTAATGCATATAACTCCACTCATTAAACATGGAAGAAAATAGTCATTATAGCCGCTTATGGGGATTTATAGTTCTAACTATATTTCTGATAATGGTTTTCTTTATACCATTTTGGTTTATAAGTGGAATGAAAACTGTTTCTAAATGGTCTGGAATACTCAGATATGGATGGATCATCAGTATGATAATAGCAGTAGGAATAGCAAACAGGAGTATATATGGGAAGGATCCGTAACAAATAAAAAGAAGAGGAAAATTCTTTTCGACATAAAAAATTGTTATCCTGAAATTTGACATAATGAATTTGTATTATAATCATATTGTTGACAGGCTGATTAAGAACATTGGAATTACTCGAAAGGATTTATATAATATCACAAGAATAGAAAGCAAACGAAAGTTTTTAGCTGAAATAAATCTTTTATTAGCAGAGCGTAGAATAATAAAGGAATATGGTGATGGACCGGATCGCTTCAGATATTCTCCAAGAGTGCTTAAGCTGTATGAGTATGAAAAAAATATTGGCTTTAAAACAGCAGAATTTCAACTATTTTATTTCCCTAATGCTGTACTTGAAAAGGAATTAGAGTATATTAATAATGGAACTCAACCAGAAGGTTTAGAATTCGAATTGCAAATTGCAGGATATCAATTAAAAGAAAAACACAAATTCTTTTTTGAATGCCATAATGATATCAAACTCAATTTTAATAAATTTAATTACTACTTGTGGGCAGAATATTTAGATCCATTTTTTAAACCTAAAGAATCTTCAAGAAAAAACACTACTATTATTTATATAGATAATAACCGCTCTTTTGCAATTGAGTTTATTAAAAATATAAAGGAAAAATATTTGCCGCATAGTAATTGGCTTTTATTTGCTAGTACTGTACAGGCTATGTCTTTTCTGGAAACCAAATTAGAAATAAGGGATTCGATTGATCTAATAATTACTGAGAATAACGAAGGGTTAAATGGAATAGAATTTATAGAAGCAATCAGGGAATTAAAAATAGAACTTGAGAAAAAGTATATTCATTTTAGTATACCTGTTATGGCCTTTACAAAACAAGCCCAAGACTTGAGTTTTCTTAAAAAGGACTCTGATTTTGAAGATATTTTTTTCCATTTTTTAAAATCAGAGGAGTTGTATCTATTAGGGAATGTTATTGGCTCTGCAAGCTCCCCCATTTTTGGCGCAACTCAGAATTAGAGTTTATGAATTATTAAATTTTTTATCATGATAGCTACAACAATTAATCTGAGAACAAGAGATTCTTTTCAACAGCAAGCTCAGCTTGACCATTCTCAAATTATTATTAAGGCTTTTATAGAAAGTTGCAAAACTCTTGATGCTTCCATACTTGAACCTTTTATGGAAGAGGATAATATTTTTGAGGATAAAAGTAAGTACCTTTTTTTGGCAGGCCTCAAAACCTTATTTAATAGGTATAAAAGCATAGAACACCTATGTTCTGAGGTTTATTTGCATGAAGGGACATGTGCTGGATGCCGGTATGGCAAGGCAGTAAATTTGTTTTCTGTTGTATTATCTGGCAGAAATATTTTTAAAGACGTATTCGCATATTTTATAGAAGAGAAGAATGGGATATTAATAGATATTTATCGGTGCAATTTGTTTTGCAATAAATAAGAGAAAAACAAAGTATTGGGAGCCTTGGACCTCAGAAAACTAATTTTATAAAGCTCAAGATTGAGATCTGTCGCAACACATTATATGTAGCTTTTAGGTAGTTGGTGGCCTGATATTGTGTTTGTGATAATGCTATAAACTTTATATATATTCACTTCATAAATGACGGTAAACACTCCGTCTTTTAAGGGAGAGATGGGGGTAAACAATCCACCTCTCTTCTTTTTTTGGCTCATTAGGCTCATTGTTAAAGCCATTCTTCCCAATTTTATCTTCTTTGTGATAGCTGTGTGCCTATACCAGATCAACAAACACTAAATAATAAAAGAATCAAGTATTGGTATCCTTTGACTAGAAAGCTTGTTTTATAAAGAAACAAGATTGGAATCTGGCGGGACCCAATATATCTCTATTTCTTTCTTTTGTGGTGCAAATCGTGGTGCAAATGAAAAAGGGTTCCAAACTGTAATTGTTTGAAACCCTTTACTGTGACTGCTCCCGCTGTAGGATTTGAACCTACGACCCTCTGATTAACAGTCAGATGCTCTAACCAACTGAGCTAAGCGGGAATACTATATTTCAAACTCGCACTAACCATCCCGATCCTTCTTTGTACTCAGGACTACCGGGAGAGCTAAGCGGGAATACCGTTCCCGCTAAAGCTTTAGCGAAAGCGGGGTGCAAAAATAGGGATATTCAGCTTTGAGAAAAGGATAAAACGAGAAAATTTCAAATAATCAGGTCGTTCCTACCCTGACCTTTAGATTCAGATTACAGGTCATTTCCACCTCTTTATGCACTGTTCTTCCAAACATTGGTAGCTTTACAGCAGGTTCTTTTCATCAGGCAGATAATATGAGCAGCTTGCTGACCCCAACCGGGGGTATGACAGGATGCATAATTATTTTTCGAGGGAGACCATTTCCTTCCTGTTGCACCCCATTCCCGCACAGTCACGACAAATGCGCCGCGATTGCAGGCCCTCCTTCACCCCATCCACCCCATTCTAATGTCATCAAACCGTTTTGTTATGAAACATTATCATATCATATCACGGATCGCCATCTACCTGCTCTCGGTAGTGCTTATTTTTTTTGGCGTCTTTCATTTTATGTATCCCCGTGACCTGCTCGTTTATGTTCCGCTCTCACTGGTGGGAGGACTCAGCTGGGCTTATATCGTGGGAGCCGCCTTTATCCTGGTAGGACTTTCCTTTCTTACCAACCAGTGGGTCAAGATTACCGGGTATATTCTCGCGGTCATGCTGCTCATTTTTATTCTCACTATCCACCTGCCCAATTATAACAATGCGGGTGATAAGGATATGCGGCAGATGGCCTTGATCAATATCCTGAAGGATACTGCCATCATGGGATTTGCCCTGCATGTTGCTGCCGGTGCGCATCACCAGCACCTGCATTTTGAAGAAAATGACTGATAAGCTGCGATGCTTAAACATTAACAACGGGGCAGGCTTCAATAGACTACCTTCCTGTCATTGCGGGTAATAATACCGGCAACTAAAACAACCTAAATGGCAAATCTTACACAGGTCGTGAATGTAGACAAGAACCTGAAAATATTGAAGAAGGGAGTACATGCTTCCGACCTGGACCAGTTGCTGAGCAGCTCCGGCCCTTTTACTTTTTTTGCACCCAGCGACAGCGCTTTTGAAAAACTGGAAAAAGGAATGATGGATAATCTACTGGAACCCCAGAACCGGGCAAAACTCGCCAACCTGCTCAATAACCATATCGTCAGCGGGAAGATTCCTTTTAAAGAACTGAAAGCCGGTGATAAACTGACCACGGTGAATGGTAAAGAATTAGTGGTAACGGAGAAAAATGGCAGCATCTTTTTCGGCGAGACCAGTGTATTACCGAAAGAAGCAAATATCTCCAACGGTGTAATGCATCTGACAGATACGGTGATGCAATAAACAATTTATTCGAAAGCCCAGCAACCATCCTGCCGAACCGGGATGGTTTTTTTATGGACAACCTGCCATAATTACACCTGGAACCGCCCGGCATTGTTTTTATGCTCTCTGGTTGTTATTTCTATTGTTTAATTTAAAATTCAACAACATGTACTACAATCAGTCATGTGGACGCCAGCAACACGCTATGGCGCCCGATGCCGCAAAAGGCAACCCTTACGGAAATTCCGCCAGAGCGGGATTTATCCGGTCCACGCAAAGAGCCGCTGTGAACATTTACAAAACGGAGAACAGCTATGAAATGCTGGTCTTTGCTCCCGGCCGCATCAAAGAACATTTTCGTTTGGATGTAAATGGAAATGAACTCACTGTTTCTTACACGCCGCCCGAAGGTTTCCCCCGCCCCGAATGGGTGCTGCGCGAATACAGTCGGGGTGGTTTCAAAAGGACTTTTACCCTGGATGAAAGCATCGACAGCACCAACATCTCAGCAAAGTATGCAGATGGTGTGCTGCAGGTAACGCTGCCTGTCATTGCCGGTAAAGAGAACCTGAAAAAAGAAATAGTGGTCAGCTAAGAACAGCTATTGTCTTATTTAGAAATCCCGGGCTTGACCCGGGATTTTTGTTTCAATACTTATCTTATTTATGTGCAATAGGATCGGGTACGCCATCCGGGTCGTTCACTGCGTAACCGGAGGTACTGATCGCAGAACCTTTCAGTAATAATAAACCAGCCATATGCGGTGCCGCCATCGAAGTGCCGCTGAGATAAGCATAGCGTCCTTCCGAAAAAGTAGAGAGGATACGAACACCGGGAGCGGCATAATCCACCACATCGTTCCCGTAATTGGAGAAACTTGCAAACCGGTCAAGACTGTCAACAGCTGAAACAGTATAGATATTCGGGCCGTTCGCATTGGCCGGTGATGTTTTATTGGCAAGATCATGTTCATTGCCTGCTGCAATTGCCAGGTAAATTCCGCGGGATGCAGTATGCTGTACCTGTTGTATCAAGATGGCAGAACTTTCTTCTTCCCCTAAACTTAAATTTACCACATCACCCGCTTTTGCCTGCTCGTTGACATAGGAAAGTGCCTGTATTACGGATGACAGTGTTCCTGTTCCTTCCGCATTCAGCACCCGCAAGGATACAAGCGTTGCACCTGAAGCTACACCAAGTACACCGATCGTGTTATTCTTACCACCGATGATACCGGCGACGTGCGTACCATGCCCATTTTCATCATCCGCAGAACTAACACCGCTGAGGAATGAACGGCTTTTTGCAATATCGACGGTAAGATCCGGGTGATCGAAATCGATACCGGTATCAATAATCCATGCTGTCTTGCCCGTACCATCCCCGTAACCCACCCGCTGAATATTCCAAGTCAGCAACCGCGGTTCCGCCACTGTAAAACAGACGGCAAGCGAGATCACCCTGTCGGGTTCAATGATAGCAACCGAAGCATCACTGCGAAGATTGGTAACTTGTTCGGGTGAAAGATCGACGATAAATCCACCAGGTGTACCCCCAAATGCTTTTTGTAAACGATCTGCGGGAATATTGTTCCTTTCCAGGACGGTCTCCCCCGTTTCTTCCAGCCGGCTGGCCGATAACCCTCTTGCATTAATCGTTTGATTATAGGCAACGATATAACGTCCGCTGATGATATCGCCGTTGGCGGGAGCAGCAGATTCCTTACAGGTTACAGGCCCGGGACCGGCAACCGGGGCCTGGTCTTGCTTTTTACAGCTTATTAAAAAAAGAGCCGGTACAGCGCAATATATTAATATGTTTTTCAGGTGCATTGATAAAATTTAAGCAGGATAATAACGCAGATACCATGCCTTTCTATTGATAAGTCAATACTCTTTAACAGCGCTTTATAACTTGTTGTCATAACTCTGTTAAAGATGTGAAGGGCATCATAACGATCATTGACGACTTCCCACATTTTTATCTTGATATATTTTGATACTTCCACTTTTTGTCTTGACACAAAAAGTGGAGCAAAAAAGTCAAGCCGATTCGATGCGTAATCCCCTGTTTTGCGAATTTCACTCCCGCGAATCGGCCTTTGGAGAGCGTGAAGTGGGTGGATACTTTATTGCTGGTTTCCGCTGCATGCTTTGCGCATACTCCGGGAGCGCTGTCACGGCTCTTTATTCGCTCATAGAAAAACATTCTTTCTTTGTCGCCGAGAAGGCGCGTGGAAATCTGCCAAGGCAAGCGTTTAGGGATCATGTATAAATCTCGGAAGAGTGGCTTTCTGTCAGACCTTAGAAAAATGAGAATTCAATCACATTTAAAACAAATTGTAATTAAATTTTTTACAGGCTCTCCAATATCCCCAAAAACAACTTCTCTTCCGCCTGCAGGTCACCTGCATTAGTGTTATCCATTTTCTCCAGGACTTTTTCCAACTTACCATTCTCATACAATTCCAGTAATGCAGGATGTACATAATATTTTTTACAGACTGTCCGTGTATTCCCCAACTGTTGGGAAACTTTATCCAGCACTTCCAGCACTTTCTTTTTGGCTTCCTTTTCATTTTCAAATGGACCCGCTTCGCGGATGGCGTTCAGTGCCGCCACCGAACCGCACCAGGTACGGAAATCCTTTGCCGTGAATTCCGCTTCGGCGATCTCCCTGATATATTCATTCACCATCCCCGATTCAATGCTTTGTCGTTTGCCTTCCTCATCGATGTACTGGAAAAGTTCTTTCCCTGGTATATCCCGGCAGTGACCTACGAGCTTTGACAACTTTTTACTTTGGAGGGAGATCGTATGCTCCACCCCTTTTTTTCCCCGGAAACAAAATTTGATTGTGCTTCCCCGGATATCTACATGTTTATCCTTGAGCGTGGTAAGGCCGAATGATCCATATAACTTTTCATAAAATTCGTTACCGATCCGGATACCTGTTTTCTCCATCAGGCTGATTACAACAGCCAGCACTTTGTTTTTGGACAGACCAGGCAGGGCAAGATCATGCTGTAGTCTTTTACGGATGGTGGGTAATACTTTTCCCAATTCCAGCATCCGGTAAAACTTGGTAGTGTTGCGTAACTGGTTCCAGGAAGGATGATATCGATATTGTTTACGGTTCTTTACATCTTTACCGGTTGCCTGGAGATGACCATTCTCCAGCGTACTGATCCAGACATCTTCCCAGGCAGGGGGTAATACCAATGAACGGATACGTTGCAGTTCCGCTT
>JBDSAA010000123.1:0-6029 GCA_039922375.1 Ferruginibacter sp.
GCCAGTTTAATGGCAACATATCGGGTATGCGTTGGAAAACAGCGGGAGATGGTGAGGAAAGAGCGTTTGGGTTTAAGTATGATGCTGCCAACAGGTTACTGAAAGCAGATTTTGCCCGCAATACTGGCTCGTGGACGAGAGACAACATAATTAATTTTGATGTACAAATGGGCGATGGTGCTACTGCTGCAAGTGCTTATGACGAGAATGGCAACATCAAGGCAATGACACAGTATGGAATGAAAGGTCCTTCAACAAGCGGCTTGTTAGATTTGCTGACTTATACATACAAACAAACAAATGAGGCGAGTAATCAGCTTTTAGCCGTAACCGAGGACATCAGCATAAACACAACTAATAATAAGTTGGGAGACTTTACAGATAAAAACCGGACGCCGGATGATTACGACTACGACCTAAATGGTAATCTTAGGTACGATAACAACAAAAAGATAACTTCAATTGAATACAATCATCTTAACCTGCCATGGAAAATAACGGTGAAAAATGATGATGGAACCAGCAAGGGAACTATAATATATATTTATGATGCATCTGGCAACAAGTTGGAAAAGAGAACCAATGAATTAGCCTCCTCTTACAATAGCAATACTGCGAAGCAAACAGCGACTGCTTATACGGGAGGCTTTGTGTATGAAAACAACAAGCTCCAGTTTTTTGGGCACGAAGAAGGAAGAGTTCGGTTTAAGCAATTTATTGATGGAAGCAATCAGCCTCAAACGACCTATATATTTGACTATTTTTTAAAAGATCATTTGGGTAACACCCGTATGGTACTTACGGAGGAACAACAAACCGACATCTATCAGGCGGGTATGGAAACAACGAATCGCAATTTCGAAGTAGCTCTTTTTGGCAATAAGATCAATACGACTGCACAAACTCCCAAACCTTCTGGCTTTGATGTAGATGGGGCTAACCAGGTTGTTTCAAAGCTAAATGGAACAAGCGCAGAAAATCGTGTGGGGCCAGGAGTTTTATTAAAGGTAATGGCTGGAGATAAGTTTAACGCAAAAACACAAGCGTGGTATCTTCCTACCGCAATGGATAATACAACTGATAATTCACTTCAAAATATAGTTGCTAATTTATTAGGGCAGTTAACTCCTTCGGTTATAGCCGCAGGGAAGGGCACTACTGCAATTAACGCAACCAACACAATACTGCAACCTGGGGTAGAGAATCTTTTAAATTCGCAGGCTCCTGCCAGTGGTGCGCCTAAAGCCTATTTAAATTGGATATTATTAGATGAAAAAACTTTTACATCCGTGGCAAATGGTTTTGTTTCCATACCAGTTATTACGGGCACTATGCAAAAACAGTTGCTGCAAGTTAATAGCGGAAATGATGTATCAATAACAAAGAACAGTTACCTTTATGTATACGTTAGTAATGAGAGTAAGGGCAATGTGTATTTTGATGATATACGGATAGAGCATAAGAGAGGTGCTATGTTAGAGGAGACGCATTATTATCCGTTCGGCCTCACCATGAGCGGGATAAGCTCTAAAGCGGCAGGGGGATTGGAGAATAAGAAAGGATATAATGGCAATGAAATACAAAACAAAGAATTTAGCGACGGTAGTGGGTTGGAGTTGTACGATTTTAATGCAAGAACTTATGATCAGCAGACGGGTAGGTTTATACAGGTTGATCCATTAGATGATGAAGGAGAACAAGAGAGCTTAAGCCCATACCACTTTGGAGAAAATAATCCTATAAGATATAATGATCCTGACGGTAGGTGTCCGAACTGTATAACAGGTGCTATCGGTGCAGGACTTGGAGCTTTGATAGGTGGCGGAATAGAAATAGTATCTCAACTTTATAATAATGGTTCTGTAAATAATTGGACTTCGGTTGGCGGTGCCGCACTTCAAGGAGGAATTACAGGAGGTGCAGCAGGTCTTACAGGAGGTGCAAGTTTGCTTACTACAACAGCAGTAGCTGGTGCAGCAAATGCCGTTGGTGGAACAGCGAATAGAGCAATACAAGGGCAGTCAACAACTGCAAAAGATGTAATTGTTGATGCGACAATTGGTGCAGGTCTTGGTGCGGCTGGGAAAGTTGTTGGCAATGTAGTGAAAGGGGCTGTGAATAATTTATCAAATGCTGCCAAAGGAAAGTTAGGCGAAGCAGTTACTCAAATAAAATATGGGGCTCAAGGATATAAGAGTACTGGTAAAGCTGTTGTTGAGACAGGTGGTAAAACAGCAACTGGGCGTGTCCAAGTAGCAAAATATGACCATGCTATGAAAAATGTAATTACTGGCAAGCAGTTAACTGTCGAGAGTAAATTTAATGGATCCACTCTTACCCGCAATCAAACTGCCGCACAATCTAACATTACTACTACAAGAGGATTAATTATTAGCAGAACAACCAGCCAGCAACTCGGTAATGGGGCAAAAGCGGCTACAGTAGCAGCAGGCGCAGGTGCTGCCGCTCAAAAAAATATAAATAATTAGCGATGGGGTTAGTTTATAAAATATCGGATAAGGAACTTCTTGATATTCGGAATAAGATATTTATTGAAAGTGGTATTCAGTCACTCGAAAAAAATAGCTTTACAAAATCGCCATTTTCAACTGCGTTGTTTGGTAGAAATAACTTGGGAGATTATACTTATGAATTGTGCAGGGTTTCTAAAGGTTCGCAATTAGAAATTTTAGTAACACATATTTCAAAAGGAGATAATTGGATAAAAATATACTTAAATATTTTTAAGTTGTTTCCAGAGATACAGTCGATCGAACAGTTAAATGGAGTTGACGGATTACAATATCACTTACTCCCTAACAGTCTAACCAAGATGCGTTTGAGAGTTGATGACATTAAAGGCATACCATTGTTTAATTATCATTTTATGTTTGGAGGGCACAAGTTAAAATCTTTTAAAACTGAAAGGGGTTTGAAGAAAGGAATGAAGGAGTTAAGCAGCCTAATTAAGGAGGATCTAACCAACATAGATTCTTTTGTAAAGAGGTGGTACGAAATTCATCAGGTTAATGTGACTGACTGGAAAGGGAATAAGAGAAAATAATACAATGTGCCGTTTCAGGCGTTGTTACTTGCAGTTTGTTGGTGTTCACCCTGGCGCAGGAGTGTAGATTAAATAATATAATCTTCACCCAATCTTGCAGAGCAATACTCTGCGAACCAGGTGCTGGAGTGAGGAGCAGGCTTGTGTGTTAGGTTTCCAGTGCCGGGCATTACTAAAAAAACGAGATTTGTAAACCATCAGTTGTAAAAAGCTGGTGGTTTTTTTATGCGTAAGCCTTTCTTACTACGGTATCCCTTAAATATACCCACTTTGAAGTATTGTGTAATTCAAAATGACTTATTATCTTGATCCATCAAATTTTTTAACCCTAAAAATCTTCAACTCATGCAATTAGTCTTAGTCATGCTGTTCCTTGGCGTAATTATCTTCTTGGCAGCAAAATTAGATAAGCAAGGAACATCTCTTCTTGGTGGTGCAATCCCTGTGAGTAATGTGCTTTCCCATTGGTCTCATTCCTTTCGCACCTTCAGCCTCTCTTCCGATGTCTTTTACAAAGAACTGGAAGAAGCATTGAAGCAGTATGAAATGCCCCATTCGGTCATACACCGTACCAAACATAAAGAAGGCGGCATGCTTTCAGCTGCAAGGGAATACCTTCGAATAAAGCACGGCGACATCGTATTTGATGTTTGTGCAGCCCCGTTCGGAAAAGGGTTCTTTATTTCTTGGTGGTTATACGAAACAGCCGGTACCATGCGCACTGCCTTGAAAAATACCAGGGTTGGTAATTTCCTTCAAAACCGCGCCCAGAATAGAACCTTTTACCAAGTTGATGAAGAAGATATGTTCCGTTCTTGTGTCCATGAATGTATTTTGGAGACAATCACAAAAGTTTCGGAGGGAAAAGCGCTGATGCACCTTTCAGAAGCAGATAAGGCATTTAAAATGGGTGGTTTATAACATCCCCAATGACTTTGTCCGAATTTTATACTTCACAATTTTATACCTGGGAATACCGGGGCAGGGGATGGCATCTTTCAGATAGGCCTATAGATTTGGAAGCTCCATTTATTCCGTATTACCGCCACGGCTATCCGAAGAAGCGTATTGATGATGGAAAACGTCCGACCCTTCTGAGTTCCTTTTTTGAAAGCTTCAAGGAATCGAAACCTTCAGGTGCTATTGAGCAAAATCAACTCGATTATACAACCCTTGAACCGTTTCCCTTTGAGGAACCAATCGACCCGAGTGCGTTGCAAATAAAGCTTCCAAAAGAGCGCAGAATTTCGCCTGAGAAAATGAAAGCATTGCTAGTCATGCTTTCCTATATTACCTCACCAATTTCCTTTGAAATAATCGGCACTGAGGACGAGATCGTCATACAGTTTGTTTGTAGTGCAATTGCTATCGATACCATCGAAACCTACATCCATGCTTTTTTTCCAAACCTTTCAGTTATTCGCTCAGATGGATACATCGATAAAATAGTGAGAGATGACCTTTCAACCTATGTCGTTGATTTTGGTTTAAAGCATGAGTTTGTACGTCCCCTTCCGATGGCGAAATCATTTTCCATGGATCCGCTTATGGGGATCATGGCAGTTCTTGAGCGCTTGCAAAAAAATGAGCAAGCGGGAATCCAGATTCTCTTTCAACCAACCGTGAATCAATGGGGCGAAAGTGTGCTGCGATCAGTGACTATGGGAGACGGTAGTTCCTTTTTTATCGATGTTCCTGAAGCACCAACACTTGCCCTTGAAAAAATCCACAGTCCCTTTTATGGTGTGACTATACGGTCATTTGGACAGTCAGAAGAAATGGGGGATGCATATCAACTTCTGGAAAAAATGTGCTTTGCAATTCTTCAAGGAAGCAAAGGGACTTGGAATGAGTTGATCCCACTTTCTGAACAATCCTATGATTTTGAACGAAGGATAACCGATATATATTGCAGGGAATCGCATCGTTTAGGCATGCTCCTTAACGTCGATGAACTCATAACACTTCTTCATTTTCCATCGGAAAATATCCACTCGAAAAAACTTTTTGCTTCACGTCGAAAGACCAAAGAAGTTCCACTGATTGCGAGGAATAAAAAATATACGATTGGTGAGAACAGTCACAATGGTGTTGACTCAAACGTTACCTATGGCATTGAAGATAGACTCAAACATGTACACATCATTGGTGCCACCGGTACCGGAAAATCTACGCTCCTTGCGAACCTCATCCTGCAAGATATTGATAAGGGAATTGGCATCGTACTCTTTGACCCGCATGGTGATTTGGTTGAAGACATTATGAGCCGTATCCCTCAGGAGCGAATAGATGATGTAGTCCTGATTGATCCATCAGACATCGATTTTCCCATTGGCCTTAATATTCTTGAAGCTCATAGTGATATTGAAAAGGAAGTACTTTCATCTGATCTCGTTGCAATATTTCGAAAGTACGCGACCTCATGGGGAGACCAGATGAATGCGGTTGTCTCTAATGCTATTCTTGCGATACTTGAGAGCAAAGAAGGTGGATCACTGCATGACCTCAGGCGGTTCTTAATTGAGAAGGAGTATAGAGTTAGCTTCTTGCGTTCTGTAACTGATCCAGCAATATTATACTATTGGCAAAAAGAGTATCCTATTCTCAAGACTAATTCCATTGGTCCAATACTGACCCGGCTTAATACGTTTCTTCGCCCCCGTGCCATCCGTAACATGGTTATTCAAAATAAGGGATTAAATTTTGAACAACTCCTTTCCTCAAATAAAATTATCCTTTTAAAGTTATCTCAGGGACTTATTGGAATTGAAAACAGTTTTCTATTAGGTTCACTTATCCTTTCAAAACTACACCAGGCAATATTGCAGCGGCAACAGGCATCAAAACGTAATCCGGTTTTTATATACTTAGATGAATTTCAACATTTCATTACGCCATCGATTAAGGAGATGATTAGTGGTATTAGGAAATATAATGTTGGCCTTGTACTTTCTCATCAAGATTT
>JBDSAA010000124.1:0-3943 GCA_039922375.1 Ferruginibacter sp.
CGAACGCATTTTATGCAGTGAATGAAAAGCAGAAACAAAACATTTCGGGATATGAGCCGACTGTTACAATTAAAACGACTCAGAACCCCCCTTCGGGGGGCAGGGGGGCCGAGATAAAAGTTACTGATAATGGCAACGGTATTCCACAAAAAGTACTTGATAAAATATTTCAACCCTTCTTTACCACCAAACCTACCGGGCAGGGAACAGGGCTGGGATTATCATTAAGTTATGATATTGTCAAAGCACATGGGGGAGAATTAAAAGTGGAAACAAAAGAAGGAGTAGGAAGTGAATTTATTATTTTATTACCTGTATAGCAGGGCCATACGAAGGGAATATAAAAAATCGAATTGTAATATAAGCGTTGATCAAAAAATACATGAGATATTTTTTTAGCACACTATTTTTTGTGGTTTTGTTGCTGACGAATGCAATAGGACAAGATGCAAACACCGATAGCTTGAAAAAAGCCCTGTATAAAGCGGCGCCTGATTCAAACAAAGTGGAACTTTTGTTCGAAATAGCGGATGCTTATTATTTTTCCAGGCCTGACAGTTGCCTGGCTTACTCCTTACAGGCGAGAAACGTTGCAAAGAACTTGCAGATGAATGTTGCTGAAATAAGAGCGCTGAACTACTCAGGCGAGGCATTGCGTTTCCTTGGGGATTACCCAGGCGCATTAAATATGCAGTTTGAAGCATTAAGGTTAAGCCGGAAAATAAAGAATAGGTTAAGCGAAGCAAGTAGCCTGGGTTTTATCGGGCTTACCTATACGGAATTTGGTGAATACAAGCTGGGTCTCCAATTCTTATTGCTCTCCGGCGCTATCAACAAGGATTTGCCCAGTAAGACCAAGTATACATTTGATTTGACGAATATCGGGAATGCATATGACTTACTTGGGAGGCCAGACTCTGCTTTATATTATCAGCTAAAAGCTCTGCAGGCTTATACTGGTTTAATACATGGCCCGCTGAAATCACTTACACTTACACGTTTGGGCAACGCCTATGCCAGCAAAGGACGGCTTGATTCTGCCTTGGCCATCTATTACCGGGCTATGGAGAATTGTTTCCGGGTGGGTGATAAGGTCAATATAAGCAAGGTGCAGGGTAGAATAGCCCGTCTATACCTGCAAAAAAAGGAATATGATTCTAGTATCCACTATGCCCGCCTGGCCTTTCGCAATGCCAATCTTAGTAACCAACGACTGGAAATATTGGAAAATAGTATGCTGCTCTCTTCCCTCTACCGGAACCAATTTCGTAATGCAGACAGTGCCTTGTTTTACCTGGACAAGGCTGCGGCGATGAAAGATAGTTTATATGGCCAGCAAAAATTCAGGCAGTTGCAGCGGCTGATGCTCGATCAGCAACAGCAGCAGCAGCAGGTGGTACAGGAACAGGAGCAATACAGGAATAAAATAAAGTATATCATACTATTTATTGTTCTTGGTATAGTCCTCCTGGTCAGCTTTCTCTTGTTACGTAATAACCAGCATAAGCAAAAGGCTAAACTTAAAATTGAAGCAGCGTACAATGAACTAAAAGATACACAGCAGCAATTGGTACAAAAAGAAAAAATGGCCTCGCTGGGTGAGTTGACAGCCGGCATTGCCCATGAAATTCAAAATCCCCTGAATTTCGTAAACAATTTCGCCGAAGTAAATATAGAGTTGATCGGTGAATTACAACAGGAGGTAAAGGCGGGTAAAATCGAAGGGATCGTTTCCATTGCAAACGATATAAGAGACAACGAGCAGAAAATAGTTCATCATGGCAAAAGAGCCGACGCGATTGTAAAAGGCATGCTGCAACATAGCAGGGGCAGCACCGGTACCAGGGTGGCCACCGATATCAATGCACTCTGCGATGAATATCTTCGGCTTTCCTACCACGGGCTAAGGGCCAGGGACAACACATTCAACGCAAAAATTGAAACAGATCTTGATCCGGCAGCCGGGATGGTAAATATGATCCCGCAGGATATAGGCCGGGTGATCATAAACCTGCTCACAAATGCATTTTATGCTGTTTCTGAAAGAAAAGAAAGGAGCGAACACGGTTATGAGCCAGTCGTATCAATAAGTACAAAGAAATTGACCGATAAAGTGGTGATACAGGTGAAGGACAATGGATCAGGTATCCCTCAAAAATTAATAAACAAAATATTTCAACCCTTCTTCACCACCAAGCCCACCGGGCAGGGAACAGGATTAGGATTGAGTTTGAGTTATGATATTGTAAAAGCACATGGGGGAGAGTTAAAAGTGGAGACGACCGAAGGAGAAGGTTCCGTATTTACCATCCAATTACCAGCTAATTAGCGAGAAGAATGAGAGCTCCTGTTAAAATACTTTTGCTTTTATTTTTACCTGTATGGGTAACTGCACAACCCTTGCCCGATAGTTTGCGCATTGCCTTCAACAAGGCGCCGGATGGGCCTTTAAAGTACCAGGTGGCCAATAGGCTTTATTACTACTACCAGGAATTAAACAGGGATTCCGCCCTTTTTTATTCTGACCAACAATTAATAACGGCAAGGAATAATCATAATGAAATTGCGGAAGGAGTTGCACAGGTAAGTAAAAGTTATCAATTAATGGGATTGGGCCGGTATGCTGATGCATTGAAATGTCTGCAACAGGCATTTACTATTGCAGAAAATAAGTCAAATGAAAAGGTAGCAAAATGGGAGTATTTTCTAACTCCTTTTGATGGCGACATCCGGCTGTTATTGCTTGCCTATACCCATCACATCTACGCCCTCTTAATGCTCCAGACAGGCAACCTGGAGCAACAGATCATTCATTTTAAGATAGCGGGCGAGATTGGCAAAGAAATACATTACAGCCCGCGCATCATGCTTGCTTACCTGAATCTCGGCCAAAGCTACCTGACAAAAAATGATCCCGATTCGGCGCTTTACTTCGAAAAAGAAGCCGAAAGAACAGGTCAGCACGCTGATGCTAAAACTTTCTCGTTAGCTAAAGTTTACATGGGAACGGTTGAATTCCAGTTGGGAGATATTTATAAGGTCCTGGGAAATGAGGCCATGTCTTTAGCCTATTATTACAAAAGCCTGCAAACCTGCCGGCAAAATAATAACCGTGTCAGCGTTAGCAGGGTATGTTTGAGACTTAGTAAGTATCATTTGGAAAAAGGGAATAAGGACTCGGCGTTGTATTATTCCCTGGAGAACGTAGAAGTATTGAAAACACTGGGTAAGGTTACAGGCGGTGAAACGAATTTGGGAATAGGCTATGAAAACCTTTACCTGAGCTATAATTTGAATAACCAGTTTGACAGTGCTTTCAAATACCAGGGCCTGGCGCTTGTCACCAAAGACAGCCTTAATAAAATAAGAATTAATAACCTTACCGAGTTCCAGAATGCCAGTTTCCAGGAAGTGACACGGCTGCAAAACCTTGAAAAGCAAAAAATTGTTTATCAAAATAAAGTAAGGACCTATTTTTTATTAGGAGGGTTAGCCATGTTTTTGCTTGTCGCGCTGATCCTTTACAGGAATAACAAGGAAAAGCAAAAAACAAATAAAGTGCTGGAGAACACATTAACTGACCTGAAATCTACGCAATCCCAACTCATCCAATCGGAGAAAATGGCATCGCTGGGAGAGCTCACCGCAGGCATAGCCCATGAGATACAAAATCCTTTAAACTTTGTCAATAATTTTAGTGAGGTAAGTAACGAGTTAATTGATGAAATGAATGTTGAGTTGGGTAAAGGCGATATTAACGAAGCAAAAGCAATTGCGGCAGATGTAAAACAAAATCTTGAAAAAATAAATCATCATGGCAAACGTGCCGATGCCATTGTAAAAGGGATGCTGCAACACAGCCGCAGCAGCAGTGGCGTGAAAGAACCAACCGATATTAATGCGTTAACAGATGAATACATCCGTCTTTGCTACCATGGTTTGC
>JBDSAA010000125.1:0-44754 GCA_039922375.1 Ferruginibacter sp.
CCACCTTGTACACGAATGGAAATGTCAGCCGCTTTTATCTTCTTTGCAGTAACAGTCAATTCGTTGTCCATATTTGTAAACAGTGTAAACGGCTGGCGGGTTGCTATAGCAAAATCTGCACTTTCCAGTATAAAGGTGATTGGCTGCCGGCGGTAAGCTCTCAAAGGTTTCCCATTTTGAACGGCGGGCATCCATTTGCCTGATTTTTCAATTACCCTTATCACTTCATCTTCCATCCCATAGCCAAATTTTGTTTCCGGTTTTACATTACTTACCGATCCATCTTTATCTACAATGAATACTGCCATCGCTGTGTACTTCCCTATAGGCGCATTGTTTTTTACCGGTATATCGCCGTCAAGGTTCTTTTCCAAAAATTTGATCCACGCTGCAAGGCCTCCCGGGTAGGAGGCTTCCTCCTCCACCAATACAAAATTTTTAGTGTCAACTTTTACCGTATCCGGTGGCGTTACCTGTGCATAAATAGTTGTTACAGATAAAATAATGCAGGCAATTATCAAAGTTTTCAATTGGTTCATGGTAGATTTTTTCGTAAGGTAATTAACTTTTGTACTTAGTTTCAGATAAGTTCTGTCTGATTATTATTCCGTAAAATAAGTACGCAGTTTTATCAAACAGCATCGATATAGCAGCAGTCTTGCGGATCGATTGATCCCATCATCTGTTTTCAATAATATACCTTACTAAAACGGGTAAACGAACTTTAGTTCTACATGGGCCTGGCAAATATTATCAGAGAAAAAAAACTTAATCATCATCAGAATGGAGGATTAGCTCCAAAACATGGGAATTATGTAACAATTAGGCCAACGTTCAAACGATTGCGCATTTAAAAGAACTCAACTTTGCAATTGGAATATCACTAAAATCTAAATCCGTTAATATGAAAAAAAAGGTACTGCATCTTGCAACGATCGTTACATTATTTATTTCCCCTTCTATATGTTTGGCACAGGCACCTACTTTAGGTTTTGCCGGCGATTTTGTACTGTTTACTACTGCTGGTCCTGTAACTAACACCCCTATTTCCCATCTTACCGGAAATGTAGGAACCAATAGCGGCTCTAACACCGGATTTGGTAATGTGAATGGCGTAATGCACGCAGGCGATGGTGTAAGCGGACAAGCTGCAGCAGACTTGTTGGTTGCATATGATCAGTTAAAAAATGCTACGGCTACTTTTTTTCCGGCACCCTTGCTTGGAAACGGAGATACGCTTGTAGCAGGAGTGTATAAGGTTACAGGTGTTACCACGCTAAGCTCAACGCTTTATTTAGATGCAAAAGGCAATTCCAATGCAGTATTTATATTTCAGATACAGGCTGCATTTTCATCAACCGCCGGTGCAAAAGTAAAATTGCTGAATGGCGCACAGTCCTGCAATGTGTTTTGGAAAGTAGAAGGTGCAGTAAATTTAGCCACTGCAACATTTATGAGAGGAACCATCGTTGCAAACAATGCAGCAATTGGCATGAGTACGAATGATACGCTTGAAGGAAGAGCGCTTTCTATTAACGGAGCGATTACCCTTGATGGTGTTACAGGATATATACCGCCAGGATGTGGCAAAGCTCAGCTAACCGGGCCGATAGCGCCTAACCTTGGTTCTACCGCTTGCTATGCCGTATTCTCTGGTAATGGATCGGTTGTTAACAGCGGCGTTTCTACCATTACAGGGGATGTTGGAACTAATGTAGGATTAACTACGGGTTTTAATCCTTTAACTGTTAACGGAACGGTCCACCCGATCCCGGATGGCTCCACTGCAGCCGCGGCAGCAGACTTGCTGGTTGCTTATAATTATCTCAACGTATTGCCTCATCAAATTGAATTGCTATATCCTGCCCAGTTTGGACGGAACCTTGTACTTACGCCGCATACTTACATTATGAATGGCGCTACAACATTCACAGATTCACTTTACCTGAATGCTGAGGGTAACACCAGTGCTGTATTTGTTCTTAAGTTAAAAGGAGCGCTCACAACAAGCACTTTGGCAAAAGTTATATTGATCAATGGAACACAGGCAAGTAATGTTTATTGGATGGTGGATGGTGCAGTGAATATAAATGGCAATTCAATTTTCAATGGTACGATCGTGTGCAACAGCGGAGCAATTAATTTAGCCACAGGCGTTACTATTAATGGTAGAGCACTCACCACCGGTGGTGCTTTAAGCAGTACTTCATCAATGAGTGTTTTCTCTCCATCCGGAGACTGTCGCCCGCTTCCTGTTAGCTGGTTATATTTCCGTGGAAAGCCTGCACAAAAGAATGTGCTGGTTGAGTGGGGTACTACTAAAGAAGTAAACAATGGTTTTTTCACGCTTGAAAAAAGCAGGGATGGCCAGAATTTCGAATCATTAACCACTGTAAATGCATCCAAAGGAATTGAAAGTGCAGCATACAATTATTCTTTTACAGACCAAAATCCTTATAGCCTAAACTACTATCGTATATCCCAAACAGATAGGGATGGCAAAAAGAATACTTACAATACCATACAAGTGAAAGCAAATGTAGATGGCGGATTAAAAACACTTCACTATGTTAGGCAAGATTATATTTACGTTCAAATGACCGGCGCGGTGCCGGGCGATGCAACGATAGAACTGTATACAATTGACGGTAAAAAAATGTCTTCGCAAAAGATAATATTAACCAGGGAAGCAAATGTCTACAAGATTGCTAAACCCGTACGTAAAGGAATTTACCTGTTATCAATACAAGCCCATGGTGAAAAATTATATCATGGAAAAATAATGCTATAGAAATATTGAATGCCAACAAGCGTTCTCAAGTGGCCGGTACTTTCACGGGCCATTTTTGCGTTAATAAATTTTATCATTTGTGCAATTGAATTATCATAAAATAAAGAATCTCCAGGCAATATCAATTACCGGATTGGGGTTAATTACATTGCCTCAATCCGCTGATTTAATCCAGAGGTAGCAAAATTTCTACGGGTTAATCATTTAATTTTTGACACACCAGTACTGTTATTTGATATAACTTGTCCGCTTTGTAAAGCATCATTTTTATCATTTTCGTTTAAACGCTGCAATAGATCACCAGTGAAAATCTTTGCCTTTATCCTGTTTTTTATCTTGATGCATGTGACTTATATGGGTATAGCCCAATACGACTCACCTCACTTCAGGCATCTTAACACCAATGATGGACTTTCACAGGGGCATGTCCGTGCTATTTTAAAAGATAAAAAAGGGTTTATGTGGTTTACCACTATGGAGGGCATTAACAGGTATGACGGTTACCGCTTTACTGTTTACAAACACAATGCAGCTAAAACATCTTCAATCAGTAATAATTTCGTGAATGATTTGGCCGAAGACAAAACAGGCAATATTTGGATAGCAACAGGAAGCGGGCTTGATAAATTTAACAGAAAAACTGACACATTCACCCATTACTTTCCGAAGACGGCTGGGGACTTCACAGCAAAAACAATTTTTATTGACAGCAGGGAAAGAATATGGCTTGGCACCCTCAATGGGCTTTATTTATTCAATCCCTCCACCGGCAAATTCATTTCTTATAAACATACGGCCACCGGTAATAGCATTAGCCACGATGTAATATATGATATAGCCGAGGATAGCAATGGCATGCTATGGATAGCCACTGAGGATGGATTGAATGTTTATTCGCCTAAAACAGAGCGCTTTATTTGCTACAAAAATAAACCCGGTAACAAACTCAGCATCGGTGCCAACTGGATAAAAGCTGTTTATAAAGATCAAAAAGGAAATATGTGGGCAGGCACGCAGGGAGGCGGAATTGCACGCTTTAATCCTATCGATCAAACTTTCACCAATTTTATACACAATGATAAAGACCCTTTTAGTATCTGCCACAATGATATACTAAGTTTTGCGGAAGACAGCAAAGGAAATCTTTGGATAGGAACAGAAAATGGTGGTATCAGTGTATTGAACGAAGCCACTGGTTCATTCAGGCAATACCAGTTCGACAGCAATGATAACAGCAGCCTTAGTAATAACTCCATCTATTGTATTTACAAAGATGATATCAATAATATGTGGATAGGCACCTGGTCGGGAGGAATAAATTTCCTGGCGTTTCATGGTGAAAAGTTCGGTTTATACAGGGAAATACCGGGTAATTCAAATAGCCTGAGCAGCAATATTGTGTTATGTGTCGCGGGAGATAGCGATGGGATTATGTGGATCGGCACGGATGGCGGCGGATTAAACCGCTTTGATAAAAATAAAAGAAAGTTTACCCATTACCGTCATGATAAAGACAATGCCAATACCATCAGCAGCGATTATGTGCTTTCTGTAGTGGAAATAGAACCAGGGTTACTTCTGATCGGCTATCAACGTGGCGGCTTCGATCTGTTTAATACTAAAACCGGTGCTATCACCCATCATTTGCCCATAGCCGACAACAGCAACAGCCTTTCAACGTTAACCGTGAATGTAGTTCTGAAAGATCGTTCCGGTTTGCTTTGGCTAGGTACCTGGGGTGGGGGAGTAGATGTGTACGACCGCAAAAAGAAGACATTCATACATTATAAAAACAGTGCTGACAGCAATGGCATTGACAACGATTTTATCAATGCGCTTTACGAAGACAATGCTGGTAATATATGGGTTACTACGGATGTGGGCGTAAATGTGCTGGATAAAAAAAGCAATCGTTTTTCTCATTACAGGAGCAATCCATCGAATAATAAAACAATCAGCCATAATATGGTGGAATCCATTTCAACTGGCAGGGCGGGGCAAATCATGGTAGTAACGGCTACTGGCTTAAATTTATTTGATGCTGCCACTAAGAGTTTTAAAGCATATTCAGAAAAGGATGGCCTGTCCAATAATATGATACATGATGCACAGGAAGATGATAAGGGTAATCTTTGGATCAGTTCTAACCAGGGCATATCAAAATTGAATATTGCAAATAAGACCTGCCGCAATTATGTTGTATCTGACGGGTTGCAGGGAAGTGAATTTAATTCACGCTGTTCGTACCAGGCGAGTGATGGCGAAATGTTTTTTGGAGGCCCGGAGGGATTGAATTTTTTTTATCCCGATAGTATCAAAGACAACGATTTTGTGCCGCCGGTGTATTTTACGGCCTTTGATATTTTCAATAAGCCTGTTAGTATTAGCAGCGGCAAAGATGCAATCCTTTCATCGCCTATCAGCGAAACATCCGAAATAACAATCTCCTATAGTCAATCAGTATTTACGTTTGAGTTTTCGGCCCTGAATTATACACTGCCCGAAAAAAATCAATATGCATACAAACTGGAAGGTTTTGATGAAGACTGGAATTATGTAGGCAATAAACGAACCACCACCTATACCAACCTGAACCCCGGCACATATAAATTGAGCGTGATGGCTGCTAATAATGACGGCGTATGGAATCCCAAACCCACTACTATCACCATCCATGTGATGCCTCCTTTCTGGAAAACATGGTGGTTTATTCTTTTGGTGGGTATATGTATCGTTGCTACTGCTATAACCTTTTATCAATTCCGGATCAATATTATTAAGAGCCAAAAAATTAAACTGGAGCAACAGGTAAAAGAACAAACCATCCAGCTATTACAATCTGCGAGGGAAGAAAAAAGGACAAGAAAAGAAGCGGAGCTTGCCAATAAAGAACTGGCGAGAAAGAATGTTGAGCTGGAGCAGTTTGCTTACGTTGTTTCCCACGATCTTCAAGAGCCTTTGAGGACAACCACCGGTTTTGCCAGTCTGCTGCAGGAACGGTACAAAGGTAAACTGGATGAGAAGGCAGAGACTTATTTTAACCTTATTGTGGACGCTTCTGAAAGAATGAAAGTACTTATAACTGACCTGCTCGAGTTTTCACGCCTGGGAAGCAAGAGAGAATTGAAAGAAGTGGATTGCAATCAAAAACTGAAAGAAGTAATCGCTGATCTGAATGTTTCCATAACAGAGGCTTCTGCAAGCATCAGCTATACCGTGTTGCCTGTTATTAACGGATATACTACCGAACTAAAACAACTTTTTCAAAACTTGCTGCTCAATGCAATTAAATTTAGAAAACCTGATACAACTCCTGAAATCCATATTTCTGCAGAAGCAGTTCCGGGATACTGGCAATTCGCCGTTAAAGACAATGGAATTGGAATAGATACTAAACACCAGGATAGGATATTTGTAATATTTCAACGCCTGCATACCCGTAAAGAATACGAAGGGTCAGGTATCGGGCTTGCCAACTGTAAGAAAATAGTGGAGTTGCACGGAGGTAAAATATGGATCGAATCAACACCCGGCCAGGGAACGACGTTTTATTTTACCATACCCAATAATGATTAAGGCCAAAGTGCTTAAATACATTCTAATTGTTTTTCTGTTATTCAGGCAATTGCGCAATAGTGAGCCAGAAATCATTTAGCTTTTGCACCATGTCTATCAATTTTGTAAAATCCCCCGGCTTGGTGATATAACAATTGGCATGATGCTGATAAGAATACAATATATCCTTTTCAGATTCAGATGTGGTAAGCATCACCACCGGAATTGCCATCAGGTCTTTATCATTTTTAATTTCCAGCAGCACTTCTTTACCATCCACCCGTGGCAGATTGATGTCCAATAGAATGAGGTTGGGGGTTTCCGCATGTTGGTATTTACCTTGTTTTTTTAAATATTCTAATGCCTCCTCGCCATCCCTCACCACTTGTATTGAAGTGGTCATATTAACCTGCCTTAGTGCTTCAAGGGTTAATACAATATCTCCTTCATTGTCTTCAACCAGTAAAATTTTCGCCCTGTTTTTGTTCATAAGATATATTTTGGGATAGAGAAATAAAATGTACTGCCTGCGCCTGCTTCCGACTCAAGCCATATTTTGCCTTTGTGAATATCCACGATCTTTTTACAAATAGCAAGGCCAATACCGGTGCCTGAATATTCGGTATTGTTATGCAGGCGTTGAAAAATGATGAATATTTTTTCAAAATATTTCGTGTCTATACCGATGCCATTGTCTTTTACATACATCAGCCATTCAGAAGGCTTTGCAATAGAGCCCACTTTAATTACCGGTTCTTTAGCACCATGGTATTTTAAAGAATTGCTTACCAAATTTGTAAATAACTGACTTATAAGTATTTTATTGCCGGTAATGGCCGGCAGGTTGTTAAATGACACAGTGGCCCTGGAATGATGGATTTCTTCAGCTAATAATTGCGTAACATAGGCCATTACTTCATTAAGGTCAATGGAGATGAAATCTTCTTTTTGATTTCCCACTCTTGAGTATTGCAACATGGCCTGTATCAATGTCTTCATCCGTTCAGCTCCGTCAACCGCAAAATGGATATACTGTTTGGTAGTTTCATCCAGTTGTCCTTCCAACCTATTTTCCAGCAAACTCATAAAACTGCTTGCCATACGCAGTGGTTCCTGAAGGTCATGACTGGCAACATACGCAAAACGTTCCAGCTCCGAATTAGAAGCCTGTAGTTCCGCGGCATAATTCTCCAGGTTTTCTGCTGCTTTTCTTCGTTCAGTAATATCTCTTATAAACCCACAGAAAAAAAGTTTGCCTTTTTGTTCAAAAGGCACAATGCTCATCTCTACGGGAAACTGAATTCCATGACTGTTGACAGCAGTAATCTCGATAAGTTTATTGAGCAAAGGGCCTTCCCCGGTAGCGAGGTATTTTTCCAATCCTTTGCGATGGCTTTCCCTATATTGAGCAGGGATGATCGTATCGGCAAGATTCTGTCCCAATACATCCTGTTCTTTCCAGCCAAATATCTTTTCAGCCTTCGGATTCCATACGGTGATCTGGCTTTGAATATCAATACAAATAATCGCATCCAGAGCCGAGGTAATGATGAGTCTGCTTAATTCCTCGCTGGCTATCAGTGCCTCCTCTATTTTTTTGCGCTCGGTAATCTCCATCGATAATACAAACAGCCCCTCCTGTACGGGTTGAATGCTCAGTTCCGACCATAATTTATTGCCATCCGCAAAAGTGTATTCGAAGTCAAAAACCTCCGGCAGTCGCTCTGCCATGCAGCGCTGCAGCACTTTAAACAATTCCATTTTTTCAAGTCCCGGGTGGCTCTCCATAATGGTATGGCCGAGCAATTCTTCAGCGGGATGGTTTGTTTGGAGTACTGCGGAATTATTGACAAAAAGGTATTTCCAGTTATGCCCGATAATAAGTATCCCCTCCCGCATATTTTGCAATAAAAAAAGATAGCGCTGATCCTTTTCAACCGCTACCCTGGTTTTTTCTTCCACCCGTCTTTCCAAGGTTGCATTCAGGTTTTTTATCTCAGTGGCTGCTTTGTTTCTTGCCCTGGTGTTGTTGTATATCACGGCTATGGCGCCTGCCATCAGCAAGCCGGTAATAACCTGCAAAAGAATAATAACGCGGTATGAACTTTGCAGGCTTTGTTCATATTCCGCTTTTCTTTTTGCAAGCGTAATGTCCTCTTCCTGCTGGATTGCAATTATAAGCGCTTTTGCCAGGGCTATTGTTTCATTCCCTTCTTTTAAGGTTAGTTTAATTTTTTTGTCATCAAATTTTTCGGCCTTGCGGAGCGCTATCAAGTCTATTCTTGCTGTAATAAAATTGCTGATAATACTTCCCAGTGTGTCAGTGCGGTTTTGCTGAATATTATCTTCTTCTGTAAGGCTTTGAAGCTGATGAATGTTGTTGCGGATTACCATAGCTGCGCTGAAAAAAAGTGGTAAATAGATGCTGTCGCCGGTGACAAAGAACGCTCTCACTGCATTCTGCATTTCGAATGCCTCCGTTCGTATCCGTTCCGCTTGTAATATCACTTCATTGGTATGATCTACTAACTTAGCTTTTACCAGTGACCTTTGATTATTTTTATTAAAGGCAAAAAAGATAATCCCAAGAAGAAGTGAAACCAGTACAAAAACCGCGGCTATCTTTTTTTGGAAAGAAAAATGAAGATGACTTAAGGGGTAGCTGAAAAAAACCGCTGAATAAAGTGCCAGGAAAAGAAACGAAGCTTCAAATAACGTAGTGTTTATTGCCGAAAAATTATTATCTGCTTTTATACCCGAAACTGAAATCAGGAAAACCAACAAAAGAAATACTATGCCAGCTATTAGGATAGCATGTATTAAAAAAACAAGCTTGCGGGATCTCAATAACAATAGCACAACGCTTAATAAAAATAAAAGAGAAGCGGTGATCGCCGGCATTCCCGAAAATTTTGCCCCCCCGATTTCCGTTTGTTGAGTAAGGTAATCAGCCATTTCTTTCCTTCCGTCAAGCATATAATGCCCAAGCGTAATTAAAGCGATCAATAGAACAGTAAAAGAAAGTACCGATGCAATTATATTATCCCATTTACCGACTTTCTCTTTATTCAATAAAAGCATGGCAATGGCAGAAAACAGCAGGCAAACCAATGTTTTATATGGCATATCCACAAAGCCGGGGAACAGAACTTTTGCTATGGGAATATTTAACAGCATACCCGCCAATAGCAGGCTGCTTAACGCAACGGTGAAAACACCAACTGGTTTAGTTATATAATAGGTGAATGGTTTCAGTTGACATATTTTAATGGTTTCAGACCGATTGGATTTATCATCCTATTTTTTGCTATTCAGACAAACGGGGGCGAAATAAAATTGGCAAGCTGGCAAGAGATACAGAGAAAGAAAAAAAATAAATACTTTTTGTAATAGGATAGTAAAATTACGGTATTTTAATATCTACGTAGATTTTTTTTTATAAGATTGCGGAGATGGTTGGAGGTTGATTGTAGCCATTGCATTAATCACATCGATCATGGAATACAATCACGTTGGTAAAGACAAGGCATTGCCTTGTCTTTACGTGTAATACGCAATACAACGGAACACAACGTAATACAATAAAATACGTTGGAAACACAAAAGCAGAAATTCTTTTTGCAATCAACAACATTATTACGGCACCTGCACCAATGTCCAATTATTGGTTCTGCGGCTCCATATGATAGCATAGTCTTTGCCATGCACCAACTGGTATCTTTTAGCATTGTTGTCGTTGCCAAATTTCAACCAGCCATAATTGTAAATTTCAAATTTAAAAACAAACGGCTGTGTTGTTTTTAGCGGAGCTTCCGTATACGATTTGCCGTCATCAGAAAGCAAGACCGTCATCTCACTATTGCCATACAGGTAAAGATAGATCCAGCTTGCATCGTTGGCTGCAGGTGGCGGGGTTTGCTGAGGCGGCGGGGCAGGAGCAGTACTGCCTATAGGGCCGGTATTGGAAATCCCTTTGGCATAATTCCATCCCTTCGAGATGGCATCCAGCCGATCGTTTTTGGCGGGATGGGATGCACTGGCACGTGGAGAAGCTATCACAGCCATTCCCTGGATCGCTTCTTCAGCACTGGCACCCAGCTTTGCCATTACATAACCAGAAAAATAATCAGCCTCCAGTTCCTTTGGTGGTGTGCTTCCCTGGCGATCTATCAGATGATTGCGGTAGTGGTGGCCCATCTCGTGGGCAAGCACGCTGACAGATGCCCACTTTGTGTTGGCATAACCGTCCAGGTTTTCAAGAAAGTTATTATCGTAAACAATGTACCGCCGGTTATTTATCATTGTAGCGTAGGCGTTGTTGATACCGTTTTGTTCCTGTACGGTAAAATTTTCTTTCCAGTTGATACTATCCAACATTTTATTGATGTATCCCTTTGCTTCGTAGACAGATTGGAAATTGCTTTGGGTGGTCTTTGGTGGAATAATGATACCACATTGATTTACTTTTTGCGCCCCCGAAAATTGAAAAATTAATAAAGCTGAAAAGAGAAAAAATATTTTCATATGACATCAATTTTGTAGATTATTCCTTTTGATAAGGAATAATTGCGGGTTAAAAAATTAAGGCGTTGACTATTGTTTTAAAACAAAGAAGCAAGAAGCACGCCAGCATTTTAGGGGTATTTATTGGGTTAGAGAGATGAGAACCGTCCTGTTTTTTTGTAACTGAAATGATACTTTCACTGGAACCTTTTATCTATGGCCGCCTACCCGTTTTTGTGAGCATTTTATCTATAACAGTAGTATCCACAATCAACCGCCGACGATGGCCGTCGGGAACTAACTATACCCAACCTTCACGGCGTTGAAAGCCCCGTTAGCGGTTGAGCAGGGTAATCCAGTTGATTTTTATAACGCAATTAAAGTTGCCCATAGCTGTAAAAGTACAAGGGGGCGATGCAACGATGCGGCTCAATGACCCGCTGCCCGGACAAAAAGTTTTCCTCAAAATTCTATCCTAATGGTGGCTGGCTTATTTTTACGCACCAGCATGCAGTCTATTACACCAACATACAACGATCAGGCAACTGTTTTTGAAAACTTCCGTTTTGATGAACTTACGCATGCTTTTATTTTAGCCAATAGCAGCAGCATGCCGGATACGGGTGCGGTTCGCTTCTTCTCCGTGCAGCCCGAAATAATCCAAATCAATTCAGGCTCTTTTACCAATCCAGGTGGTGGGCTGGTTTTTCCAACTGTGCTGGTGGAGTATACGAAAGAAAAACTTCAACTTAGCTGCGGCTGTAACGGTGCAGGCAATCTACTCTGCGATCACCAGGTGCAGGTGCTGTACAACATGATGGAGCGGGCTGACCTGCGTATTTTTTTTGATACGGTATTGCGCCACCAAAAAATAAGGGAAGTGGCTCAACACTATGGGCTACAGAATGAGGCCAACCCAGATGAACATTTTCAACTCAACTGGGTGAACCGCTCGGTAAGCATTGTACCAAAGATAAACACACTACAACCTGTAAACGAAGTTGCCCTGCAACAACTGGCTGCGGCACTACTGCCCACTACCCCAGTGCCGCTATTGACGAAGAATAAAGAGGCTACCAGCACGATAATGGTATTTAGCGAACATAAATATTACAAGCACTTGCAAGTGGGCCTGTACGAAGGGCCTACTGGTAGGGGTGATAAGATAAAGAACCCGCTTACACTGCTTGACGCACAGGAACTGGCATGGCAAACCAATGAAGTAGCGTCGGTTAAATTTTATACCGGCATTGCAGCTTTTATCAATAACCATAACAAAGCGCCGGTAGCGTCAGGGCTACAGGCCTTGCGGGCTATTGTAAATAATCCAATGCAAGTGACGGCTTACTATCACAAAATGGACGTGTCGGAAAACATCAGTCCGGCCAGCCTGGCACCCGTGCAGCTGGGCCTGCTGCAAACAGGACTGGAACTGAATGTGTACCTAAAAAATTCTTTTTACGAGATCAGCGGGCAAATGGTGATTGGCGATAAAACTTTTCAGCTAAACAACCTGCCCGTAAAATATAGTTACTTTATTTTGGCGGAAGGTACACTTTACCTGGTGGCCATGATGGACCTGCTTCGGGTGCTGGGGTATTTTAAAAAGCACAACAATATCGTGCTGATCCATGAGTCAAAATTTGAGGAGTTCAGGAAGACTATCCTGGCCAGGCTGGAAGATACCATTCGAATCCATTATGCGTGGCTGGTAGCGGCTACGCCTGAGCAACTGGAAGAGAATGGTTTTGATGCACCACCGGGGCAATTGATCTATTTAACGGATGCAGACAGGCATGTGATGATCAGTCCGGTAATGCGCTATGGCGAAGTGGAAGTGAGTGTGCTAAGCAAACGGCAATTGTATGCAAGGGATCAGAAAGACAATGCGTTTATAGTGGACCGTGATGATGTGGCAGAGAATAATTTTGCGGCTTTGTTACTGCAACAGCATCCCGATTTTGTTGATCAGCTGCACCAGCAGGCTTTTTACATAACTAAAAAAGAGTTTTTAGAAGATGCCTGGTTTCTGGATGCCTTTGAAACATGGGGAGCAAATAATATTAAAATACTCGGCTTTAATGAGATCAGTAAAAACCGGTTGAATGCCAGCAAGGGTAAGGTGTCTATAAAAGTTACCAGCGGACTTGATTGGTTTGATACGGATGTGGATGTCCGCTATGGCAAACAAAAAGCCAGTCTGCGCCAACTCCATAAAGCGCTCAGGAACGGAAGCAAATATGTAACACTTGATGACGGTACACTGGGCATGCTACCTGCTGAGTGGATCAAAAGAATGTTGGCTTATTTTGAAGTGGGTGAAATTGTTGATGACCAGCTCCGCACGCCCAGGATCAACTTTTTCGCAGTGAAATCGCTATATGAAAAGGAGATGCTGGCGGATGAGGTACAGGATAAACTGCAACTGTACAACGACAAATTGGCTGGTTTCGAATCCATAGAAAATACGTCATCACCAGAGGGGTTAAACGCAACGCTTCGACACTACCAGCAGCAGGGATTGAACTGGCTCAACTTCCTGGATGATTTTGGCTTTGGCGGATGTTTGGCAGATGATATGGGCCTTGGTAAAACCATACAGGCAATAGCATTTATGCTGCTGTTGCGCCAAAAGCATGGAGGGCAAACACACCTGGTGATAGTGCCAACCTCGCTAGTATTCAACTGGCAGGATGAACTCGAAAAATTTGCACCCTCGCTGAAAGTGTTGACCATCCAGGCCAATAGTAAGGTTCGAAGCAATCATTTATTCAAGGAATACGATATTGTATTAAGCACTTATGGAATGCTGCTGACGAACATCCATTTCATGAAGACATTTCATTTTTGTTATATTTTCCTGGATGAATCGCAGGCCATTAAAAACCCCGACTCGCAACGATACAAGGCAGCCCGTTTGTTGCGATCGAAAAATAAGGTGGTACTAACAGGTACGCCTATCGAGAACAATACCTATGACTTGTATGGGCAACTGAGCTTTGCTTGTCCGGGGCTGCTGGGCAATGCACAATATTTTAAAGATATCTATGCCCAGCCGATCGATAAATTTGGTGACAGTCGGCGTGCTGAAGAACTGCAGCAAAGGATCAACCCGTTTATTTTGCGCCGTACAAAAAAACAAGTTGCCACCGAGCTGCCAGAGAAAACGGAAATGATCATTTACTGTGAAATGGGAGTGGAGCAACGCAAAGTATATGATGCCTACGAAAAGGAATTTCGCAATTACCTGCTGCACAAACCGGAGGAGGATCTTCGCAGGGATAGCATGAACATTCTACAGGGGCTCACCAAAATGCGGCAGATATGTAACTCGCCTGCTTTGTTAAAAGATGAGGCGTTTTACGGCGATGCCTCCACGAAGATTGGGGTCCTGATAGAACAGATCGAAAGTAAACACCGTCATCATAAAATATTAGTGTTCTCACAGTTTGTTGGCATGCTTGACCTGGTACGGAAAGAATTATCTGCCAAATATATTGCCTATGAATCCCTGACCGGCCAAACAAAAGATCGTGCTGCTGCGGTGAGCAATTTTCAAAACAATGATGATATCCGTGTATTCCTCATCAGCCTGAAAGCCGGGGGCACAGGCCTCAACTTAACGGAAGCTGATTATGTGTACCTCGTTGATCCGTGGTGGAACCCTGCTGTGGAAAACCAGGCTATTGATCGCTGCTACCGCATCGGGCAGGAAAAACATGTGGTGGCAGTAAGGCTTATCTGTCCCAATACTATCGAAGAAAAAATCATGAAATTACAGGCATCAAAAAAAGAATTGGCGAATGATCTGATTAAGACGGATGTAAATGTTTTGAAGCATTTGGGAAAGGAAGATTTGTTGGGACTGGTGGTGTAGATTACCACCCCCGTCCCCTAAAGGGGAGGTCTTCGGACAGCTCAATGATTTTATATAAAAATTTAATAGTTAAAATTTCACTATTTAACTTTCATCTTAAAAAAATAGGGTGGTAGGAGAACTGCAATCCTTAGTGCTAAAAATTAATTACCAATTTTCTTATAGGTATAATCTTCAAAAAGGAGTAAGCTTGCCGAAGAATCCCCCTTCAGGGGATGGGGATTAGCTGACAATAATAAAGAAATAAATACCTTTCCATAATATGAAAAAATTATTAATTCTGGTTGCTGTTTGCTGGGTTGCGCATTCGAATGCGCAAACAACCACTCAAAAATCTTTTGATTCCTTTAAAGAAAAATTTATAGATGCGTATTGGAAACAAAACACTGCCGGAGCGATATCTATGGGTTACGGCAAGTATTATGAGCATCTTCAAATTCCTGATGCTGCTTATTTTGCCAGCACTGTTTCTTTTTCAAAACAGTGGCTTAGTTCGTTGCATACAATCGAACTGAAAAATTTAAGCCAGGATGATAAAATCTCTTATAACATTATCGAAAATCAATTAAAGAAGGCCATTTGGGAAGTAGAAGTTTTCAAGATACATCATTGGGATGCTTCAAGATATAACATTGGCGGGTCAGCTTTTAATATTATTTCGCAAACGGATTTGTCGCTGGATGAAAGATTGAAAATGCTTTCACGACGTTTACAATATGCCGGCAAATATTATGCTGCTGCACTCAGCACTCTATCTCAACCCACAAAAGAGCATATTGAACTTGCCATAAAACAAAATGAGGGTTCACTTTCTATATTTGGTAATTCATTGACAGATTCGATTAACGTTTCTCATTTAACTACTACTGATAAAAATGCATTGCAACAGCATATTGGTCTTACAGTGGGTGCGATCAACAATTATATTGCAGCACTTAAAAAGATACTTGCTCAAAGAAGTTATTCGTTTCGCAGCTTTCGGATTGGTGAAAAACTTTTTAATGAAAAGTTTCAGTATGATATGGTAACTGATTATACGGCTAAAGAAATATACCGTAAAGCCATTGCTGCGAAAAGAACGTATCACAAAGAGATGTATGGAATAGCCAATAAGCTTTGGATAAAATACTGCGATGGTATGTTGAAACCATCTGACAGCCTCTTATTGATAAAAACTGTGATCGATAAAATATCATTGAGCCATGTTCCGGTTGCGGAGATATTTAATACAATTAATAAACAGCTATCAGACCTGAAACAATTTATCATAAAAAAAGAGCTTTTCGATTTTGATACCAGCGCTCCGGTTATCGTGAGGTTGATGCCGGCCTTTGCCAGAGGGGTGGCAATGGCTTCCGCCAATTTTCCATTGCCTTATCAAAAGAAATCTATTGCATATTATAATGTTGCTGACCTAAGCGCCATGCCTGCTGAAAAAGCCGAAAGCCAGTTACGGGAAAACAACGATTATATTTTACAGATACTTACTATTCATGAAGCCATGCCGGGCCATTGTATGCAAGGGGTTTACAACAGCAAGAAATCTTCGGACATTGTAAAAGCCGTGTTTCGAAATGGTGCCATGTCAGAAGGCTGGGCAGTTTATTGCGAAAGGATGATGCTCGAAAATGGGTGGGGCAATGATGCTCCTGAAATGTGGCTGATGTTTTACAAATGGAGTTTGCGGGAATGTTGCAATGTGATCATAGATTATGATATCCATTGCCTGAACCATTCAAAAATGGATGTCATAAACCTGTTGAAGAACGAAGCATTCCAGGAAGAGGCGCAACTGGAGGAAAAATATCATCGGGCAACGGTATCGCAGGTGCAGCTATGTTCTTATTTTACCGGCGCTACTGAGATATTGGCTTTGAGAGCTGCATATCAAAAGAAAATGGGTTCCAAATATACCTTGAAAGGATTTCATGAAAGGTTCCTTGGTTACGGCACTGCACCGGTTAAATTTATCAGGCGGGCAATGCTGGAAAAATGATTTGAAATGAACATTGATTATGCCCGACAAATATCAAGATAAATACCGCATACCATCTGCCAGGCTACAAACATGGGACTATGGCAGCAATGCTGCTTATTTTATAACAATATGTACAAAACATAGGTTACATTCCTTTGGTGAAATAGTAGAAGATTTGCCTTATGCTGCAATGGAATTAAATGTTACCGGAAAATTAGCAAAAAAATATTGGCTGGAGATACCTCTTCATTTTTCATTTATTGAATTGGGAAATTTTGTTATTATGCCTAATCATATGCACGGGATTTTGATCATTGATAAACCACGGGTAGATCGATTGGACGTAGAGACAAGGCGATGCCTTGTCTCTACAATACCAAAACCAAATGAAATGGCGTCAAACGATACAATACCAAATGAAACGCCGTCAAACGATACTACCAAAAAACAACCAGGCCCATCAACCAATAACAACATCGGCCAAATGCGTTTTCAAAACCAGGGCAAACACACCATTTCATCCATTGTAGGATCATACAAATCTGTGGTGTATAAAAATGCCCGGTTTATCAATTCACAATTTGGATGGCAGCGGCTTTTTTACGATCATATAATTCGTGATGCCCGGTCTTTTGAAACCATTCAAAATTATATTGCCAACAATCCATCCAATTGGCGGGATGACAAATTCAACAAATAAAACCGTATTGCCGCGTTACCGCATCACCGCATTACCGCGTAGAGACAAGGCATTGCCTTGTCTCTACGACGCCGATAAACATACGCCGATAATCAATACGCCAATAGGAATATGCCAATAATTCGATAAACAAAAAGGCAAACCGACCTGATCGGTTTGTCTTTTTATATTACCTATTGAAAAAAATAAACCTTTACAACTTCATCTTCCATACCAACGCACTGGCGCCCAATATTGCTGCGTCAGCCTCCTTTAATTCGCTAAATAGCAGTTTCACTTTGTTTTGAAAAATAGGTAGCAGGTTTGCTTCCATATGCCTACGGGTGGGATGCAGCAAGAGGTTACCTGCCTTCGTTAGTCCCCCAAATAATACAATTGCTTCCGGTGACGAAAACATCACAAAATTTGCGAGTGATTCGCCGAGTATCTGACCTGTAAATTCAAAAATATTATTCGCTATTGTATCGCCCTGCATAGCACAATCGTACACGGTTTCACTGGTTAGTTCATTGATGCGGTAGTTGCGTAACAAGCTGGATGCTTCGGGATGCGCTGTCATCATTTCAATGGCAGTCTCACGTACACCGGTAGCCGATGCGTATGATTCCAGGCTACCCCTCATTCCCGTTGATTTGTGCAGCCTGCCACCTGGCCGGATAATGGTGTGTCCGAGTTCGCCGGCAAATCCATCGTGGCCAAGCACTATCTTTCCATCGATTACAATGCCGCTGCCTACCCCGGTACCTAACGTAATCGTAATAAAATGTTTTATGTTTTTGGTGCAGCCGTACATCATTTCACCCACCGCAGCCGCATTGGCATCATTGGTAAGTTTGGTGACCATACCAAATTTTTTTTCCATCAATTCTGCGATAGGTATAATTCCTTTCCACTTTAGATTGGGAGCGTATTCAATTGTACCGGAATAAAAATTTCCATTGGGTGCGCCCATGCCGATTCCTACAAAATTGCCGATGCCACCGGCCTTCTCGATCATGGGAAACAATTTGGCATGCATGTCGTCAATAAAATCCTCCACCACTTCATGCTCATTACTTGGTACACGGTCCTGCTCAAGGATGTTGCCGCTTCGGTCTACTATCCCAAACTTTGCGGTAGTGCCGCCGACATCAATTCCAACTGCGTATTTTTTTTTCATAACACCAACGGTATTTGTGTTTATTTTTATAGGCAACGGTTAAGCTAAACGTGAAAGGTGAATGGCCAGTTGTTGACTATCCATTCACCTTTCAGTGCCATACTTTAAGAAAATTACTTTGTTTACAAACATTTGTATTTCAATTGAGCATCCTTGTGTCACTCACCTGTACATTTCCAGCAATGAGGAACATACCAAACCTAACTTAGCAGCACATCAAATATAATTGAAGCAAAAAAGTGTATTGCAATAATTATACTAATGACCGCCTTCAGCATTTAATGCATCGTAATCTATACCTTGAGAGCGTAAAACTATTTTGGCCCTGATAGCATAAAAAGCAAGATAAGCAAAACACGCTATGCCAATAATGTAACTATATTGAATTCCTATTTTATCAGCAAGAACACCCTGTACATAGCTGACAATTCCTCCTCCCATGATCATCATGATGAGTAAGCTACTTCCCTGGCCGGTATTTTTGCCAAGGCCGGCAACTGCCAATGTAAAGATGCAAGGCCAAAGTGTACTGCAGAAAAGGCCTACACTTATAAACGCATAAGCGCTTACCATACCGGAACTGAACATCCCGATCAATAATGCCGTTATTCCAAGTGCTGAAAAAATAAGCAGCATCCTTGCAGGGTTTCCCTTACTTAAAATATCGCCCACGATCATTACAGCTATCACAAAAGCATATACGAAAAATTGCGTAACATCATGTTGCGCAATAGTATTTACCAGTAAGAAAACTCCAAAAGCAAGATAAGGCATTAAGAAACTCAATATCTGCTTAAGGCCCTTGCTTACATCAAAGGCACCCACAGCGCCTGTCCAGCGGCCAATCATTAAACTAGCCCAATACAAAGAAATATACGGAGCTATTTTTTCGGTAGGTATGTTTAAATGTGTTTCCATATACGCAGGCAGGTTGCTGGCTGTTGATACTTCTACGCCTACATATACAAAAATGCCGATCATGCCCATCACAAGCTGCGGGTATTGCATTGCTGAAGATTTATGTAACACTTTTGATTCTACAACAGCTTCCTTCTCTGCTACTTCATCCAGATTTATTTTATTGGGAACCGATGAGAATTTAATGAATAATGCTACCAGCAAAAATGCAGCACCAAGAATGAGGTAAGGTATTTTAACGCTTTCAATGCTTGCTACAGAGGAACCGGATGCAACACTTCCGAAAATAGCGAAACTAACAAGCAAAGGCCCGATAGTAGTACCAAAATTATTTACACCACCTGCCATTGTAAGCCTTTGTGAACCCGTCTTTGGATTACCCATTATGATCGCCAAAGGATTGGCTGCAATCTGCTGTAAGGAAAAGCCGAGACCTACGATAAACAACCCGGTGATCATTAAAGTAAATGAAGAATTATTAGCTGCTGGATAAAAGAGGAGCGTGCCAATGGCAGAAATAATTAAGCCGACAGCAATCCCGTTCTTATAACCAATCTTATTTAAAAGATCATCGCCAATCGCTTTTGATATACCAAAATATATGATTGAACCCACAGTATATGCCACATAAAACGCAACGGAAACCAGTTGGCTCTGAGCCTGCGATAAATCGAACGCCTTCTTAAAAACAGGAATTAAAATGTCATTGCTTGCAGCTACAAATCCCCAAAAGAAAAAGACTGTAATGAGTGTTCCGAATTGCGACCATTTAGTCGTTGGAGTTGCACCGATGGGTTGGCTCATAATAGAGTGGTTGTTTTAAGTTGCCCAAAGTAGAATATTTTTAGCATTAGGAAAAATTTTCATTACTTAATTTGTTTGTAACAAAAACCTTCTTAATTTGAAGGCGATTAACAATTCATATATTCAATGGAAATTTTACACGTTAGCGCAGAATGTTATCCTGTAGCCAAAGCAGGAGGGCTAGGTGATGTAGTAGGCGCTCTGCCTAAATATCAGAATCAACTCGGCCATATTGCTAAGGTTGTTATGCCAATGTACAGAACGAAATTTCTATATGAACATGACTTTGATATAGTACACAAAGGCTCCTTCGGCATGGGTGCCTATTGGTTCAATTATACGATCATAAAAGAGAAGACAAATAAACTGGGGTTCGATCTATACCTTGTAGATATCAATGGATTGCTCGACAGGGAAATGGTGTATGGCTATGAGGATGACACCGAGCGCTTCACGGCTTTTCAGATTGCAGTGGTAGATTGGTTAGCTCAATGGCAGCACAGGCCCGACGTTGTGCATGTACATGATCACCAGGCAGGGCTTATACCATTTATGATGCAGCATTGCTTTGCGTACCGCCACTTAAATACGGTGCCTACCGTGCTTACCATACACAATGCACAATACCAGGGGGTCATGGGCTGGGATAAGTCAAAGTATATTCCTAACTGGGACACATGGGAATGGGGAAAACTGGATTGGCAAAACAATATAAATCCTTTGGCCAGCGCCGTTAAATGTGTGCGGAAAGTAACTACCGTAAGTCAGAGTTATATGGAGGATATCCGCCACAATGCGAATGGCCTTGAAAACTTATTTGAATACGAAAAGGGAAAGTGTACCGGAATATTAAATGGCATAGACGCTGCTGTATGGGATCCTGCAATAGACACTTATATTACCCCTAATTTTTCTGCCGAAGATGCAGCTATAGGAAAGCTTGCTAATAAAAAAATACTGTGCGATCTTTTTGATCTTGATATAGCAAAACCGTTGTTTATATTCATAGGCCGTTTGGTACATGAAAAAGCAGCAGACTTACTGCCACAGGCCATTTACGATGCTGTATACCACCTGGAAGGCAAAATGAACTTTTTAATATTGGGTAGTGGCGAGCCTGCTGTGGAGTGGGAATTAGAAAATATGAAGACACAGCTTACAGGATATTATAATTCCAAAATTGGTTATAATGAAAAACTGAGCCATCAGATGTATGCAGGTGCAGACTTTTTACTTATGCCAAGCAGGGTAGAACCCTGTGGACTCAACCAGATGTATGCAATGCGTTACGGAACGGTGCCCATTGTAAGGAATACGGGGGGATTAAGGGATACAGTTATTGACTTCGGTGATACCGGTGGCTATGGCATACGTTTTAATGATGCCACTGTATGGGACATTACTTATTCGATCAACAGGGCTTTGGAAATGTACAATCAACCCAAGCTATTAAAAAAAATAATCAGTACAATTATGAAGCTTGACTTTAGCTGGGAAACCAGTACGAAGAGTTATATTCAGTTGTATGAGAGTTTAAAATGATTTATGGCATCTTAACCCTGTAAGCCACCGCTCCATTGTTGCTAATTGATACAATGTACAAGAGTGCGACGCCACTGAAGCCACATTGAAACACTGATGCCCGGTCAATAAAAAAATTAATGATAGGCCGGGACGAAATGAGCTTGATAATATTAAATACGTTCGTTTAAAAAAGCATCAATAAATTTACCAACAAATAACTTGTAATATATGGAAAGCGCATCAGTCATCGCCATTGTTTTAGGAGGAGGAGCAGGGTCAAGGTTATACCCTTTAACTGCAAGCAGAAGCAAACCTGCGGTACCCATTGCCGGTAAATACCGTTTGGTGGATATACCCATCTCCAATTGTATCAATTCGAGTCTTAACCGGATATTAGTACTTACTCAGTTCAATTCGGCTTCCTTAAACAAGCACATCAAAAATACTTACCAGTTCAGCCTTTTTAGCAAGGGGTTCGTGGATATTCTTGCGGCAGAACAAACACCTGACAATCCAAAGTGGTTCCAGGGAACGGCCGATGCTGTAAGGCAATCACTGAGGCATATTGTTAATTACGATTTTGAATATGTTTTGATCCTGAGTGGTGATCAGTTGTATCAAATGGACTTTGCGGCGATGATCGATAATCATGTATCAAACGGTGCGGATATTTCTATTGCAACCATTCCTGTTGGCGACAGGGAAGCTCCTGAATTTGGCATATTAAAAACCAACGAAGAGAACACCATCACTTCATTTATTGAAAAACCTGCCAGGGAGTTATTGTCTGAATGGACAAGCGATACCGGCGACGATATGAAAGCGCAGGGACGAAATTATCTTGCTTCAATGGGGATCTATGTATTCAGCAGAAAACTGTTGTTCGACCTGCTGGAAACGGATAAAAAAGATGCTACTGACTTTGGCAAGGAAATCATTCCGGGCTCCATTGAAAAACATAAAGTGATCAGCTTTCAGTATGATGGCTATTGGACTGACATTGGAAACATTTATTCGTTTTTTGAGGCTAATCTTTCGCTCACATTGGACCTGCCGCCTTTTAATTTGTTTGACAATCAAAAGATCGTTTATAGTCATGCAAGGATGTTGCCACCGGCCAAGATCAGTGGCACGACGTTGGAAAAGACCATCATAGCCGAAGGCTCAATTATTAATGCCAGCAGAATTGAAAACAGCGTGATTGGAGTGCGAAGCCGTATTGGACACGGGTCTACGGTGGTAAGCTGCTATATCATGGGTAATGATTATTATGAAACCTTGAGCGAAATCGCCAGTAATACGGGGAAGAATATTCCTAAAATTGGTATTGGCGATCGTTGTTATATCAAAAATGCAATCGTTGATAAAAACTGCCGGATAGGAAACGATGTACGGATCAACGGTGGAAGCCATCTGCCTGATACAGACCATTCTTTATATGCAGTTAAAGATGGCATTGTGGTGTTAAAGAAAGGCGCCGTTTTAACCGACGGCTTTGTAATATAATTTTTCAATTAAAAAACATCCACCCGAAAATGGATGTTTTTTATTGTAGTTTTGCCAATGTGTATTTTTTACACAAATTTCCACTTTTAAACGATTGCTATGTCACAATTTGTTACTGCAAGAAAACCGTTGCTAAGCCTAAACCAAATCATTAATATGAGTGTGGGCTTTCTTGGTATTCAATTTGGATTTGGATTGCAAAATGCAAATGTCAGCAGGATATTTCAATCGCTTGGAGCAAATATTGACGACATACCCATCTTATGGATCGCAGCTCCATTAACAGGCCTGATCATGCAGCCGGTGATAGGTTATATTAGTGACAAAACATGGTCTCCGCGGTGGGGCAGAAGAAGGCCGTTTTTTCTGATAGGCGCTGTGCTGGCTTCATTGGCACTGATCGTTTTTCCAAATGTGTGGGCACTGTGGATGGCAGCAATCATGTTGTGGTTACTGGATGCATCCATCAATATCTCAATGGAACCCTTTCGTGCGTTCGTTGGCGATATGCTTCCTGATGAACAGCGTACGGCAGGCTTTGCGATGCAGAGCTTTTTTATTGGTATTGGTGCGGTGGTTTCATCTATGCTGCCTTATTTATTAACCTTATCCGGTGTGTCCAACGAAGCTGCGCAGGGAATGATACCTGACTCCGTTAAAATTTCTTTTTACATTGGTGCCGCTGTGTTTTTTTTGTCAGTTGCTTACACGGTTTTTACCACAAAAGAATATTCACCTGCAGAATTAAAAAGTTTTGAATCGGCTGAACTGCAGCAAATAGATCATTCGATCATAAAAACGCCGGTTAAATCATTTTACAATAAGGGGATCGTGTGGCTAATCGTTGGTGCCATCTTAACCTTGCTGCTGTATTACTACAATGCAAAGCATTTAGAAATGCCCCTCGAAAAAGAATTGTATGTATTAACGCTTGGCATTGCAAGTTTTGGGTTGATACAATTGCTTGCTGGTTATTTCTGGAGTAGTAATAAAAAGAACGGGTTGGTAGAAGTGGTGAATGATCTATATCTGATGCCCGATACAATGAAGCAACTGGCAGTTGTCCAGTTTTTTACTTGGTTTGCTTTATTTGCCATGTGGATCTATGCTACGCCGGGGCTGGCGCAAAATATTGCTAACACTACTGATACGTCTTCAAAAGAGTATAATGAAATCGGGAATTGGGTAGGAGTGCTCTTTGGCTGCTACAATGGATTCTCCGCTGTCTTTGCTTTTCTATTACCCGTCTTGGCAAAAAAAACTTCCAGGCCTACCACTCATTTAATTTGTTTGGTTGCAGGGGGTGCAGGCCTGATTTCTTTCTTTTTATTTAAAGACAAGTACCTGCTCATCTTAAGTATGGCTGGCGTAGGGCTTGCATGGTCAAGTATTTTATCAATGCCATATTCTATGCTTACGGCTGCGTTGCCATCTAATAAAATGGGTGTGTACATGGGCATCTTTAATTTTTTCATTGTGATACCGCAAATATTGGCAGCAACCTTATTGGGCTTTTTTACAAAACATATATTCAATGGTAATGCCATTTACACAATTGTATTGGGAGGAATTTTAATGATACTGGCAGCACTGTTAACCCTTAGAATAAAAATAAAATAGACGTATGAAAAGTGTTTTTATGTTGTCGGTTGTTGTGTGCCTTTCCTTATTGTCTGTTGCACAAAATGACTACAAGTGTTATCCAACCAACTGGTGGATCAGCATGAAACTGAATAAAGTGCAGGTAATGGTTCATGGAGATAAAATGGCTGATAATTTCCCTATGATCAAAATGGGGCCGGCAGGAGTAAAGCTGGCGCCGGGCGTAAGCCTTGTGAAGATCAACCGCGTTGAAAACCCTAACTATATTTTCCTTGACCTCGTGATTGATGCAACTGCCAAGGCAGGCAAACTGAGCTTTCCATTTGTGAGGAATATAAATTTTCAATACGAATTAAAAGCCCGCCGTTCCGGCAAGGGTAAATCATTTGCGCAGGGTGTAACATCAAGGGATTTTATTTACCTGGTATTACCTGACAGGTTTAGCAATGGAGATATAAGCAATGACCGCATCCCTGGCATGCGTGACCAGTCATTGAACAGGGATACTGTTTTTAACCGCCATGGTGGCGATTTGCAAGGCATAACCAATCATCTTGATTATTTACAATCATTGGGCGTTACCACTTTATGGCTGAATCCGGTAATCGAAAATGATATGCCTAACCGCACGGAGCATGGGTACGCTTTTACGGATCACTATAAGATTGATCCACGCTTAGGTGGCGAAAAAGCCTATCAGCAACTGATCGATGCCACACATGTGAAGGGCATGAAGATCATCCAGGATGCGGTTTACAATCATGTAGGCTTGTTTCATAAAACCGTTGTCGATCCGCCAATGAAAGACTGGCTAAACCAATGGGCAGCCTATACAAATTCATCTTACAAAGACCAGGTATTGTTTGACCCTTACGCTGCACCGCAGGATAGAAAACAGATGGCTGATGGATGGTTTACCCCTCAAATGCCCGACCTAAACCAAAACAATCCTTATGTAGCTAATTTTTTGATACAACATGCTGTATGGACGGTAGAAGAATTCGGTATTGATGGATGGCGTATTGATACCTACGCTTACAATGACTTGGAATTTATGAACCGCTGCAACAAGGCATTGACGGATGAATACCCCCAGATCACAATGTTTGGCGAAACATGGGTACATGGCGTACCTAATCAAAGCTATTTTGTTCAGAATAATTACACCATTCCTTTTAAAAGCAACCTGCAGGCGGCCGCTGATTTTCAAACCTTGTGGGGCATACAGGATGCAATGACCAAAGATTTTGGATGGACGGACGGTGTCAATAAGCTATACACCACACTTGCGCAGGATTTTGTTTATAAAGACCCGATGCGCAATGTGATCTTTTTGGATAACCACGACCTGCCGAGATTCTATTCTGTTGTGGGTGAGAATAACGATAAATATAAATCATCCCTGAGCTGGCTACTCACAAGCAGGGGTATACCACAAATTTATTATGGAGCTGAGTTAGCTACAACGGGTGTTACAAGTCCCAACGACGGATATGTAAGGCTCGATTTTCCCGGGGGATTTCCCGGCGATACTGCTAATAAATTTGAGCTAAGCGGAAGAACAGTGAAGGATCATGAAATATGGCGGCATGTGCATGCATTAGCAAACTATCGAAAACAATCTTCTGCTCTTATGACTGGGAAAATGATGCAGTACGTTCCAGAAGATGGAGTGTATGTATACTTTCGGTACGATGCAAAGCAAACTGTAATGGTGGTAATGAACACTGCAAAAACAGACAAGACCATTTCGTTTGCAAAATATGCCCAAAGGACTGCCGGTTTTTCTCAGTACATGGATATTATTAATAAAGAAAAGTCCGGGCTGAAAGACCTTACAGTTGGTTCGTATAAAACCGTTGTGCTTGAGTTGATCAAATAAGGGGCATTTAAAAAATTTTCGTAATGTGCTCACCGTAATGGCAAAGGATACAACAAAAAAAAGATTAGCTAAAAGCCAATCGTTTTTTTGTTGCGCATCTTATTCACCTATAAAAAGTGAAGGCAGGATCTATAACAATGTATTCCAGTACAACTGATTTATCCAGTTTTTTTCATCATCATTTGCTTCCCGGTTACTTGTTTCTTCCTTTATCCTTTCATCTAAAATGGCCTTTAATTCTTTAGAGGTAAACAGTTTTTTAGAGAGGGTAGGTTTAATGATATTTTCTTTGATATCGTTTGTAGAAAGTTTAGTTGCCATCATAGAAGCGTATAGGCGTGGAATGGTTAACCCTAATATCATACCCGGCAACCCATTAATGGTGCAGGGCCCGCCGCTGATGGTAATTTCATCAGTATAAAATGCAAACACATACACGCTGTCTAATATTTTACCAACTGCTTTCCGGCAATTGAAACCTGCAATCAGCCGGCTTTCGTTTGTAAGCTTCCAATGAATTTGTTTGATACTGTCCTTTAAATTTAAGACCGTTCCAAACATATTTTTTTGCATGTAGTTCTGTCCTAAATTGAAATCATGGTACCATTCATTGTCATCTTCGCCACGCCTTAAAAACTCCGGCACTTTGGCTTTTGTATCATCGTAGTGGTCAAACTTATAGATACTCTTATTATCAGCAAAAGTGTATTTGTAATAAGCAGTTTTAAACGCAGGCATTTGATCTTTTAACTGCTCCCAAAAGCCACTGTTACCCATGGTTTTTTTTACATTGGTAATTACTTCAAACTCAATGGTGCCTTTGTTGATAAACTGTTGTGCTGTGGCGGTAAACCCTGATATTGCAAATGCAATAAGATAGCATATTTTATATTTCATAGTAGTTATTTGGCTGGTTGTTCGTTTGTAGAAGCTTTGGCTGATTTGTTTTTAAAGTCCCAGGTAAAACCCACCATCCAGTATCGGCGCAAGCGTTCATTACTTACTTCAGACAAGGTATTGCTGTAAAAGTTTCTTTGAACATTGGTGTTTTGATCTAGTATGTCCCTTATGCTAAAATAGGCTGTGAACTCATCTTTTTTAAACGTACGCTGGATGCGTGCATTCCATAGGCTATTACTTAGATTGTTCTGAAACTGGGGTGTTTTCTGGCGAACATAATAATTGAAATCGCTTTTAATGGACCATACTTTTTTAATGTACAAAGTTCCATCCACGCCCAATTCATTGGTGTTGTACTTTATTGTTTGGGCATACTGTTGAGTCGTATTGCTGTTAAAATTAAACCTGTTTGAAACACTGATGTCGTACTTTTTATCCTTCGATTTGTAAAGGTTGACACTAACGCCCGCATTTATATTTTTTGAAGTATTGTTTTGATTGTTTATGATTTCTACACTATGATTGAAACTGGCAGTTGGACCAAAATCAAAACGGATACCCGTTTTTTTATTCTTAAAACTAAGCCCGCTATATACAGATGCATTGTAATTACCGTTTGTATTCACGGGCCGGCTTATCGTTGTACCAGTGGCCGGATTGATAATTCGGCTATTGGTGATCGCATTGGAGGTTACATTAAAATTGATGGACTGGTACATCCAGAAATCCTTAAGGAAATTATAGTTTTGATTAGAAACGCTGATACGATGGCTGAAAGCTGGCTTCAACAGCGGGTTGCCAAGGTACTGGTTAAAAACATCATTGTTATCTCTTAACAACTGTAACTGGTCAATGCGTGGCTGAATAGAATTGCCATTATAATAAAGCCTCAGGTTATGATTGCTCTTGTAGGTGTAGGTCAAACTTCCATTGGGAAAGAAGTTGGTATATCGGCGTAGATAGGTTTTGCCAATAGTATGATCAGTTAGATCAAAATTGGTAAATCCAAGTCCTGCACCGAAGTTGTATTTTACTTTTTTATCGTTAAAACTTATTCTAAACCCGGGCTTGTAAACAGTTATTTTTTGATCGAACAAATTGGTGAGAGAATCTACCATGAAATCATACTTGCCAGACTGAGGGGAAAAGGAATATGTCTTCTGGTTATTATCGCCATTGCTGATACTTGACTCAAAGTTTAATTCAAGCGAATGCTTTTTGCTCAAAGGCTCTGTATACACGGCTTTTGCCACCCACCGGTTGCTGCTTTTTTCGTAATTCTTTTGCTGGTCAAATTTTTGGCTTGTAGATAATACGCCTCCAGCATAAATTTCGTTATTAGATTCCAGGAAGTTTGTACCATCAGTATTCAATGAATTGCCGTCTATAATCAAAGAAAACGTTCTTCTGAGTTTTTTAAACTTATGCTTGAATAAAAGATTGCCTGACAAAGATTGTTTATCAGAGTTGGTGGTTAAATGCCTTACACTGGTGTTATTTTTATTACCGGATTTACCAGTATTTATTGAGTTTGTATATGATTCACTTTCCGTACTATAAATATTAGTGTTAGCAGTAATTCTTAACGAATTGGAGGAATCGATCTTTAGATCGAACACACCGCCGAATTTAAAAGATTGCTTATTAACATGAACATTTTCAACGGCATTGTTATTAAAGAAAGAATCGGCCACCTGGGTTTGGGTAAACATCCTTTTAACATTGGAATAATCCTGTAAATTGTATTTGGGTGAAAGGGACAACGACAGTTTATCATTCCATTTGTTGGAGTAATGAAATCCAATGTTATTGTTTTTGAAGTAACCGTTTTGAGTATTCACCCGTGGTTCGTCATCATTGCCACCTTGCATGCTGAAATTTACATTGCCGTCATCATCAGCACTTACAGAAAAGCCGTCATTGCCCCCAAATTTCTCATTGTCTTGCCAGCTTAGCCCATCCTGGCCTGTGTTTCCATTTAGTAAAAAAGCTGCCAGTTTTCTTTTTCCTTTAAATGAACTCAGCATAATATTATTATTGTAGCGGTCATCGATTTCTTTTTGCAAGCCACCCGAAAGGTCTATTTTACCAAAATAACCTCGTTTTCTGTCATCCTTTAGTTTCAGGTTAATCGTTTTTTTAGTTTTGCCATCATCAATGCCTGTAAATTCTGACTGGTCACTTTTCTTGTCATAAACCTGCACTTCTTTCACAGCATCAGCCCGGAGATTCTTAACTGCCATGCCGGGATCGTCACCAAAAAATTCTTCACCGTCTACTAATACTTTCTCTACCGTTTCACCCATGGCCTTTATTTTACCATCCTTGTCAACCTGTATGCCGGGTAATTTTTTTAATAATTCTTCCACATTTGCATTGGCACTTACCTTGAAACTATCGGCTGTAAAAATAGTAGTGTCGCCTTTTATCCTCATAGGCGTGCCGGTTCTGACAATGATCTCCTGTAACAATTTGCTTTTTGATGTTAAAGCCACAGTATTAATTTTCAAGCCTGTTGCAGGAACAGTGATGTCATCAATAAAGTCAGCAAAATAAGGGTGTGTAATTAGCAGGATATATTTCCCGGTTGCAGGTGTATTGATGTCAAAGTGCCCGTCTTTATCGCTGCGGGTAAATTTGTACAAGATAGAATCGCCTGTAGTTAATAATGCAATCACTGCATTGCTGACAACTTTATTAGCTGCTGTATCTTTTACGGTACCGCTAATGGATTGTGCAGATGAAAACAGGAAAGAGCATTGAAGAAAGGCAATTAAAAAAAGGGGAGTAAAAAATTTCATCATAAGGGGTTTGATAAATTATCAGCTTGACTTTTTAAAAGTCTACAAAATAGTTTGTAAAGTTTAGTACTATAACTTAAAGTTTAGTTAAACAAGATTAAATATTTTATTTTGTTACACTTCATCAATTTACATCAACGGTAACCTGTAAAATTGTCCGTGCAGGCCCGGCCTATCTTTCACGTTATTTGTTTATGTGTTAGCAATGGTGCAATGGAAAACTTTCCTTAAAAAAAAACAATACAAAGGAGGGGGATGTGAGACAAAGCTATAGAAATGGATCCTTTGCTGGGTTGAAAACCATCTCCTTTGGAGTAAATTATAAGGGGCACTAATTTTTCGCCGAATAGAACTGAAAACGAAACATTTTCGACCGTCTGCAAAAAGGCTTGAGTTAGCAGAGTCTGACTCCCTCTCGTTGGGAGAGGGCGGGGGGTGAGGTCAACCACAGCGATTTCAAATGCACCCGAGGATGATGCGTCAATTCATCATTAATATATTTACGCTTCGTTGTAAAATATTAAAGGCAATTTCTGCCATCAGGTTTTCTTTATCCAGCGTAGGGTTCACTTCGGCGATCTCAAAGCAACAGATCTTCCTGCTTTGCATAAACTTACTGATGAGGTCTTCTGCTTCCCGTTCCTTCAGGCCATTGCTTACAGGCGTGCCCGTTCCTTTTGAAATAGAAGAATCAAGGCTATCCACATCAAAACTTACATAAATATCCGAGCAGTCTGAAAGATACCGCAATACCTTTCGGCTTACACTCTCTGCACCATTTCGTCTTACATCACTGGTTGTTATTACCTTGATGCCATATTTATCAATGAGTGCCTTTTCTTCTTTTTCATAATCCCTAAGAGAAATTAAAACAATATCCTCAGGTAATATTTTTGGGTAAATTTTGCCAATGTTTTTTAACTGCTCCCAGATCTTCCGTGTTTTTTCATCCAGCTCATGCACTTTATATTCTTCATTGTCTTCCCCAATAGAAGCAGCTAACGGCATGCCATGCATGTTTCCGGTAGGGGTCGTATAAGGTGTATGCAGGTCTGCATGAGCATCAATCCAAATGGCGCCTAATTTACTGTTGGGCCTGGCCATTTTAATACCGGCAATGGTACCGCCGGACGTGCTATGGTCGCCACTTAATACCACAGGAAAAAAATGCCCTTTGATTGATTCGCTTACGGCCTTGCTTACTTTCTCATAGAGATTGAGTACACCGTGTATTCTTTTGCCGTAAGGCGATTGTATTGGCTCAAACAATAAGTTATTTTCCACTTCTATTTTCTCGGAAGGGAAATGAACAAAAAAGTTACTCATAAAATCAAGCGCCGCAATTTTTATGGCATCAATGCCAAGACTGGCACCACGGGTACCTGCACCAATTTCACTGGGAACTTCTATCAGCTTGATATTCTTCATACATATGTTTTAAATGCAAACGGACTGGATATTTAGCAATCGGAAAGGCAAAAAACTACCGGGAGGAATTATGATACCGCTGCATTTGAATGACTACAAATTTATAACTTTCCCTTCAAAGGGTCGATTCCTTTAATGGTGCCAAAGGTTTTTACAGGTTTAAAGCGCACAAACATATCTTCACTATACCAGTTTTCTTTTCGTGTCTTTTTAATCACTTCGGTATGCTGGTGCATTTTATAGGCAAATTGTTTCATTGCTTCTTTGCTTTGCCAAACGCTAAATGTAGCCTGTTTAATAAAAGGTAATTCCCCTATGCCGATTGAAGTTATCAAGCCCTCCGCGTTTTGCATTTGCGCCGCCACACCGCTAACATTTCTCCAGAAAGCTTTCAATTTTGAAATACGTATAGTGGCTCTGGTTAGTATAGCGATGGGGCCTTCATACAAACTGTTTGGCGCCAGCGTACCAAAGGCTTGCTTGCCATCCCAACTGCCATGTCCTTCTATTGGTTCCAGGAAGATCGTCCATGTTTCACATTTAAAAAAACGTAGCCAGGTATTTATCAATGAACCATGCAATCCTGTTATTAAATTGTCATCGGTTAAACTTTCTATATCCAATGATTGATTGCTCACTCTCAATATGCCCCATTGCTGCCAGTCCGGATTTTTATCAAAAGTTCCATTTTTGCCGCAGCCCATTAGTTTAAAAAAAGACACATTTTTATTAAACCAAAAAGGAAACCTGTGTATTGCCATTGCCAATAGCGCAAAATAAGTAAACCGCCGGGGATAACGTATAATGGTAAGTGTAACCTGCATGATGCAACAATAGCAAGAATTTAAATACAAACCAGCAGGTGTTTATTTATTAAATCAAATGACCGTCATTATTTTAACTTTTTTGCCGGTATCATTGCCCAGGTATGAGCATAGGATCGATTATTGCAGTACCAGGGAAAATATACCTGACTGGAAGGTGCAATATTGACCTGGTAAGTGTTGTTCCTGATTTGCAAAAACGAAGGGGTTAGGTTATCTTTAAGTTATAATTGTATAAAGTTATTTACTTAAAAAATGTTTCTTTAATTTGAACCTGAATCATTAAAAATCTCAATTATGCAAAAGTTAATTACAGTAAGTGTAGACACAAAGCAACTCACACAAAGTCCGACCAATCCGTTTACTATAAATGAAGTAGACAGTATCAACGAATTGCTGGAACAGGGCTGGGAAATTGAGGAGTGGGATTTTTTAAAAGAAGGGGAAGGTGATGGAGAAATGTTATTGCTGGTCATTTTAAATGATGACAGTATGTTTGACAGAGAGGATGATTTTGATGATGAGTTTGGGTTTGATGAAGATGAGGAAGATGAAGAAGATGAAGACGAGAACAAGAATGGGATCAATCCAATGAAAAAAGTATAGCCTGTTACAATTAAATAGATATAGCTACCTGTTCATAGCAGGTAGCTATATCTATTTTTACATTTAGGTAAATATCTCCTTTCTATTTGTGTTGAACGATTGGAAATGAATGTACCGAAATCCATCTACAAAAATTGAGTTGCTTGTATTACAAAGTTGTTTTTATTTAAGCTGCATCTTTACACTGTTATCAATCCAACCCTACACAAAGCTTGCCGATACCTCTGAAACCTTATTAATTCCTATGAAAGCCGATCATGTTTAAGGCATGAAATTTTGATCATTTTCTGTGAAAAACCTTCAGCAATGGAGGTTTTTTATTTTAGTCCCTGCCTGACTTTTTATTTCTCAATACAAAGGGTTGAATACTTTATAAACACAGGTCGGTATAGAAATTTGCTTATACATTTTGCACCTTGTTATCTAGCTTTTGGCTTATTAATAAGCCTCATCTTTGTATCACCAATCCAATCCCATACAAAGCTTGCCAATACCTCTGAAACCTTATTAATTCCTATGAAAGCCTATCATGTTACTACATGATTTAACCTATGAAAAACCTTCAGCAATAGAGGTTTTTTATTTTAGGGGCTACCTGTGTTTTTTATTTTCCAATACAAAGGGTTGAATTCTTTATATACACAGGTCCGTATAGAAATTTGTTTACACATTTTACACCTTATTATCTAGCTTTTGGCTTATTAATAAGCCTCATCTTTGTATCACCAATCCAATCCCATACAAAGCTTGCCAATACCTCTGAAACCTTATTAATTCCTATGAAAGCCTATCATGTTATTACATGATGTTAACCTATGAAAAACCTTCAGCAATGGAGGTTTTTTATTTTGTTTAAGCCGTTAATAAAAAATAAGCGATGTAGTAATAATTTATTGATACGATAAGGCTTCGGTTTTTCCCGGCTCAGGCATGTAAGCTATAAAATCTGGCTCAGCAGCACTGCATTGCACATTCATGTAAGTGCAATTTGTAGTGCCAAAAAAACTTGCCACAGCAGCTTCACACGCATCTTTACTGTTTGCAATTTTTACCAGGCCATTTTGGGGTACCAGCCTGGTAGGATCCAAAAATATCCATTGCCCGCCTATATAGGCCTCAAAGCATGCATGAAAGTCAGGAGGATTAAGGTTGCAGGCATACCCTGTAAAATAGCGTGCAGGTATATCCGATGCCCTGCACAATGCAATGCCCAGGTGTGCAAAATCTTTGCATACGCCTTCCCGTTGGATTAATGTGTCATAGGCAGAAGTGCCTGAATCTGTGGCTCCACTTATATAATCCGTATGGTTAAATATCCAATCTGTAATGGCAAGCACTTTGACATATTCATTATCAAGGTTACCAAATTCTTTGATGGCGAGTTTCCTTAATTTATCCGATTGGCAATGCCTGCTGGGAAACAGATATGGTAATACATCAGCGGGAAGCCCTATCACAGGTATTGATTGCAAAAGTGCTGTTTCGTCCAGTATTTTGTGTTGTACGTCTACCGTTGCATTGTAAGTAACGGTAAAGGAATTGCCCTGGCTTACTTCCAGCTTTAAAAACCTGGCATCCATATGTGAGAATGAAAATTCTTCAAAGTTTATACCCGGTGAGATAGCCAGCGATTCTTCAATAATTTTTTGATTGGATGAACGGCTGGCCTGGATGTTAAAAATAAAAGTGGTGGGTGAAAATACTTCGTATGATAATTCACTGGAGATGTTAAACTTCATCCTGTAAATGTAACGCTTAAAACGTTTCGGCATGCTTCGGGGTGTTGCAATATTTGATTGAAGACTCCACTACTTTTCTTTTGATCGTCATAAATCTGCAATACGGTCCGACTCAAGAATATGCATGCCCTTTTTATCTGAGTTCATGTTGCTAATCATCGCCTTTGCCACCTGGCGTGCCTGGATGGCCTTGTACTTTTTTGGGATGATGAAATCAAAGATTTTCATCAAAAATTTCCATACCGTTTCTCCGGCCTGGTAATCGGGCCGCTGACCCAGCAACATTGAAGGCCTGTAAATAAATACGCTTTCATAACCAATACGGCTAACAGCTTCCTCAATTAAGCCCTTTGTTTTACTGTAAAAAATTGCCGATTTTTTATTTGCTCCCATAGATGATACCAATGCAAACTTTTTGGCACCATTTGAATAACCAGCTTGGGCAAAGTGCAAAACATAATCGTGATCAACTTTATAAAAAGCAGCTTTACTGCCGGCCACTTTAATGGTCGTACCCAGGCAACAAAAAATTTCGTCAGCGGCTATTGCTTTTTTATCGGGATGGGAAAAATCATACACCACCTGCTTTAGGTTGGGATGTATGATTGGCATAGGATTTCGCACCAATGCCGTGACGGTATACCGGGTATCTGCCAGCAACAATTCAATTAATTGTTTACCTATGAGTCCTGTTGCGCCAGCAACCAATGCCTTTTTCATAATAAGATTGTTTCCCATAATCATTGTTTTCTAAACTGAAAGTAAAACTTTTACCAATATTATTTTTAAAGAACCGGCGACCTCAAGGAACCGGAGGTATAAGTTTATTCAATTGGTCGTTATCTTATTATAAAGGTGGCTCCGTAGGAGCCAATTTACACCACCTTGAAGGTTCTACAAATAGTTGGCCGATGGAGCCATTCGTATACTTAGCCCTCAACATGGTGAAACAACAAAGAGGCATTTATCGGTAGCAACTCTTGAAATTTGCCACGTTTAAATGCCTCTTTGAAAGAAAAAAATGATAAAACTACATTTCAAGTAACTTATACATTTCATCCAGTTTCGGTGAAAGAATGATTTCTGTTCTTCTGTTCTTTGCTCGTCCTTCCGGAGTGGCGTTTGTGTCCAGCGGATCAAAAAAACTATGGCCAGAGGCTATTACTCTAACAGGATCTACCCTGTAATTATCCACTAGTATTCTAACGATAGAATTTGCACGGGCAGTACTTAAATCCCAGTTGTCCTTAAAACGGGCTTTGATCGGAATACTGTCTGTATGGCCTTCGATATTCACCGCAACATCTGCATTTAGATTAAGTACTGCAGCCAGTTTCGACAAAGCGTCTACGCCTTTAGGATTAACAACGGCACTGCCCGATGGGAACAATAAATTTTCAGAAAGACTAACATATACTTTTCCGTTTTTCTGAACAACGGAAAGATCGTTGGAATTAAATCCTTTTAAGGCTTCCAGCATTTTATTTTTAAGCGCTTCTGATTGATTTTTTTGCTGTGCAAGCAATGCCAGCATCTGTTGTAAGCGTTCCTGCTGTTTTTGCAATGTCTTTTCCGTCTCACTCAACTGGCTTTGCTGTGATGCTGTCTGTTGCCCCAGTTGTGTATTTTGGTTGCTCAGGTTTGCGATCTTTTTATTCAAATCAGCCATGTTATCCTGCAACTTAGAAATCTGGTTGGCTAATTGAGCACTGTCTGAACGTAAACCAGCGGTCTCCAATTGAGATTGGGTTAATAGTCGTTTAGCTACGCAATTTGAAAATAGAAAGATCAACGGTAGATAAATTAAATACTTTTTCATGTGAATTCGTTTTTAAGCATCCCTGTTAAAAACGTGCCGCGAATTATAATAATCGCACCCGCTGACTTACTCCCTGTAACGGGGAGAATTTTACTTCGATTGTTGAGTAAAATTCCCATCCCGATTAAATAATAGCATTCTTTCGGATTAGATATTTAAACGTTTAAAAAACTCATCTTCGTCAATTTCTTTAACGCATCCGGGCTGCAGGTTATCCAGGGTCATCTCTTCTATCGACAACCGTATAAGTCTTTTACAACGATGACGAACAGCTCCCATCATCTTTCTTACCTGGTGATATTTCCCTTCTGTTAAGGTGATCAGTAGCCATGTGTGTGGACCATACTGCTTTGAGTCATTGCAGTCTTTATATAAATCATCTGGATTGTCTACGATTTTTACTGCACAGGGTGGGGTAGTGTAATTTTCTCCGCCTTTTATGCGGATAACGATACCCGTTTGTAGCAAACGCAAATTGTCCTCGCTGAGTAGATTATTTACCTGTACCAAATAGGTGCGCTTATGCGGCGTATCGCCAAGAAATAACAGGCGGGTTACTTTTTTATTGGTTGATAAAAGTAATAAACCTTCAGAGTTGTTATCAAGCCTTCCGATGGCATGTGTACCTTCCGGAAAATCGAAATGTAGGTCGCCTAGCAAGCCCACCTGATGAGTGCTCACAAATTGCGAAACCATATTATAGGGCTTGTTTATTATAAAGTACCGGTGAGCCGTTTCATCCATTAAAAATAATTTGATTGCTTACACTGTGAAGGGGTAAAAGAGTAAATTTAATTTGTCTGATAATCTTAGAATCTAACAGTATTTTAATTTATGACGCAATTAAAGATCCCCATTGGTATGCGGTAAAAGTGAGTGACACAACGGTGTTGCCCATTGCTGCTTCCTGGTTCGGACAACAAAACGGTGACCTGCAATTTTAACCCTTTACCAGTATAGCTGCAAATTTTATTCCTTAAGGCTTATCACCACTTTGGCATTTTTTTGTTCAGAAGAAGAGATAAATACTTCATAACGTTTATCCCTGGCGGTTACAATCATCAACGAGGTATTGGGCGGAATTGATCCCAGGTTATTTGCCACCATTACCACTTCATGAAGCGGGTGCGCTTCATCTACCGAAAGCCTGAATGTTACAGGCTTTTCTGATAGCCCCACCCTGGAAACGATCAACACGTTATTGTGATAAATACTTACCGTGTCTCCATCTATTTCTCCGTTGTCATACAGGTCGATCACTACCTCAGCCTTTGGTGTTTCTATTTGCTTTATAATTGGATTGGCACGGGTGAGAATAACCTTTGGTAAATCGATTACAGCGGGTTGTTTTATCAGCGGCCTGGATAAAGGTGTGTTATTTATTGGTGCTTTGGTTAGTACCGGGATATTCTTTTTAACTGGTTTGACAACGGTCGGTATTACTGTTACAACCGGTTTTGTAACAGGGGAGTTATTTTTCACAATTGGTTTGGGTGTTTCTTTTGTTACCTGTTTGAAAACACATTCACGTATGGTGATATCATCCATCGCAAAGTCATTTCCACAGCCACCTCTTATCTTGTTGATGATTCTTAGCATTACTGTTCCCACGTTAGCCGGGGTAGTAAAGCGACCCGAAACTTTGATCCACAATGCAGTCTGGGTAGGCTTTAATTCCCCTGTAACTAAACTCGCCAGTTTTTGGCCATTTTCATTTTCTATAACGAAGTTAAATGCCGGTGATATCGGGGGACCGCTATAACATGTGTAGGATACATTTACCATAAACGTTGCAAGTTCATAAGTGGTATTGCTCTTAAGTTCAGTGATGGGCATAATAAAAAAAGTACCCGCTGTATAAGAGGCATTTACCAACAACATTTTTCCGTCTACATCATTGGGCGTATGATCTTGCGGAAGGGTGATCCAGTGACCGTCATAACAATCACTGGTTTCGGACACATACGAAAAGTAACCATCGTTAGGGCAAGTGCCATCAATTTGCTCGTAGTTTCTAAGTGATGAAAGATTGACTTCTTTAGCCGAATGGTCCGTTCCAAAATCCATAGTAAATATGGGGTCTTTTAAAATGCAATCGCTGGACTGTGCCCGTAAATTATTGGGCAAAGTTGTAAATAGCAGTAAAAGAAAGGTAATTCCGCCCGCCCATACAATCTGTTTCATGTTTCAGTTATTTTATAATTCCCTGTCAATGTCATTTAGTTAAGAAAATTATTTGTTTACAAGCATTTGTTTTTCAATTTAACATCGTTGTGTCATCTTACCCTGGGTAAAGTTTTGTATGCTGAATCGCGACTCACTTGTACATTTTCAGCAATAAGGAGCAAGAAAACGTCGATTCTTAACTAAACAACCTTTAATTCCCTATCGCCATTTTAAAGAAAGCCTGTGTTTTATACACTTATGCGGAGCTATAAAGATCCAATTTCAATATATTGCTTCCCCTGCGGCTTCATCCAGTTCATTGCTTCATTCTATCAGCATTTTGCAACGCTTACTGATTATTTTTTTTAACGGCTGATGGTGCCGATATTGTAAATGTACCAACCAACGTAGTGTAAACGGACAACAGTTGCAACTTTGTTTTTTCATTTGATGAAGGCATCACTTATTCCATGTGTACATTGGCTTACAAAATTAAAATCAATTTTTGTAATGAAAGAAAACCAAAACCCATCATCGCTTTGGTAACCGGTCGTTATAGAAAATAGTTCTAGTTAAAATCATAAGCGATATTACTGCGCCTCAGTTTTGCCAGATGCAAATAATGTATGAATGGCAGAATTTAATGGTTGAAGTCTTCGTTACCCGGAACCTTTAATGCCGGCTCGTTTAATATCAGCAATGTCAAAAGTATCATGGCAAATAATAAAACTGTTTTACCAAAATTACAAACCATAAATGCTGGTTATTTAGGCGGTAAATTATCGTCTTCCATGTTTGCATATGCATAAGAAACTGCATTGTTAACAGGCTTGATCGGCTGCCCGATGTAGGTACTCCACACTTTGGTAAAGGCTGCGCCAAAATACAATATAAGGGAAGAATAAAATACAAAAAGCAGCAGCAAGACGATGGAGGCGGAAGTGCCGTAAACAACACCAATATTGCTGTTGGGCAATAGCCATCCCAATATATATTTGCCCACATTAAAAAGTATGCTGGTAAGCAACGCACCGCTGATAGCCACCCGCCAGGTTGGTTTGCCATCAGGCAGGTAACGGAATAAAACGGAGAACCATGCCCAGACCGTAACAAGGGAAATAATGGTAGACAAAGCTCTGTTGAACAGCACTGCGATACCGGGCATTAGTTCGGTAACATAATTGCCAAACAACAATTGTAAACTTTCTACAAATAAAGAAGCCATAAAAAGGAGACCGGTGAACATGATAACAAGAAATGATTTTAATCTTGTACCCATCGCCATCCCAAAATTATGTTTCCCTGTTCGCCTGATCATCCACAACTGGTTGAAGGAGCTTTGAATAACCTTGAATAAAGTAGTAGCTACAAACACAAGAAAGATAAAGCCGGCAACGGCCACCGGCCAGTTATCAGCCAGCGCCCTGAATGCCTTAAGCGTGCTCACAATTTCATGCACACTATCCTTTCCAACAATGTCGCCCAATTTCACAAACAATTGCCTGCTGATCCTTCTGCGGTTAAATAGCAGGCCGAGTAACTGAATCAATATTAATAAAATGGGAGGCAGTGCAAAAGTGGTGAAAAAGGCAGTGGCGCCAGCAAGGCGCATGGGATCATTTTTTATCAATAACCTGAAAGCTTTACCAAACTGTTGTGCTACCTGTAAAAAGCGGTTGAATTTCATTAAGTGGTAAATTTATCTAAATGCTATTGAAAGGCTTTTGAAGCCCGTTATTTTTGAAATTACAATAAAAGAATGAGATCTAGTATTCCGCAGCTTTACAGATGTTTTGACGTCACCCAAACCCTCACCGGAGGAGCAGGCTTTAGAAGCCTTTGTTTGGTGCAATTAAAATGGTCGCTGGCTGGGTGGGGACACCATAGCCCCCGAATGCCGGGGTGGACTGTCAACTTAAGCGTTTTTGCAGAGCCGGGGGCTCGAAACATTTTGTAGCAACGGGTTTGAACCCGTTGCTACAAAATTAAGAATTGAATGAGAGCCGTGGGCTCGCACCATGTCTTGGCCACATCCTGAAAAGTGTATTGCTCGTTAGGATCTACATTTTTATATGTGTCGAACCTACGGTTCTCTTCAATTTGTGTTGTAACATATCAACGGATTAAAATCTGTTGATACAATATACCGGGCCTATGGCCTGAAAATTTACCTAATAATATCCTTAAGTTGACAGCTATGGTGTGGACACCAGCCAGCGGCCTTTTAAATGCATTCCCTTTATTGGGTGTATATAAAGTAATTGCAAGGGTTGCCAACCTTTTACGAGTTTATTTTAACTTGTAAATGCCTTTATAAAGGTTGGCAACCCTTTAATTCGCTGCAACAATTTAAAACACTCATTATTATTTTATCCCTATTAAATATAAAAAAAATGAATTAAATTTATTTAAGGTTTAGCGCCGCGGCTAAAGTCAAAATCAAAATAATATTCCTACTGAAAGTCTCCACTCTGAAATAAAAAGTATACCACTTAGCGGATCGTTTGATAATCTTATTTCAACAGTATTAACCTGTTGGCCAGCAACCATCTTTTTTTTAAAATTAAAAAATCAGTTATGAAAGGAAATTTTCTATTGAGCCTGTTTATCATGTTTACATCACTTGGCGCATTAGCACAGGTTACTCAAATCAATTCAAACAGCAGCTTACAGTTTGAACACCCGTTGACAAATACCAAGGCAATCTATGTGTCTGATGTGGACCAAACACTATGGGTTACTGATGGCACATTGGGTGGTACTGTTCAGCTATCTGCTACTATAACTTTCAACCACAGTCTTGGCAGCATTGGCTTTTTAGATGGTAAATTTATCTTTTCCGGCAATACACCAGCAACCGGGGCTGAACTTTATATTACTGACGGCACTCCATCCGGTACGCAACTGGTAAGTGATATCAACCCTGGCGTTCCAGGTTCGGCACCGGACATTGATGCTGCGGTGTTAAATGGCTTTTTATATTTCACTGCCGAAAGGCCCGCCGAAGGCCGGGAACTGTGGAGAACAAATGGCACCCCCGCCGGAACCACTTTTGTAAAAGATATTGTGGCCGGCACTGGCGGCAGTAATTACCCGGGTGGCTACAATCTTTTTTCCTCAGGCACTTATCTTTTATTGATGGCCCGCACGCCTGCATCCGGTGTAGAATTGTGGAGATCGGATGGTACTGACATCGGCACTGTTTTTTTAAAAGACATCAATGCACACAATGCTGATTCTTCCGGCGTTCAATTATTTTACAAATACAATAACCTGGTACTATTTCATGCAAATGATTATGATCACGGATTTGAACCATGGAAAACAGATGGAACCGCTGGTGGCACAGCTTTGGTAAAAGATATCAACCCTGGAATGCCGGGCAGTAAGGGTTTGTTTAGTTTCAGTTATTTTTTTACATTCAACGGGCGTGCTTATTTTATTGCAAACGAACCTGTGAATGGAACCGAAATTTGGGGTACTGACGGCAGTGATATTAATACTACCCTTCTTCAAAATATTGAGCCAGGCGCAGCAAGCTCATTTGATAATATTTTCAATGCAGTAATTGTTGGAAACAAATTTATTTTTCCCTCTGTTAATATATTAGGTACACGCCGCCAGCTTTGGGAATCGGACGGTACCACTGCCGGTACTAAGCTATTTAAAGATTTTGACGGGGCGGGTATACCAGTTATATTTCAGGCTTACAGTTATAGCGCACAATTTAACCAGGTATTGTTCCAGGGAACAAAGTTTTTCTTTATGGCCGAAACCGCCGCAGAGGGCAGTGAGCTTTGGGTATCTGATGGCAGCGTTGCAAATACTCAAATAGTACAAAATATCAACCCCGGAGCGGCCAATGGCTTAGACGCAACCAATATCTCTTACACCTACACCTCCACGGCATTTTTCTTTCCGGCAAATAATGGCACAAACGGAAATGAGTTATGGAAAACAGACGGTACGCCTGCAGGCACGGCGATGGTAGCAGATATTGTTACGCTCGCCGGTAGTTCCAATCCCCATGTTGACTATTTTATTGTAAACAACAAAGTATTATTTGAAGCAAATAACGGAGACAGCCCAACGCTAACTGACCTATATGCTGTAGGCGGCAGTTTTACACCACTTCCTGTTGTGTTGGGTGATTTTACCGTGATTGATAGAGCTGCAGATGCGGTATTAAGCTGGCGCACCCTACAGGAACAAAAGAGCAAAGACTTTACCATTCAGCGCAGCCTTGATGCCGTAGCCTTCGAAAACATCGGCACAGTAGCAGCATCAGGTAATGCATCATCAGGCCGGGCATATACCTACATCGACAAGGGAATTTTAAGCAAAGGCATTCAAACTGTTTATTACCGGTTGCTGATGACAGATGTAGATGGCAAGTCTGACTTAAGCCCGGTTATTTTATTAAAGCCGAGGAACACAGGCAATTGGGCTGTCCGGTTGCTAACCAACCCGGTAAAGGAAAATATTGGTATCATTTTCTCAGGCATAGCAACAGAAGTAAGGGTTTCTGTAATTGATTTAAATGGGAAAAAATTGTACACAGGTTTGTTTTCAAATGTAAATGGGTTAGTCAGCCTTCCGACGCTCAGCCTTCCTCATGGCAGGTACGTGCTGTTAGCCGAAACAGGTAAAGAAAGAAAGACCATTCAATTTGTAAAATAGTTTAAAGAAAAAGTCAGCATAAAAATATATCAAAACAAAAAGAGAGTTGCTGAAACTCTCTTTTTGTTTTGATGGATAGCTTGTGTAAATGCAGTATTTAATTGCTAAACTTTGAGAGTGTAAATTAGATTGTGTAAAAAGTATTTAGATCCTGCACCTATTCTCAAATATAATTAAATACTGATTAAGTAATAAACCCCAGTTTGACATTTGCTTTTGTCCAGGCCTGCTCTATATTTTTAATAGATAAATAGATTGATTTTGACACTGCATTTTCATTAGGGAATTGTGTTTTTGTTTTAGTATACTTTCTTATTCCACGATTAAGATTTTCGATTGTGTTGGTTGTGTAAATTATTCTTCTTAGCTCAAGGGGATATTCAAAATAATTGGAAAGGTTATCCCAATTTTCTTCCCAGGAAGTAATGGCATATTTATATTTGCCCTTCCATTTAAGTGTAAATTTTTCGAGCTCTTCCAAGAGATTGGGCATCCTCCAATGAAAGAGGGGCATCCACAAATGAAAGAGGAGCATCTACCATTGAAAGATGGGGATCCACCAATGAAAGAAGGGCATCTACCATTGAAAGAAGGGCGGGAACCGGTGGGAAAAGTGGATAGTATTTGGACAGATTGCTACATTCGTTGAATAACTGAAAACTGTGTTTACGAAGGTTTTGCCTGAAGACCAACTTTCGCTAAAATGATTTAACGCATTGACAATCAAAACAGATATATTTTTTTAGGGAGATTGAGATTTATTGAAAACCTTCGTATATATTTGAGTTGAACCAACATTGCTATCGCAATGAACATCCCCCATTTTTCGCTACTTTTCCGTTTCACAAAAAACATTTGAGATGGAAAAAAAACGCTCACACAATTTGCAGTAAATGCATTGCAACGCAGTGCCGACATTTTTGCAGCCGGTCATTACAGCACACAAACTGCAAAAAATTACCTAACAGAACTTCGTTATCTTTTCAGTTATT
>JBDSAA010000126.1:0-49913 GCA_039922375.1 Ferruginibacter sp.
GTAACTGGATTGATCGTTAAAGTGGCTCCCGTTGCTCCAACAATATTGGTTGTTCCCTTTCTCCATTGATAGCTAAGACCTGTACCTGTAGCAGTAACGGTAAAGCTTACTGAACTTCCTGAACATACTGTTTGGGTGGTTGCTGGCTGGCCTGTTATGGCCACAGCCTGGTTTACGATCAATGCAGAAGTGGATGAAGTAACGGAAGTACAGGGACTTGTTCCACTTACCACTACAGTATAATTTCCGGCATCCGACGTAGTAATATTATTTAGAGTTAGCGTAGCTGAAGTCGCCCCGGAAATGTCACTCCCAGCTTTTTTCCACTGGTAAGTAAGGCCAGTGCCTGTAGCTACAACGCTGAATGAAGCCGAGTTACCAGAGCATAATGTTTGAGTGGTTACCGGTTGGGTTGTAATTGCGGGCGGCTGATTTACGGTTATCACAACCTGGTCATTAACTGCAGCACAAGTACCTACCGGGTCATTCGTGGTTATGGTTAAGGTAACATTGCCACTACTTATTGTTGGTGTATAGGTCGAATTAACAAGTGCTGTATTGGAAAATGTACCAGTGGCAGCGCTCCAAAGAGAACCCGATGTATTTCCGGTGTAAACGGCTGCTAGTGTAACCGCACTTCCAGCGCACACAGTTTGATCAGGGCCGGCATTGATACCGGCAAAATTATTTACATTAACCCCATAACTTCTGGAATTTCCAGAACCGCAAGGATTGGTAGCAAAAACACTCACATTTTGATTGTTACCAATAACTGCGGCGTTTGAAACAGAAACCGTAATTGTGTTAGTGCCTAATCCGGACGTAATAGTAAAGCCAGTGGGTAAGGACCAATCGTAGCTGGCGGCGCCTGATACCGCTGTTACTGTATATACTAAGCCAGCAATAGGTGGACAAATAGAAGTAGGGCCAGAAATAGAATTGTTAGAAATATTCGAAGCCCCTCCTGAATATATATTCATCACAATACCTGTGCTTGTCACCGTTGCTGGTGACGGACAAACAGCATTAGAGGTCATAACAACCCTGATGGTTGAAGGGTTCGCAAGCGATGTAGTGGTATAAGTTGAGTTTGTCGCCCCAGCAATATTTGTTCCATTGCGTGTCCATTGGTATGTGGGAGCAGCGCCTCCGTTCGTCGGTGCAGCAGTAAAGGTTACCGATGTTCCGGCGCTTGAACATATGTCTGTCGAACTTGATGTAATACTTACAGAAGGCACAACAGTAGTATTAACAGTAACTGTTACGGATTTGATATCAAAACATCCTGCTGCGGTAGTACCCTTAATATAGTAAGTACCGTTCCCAGCGGATCCCGGTGTGCCATATGAAGATGCAGCCGCTGCATCTGTCCAATAGGTATAGGTTAAACCCGCAGTTGATCCTGCTGTAACAGCAGCTAGTGTCAAATTAACCGTTGAAGGCGAACATACTGAAGCAGGATTGGTAATTGTAACTGTTGGCTTAGCGTTTACAGTAACTGTCACGGTCTTAATATCCACGCAGCCTGATGCGGTAGTTCCTTTTATGTAGTAAGTTCCGGCAACGGCAGTTGTTGGTGTTCCATAAGATACAGTCGCCGCCGCATCCGTCCAATAAGTATAAGTTAGTCCACTTGTTGAACCTGATGTAACCGCCGCTGCGGTTAAATCAACGGTTGATGGCGAGCAAACCGCTGCAGGATTAGTGATACTAACCGTTGGCTTTGGGTTGATAGTAACGATTACTTGTTTAATATCGAAACAGCCAGATACAGTAATTCCCTTGATATAATATGTTCCGGCCCCTGCGGTAGTAGGAGTACCATAAGACAATGTAGCCGCGGCATCCGTCCAATAGGTATAAGTAAGTCCAGTTGTTGAACCTGCCGTAACCGCTGCTACCGTTAAATCAACGGTCGACGGCGAGCAAACCGCCGCAGGATTAGTGATACTAACTGCTGGTTTTGGGTTGATAGTAACAATGACTTGTTTAATATCAAAACATCCTGATGCAGTAGTACCCTTAATATAATATGTTCCGGCGATAGCAGTTGATGGTGTGCCATAAGATGAAGTGGCGCCGGCATCCGTCCAATAGGTATAGGTGAGGCCACTTGTTGATCCTGAGGTAACCGCCGCCGCTGTTAAATCAACGGTTGATGGCGAGCAAATCGCTGCAGGATTAGTGATAGTAACGGTTGGCTTGGGGTTAATCGTAACGATTACTTGTTTAATATCAAAACACCCTGAAACAGTAGTTCCCTTAATATAATATGTTCCGGCGGCTGCAGTGGTAGGAGTACTATAAGATGAAGTGGCTCCGGCATCCGTCCAATAAGAATAAGTGAGTCCTGATGTTGAGCCGGCTGTTACTGCAGGCGATGTCAGATCAACAGTTGAGGGCGAGCAAGTAGCTGCAGGGGCGATAATTGTAACGGTTGGTTTTGAGTTGATCGTAACGGTTACGGGCTGAATATCAAAACAGCCTGACGCCGTAGTACCCTTAATGTAATATGTTCCTGCAGCAGCAGCTGATGGTGTACCATAAGATGAAGTGGCGCCGGCATCCGTCCAATAGGTATAGGTGAGTCCGGAAGTTGACCCTGTCGTTACAGCACTCGCCGTTAAATCTACCGTCGAGGGTGAACAAGGTGCTGGGGGATTAGTAATCGTGACGGTTGGCTTTGGATTAATCGTAACTGTAACAGGTTTAATATCAAAACACCCTGATGCGGTGGTTCCTTTTATATAGTAAATTCCAGCTACTGCCGTGGAGGGGGTGGCATAAGCAGAAGTTGCTGCCGCATCGGTCCAATAGGTAAATGTAAGGCCAGCAGTTGATCCGGAAGTTGTCGCTGCCGTTGTTAAGTCAATTGTTGCTGGTGCACAAATAGCACCAGGATTTGTAATCGTAATTGTCGGGGTTGGATTTACCGTAACTGTAACGGACTTAATATCAGAACAGCCTGCTGCGGTTGTCCCTTTGATGTAGTAGGTTCCCGCTACAGCGTTTGATGGGGAACCATAAGGCGAAGTTGCAGCAGCGTCATTCCAATAGGTGAAAGTTAATCCAGCAGTTGATCCTATAGTTACTGCCCCGGCTGTTAAATCCGCTGTTGATGGTGAGCATATCCCTGTCGGATTGGTAACTACTACAGTTGGAATGGGGTTTACAGTAGTAGCGATATTATTACTGGTGACCGGAGTAACCGATGCACAGGATGCATTCGAAGTCATGACTACTGTCACTACCTGGCCTGAAGTAAGGCCAGTAGTTGTATAGGTTGAACCAGTGGCTCCTGGAATATTAAGTCCATTTAATTGCCATTGATATGTAGGTGTCCCACCATTTATAGGAGTAGCAGTAAATGTCACACTTGTACCCGCACAAATGATATTATCGGGATCACTGGACGCAATACTTACGCTGACAGGTAAATTGGAATTAATAACAACTTCAACGGGATTCGTAGTAAAGCTTCCTGAACAAAATGTGGGATCTGTATTTTTTACAGTACAATAATACCAAAGAGAACCCGCAACTGCCGTCGGAGGTATAAAATTACTAGTTAAGAATGCAGTTGTTGTTGTTGTTGGTCCTTGTACAAGAGTTCCTCCTACAGTACTATTAGATACATTACTGAACCATTCATAAGTTATACTGGCTGGTCCGGAACCCGAAGCTTTTGTGATAGTTGCTACAAGTGGATTTGCTGAAGCTCCCTGACAATAAATTTGTTGGACTGAAGGACTAACAGAAATTGCTTGTGCACAATCTGACTGGGCTTTGACAGAAGTATTTACTCCCAATATGAGAAATAATGTACAGCCAAAAATGTTTGTTTTGAAAAGTTTTTGTTTTAAAAGAGAGATCAATCCTGAAGTAAAAAACGAACGTAAACTTGCTTTCATACCTTTAGTTTAAAGTGAAGGGGGTAATAAAAAATACTTAAAAGGGTATGCTTCGGCTGTGTAAGTGTACGCGGTGGCTATTAACCACGGGGCTTTGTTCAGATAATTGAATCACTTAGGTAAGTCGCCAAAAATGCAAGTAGGGTTGCAGTTAGTAGCATTAATTTTCAGAGGTAAAAGATTATTAATCTTGAGGTGTGGAATTGAAGAAATTGGACTTTGGGTTACTTTATTAGGATCAAAATATTATCAAAGTGATAAATTTTGGTAGTAAAAAACCGCTTTGGGTCTTTATTCAGAGGTTATTAGGGACTTAGGAGAGATTAATTGTAATTATTTATAACTAACAATTTGCACGGCAAACATAGTTTTAATTTTTGGAATAATTTGATAATCGTTCAAAAAATATTTCCTTATTTGACAGTTCCTGATATACTTATATTGATACTTTTTAATAATGTCAATAATATCACCAGCTTATTTCGCTATAATTTTATCGCACTACGACTTTAATTGAATTGACTATTTTATCAGGTCCGGTTACTTCTAAATGATATAATCCGCTTATCAATTTATTGCCGGTTGATATATTTTTAGCGGTCGAACTTGCTAAAGCGGACACCGTGGTGGTCAATAATACCTGGCCATTGCTGTTCATCAACCTTATGTAATAATCACCTGCTATTACATTCCTAAATTGGAGTCCTATTTTATTATCCGTGATTGGATTAGGAAAAATAGTGATGACCGAATTTTTCACTTCCGTATCGATTTTAACAATCATACTATATTCACTTCTGCCCTCAACATTCACGCTGCGTACACGGTAAAAATTATTTCCATTCAGAGGGTTTGCATCCATCCAGCTATAAGTAGCATTGGTGCTATTTGCTCCTCTTGCAGGAGTAATACCCACCTTGTCAAAACTTACTCCATCTGCGCTTTTTTCTACCTCATATTTGACAATATTGGTCTCGTTTTCAACTTTCCATTCCACAGCTATGTTTTCAGCCTGTCTATATGCCCTGATACTTTTATAGGTAACAGGTAATGGTCCGGAAGCAACCTGTTTGAATACAATCCTGAAACGACTGATCGCTGCACTTTTTATATCCGCCGTTACGGTAAAGTCGTGGTTGGAAGTGGCGGTCATGCTTAAGGGAACTTGTTTTCCGGTATAACTGTCTTCCAGGTAGGCCGTTAATGCAGGATTAAAATTGGATGGTATAAATTGAAATCTGTAGTTGCGCTGCGTAAATCGTGACATCTGCAGGAATAAAGTATCGTTTTCGGTTACGCTCGGCCTTCTTTCCAAGGCCAGATATTGATTATAGCGGAGCAGACTTAAGCTCTCAGAAATATTACCAAATTTCAATGCATCCTGGACGTCAACAATATCATTAAGGTTATCGGCAAACTGAGCAAGCGTAGCATCTGCAAGCAATGTTGTATTATCGGCATTTACCTGGAACACATTTACCTTCAATGATTGAACCGGTACCGATGGAGTAGCGGGGCGGAAAAAAGCATTGTTATAATCAGATGATTTAGCGTTTTCGTCGATGGTTACCGATGCATTGCTGCCGGTCACCTGCACAAAAAAAGCCTGCGAAGATTGAATGTAATTGCCTTGAGGCGAAGTACCCAATAAAGGTGTAAATACACCGGTGTTATTGAAATCATCCATCAACACAAAAAGCCCAACGGTGCTTAAAGTGGGGTCATACACCCAAAATTTGCGTGCATCTACATTACTCATTGTAAGTTTATTAAAATCTATTGAAGATGCATAAGGGTTACCAATCAAAGCAAAGCTGGTGGCACCGCTTGTAAAATTGAATACCTGGGGACCCGTTTGTAATAACCCGCTACTACTTAAAGTCGTCGTATTCATGTTTCCGGCAACTGTATTGTCGGGTATCCTTCTTCTGTCTCCTCTTACAAATGCAAAATACCCAATGTTGGCGGCGTTGGTGGCATTTGTGGAAAGGCCCTGGTTTATTGTATTTACTACATTATTATAACTATTAGCATACGGATCAAAAGTCTTCATGGAATAATTATTGAACCCGCTATAATCGAGCCCGTTCCCCGAACTTCCTGTTGCATTTACCCCTGTGACAAACATACCTTTTCCGGGTACATAGGTTGAAGGCGCCCCTGCCTGCCATGAATTGAAAATATTGCCTGTGTTACTTAATGGCGATGTTATCAGGCGCCACGATCTCGTGGGACGGAAATACCGTTCTACAATAACATTGCCGGTAATCACATTTCCCGGAGCTACCTCTCCAATCCTCGCAGTAGCTGTGTCCGTCGATGCCAGCGTAAGCATACCATTGGTATTAAAACCTGCTAACGAATTTTGAAAAAGCAATGCACTTAATACCCTCAGGGTACCACCAGTAGATAAAATATTGGTACTTCCGCCGCCTGTATTATTGATTAATAACGTAGAGATATTCTTGCCTGTAAAGTTATCTGCCGATAAAGTTTGGGCACCCGGTTGAAGCATTTCAATAGTACCTGCCCCGGCGTTTATTTTACCGGTTGAAGGGGTATTGATGTTGCCATAAATCTGTAATGTGCCGTTATTAATTATTAAAGAAGCGGTACCATTTAATGTAATGTCACGGCAAGTAGCCATTTCAGTTGAATTAATATAAATCGTGGTTCCAACAGGGATTATTACATCAGTTGCAATATCAGGAATACCCGGGCACCAGTTAGCAGCGACAGTCCAATTACCGGCAGGCCCACCTATCCATCCGGTATTACCAATATCTAACACAACTGTTATCGAAATGTCTTGTGTGCAACTCCCATTTGATATGGAACTTAGGTTAAATGCCTGGCCGTTATTAGCGGAAGATAAACCAGCAATGGAAAAATTTGCATTTCCGGATGCATCCACATTTATACCTGTAGCGGTCAATGTTAATCCTCCGTTGATACTATAATCAATCGAATTGTTATTACTATTGGGTACCATTCCTGTAAGGTATATTATTACAGGCCCTGAACAGATAGCGGGCTGAGTTACCCCTCCTACTACAGGTGAACCCTTAATGACATTGAAAGCATTGGTTGCAGTACATCCGTTAACGTCCGTAGCTGTCAAAGTATATAGCCCCGCCGCTGCTGCACCAGCATTTAAAATAACCGGCGATTCAACGGTGGAACTGAATGAATTGGGGCCTGTCCAGTTGTAAGTAAAGGGACTGGCACCTCCTATCAAGTTGGATGAAAGTACCAATGTGTCGGCAGCACAAAAACTATTGCCCCCGTTACCTAAAGGGTTGGCGGCAAAAGTTACCGGTGGAATTGTACTGAATGAAATGTCATCCAATCCGAAATCATTACCGGTGGCTGCTAAATTTAGATTAACAATTGAAATAGTGGCAGTGGTAGCCGGGCCGGAATTCCATTGCCCGTAAAATCTTTTCCAACCCGTATTATTAGTAAGGTCATTTACACCCGCCGTTAGTATAGCTGTACTTCCATACTGGCTGCCATTGATATTAAAAGTCAGATTTGCAAAAGGCCCTGCATCATTCAAACTTAAGGCCCAGGCTGAAAAATAATACCTTGTATTGGGCACAACCTGTATATTATTGGTTCTCCATATTTGTGTAAGTGTATTTGCCCCGTTTACAATCATGAAGTTTGCATTACCAGTTCCTGTCCCCTGTGTATGATCACGCCCCCAGAAATTACAATGCGTCAGGCTTGCATCCGCATCAATATTATAATTCCCTTCAGGATATAAAGCAGTGGAAAAATCATAACATATAAGCGGGCTTGAAGGAAGTTGATACTGTGTAACAAAACCTACATTCCCCAAAGAAAAATCCCCATTTAAAACCAATTCCTGGCCCACATTGTAAGACCCTGTAGCAGCGCAACCACTGGCAGCATCCGTAACTGAAACAGAATAAAAACCCGACTGTGCAACTGTAATTGTTTGCGTAGTAGCTCCCGTGCTCCATAAGTAAGAATAGTGTGACCCACCTGCATCCAATTTTACGTTGCCACCGCCGAGTGAACAGAAATCAGCAGTAATATTTATATCGGGACTAAAAGTAATTACTGCTACTCCCGTTAAGTCTGCGGGCTGCGAAACGCAATTAGCATCTGACAAAGCTGATAGCGTATAATTACCCGGCTTGCCCGGAGCAACATTGAAACTGTAAGGAGAATTTGGAACAATTATATTTACGGCTGTAGTACCATCTGTATAGGTCATCTTCCACGGTGCAGTTCCAGTGAGGTTGACAGTTAATGCAGTAGACGAACCCGGGCAAATAGCCGCATTACCACTGATTGTTGCAGTTGGCCTGCTGCCTGAGGCCGAGTTATATTCCACTGTTACATCGACAAAATCCGGAGTGCAATAACCACCGCTTATTTGCCAGCGAAAAATATAAATGCCATCTGCATCCACTGCTGCAGTGGCATTGCCGTCGCTGCTATTACTGAAAATTACATTACCAGGTCCAGATGCCTTACTCCATGAACCAGTTCCCACTGCCGGTGTATTGCCACCCAACGGATTTGAAACCTGGGGAGTACCACAAATGTTTTGATTGATGCCCGCAGTGGGAGATGCTGAATAGGTAACAGTGACATTATCTGATGCTACGCAGGAACCATTGGACACCTGCCAGCTATAAACATAAGTGCCCATTTTAGTACCTGTAGCCGTTGAAGTCCCATCTATTATACTGCTAAAAGTAGAGGTTCCCGGCCCTGATACCTGCACCCAGCGGCCAGATCCATAAGTTGGTGTAATACCACCTAAAGGCAAAGAATTTAAACTGCCACAAATATGCTGATCGGCTCCTGCCGTTGCTGTGAGTATGCCATAATATAACATCTGACTACATTCAAGTGCTTCCCTATCTGAAGTAGAAAGCGCAGAAGTGAAGATGATGATCTCTGATTCCTTTACGGTTGCGTACCTGCCGGGATATCCGCCTATATTCAAACCGCCTGAAATAATTGATGAAACGGGAGTGACTGTTGAATTTTCCAACGGGATATTTGTACCATTTAAGAAAGTAGATAAAAGGCCATTTGGACCGCTCAACTGAATAGTTGTAGAGGCAAAAGTTGTTGCCGGGTAACTTACCGTAGGATTTGATCTGCACCAAGCCGCATTTTCCTTGAGCGCTATTATATTGTCACCCGGTGCATCAAAATCACCAGTACCCACTCCCACCCCAATACCATTACTTAACCCAAATTTTGCAAAGGCGCCTTTTATATTTGTCGCACCTGAAGTATTTGCCAGCAGGCTTATAGAAATAGGATAATTTGTATTGGGTAAAGCTGCTGTAAGATTTTGGGTATTAAGACCATTGAACCAAAGCGCAGCACGGCTACCATTCAATTCTACCACCCCCGCATTTACAATACGCGGCTGGCTGGCCACACTAGCCTGTGTTGCATGATAACTGTTCCCACTTTGATCGTACCAGCTCACTATAAAACCGTTGCCTGTTCCTGTAAATGCGAGCAAAGCTGCCTGGTCAAGATCCCCCCCTGCGGTAAAAGCAATATCCTGCTCTGTATGATCGCTATCTCTGCGCACCCTCAACGCCGGTCCATTGTAAGTGGTGCTTAATTTACGAACACTATAAGCACCCACTGGTACAGAAGAAGAAAGTCCTGCTTTGTCAAGAAAATTTTGCGCCTCAATGCGCTGAACCGGAAGCAGGGACATGCAAAACAATATATTATATACAAATAAAAGTTTGGGGTTGCTGTGCCGGAAAGGTTTCAATGCATTTCCAGTAATCGTCCTTGTAAATATTTGTTTCATGGTAAGGTTTTCTTGCAGCCAGCCAGTTGACAGACAAGCTGTTTTTTTCTAAATTGATGGAGCAAATAACTTCAAAGGTGTTTTCAAATTCATACATAACCATTGAGCAATTGTGTACAATAATTTGGAACAATTTAGTGATCGCAGGGATTGGAATTGGTAGTAAACAGATGTTTTGAACAAATGCTTATGCTTCGGTGATTCCCTGGAATTGGAGATTGTAATAATTCTAAAAAAAACAATAGAATATACGCTGGCTGTTCGGGGGATGATGGAGATTAGTATTATCGGAAACAGATTACACCGGAAACTTACCTTGAAATAATTTATATGCTTTTAGGTTATTAGAAAATTAACAAACAGCTTATATTATATCAATAAAGAATATCCTGTGTGATAAAGCATGTAAGGGTTTCAGGTAGATGTAAGTGGCCCAAAGATAAGGTTTATTATTTTCCAGCAATAAATTTTAATCAGCTTTTCGCAGAGCCTGGATGTTTTAGTGCCGAAATATAAATATGGCATTAACCATCAACAAGTTTCATTGCCTATTTAATCACCACCTTAATTAGCATCATTTTTTTTGCAGGTGTAATTACTTCCAGTTGATAAATGCCGGCGGCAAGTTTATAAGACGGCCTGAGGTTTTCTATAGTTGTGCCAGGCGCATGCTTTATCATTTTACCTACAATAGTTTGCCCTGCGTTGTTAAGCAATTTAACCTGGTACAGCCCCCGTAACATGTGCGTAATCTTTAATCCGACAACACCTGTTGTAACCGGGTTTGGATAAATGATGATAACTTCCGCCGTTTTCTCCAATTTCACCAATACTATTGAAGTATATTTAACACTGCCATCTTTATCAATACTGCGGATGCGGTAATAATTATTTCCATCTGCAGGTTTATTATCAACACAACGATAATTTACTTTACTCCCGTTTGGCCCTGTAGCAATGATGGTGGCATCTTTGATAAAACTGACTCCATCGGTACTTTTTTCCACTTCATATCTAAGCATATTGACTTCGCTTTCCACAACCCATTCTACTGCTATATAATCCCCATCCCTAAATGCTTTCAAGCTGCTGAAAGCAACCGGTAATGGAAATTGGGCAGACAATTTAAATATAATCCGGAAGCGGTCTGAAGCAGCACTTTCTACATCAGCGTTTACGTTAAAGGTGTGGGTTGACCTGGTTGCAATACTGATAGGAATTTTTGTATTTAAGTATCGGTCTTCGAGAATTGATACCAGCAACGGATCTATATCAGTTGGGAGGAATTCAAGTTGATAGTTGCGTGCGGTCATCCGGGCCAGATTAAAGTACAAAGTGTCATCAACGGTAATGGTTGGCCGTCTCTCAATGGAAATTAGCGTCCGATTGCGCAGCAAGCCGAAAGTCTCATTTACGTTACCAAATTTCAGCGCATCCTGAAAATCCACAGCATCGTTAAAACCTCCTTTAAACTGCACCAGGTTCTCATCCACCAGGGTAGTTGTATTATCAATATTCAATAAATAAAGGCTTGATTTAAAAGAAGACGCCGTTGCGGAAGGGCTTACAGGACGAAACATACTCATATTATACACTGTTGATTTACACATTTCGTTGAAAGTTAAACTGGCAGCACCCGGTACCGAATCCGTCTCCACAAAAATAGCCTGGCTTGATTGCACATGCTCATCCTGACCTCCAGACCTGAAAGGAATAAACGTGTAGGTGCCTGAATTACTAAAATCATCTGCCGTTACAAAACCTCCCACCACATTTAATTGAGGATCCCAGGTTGTAAATCGATTCACTACATTATTCCTGACGCCACTTTTAAAATTTACCGGTGATGCATAAGGATTGCCCACCAATGTATATAGACGTGTTGATAATGAAGCCCCGCGTGGCAAGCATGAAAACGCCTGTGTACCTGTTTGTAATTTACCCCGACTCGTCAACGTGGTCGCATTTGTATTGGGAAAAATGGTATTGTCCGGACTGCGGTTTCTGTCGCCTCTTACGAAAATGAAGTAACCAATATTGGCCGCACTCAAGGTGGTATTTGAAAGTGGTGTCAAAGTATTCCCAATGTTTACATATGCATTGTTTTGAAAAGTTTTTAAGGAGTAATTATCCAGGTTACTGTCATCCAGACCATTAATTGCTGAATTGGGATTTTGCCCGGTCACAAAAGTGCCTTTGCCTGGTGTGTATACATCACTGTTTTGCCACTGGCTAAAGATAGTAGTGGGAGTATTGTGGGAACTCAAGGGGGACGTTATTAACCGCCATGACCTGTCTGCCGGGAAGTACCGCTCCACGTTGAACCTTCCTGTGCCATTGTAATTTATAGCAGCAGATATAGGAACAGTCGCAACCCTGGACGTATTGATGGCGGTTGAAAGCATGGTAATATCACCAGCTACAAGGTTTAAAATACTATTGACAGATAAGGTAAGTGTATTTGCGATACCGATGTTATTTTCGATATTCAAACCAAAGGCAGATGTGTTGTTGGTAATATCATAAAAACTACAAAACGTAGATCCGCTATTTGTAAAGCTTTGAAGGCTGCCACTACTGTTAAATACAACATGGCCGTTGTTATGATTAAATGTACCCCCACCAGTTTTTAATAAATTTCCTTTGATGGCTAATGTTGCCGAAGGAGCAATTTTTTTACCGGTTCCCGACAATGTAAGATTATTATAAGCAAGCCCGTTAGCTATTGTAATTGGCTGGTCACCTGGTCTTGTATAATTTACAGTACTCCCCGGCGTTCCCGTAGCGAGCGTAATATTGGTGATGTTGGCGTGGATAGAAGAATTGTCTGAAATTAAAGCGGCATAACCGTTAAAACCCTGGTTGTTGCCACACAAAAAAGTTCCATTATTCTCAACCACTACCGATTGCCCACCAGATGAAGCAGCACCTATTATTGAATTATCATTGATTTCAAAAGCTCCGCCGGCTTTTACAATGAATGTGCCATTATTATTGAGCGTAATATTTCCATTTGAATTCCCTACATACAAGCCAGACACTTCAATATTCTGATAAGCCCTGTTCCTTATTGTTTGACCGGATATGCTATTGCAGGCAAACTCCACTACTCCGCCCGTAAGACTGTAGGTGCCAGCCATATGAGGTTGCGGATTATTTGTTCCGGCCAGGTAAAGCCTTCCGCCGTCCATAGAAAGATTTGTAAAGGCATCTCCAAAAGTTTTATTAGAAGCATCTGCTATAGCCGTACCCGTAATGTAAACAGTGCCTTGAGGATTAAAACCACTTGCCAATGTTTTCGTTCCGCTGCCGGAAAATGTAATATTACTGTAATCATTCCTGCTGTTCACTACCTGGTTACCCGCCAACCCATATTCAATTGTACAATTAGTATTGAGCGTTGGTAAAATCCCTGGAATGGCTCCGTTAGTGCCGGTAAAATTATCTTTATCCCGATTAACAAATTTGCCATATATATTTATTACAGGTGATCCTCCCCCATTTATTACCTGGCTCTCGCCGCCATTGTCGAAAACAGCATTGGCTTCGATCAACAAAGTGCCGTAGAGATTTAAATGCGTGGTTCCATTTAAGGCGAGTGTTCGTGTGTCACTAACAGTTATATTTCTCAAATTGATATTTGCGGGTAAAGTAACAGTGCCGCCGGTTGTTCCTCTTACCATTAAATCAGCATTGGCATTACCCGTCATAGAACCTCCTGAAACATTTAATGATGCATTATTTAAGTCCAGCACCCCTCCGGCGTTAATGGTCAATATACCTGCGACAAGTTGCAGGCTTCCGGTAATGGTCCGGCTGCCAGCCAAACTTACGCCACCTGAATTGTTGATATTAATATTAGCTGGCCCATTAGATACTGGGAATTCCACAGCAGTAATTACCTTGGTTGCAGTTCCTGAATACTTTAACGTGCCGCTCGGTCCGTAAATAATTCTGCCACTGCCACTAAGCGTAATAGTTGCCGCTTCATAAAAATCAAAAGTTCCATTGATAGTAAGTATAACTCCATTATCTATGGTGAGGTTACCGTTTATTAAACTAAGATTATTTAATGTTTGATCACTACTGATTTTTAAAATGCCGCCGTTTACATTTATACTATTGGTAGTGGGTAATGTGTTGCCCCCTGCTCTGTTTAGTTGCAATGTGCCACCTGTTGCATCTATATAAGTTGTGCCGGTAAAAGTGTTGGCACCCGTCAGTACCAAAGTACCTGTTCCATACTCGGTGAAACTGCCCATTGATGTATTGTCGGCAATGATACCTGCAATCGTTAATGTTGTAGGAGGCGATACCGTTATCCCCGTGCCTGCGGTGGTGCCAAGCTGCACGCCATGTACAATAGAAAATGTAGCATTGGTAGCTAACTGTCCTCCATCTAAAATAATTGGGTTGGATGCATTACCAAAACTGCCATCCCCTGCAAAACGTGATTTACCTCCATTAATACTAATGGCACCTGTAAAAGTGTTTGCAGTATTGGTGATGTCAAAAAGACCTGATGCACCATTTGTATTCGCTGTAAAAGAAATACCAGCCGATCCATTGATAATGCCACCTAATGTTGTGATGCCTGCATTGCCCATTGTAAGTATGCGGCTTGCTGCCCCCAACGAAATATTATTGCTAAATGTAAGGTTAGCTGAAGAATTAGCTAATCCAATTGCCTCACCAAATTGAACATTTCCTCCAATACTTATACCTCCGGAAAACTGACCGGTAAAATCCCGGTTGGCATTTGACGCTAATATGCCTCCATTTAAATAAATGGCATTTCCACCCATCGCATTTACGCCACCTGCTATGAATGTGCCATTAGTTAATGTAAAGCCGCCCGGATAGGCTGAACCCACACTTATGACCAACACACCACCGCCCGATTTCGTAAAGCCCGTACCGCCTGCAGTCGATAATGTCTGCGACATATTAAGCGTTGCACCATTTGCTACTGTGATCGGTGCAACAGTTCCTCCCGTATTAACTGTGCCGCCATTGCTCCATATTACATCAGCATTAGCATTGATGCCCGCAATTGACAGAGTGGCACCGGTGACTGTTGCCGCATTATCGAAATTAATAATTGCTCCGCCACCGGTATTTAGCAACGAAGTGTAAGGCCCGGCAGGATTTACACTCCATACTGCCCCACTTAAAATACCTGTTGTGCCAAAGTAGTTATTTGTTTGCGCATTGGCGATTGAACCGATATACAGGCAAGCCAGTGTTGGAAAAATGTACTTGTTTTTAAAAAGGAATTGCAAAAGCATAGGGCGCACCTTTGGCAGAACAGCCGAAAGGCGATTGTAAATTTTATTCATAGAGCTGTTTTAATGCAGTCAATAATTACAAAGCAAAAAACGGTTCCTAAGTATTTTAATAAAATAACCTAAATGACTAAATGTTTATTAAAACAGGTGGAAATAAGTTGGGGGAGTCTGAGGAAGCGGGTATAGATACGATATTGGCTTAAAGATATAGCTATAATTTGAAATACGAAATATTTTGATGATTTTTTATTACGCTCCCAATTAATAAACTTCAATGAACCAGGCTAAAGCACATCGGCTAATCGGGATGCAGTCAAAGGCTCAGATAATAAATTGCATCAGTAATAACTAAATAGTTTTTATTTGGCTATCATTGCTATGAGCTTTATTTATAGCCCGCAAACAACAAAGCCGTTTTATCCAAATGTGTAAAAAATAAGCCAACAAAGAAATGGATTCATTAACACATATAGCCCTTGGCGCATGTATGGGCGAAGCCTTTGCGGGTAAAACTGTTGGCAGAAAAGCGATGCTTTGGGGAATATTGGCGCAAAGCATTCCTGACATTGATTTCGTGGCTGCCTTTTGGTTAGATACCACTGACAACCTATTGGCACACCGCGGCTTTACTCATTCCCTTTTATTTTGCCTTTTGATCACGCCCGTGCTTGCTTTTTTTGCCGAACGATGGCATCGGCCGCACAATATTTCTTTTAGAAAATGGTTCCTTTTTTTTGGCTCCGTGATATTTGTTCATCTCTTCACAGATGCTTTTAATAATTATGGTGTAGGATGGTTTGAACCTTTTAGTCATTACCGCATTTCTTTCAACGCAATCTATGTCGCTGATCCTTTCTTTTCTATTTGGCCTGGTATAGCCCTGGCAGCTTTGCTAATACTAAAACGAAAAGATCCCAGGAGGGTTTTTTGGTGGCGTTTCGGACTGGGCATGAGTTTTCTGTACCTGTCGTACTGCACGGTAAATAAACTGATAATTGACGCTGACGTTAAAAGGATTTTTGCCAGGCAAAACATAAACCATACACGGTATTTCACCACACCCGCACCTTTACAAAATTGGTTATGGTATGTGGTGGCTGGAGATAACAATGGGTACCATGTAGGGTTTCGTTCCGTATTTGATTCTAAAGACACGATGTCTTTTCAGTATTTTCCTCGAAATGATTCAATGCTTGCACCGGTTAAAAATGATAAAGACCTGCAACAACTGATCCGTTTTTCACAACAGTTTTATACAGTAGAAAAATACAGCGACACCCTTGTTTTTAATGACCTTCGTTTCGGACAGGTTATTGGCTGGCAAGATCCGTATGAAAAATTTGCTTTCCATTATTACCTTCAGTTACCAGGCGAAAATACATTGGTAGTGCAGCGTGGCCGCTTTGCTAAATGGGATAAGCAAGTCGTAAAAACTTTATTGAAACGTATCAGGGGAAATTAGGTTTTCTGTTTGAAATAAAAGGTAAACAAATGAAAGCCCAGCCTGAATAGTTCATAAGACAGCCACCTCGAAAATTGCTTAAAAATATTTTTTGTACGGCTATGGCTTTCCTTTGTAACCGGAGTGCAATCGTTGGCAATAATTTCCTCCAGGGTCTGTTCTACATGCTGCGCAAACGAAGGGCTTTTGACATCCAGGTTCAACTCCACACTTGCAAATTCGCTGATATCATTTACATTATAGGAGCCAATGGTCATCCACGCACCATCGCCTACGGCTATCTTACCATGCAGAATATTATGCTGATATTCATATATAGAAACGTTATGACGCAACAACCAATCATACATAAAACGCTCAGCATTTTTAGCAACTACCAGGTCCGACTTGCCAGCCATAATAACTTTAACCTGCACTCCCCTGCTTACAGCCCTTTTGATCGTTCGTTTCATTTTATTGCCGGGTAAAAAATAACTGCATAAAATAAAAACATGCGACTTGGAACCCTGTAGCATTTGAACGTAAGTTTTCGAAATCTGATTTTTTCGGCTAACCCAATCATTCACCCGCATTCTTACATCCGTTATTTCCTCAGCACCAATATTCACTTTTAAAGGCAGCGGGATGCATGGTTCAATATGCTTGTCCGGCATAAATCCTTTCCATGTTCTCCAGCATAAAACACATAGATCTTTTACAATGACTCCTTCTGTATAAAGCGCAAAATCAAGCCAGGCAGGGGTATCGTGTATATCGTTGTAGCGGTTACTTATATTTATTCCGCCCACCATCGCAATAGCGGTATCCACCACTATTATCTTATGATGCAATCTTCTTCCAAAATAAAAATTGCTGCTTTTGAAAAGCGGTTCAAAAAACCGGAAATTAATTCCGCCTTCCCCCATCCAATCAATGAATTCTTTTGACAAGTCCTGGGATGCATAGCCATCGGCCATCAGGTATACTTTAACCTTGCGCCTTGCCGCAGCTATCAGCGCCTCAGCTATCTTTTTGCCTGTCTCATCTTCATCATAAATATATACCTGCAGATGAATAGAGTCTTTTGCCTGGCCAATAATTTCCTCCATTAAATCAAAATAACCTTTGCCGCCTCTTATGAGTTTTACTTTATTCTGCGCCGTATAATTATTTCCTGATTTTTTTTTGTTGATGACTAACATAAAAACAAGCTACTTAAAAAAATGTACACAATTAATATTTTAAAAAATTAGTTCGCAGTTTTTAATCGGAAACCTGGCTGCTTTTATTTTAGAAATATTTCGCAAATGCTCATCATATTTTACTCTTTGTTATCCGGCACCATATCATTATTCAACATCGTTGTGTCATGCCAGTCCCGAGTAAGGCTTGTGTGCTGAATCGGGACTCACTTGTGCCACATACCATTTTGGATCCTTTATTACGTTTTTAGGTTTTAAGAAGTATTAACTGTTCTTCAATGCAACTAATCCCTCCCTCTTTTGTTAATTTTGAATATGAATTCCCGTAGCAAAAGAGTTGAAAAAAAGACAAACACCAATCCTAAATTAAAGGGCATCACATTCAGGGACCGGCTAAAGGCACTACAAAATGTTCCCCGGTTTTTTAAGTTGGTCTGGCAAACCAGTCGCTCTCTTACCCTCATCAGTGCAGCGTTAAGATTAATTCGTTCCGCTATTCCTTTGGCAATTTTATATGTGGGCAAACTAATAATTGATGAAGTAGTATTGTTACATGCCACCAAAGGAACACTCCCCCACGATGATTTATGGCGATGGGTGGCAATTGAATTTGGTCTTGTGATCCTTTCGGACATCCTTAACCGTAGCATAAGTTATATAGATGGCCTGTTGGGCGATCTGTTTGCAAACCATAGTTCAGTTCGTATTATGGAACATGCCGCCACGCTGGACCTTGACCAATTTGAAGACTCTGTTTTTTATGATAAATTGGAAAGAGCACGTCAGCAAACTGCCGGCCGCACCATCCTCCTTTCCCAGGTAATGAGCCAGGTACAGGATATCATTACCATGTTTTTTCTTGCAGCTGGATTGGTAGCTTTTAATCCATGGCTTATTATATTATTGCTTGTAGCAGTAGTGCCGGCTTTTCTTGGAGAAGCACATTTTAATGACCAGGGTTATGCGCTCATGCGTGGCCAAACCCCGGAAAGACGGGAGCTTGATTATATACGCTACATCGGCGCCAGCGACGAGACAGCCAAGGAAGTAAAGATCTTTAACCTTTCCGGCTTTATCATTGACCGTTTTCGCCAGCTTTCAGGCAAATTTTATACTGATAATAAAAAGCTTGCTTTCAGGCGCTCCGGCTGGGGCACTTTATTTGCCATGGCCGGAAGTGCCGGTTACTATGGAGCCTACGTATTTATCCTGATTAAAGCCATTGATGGCAGCCTGTCGATCGGTGGGCTTACATTTTTGGCAGGATCATTCCGGCAAATGAGGAGTATGCTCGAAGGCATCCTTAACCGGTTTACAAGCATATCACAAAGCGCCGTTTACCTTGGTGATTTTTTTGAATTTTTCGACATTCAACCAAAAATTACTGAAGCAAAAAATGCCTTGCCCTTCCCCAATCCCATCCTGCAGGGGTTTACATTTGAGAACGTTGGTTTCCGTTATATCAATTCATCCACCTGGGCAAACAGGCACTTGAATTTTACCTTGCATCCGTCAGAAAAACTTGCGCTGGTGGGTGAGAATGGTGCTGGTAAAACCACGTTAGTAAAATTGTTGGCAAGGCTGTATGATCCAACGGAAGGCCGCATATTACTGGATGGCCACGATCTGAAACAATACAAGCTCGAAGAATTGCGTATGCAAATCGGGATCATTTTCCAGGATTATATCCGTTATCAAATGTCCTTTGCCCAAAATATCGCCATTGGCAATATCAATGAAAAAGATAACCGGGAGCTCATTATAGCTTCTGCACAAAAAAGCCTGGCGAATTCACTGGCAGAAAAATTGCCAAACAAATACGACCAGCATTTAGGCCGCCGCTTCAATGAAGGCACAGAATTATCCGGGGGTGAATGGCAAAAGATTGCACTCGCCAGGGCATACATGAAAGATGCACAATTACTGATACTGGATGAACCAACAGCCGCCCTGGATGCGAGGGCCGAGTACACAGTATTTCAACGCTTTGCTGAATTAACAAAAGGCAAATGCGCTGTACTCATCTCTCACCGTTTCTCTACCGTAAGAATGGCCGACAGAATTTTAGTATTAGAAAAAGGTGAAATGATAGAGATCGGCAGCCACGAAGAGTTGCTTGAAAAAGATGGCCGCTATGCTGAGTTATTTCACTTACAGGCTATGGGCTACCGTTAGTAGCCAGAAATGCTGTTAATTTATTATCCTAAAAGTTATATTGATCCTTCCACCGAACGTTTTCATTTTTGGTAACTGGTGTTGCCAGTGGTGCTGCGTTTCACCTTTCATCAACAGGAAGCTGCCATGGGTGAGTTCAACAGGTATTACCATATTTCTTTGTTTATAATTGCGAAACTGAAATATCCTGGCTGCGCCAAAACTTACAGATCCTATCACCGGGCTTATGCCCAATACCTTTTCATTGTCCCTGTGCCAGCCCATGCTGTCTTTTCCATCCCGGTAGAAATTTAATAATGCACTAGTGAATTTTACACCAGCTAATGCTTCAACTTTTTCCCTTATTTCCAATAATGAGTTGGTCCATTGATGAGGTTGCATGGTTGTGCCCGAATAGCGGTATTCTTTATCAGTGTCGCCATAAAAGGCTGTCAGCCTTGGCTGCAACACTTCTTTTCCATAAATTTTTATGGGCTCCTGTTTCCATTCAATTTCTTCTGACAACAATGCTAAATAGCGATCGCTTTCGGCAAGTGAAAAAAAATTTTTGAACAGGAAAGCCTCGCCGTCTGAAGGCAATATATTTTTAGCTGAATTGAATAAAGGTTGCGGCATTTATTTTTTGTAATTACTTTTCCATTGGATATATTCTTTGATCATGCAATGCCCACATGGCCTGTAGCCCTCATCAATGGCTTCCTTTTCTGTTGCAAAGAATACCCTGTTCTGTATCTTCATTCGCTTGCCTGTATTGCAATTTAAAAGTCCATAAATTTTTAACCGGCTGTTTCCACCAAAAGCAATTAGGCCTTTTCTTATTAAGGAAGATAATTGCGGTCCGCGGCTATCACTGAATTCATCCCCCGCATGCATTTTATTTATTGAGCCGTGCTTTATCACTTAGTCTTTTTATTCAAATACTGCTTTGCCAATCTTAACCTTTATGATCGCATCTTTTTATGCGATCAACACTGGTTTATCATTTCGGCCCTTGCAGCTTCCCAGCCAATGATTGCCGTTTTACGGGTGCTTCCCCAATGGTACTGTCCAATGACACCAGTTGATTGAATTACGCGGTGACACGGAATTAAAAATGCCACAGGATTATCACCAATAGCTGAACCAACTGCTCTTGAAGCTTTAGGATTTTCAATAATGGCTGCGATACTTCCGTAAGTAGATAAGCCACCCATGGGTATTTTCAACAATGTTTCCCAAACCTTTAATTGAAATTGAGTTCCTTTTAGGTGAAGTTTTATTTCCCCTGCCCCTTGCCACTCATGGGTAAAAATATACAATGCATTTTGTTGCAACAGATCAACCACCTGCCTGTATTTTGCATTAGGAAAGTGCTTCTTAAACTCATCCAGTGCGGCAGCTTCATTATCGGAAAAAGCCATGTAACAAATGCCCTTGGCTGTGGAAGCAACCAATATATTTCCAAACGGGCTTTCAGCAAAACTGTAATTGATGGAAAGGTTTTCGCCACCATTTTTATATTCCCCTGGTGTCATTCCCTCTATTTTTATAAACAGATCATGAAGCCGGCCAGTACCGGACAGCCCTGATTCAAAAGCTGCGTCCAGTAAGGTGGCCTGCCTTTCTTTCAGCATTTGCTTTGCATGTTTTACAGTTAAAAATTGCATGAATTTTTTAGGGCTTACACCAGCCCATTCTGTAAATAACCGCTGAAAATGAAAAGGGCTTAGGTGAATTTCACTGGCGACTACGTCAAGATCAGGTTGATCTTTAAAATTAGTTTTTAGATAGTCGATTGCCTCTGCGATCCGGGTATAATTAATGTTTTCCTGGACTGTCATAGATTCAAATTTAGGGTACAAACATATTTCATTGGTATTAACTGTAAAACCCGAAACTTGCGGAATTTCATATCCTGTCGAAATTTGCTATTTACGTTTAGCGAAAATTTAAAACTGTTTTTTTTCAAATTTACCTGACTTTTGCGTTCCGGTTTAAAAAAGAATAAATAACCTGAACCCAACAAGCCTGTAGCCAGTGCAGTAATTAATTAAGAAATAAATATTCTATGGATCTATCAAAAATAAAATTAGTAGCCGCAGACATGGATGGCACATTGCTTAATTCGAAGCATGAAGTGAGCCCAACATTCTATCCCATTTTTGATGAAATGAGTGCAAAGGGAATTTTGTTTGCAGCTGCCAGCGGGCGCCAGTTCTTTAACCTGGTGAACCGTTTTGAATCTATAAAAGATAAAATAATTTTTATTGCTGAAAATGGAAGCTACGTCTTTTACAAAGGTGAAGACATTCTTGTACAGGCTATGGAACATACTATTGCAAAAGAGCAAATATCAGAAGCCAGGAAAATACCTGGTTGCCATATTATTCTTTGTGGAAAGAAACGTGCTTACGTGGAAAATACAACGCACGCCTTTATTGAAAATGTAGAAATGTATTACGACAAATATGAAGTGGTGAATGACCTAATGAAAGTGGAAGACGACCAATTTTTAAAAATTGCTATCTGCGATCTTGCCGGTTCAGAAGGAAACAGTTATACTATTTTTAAGCACAAGCAAGATCAGTTGCAGGTAAAAATATCGGGAAGTATCTGGCTGGATATTTCACATAGACTGGCAAATAAAGGTCGGGCAATTGAAGTACTTCAAAAGCAATTTGGCATCGCACCTGATGAAACGATGGTGTTTGGCGATTACTTGAATGATATGGAAATGATGCAACAAGCCAGCTTCAGTTATGCTATGGAAAATGCACACCCGGATATAAAAAATGTATCCAGGTTTTTAACAAAAAGCAACAATGAAGATGGGGTAACAATAGTGCTGCAGGAAATGCTTTATGCAATGAATAAGAACCAGGTGTTAGCTACAGAATGAGAAAATAGCCCCCTTAATTCTCTCTGACACGACTCTTACTTCCCAAGGGATAAAGCCGTACGTTGGGATTTGCTTTACTATTTAGAATATGCCCAGCTTGATACTGCTGCTAAAACTCCAGGCTGCAATTTAACCTTAGTAGAAAAATCCAATTTAGTATATCAACCTTATTACCTTATTTCCCGTTCGTAAATAATAAGGTAATAAGGTTGATCTTTTGTGTGATTTGTTTCTAATAAGGGTTGCACAAATTCACTATTTTATTCTTAGAAGTATAAACACTTTAAAAAAAGTTTCCAAAGCACTCCATCAAAACATAGGGATCGCTATCGCTCTGTTGCCAGAAGGGAGCTTTTGCCCAATCTATTCTAATTTCCTTTTTTGAGCAACATAAAATTCTTTTGCGACAAGCAATTGGTAATATTGATTGCATTATTTCTGTGCCCAATAATCTACTACCAATACTTTATCAAGATGGGGCCCGAGCAGTTGGCCAAACGCTTTATGGTCGGGATGTGGCAGGTATATAGCACGGTCCTTTTCATTGGCAAACGTTACAAAAAAGCAATGCGTAAAACCCTGCGCCAGGTTTTCCGGGCTGTTATTGATGCCCCATTCCAGCGATTGTATAGCTGTGATCTTAGAGGGTAAGGCACGAAAGGCTTGTTCCACTTTTTTAATATCTGCAGGTATGCTGCTTTCTTTGAACTTAAACAATACAACATGGCGTAAAACCTTATTGGAGTTTTGAGCATTAATGGCGCTCATAGCGACTAATAAAATGAATGAAAGCAGTAAGTATTTTTTCATGTTTGTTGATTGTAATGCTGATAAATTAACCAGCAACTAATTTAGTTACTTTATGCTTCTTCACTGGTAATCATAAAAAATATTATCCACAAACTTTGAAATACGAAGTACTTTTACTTAGCTTTGAAAAACAAAGTACTTTCTATCAGATCAAGAAAAGGTTAAGCAAACAGAGATCAGCAAACATATTATTCATTTTATTACACTCTTTATGAAAGATGAAATCCTATCAAATCTCGACAATCCGGGGCAGCTCGAAAAGTTGTATCGGGCAGACAAACAAACCTTTAAACGAGCGTTCAAGGCTTTGTATCCTGAACTCGAAGACAAAACCCTTATTCGTTTTTGGCATGAAAGACTAAATTTTGCCACCGAAGAAATTACCTGGGGTACCAGTAAAGACCTGCTGCTGGTTATTATCGCTTCTTTATTAGCAGGCATTATCGCAAAGCTGCCGGCAATTTTAAATTTAAACAAAGAGTTTTTCTACACCAGGAATGTTGGCTTTATCATTCTCCCGGTGCTATCGGCTTACTTTGCCTGGAAGGATAAATTATCAACAGGAAAAATCGCTTTTATTGTTGGTGCAACACTCGTGGGTTTAATCTTTATCAATTCCTTTCCCGATGTTAAGACGAGCGACACCCTGATTTTATCGTGCATTCATTTAGTGTTTTTTTTATGGTCTATCCTGGGCTTTGCTTTTGTTGGTGGAATCCAGAACAATAGTGAGAAGCGCCTTGGCTTTCTAAAGTTTAACGGCGACCTGATAGTGATGACAACGCTGATCGTAATAGCTGGCGCAATCCTGTCCGGTATAACCATTGGGCTTTTTTCTTTAATCGGCTTCAATATTGAAAAATTCTACTTTGAGAATATTGTAATCTTTGGACTTCCCGCTGCTCCAATTATAGGTACTTATCTTACCCAAACAAATCCCCAATTAGTGGGTAAGGTTTCACCGGTAATTGCCAAAATATTCAGTCCGCTGGTATTGGTGATGCTAATAATTTATCTCTCAGCAATGGTTTATTCAGGTAAAGATCCTTATAACGACCGGGAGTTTTTACTTATTTTTAACGCGTTATTAATTGGTGTTATGGCCCTCATTTTCTTTTCTGTGGCTGAAACATCCAAGGCAACTAAAAGTCAAACAGAAATTGTGGTTCTTATTCTGTTGTCGGTTGTAACCGTACTTGTAAATGGCGTTGCGCTTTCTGCAATCCTATTTCGTATTTCAACATTGGGCATTACCCCTAACCGGGTTGCAGTTTTGGGTAGTAACATCTTAATTTTAATCAATCTGCTTTTAGTATCTGCCCAACTTTTGAGGGTGCTATCAAAGAAAGCTAACACAAACGAGGTCGGAAAAGCCATTGCTTCTTACCTGCCCGTTTACTTCGTATGGACGATCATTGTGACTTTTATATTTCCGCTAATATTCGGGTTTAAATGAGCACACAAAACAAAAGCTAAGGCTTAACCATTTATTTATTATGCATAAATTTTCATCGTAGTATTCAATTTACTTCCTGCCCCTGCTTCTATTGCTCTACAAAAGTTACCACACTATTAGGGGGTATTGCATAAACAAAACTATTGTTTGACAACGTAATGGAACTGCCTTGTTCTGCATTTTTTGTTGCAGAGGTTATATAAGGTATAGCTGTTGTAGCAGCAGCATCTTTAAAAGAAATCTGCTGATTCACAAGTCCGGAACCAGTATTTATGGCAACGACTACTTTCTTTGAACCGTTTTTGTATGCAGATATTAAAACATCGGTTTTTGAATTTACCGTTACACCTAAACGTATTGCTCCTTCTTTAATAAACCTGGCAAATTGTGAAATAAAGTACCCCCTCTTTGTAACTATTCCATCCTGGCCTATTGGGCCATAAAACCTTTTTCCATACCACCATATATAGGCGCTGAAATTCGCCTTTGTAAAGCAATTATGTATTTCAACAGCAGTATTAAGGTTTGCTGTATATATGGTGTCGGTTTCAAGATGTTCGGTCATCCACACTTCTTTGCCTTTGCTTTTTGCATCCGGATTATCAACAATGCCTCCACCGTAAATATGGGTAGCTAAAATTTTTAGATTAGCGACAGCACCGGCATCAGACAAAATTGTATTTACATAAGCCTGGTTATTATTAACCAGTTCCGGAGCCATTAAACGGGTAGCGGTAATTGAGCCTCCCTGGTTTTTTAAAAAATCTCTCATTTCTGTTGCAGTCCAAAAACAACCCTCGTAATCCGGTTCCCAGTCAGGTTCATTTTGAACAGATACAGCATACAATGGAGCACCATTAGCTGCCATATAAATAGCAAAGTCGTTCAGGTATTTTGCATAAGCTGCCGCACTATCCGGAATTAATTTTCCTTTAATAATATTGTTATTTGTTTTCATTCTTGCAGGTGGGCTCCACGGGCTTGCAAAAACTTTTGCTCCACGCAGTATAGCCGCTTTGGCATTACTAAGCTCTGTTGCCCTCCATGCATCATCAGATGCAATTCTTATTCTGAGAAAGTTTAAACCGACCTGACCATTAGCAGAACCAAAGAGCCTGTCAAACTCTTCCGTGGTTAAAGGTGAGGTGCCGGGTGGAGCAAACACGGTAGCGCAGCCAAAGCCCTGAATTACCTGGTTATTTTCGGCAGCAAGTATAGTTACCTGTGCATCATACACAGGAATAGGAGTTGGCGGTGGTGCCGGCGTTCCACCACCACCGCCGGAATTGTTCTTTTTAGAACATGATACTAAAACCAAAAGCAAAAACAATTGCAGCAATATTTGTTTTATAGAAAAACGGAAAGAATTTTTTGTAGTCATAAAAGTAAAATTTTTAACTGCTTTCATTCTTTTAAGCAGCATAGCATTTATTATTATTAATTTTTTACGGCAGTTTTAAAACTCTTATTTGCTCTTTATTTCAACAATCACAGTTTTTAAACCAGGTGATGATGCATTTATTTTTATGAGGCCTGCCTTGCCTTTTTCAGAACGTACGATGGCCAGCACCAGTCCGAAATATGCTGCCCGTTCTTTTGATGCAAATGAAACCAGGTTGGCAGGGTCGCCATTATCGGTGGCAACAATTTCTGCCGGGCCATCAATTTTGAAGACCACTTTATTATTTGCTTCAGGTACCGGCAACCCGCTTTTATCAACAACCGTCACCGTTATAAATGAAAGGTCTTCGCCATCTGCATTTATTGATTTTCGGTCCGCATTTATTTCCAATTGAGCAACCTTATCAGTGGTCCGAATGATTTGCTCCGACCATTGTTTCCCGTTTTTGTAAGCAATGGCTTTCAGTTCTCCTGGTTCATATTTTACATCGTCCCACCGCAGCCTGTATTCAAAAGCAGCTTTCTTCTTTTTGCCCAAAGAACGGCCGTTTAAAAAAAGTTCTGCTTCATCCCCTGATGTAAAAATATGTACCGGCGTTATTTGTCCGATGCGGCCAGGCCAGTTCCAATGCGGCAAAATGTGCACCATTGGAAGCTCAGGGCGCCAACGTGATTGATAGAGGTAAAAACGATCCTTCTTAAACCCAGCCAAATCTATGATGCCCGAATAGGAACTGCGTGCAGAGTAGTAAGGGGTGGGCTCACCTATATAATCCCAACCTGACCATACAAATTCCCCTGTCACATAAGGGTGTTTATCCTGTGTTGCAAAAACCTTGTCAGGCGATGCACCAAATTGGGCTGTGTATAATTCATAAGCACTCACATATTGGTTTTTTGGATCACCACCGGTGCTGTCACTCACGGGCGCACTTATGCCACTGGTCACCGGAAATATATAACTGCCACGGGTACTCAATGTAGAAGCAGTTTCACTGCTTACAATTAATTTGTCCGGAAAGTTTTTTTGGAATGCAGGATAAAGCGGTGAAGTTCTTATACCCTTGAGATGTGCATAGGCAGGCGCATCCCTGATTCCTTCTCCCTGGTAATTCAAATTTAAAATATCCATTTCCTTCGGGAAAGGCATATCTGGCTTTGCATAATTCATCGATGCAGAAGATGGCCTGGTATTGTCTTCTTCCAAAACAATATCGTGCAACTTTTTCGCCACCGCAGCGCCCGCTTCGGCCGTGTATTGTTCTCCAACTTCATTGCCAAAACTCCATGTAATGATGGACGGATGATTTTTGTCTCTTCGTATAAATGCTCTCGTATCCGGCTCATACCAATCTTTAAAAATCAGGTGAAAATCAAGCGGAGTTTTTCCTCTTTCCCAACAGTCAAATATTTCATCAATCACCAGGAAGCCCAACCGATCGGTAAGGTCCAGCAATTCCGGTGACGGCGGATTGTGTGACATCCGAATGGCGTTACATCCCATTTCACGCAAAATTTCCAATTGCCGTTCGGCAGCCCTGGTATTAAATGCAGCACCCAAAGCGCCCAGGTCATGGTGTTGATTTACACCCTGCATACGCACTGGTTTATCATTGACAAATAAACCTTTTAAAGGATCAAATTTGAGAGATCGGATTCCAAAACGGGTTTCATACTCATCGATAGGTTTTCCATTTGCGTAGATGCGGGTAACCGCAACATACAGATTTGGTTTTTGTGTGGGAGGTGGCCCCCACAGTAATGGATTTTTAATGGTAACTGAATTTTCAACTTTCAATTTTTTACCCGCGGGTACGTTTGAAACTGATTTAGGGAAAGTAGCCACTTTTGACGCAACCCTTTCAAGTTTATCATTCAAAGAATAAACATCAGTAACAACTTCAATGCTTTTGTTGGTACCTGTTTTGTTTTCGATATCAACAGCAAGATCAACAATGGCAGATGAAGCAGACACATTTTTTGACTTAATAGATGTGCCCCATTGTGCTATATGTACCGGGTTTACTTTTGTTAGCCACACATTGCGATAGATGCCTCCCCCTGGATACCAGCGGGCGGAATGGTTGGGATTGTCCAGCCTTACGGACAATTGATTATCTCTGCCTTGTTTTATAAACGGTGTGAGATCGAGGCGAAAAGAATTATAACCATAAGGCCAACCGCCCACAAGGTTTCCATTGAGCCAAACCATTGCGTAGGACATAGCGCCATCTATATCCAAATAGATCAGTTTGCCTTTATCCGCAGCGGTTATATTTAATTTCCTGCGGTACCATGCTACTCCCTGGCTGGGGAGGCGGCCCATACCACCACCCACTAGTGCATTGTCGCCAACATAAAATGGGCCTTTAATGGCCCAATCATGCGGTAAATTCACTTGCTCCCATGCATTGTCGTTGAAATCATTTTGCACAAAGGGAAAATCAGCACCGGGATTGCCAACAGGACGGTGGTGATGTTTTGCCGGGTCGTTAATAAAATCATTTGCAGAAGGCAAAATCCATTTCTTTAAACTTCTCTCCGAGGAGGCTGACAATACAGAATCTGTTGCCCGGGTATCTGCAACAATATTATCGTTGCGGTTGGTCACTACCGGTCTTTCGTCGTAGATCAATTTATCTGGCTCAGCGTTGTAACGCATAAACTTCCATCCTTCATTGATGCTGATGCGATCCCGGGTTGATTTTTCAGCTTTATTTGTTTGCTGGCAATCTACAATCAATGGAGTACTCAACAGGGTGGCTAAGCATGCGGTAAGGGATAACCATCTACAGTAGACGCTAAACGAATTTAAAAATATGAATCTTTGTTGGATCATTTTTTCTGTTTAAATAAACAGGAGAGACTAAATCATCTCTCCTGTTTCCTGTTTTTCAAAAGGAACAATTATATGCCAGGACAAGCATTCAGCCAATAATTTTTGATGAAACTATAACGGCTGACGCCTGCATCAATAGCCTGGATTTTGCGATAACGCTGCTCCCCTGTTTCTTTCAATTTCTGATTGAGGTATGGGCCAAAGATTATATTTGGGTAGTGCGGATGGTGCATAAAGGGGATTACATTTTACGATTCTGTCATACCATTTTCCTAAACGCATCAATGTAAACATCCTTTTTTCTTCCACCCCAAACTCCCGCATCCTTTCATCAAGTATGAAGTCAATATTAACATTAGCCGGTAACACAGGTGAAGCATTGGACCTGGCTCTTACTATATTAATATCAGCCGCTGCAGAGGCTGTATTGACTAGTCCCAGATAAGCTTCAGCCCGCAGCAAATATGTTTCTGCCAATCTGAATAAATACTCATCCCTGTAAGTACCCCCGGCTGTGCCTTTCAACGCATAAGGATATGGCAGTTGTGGATTAGATGGGGTTGCATACAAATTAGTGGGTGCAAGGAAGGGCTCTGTACATTTTGTCTGGTAAGGATAAAATGCCCTGTTATAAACATCCCCCGAAATAAGAGGGGCGCCATTGAAACCTTTTGCTCCTGCTGGTATTTTGAAAAAATCAATTTCCGTACCCAGAGGATAAAGAGCATTGCCTGATGTGGTGACCTTAAACTTTCTCACAAAATTGTGATTGGCATTCCTGAGATCATTTACTGAATCTGGAGTAGCTCCTGTTCCCTGCGCCTGGTACGCATTAAAAACAAAATATCGTGAAGGTGCCATAAATCCTACTCCCCTGCCACCACTGGAATATTCAGCTGCCGGCCAATTGAACGGTGCTTTTGTGCCAGTCGTATTAGGTAACACAACATCACGAACAAGTGGCGGGTGCACCCTTTCCAAAGAATAAAGGTCACCGCTTGGAAAACCTACCCCTGAGCTTGCGGCACCACCGTTTACATCTGTTTCAAGTTGGATCACAAGGATAGATTCGGTATTGGCACCTGCACCTTTCCTGTTCTGGTTGCCCCGGCGGAATAAATCCCAGTATACATCTCCCGGTATTTCTGTTTTGCGGGATCCAAAACGAGTTGTCATGAGCTTACAGGCAGGATCATTTATTACTATTGTTGCAGCATCCACTGCTTTTTGAAATTGTCCATCTGAAATATACACCTCTGACAGTAAATGCTGGGCAGCAAGGTTGGACAACTCTCCATCTTTTACCGTAGAAATGCCGGGTAAATTAGCAGCGGCAAAAACTAAATCTGCTATACATTGGGAATAAACTTCTTTTTTCGTTGCCCTTACATAATCGACCTTAGGTGAAGTTACCTCTTCAGTTAATAGCGGCACACCACCATATAGATAAGCCAAACTTCTGTATGCAAAAGCCCTGAAAAAGCGGCCTTTGGCCTCAGACAGCGTTTTTTCACTGGCTGAAAGCTGCGAAGCGGGAATACGACTAATAACCGTATTTGCTTCTGATACTATTTTGTACCAGGCAGTCCAGTGTTTGTTAGCAAAACTGTTAACAGGGCTATACTCCCCCAGTAAATTAGGGGGGTTGCCAGTTGGCACATATAAAGCTATATCAGTTCTGTAGGTATACTCAAACGGATCATTGTCATTTAATGTATATAATTCCTGTCGAAGCAATCTGAACAGGTTATTGACAGAAGCATTAAAATCAGCAGCTGTATTGAAGGCGTTCGCTGAGCTTAAAAAATCGAGTGGCTTTTCATCCAGAAAGTTTTTCTTGCACGACAATCCTGCTGTCAGAAGGAATGCCAACAATAAAAATGACTTTATTTTTTTCATAAAAAATATTTTAACCAGGTTAATAATTTTGTTAGTATGTAATATGAAGTCCAACTGTAATTCCTTTCAATACCGGCCTTGCGTTTAATATAAGGCCCTGCACAACTCCGTCGGAATTAAGCCCCTCCGGATCCCATCCATCCCAATTGGTCCAGGTAACCAGGTTTTTTCCACTTATATAAAAATTGATTGCATCAGCCTTGATTTTTTTAAGTATGCTGGCCGGAAGCGCATATGACAGCGAAATATCCTGTAATCTTACAAAGCTCCTGCTCTCCCAAAGATTTGGCTCCACAGTAGAATGGTTGCCTGAGATGATCCTCGGATATTTGGCGTTAGGCGTCCTTGGTGACCAATAGTTAACCGCATTAAGATCATTATTACGGATGTTATTATCATCACGGTAATTAAGCCTGCTATTATTACCAAGGTATCCATCTTTTCCACCTTGTACACTATTCAGAAAAAAGCTCAAAGAAAATTCTTTATAGCTTATATTATTGTAAAGGCTCATCCTGTAGGCAGGTTCCTGTCTGCCAAGAAATAAACGGTCACTGGAGTTAATCACATTATTTTTATCACCATCAAATACACTTAGGCTACCAACCTGGAAGCCAGGTAATCTTGTATCCGCAAGTTGGTAAATAGTACCAGCTTTGTAATCGAAGATGGACTGGATAGATTTCCCGATAAATAAACCACTGGATGTAAGGTCATCTTCTTTACCATCCCCATCTGCGTCTACACCGGTAAGATGGACGATCTCATTTGTGTTTTTCCAGAAATTAAAAGTTGCAGACCAGTTCAGGTCCTTTTTCCTTATTATTTGATATGTGAATGCCCCTTCAAAACCTGTATTATGGATTTCTCCAATGTTGGATGAGATAATATTAAACCCTGTTATTGACGGTATTGTTACATTGAATAACAATTCATGAGTATTGTTATTATAATAGTCCAAAGATCCCGTCAACCGGTTGCTGAGCATAGTAAAATCAACTCCTAGGTTTAAGCCTTTTGTCCGTTCCCATTTTAGGTTGGGATTACTGAGGGTATTAACCTGCTGGCCAAAGGCAGTACCGGCTCCATCACCAAAAACATAAGAAGAATTACCCGAAACCTGTGAAAGAGAATAGTAGCGTTTAGTAAGATTACCGCTCAGCCCATAGGTTAGCCTGAGTTTAAGGAGATTAAACAATTCAACATTTTGCATAAATTTTTCCTTCGATAGAATCCAACCCAACCCAACCGATGGGAAAGTTGCATATTTATAATTTGCAGCAAATCCGGAAAAACCATCCCTGCGTATAGTGGCGGTAAGCAGGTATTTATCATTATACTTGTAATTCAATCTTCCCATCTGGTAATTGAGGGCTTCGCTCCATGCATTTGTACTAATGTTCCTGATAGTAGCACTCTGAATGTTATTGTAACCAAGACTAATTCTGTCGAATCCCGATCCTTCAGCAAAAGTTCCGCTGAACTTCCTTTCAATCGCTCCATATAAGGCTGTAGCGCTGATATCGTGCCTGCCGATTTTTTTTGTGTAGGTAAGGATATTATCAAATGTGTAATCATAATAATCCCTGTTTTCCTTATATGCCTGGCCGGTTATACCAGCTCCATATTTGCTGGCGAAATAATGCTGGTCAGTTTGGAAATTGTTTCCAAAATTTATCCTGTAATTAAGACCCTTAATAAAAGGAACATCAATGTCTGAATAAAAATTGGCGAAATAATACTGGTGCCTGTCACGATCGGTCACATCATAGGTAAGAAAAGGGTTACCAACAACTGTATTAGTTGGAGAAGGAATCAGGTTACCATTGACATCATAAGGCACCAGCAAAGGCGAAGTAATGTTTATTATACCCATTGATGGTTCTGCACCATCCTGATCAACAAAGGAACCGGACGATTGTACACCTACTTTCCACCAGTTAAAAGGTCTTGTCTCAAGATTGATACGGATAGATTTTCTTTTAAAAATGTCATTTATTATAAAACCCTTTTGATTTACCAGGCCACCTGATAATAGATAGCTTACCTTGTCTGAGCCCCCTGAGATGCTCAGGTTATTTTCCAGAATGCTCCCTGTTTTAGTGGCATTTCCCCACCAATCATAGTCATTCGGAAGCATCACTCCCCCGGGCCGCATGCTTCCATCCAGCTTTGAGGTTACATCAAAAGCCGGATTAGGCTGTGCATAATCAGGACCCAAATATGCTTCGGACCAAAATGCATCTTTGATTCCTTGCAGGAATCCCTCCCGGTTCAAAGGCTTCAGATCAACAGATGGCGTCAGCGTGGAATAGGCACTCGAGAATGCCATGCGTGTTTTTTGACCAGCCCTGCCTTTTCTTGATGTAATTAAAATTACACCATTGGCCGCCTGTGCACCATACACTGCTGTTGAACTTGCATCTTTCAAAACATCAATAGATGAGATATCATCAGGATTGATTGAAGATAAAGAACCTGTGTATTGAATACCATCCAGTATTATCAAAACATTTTGGGTACCGCTCAGCGTTACCTGCCCACGTATAGATATGGGCGGGGTGCCACCTGCAAAAGTTGATACACCTACATTAAGACCCGGTATGGTTCCCTGCAGAAACTGCCCGATATTAGTGTTAGGCGCATTACCCATTGCTTCAAGATTAACCCTGGCGACAGAGCCGGTGACATCAATTTTCTTTTGAGTGCCGTAGCCTACCACCACCACTTCACCAAGTGCCCTATCGGCCCTTTGTAAGGTGGCATTAAGCGTATTGCCATTTCCCACAGTAAGTTCCTGTAATGTATATTCTGCAGATGAGATAACAATTTTAGCCCCGGAGGTAGCTTGTAGGGAAAAATTTCCATTTTCATCGGTTGCAACCCCGGTATTAGTGCCTTTGATGGTCACTGAGGCTGCTACCGGCAATCCGCCTTCATTGGTTACCCGCCCTGTAATTGTTTTTTGCTGCGCAAAAATAAAATCTGGTGCCAGGATTAACAATAATAAAACTAAAAGCCCACCCGAGCTTGATCTTACAATTCGTTTTAAGGCCGCATAAAAGGCCATGTTGATTTTTTCTGGATTCATTTTTTTCATAACAGTTGTTTTGGCGTTTTAATTAATTGATGCAAGCGTATTGTTGATATTTGATAATTGAAATGTTGGAATAAAGCGATAGGGCTGACAGCCCGTTGGGCGGATGCGTATCAGACGATCCGTCATATAAATAACAAAAAAGGGGAAGTGTTCAGAGCCAATACACAATGCTGGTTGCATTGTTATTTTACCGGTTACCGGGGGTAGAGCAAACGTCTTCTTCATAATAGCAGCCTTCAATTTTATAATACAAAATTTTTATGCAAGTGTATTGTAATCGATTGCAATTAAATTGGTTAAAAAACTGACTTTATAAAAGGTCAGTATTTTAAAATTTTAATAAAAACAATCAGGAATAACGAAGTAACATCTGAACGTTACTCTTAGCAAATCGTCTTAAAGTATTTGTCAACCAAAAATTTCGCAGCATTTTTCTACAATCACTGTCCATTATTTCGGCGAAAATGTTTACTATTGAAATGCTAATGTAAATAATTTGTTTTAGATTGTAATCGATTGCGGAAAAAATATTTACACACAGGAACACAATTGTTGAAATCACTGCTGTATGAATAAAGAAATTACCATCTACGATTTAGCAAAAACATTGAATCTTTCGGCTGCAACCATCAGCAGGGCACTAAAGGACAACCCTGCTATTAATAAGCATACAAAAAAGAGAATTGTGGAAAAGGCAGAGGAGTTGGGCTACCGTTCCAACAACTTTGCCAGCAACCTGCGCAGCCAGAAAAGCTATACTATTGGAGTGATAGTGCACGAACTGAACAGCAACTTCATTACCTCTGTATTAGCTGGTATAGAAAAAATAACCACTGTTGCTAATTACGATCTTATCATTGGCCACTCTTCCGAATTATCATCTAAAGAAGTAGCAAATGCCAACAATCTTTTTCATAAGAGAGTAGATGGCATAATTGCTTCATTAGCCTTTAACACAGAAAAAATGGATCATTTTGAACCTTTTTTTGAAAGAAATATTCCTGTGGTATTTTTTGACCGCGTTGAGGAGAACAGTAAGGGAACCAAGGTGATCATTGATAATTTTAAAGCGGGTTACGAGGCCACGAAACACCTTATTGACCAGGGCTGTAAAAGGATCGCACATTCTACTTCCAACCTGAAAAGAAATGTATACGCTCAGCGCTATAATGGCTATTTAAGCGCTTTACGCCGCTATAATATACCCTTTGATGAAAGCCTCTTATTTATTCACGACCTTAAAAATGAATCCTGTATTGCTTTTGCCAACAAAGTATCAGAAATGGATCCCCTGCCCGATGGTATTTTCGCCACAAATGATTTGACCGCTGCATTGTGCATCCAGGTGTTTAAGGAAAAAGGCATACGGGTGCCGGAAGATATTGCGGTGGTGGGTTTTAACAATGACACTATTAGTATTATTATTGAACCTAAATTAACGACAGTAAATTATCCGGGTATGAGTATCGGTGAGGTAGCTGCAACACATTTAATAAAACAATTACAAGGTACCAATGGTACAAATGATACAAATTCGATCGTACTTAAATCCGAACTGATTATAAGAGAATCATCTTTAAAAAAAGATAAGGTTCAAATGTTAGCCCCTGGGGTGAAGTAATTTTGTGGCGTTCCTTTGTCTGTATGTTTTAGCATGACGGTATCCGGATCACTCCTTCCATACGATCACACTTGCGGGCTTTAATAGTTTATCACCTATCAACATTTTTCCACTAACGTGCACCGATACAACATATGGTTTATCAGAATAGTTAACGCCTACCCAAAAGCCATCCCTCCAGTCAAATATTACCCCTTGAGGATAATTTTCAATACGAATGCCCGCCTGCTTATAAACCCTGGCTAACACTGCCTTTTCCAAAGATCCGTCATCAGTATCCGGCCCAACATAAGTTACCGTTCCTTTGCCTAATTTCCTTGAAGTTACCGCAGCCTTACGTGCATAGTACTGATTGTCATAAGTTGCCCATACTTCAGTGCCTGCGAGTGGTTCCAGCACGTCGGCCCAATTATTCCAGCTAAAAGATTCAAGCCCGGACTTCACTTTTCCCTGCACATTTTCCGGCAAATGATCGTAAAAAGAAATTTTTGCGCCTATCAGGTCATAAATCGGTTCTGCCCATTTCATCTCCCACAGTTTGCCGTTTCTGTCTTTTTGCCCTGTACGGGATGATAAAACAAGATGGCCACCGTTCTGAACATATTGCTTCCATCTTTCAACGAGCTTCGAATCCAACAACTGGTAGGCAGGCGCTACCAACACCGGGTATTTTGAAAAATCCTTGTCTTCTGTAATTACATCTACGGGAGCGCCAAATTGCTTTAATGAAGTATAATATCGCTTTAAGTGATCCATGTAAAACCACTGGTTTGTTTGTGACTGATTGTCCATTTCCCAGCGATTATCGGCATTGTACAAAACCGCGGCTAACCTACGTTGATAGTTGACAGGAATTGCAGCACCAGGATCATACAACTTCTTCAATTGCTTCAACTCGTTCATTACTTTTACGTATTCAGCTCCGCTGGTACTTAACGAGACCCCATCTGTACTGATAATACCATAATGATATTGCTCGCCCCCGGTCAAGGGTTGTTTAAAACGATAGTTACAAACAAACTTATTGCCACCGGCGAAGGCATGCCAGATCCACATACGAACAGCGCCCGGCATTGGCTGTGGATTAAACTTGCCCCAGTTAACCTGGCCCGGCTGTAGTTCCATTACACCTGTGGTACCATTGAATGAACGGAACAGGTCGTTGGCAAAAGCAATGCTGGTACCAATTCCCATTCTAAATCCCTGCTCTCCTAGTCCCCTGCTGTACCCCTCCACCAGGTATTTGGTGTAGGTTACAAAATCTAAGCTGGTTATTTTAGAAGGATCAACATCTGCATGCTCCGGCATCAGGTTAGTAGTTACCCATTGATCAGGAGAAATATGCTTGCGCAATATTGTGTATTGAAGTCCTAAAAATTCATTGGCTTCGGCAGCAGAAAACCGCTTAAAATCAAGTACCGCATGTGGATTTGGTTGAGCAATAAGTTCTTTTGCATTGGGTATTAACACTTGCTCAAAATTATCATACCGTTGGCTCCAGAAGGCAGTGCCCCATGTGTTATTTAGTTCCCCTATAGATTTATATTTCGCCTGTAACCACCGGCGAAAACTTTCCTGGGCTGCGGGGCTATAATCGTATTGTCCATAATGGGAAGGCTCATTGTCTAACTGCCATCCCCAAATGCGCCGGTCCTTGCCATAGTGTTTGCCAATTGCTTCAACCATTCTTTCCACATATTTTCTATAAACAGGGCTCGACCAGGATGCCTGCTGCCTTGAACCATGTTGAATGGTCCTTCCTTCGGCATTCACCATTAATATTTCAGGATGCTTTTGAGCAAGCCACGCCGGAGGTGTTGGCGTAGACGTACACATAATAACTTTTATACCATGCTGCTTTGCTAATTCAACAGCTTCATCCAGCCATTTAAAATCGAACTTGCCCTCTTCAGGTTCAATAAAACTCCATGCAAATTCTCCATAATGAGTAAAATCGAAACCTACTTCCGCCATCTTTTTTATATCCCGTTCCCAATACTCATGCGGCCATTGTTCAGGATAGTAATACGATCCTATCGTCATGAGATCTTTTGCGGGAAAGAAGTTGCCGGTATTTTGTGCCTTGCCAAAGAAAGTAATTATCAAAGTAACTGTAAGAAAAAGGCTTTTAAGGAATATACCAGGCATTTGAAATTTTTTCATAGAGACACTGTTTTTAAATGATTGGCGAATATATTTAAATCCGGCGGATGGGTTTCGTATCCATTAAAAAGATTGCAGTTAGGGTTAAAGCATGGCAATTTCCCATACCTGCAGAGGAATGGTAGTATTGGGTGTTGTGCCCAGTTAAGTAACGGATAAAGCAAAGGCAATGAAGTGGCAAATTTTTTCTTTATTAATAAGTGCTTACTCAAAAAAACCTTTCAACGCATATTCTTTTTCCACCATCTTTTGTAAGAGGGTACATTGATTTTTGGCCCGCATAAAATTTTGCATCGGGTACCCGGTACTGTAGTAAACGTCGTTCATTAAATAATCAGTAAGAAAACGCAGTGCCTGCATATAGATGATAAATTTTCCAGCATAAAAAAAATATTCTTTCTCTGTGTTAGTTAGTTCATCTTTCATTTCTGTATAGTATCCTCGTACAATTGCTTTGTAAAAATCTTCCCTGATTTCTATTTTGCTGAAGTCAGTTTCGTTTTCACTTACAGGAGATAAATAAGTACGCATCATATCGCCGATATCGCTAATAAAATAGCCAGGCATTACCGTGTCTAGGTCAATTACACACAAGCCCTTCCCATCGCTATCAAATAGTACGTTGCTTATTTTAGTATCGTGGTGTGTTACTCGTAATTTAAAGGCAGGGTTGTTTTTTAATCTTTCAAATTCATCTACGATCCCACTAAAACTTTGTAAGTCCTGTACCAAATCAACGGACTCAGCGATCCTTTGTTTGTTTCCGTTTTTGAGCGCTGAAACAAATTGATGGTAGCGTAAACTCAAATCATGAAAATGTGGTACGGTAATTTTAGTTTCATCCATATTGATTCCTGCAAGCAGCTTTGTAAATCTCCCAAACTGCCTCGCTGCCTCGAATGCCTGCTCCCTGGTCTGCACGGTATCCAGGGAATAAGATCCTGATACAAATGGGAACATCCGGAAGTAACCTTCGCCTTTTAGGTAAATAATTTCTTTTCCGTCCTTTGAAACAATGGGGGCTATGAATGTATATTCCGGGTGATTTTTTTTGAGGTATGATCCAATAAAACTGATATTGTGGGCTATGGAAAATGGTTCTTTAAAAACGCTTTCATTGATTTTCTGCAATATATATTCACCAGCATTGCTGGTTATCTTCCAGGTATTATTAATGAGGCCCGAACCGTATTGTTCAACGCTTGCGATATTCGCATCAAATCCATAAGCCTCTAAGACAGATTGCATTTTTTTTAAAATTTTGCTGAAGACCTGCTACTTAAAATTCATTGCTTAATGCAAATACCGGCTTTCGGTGCATCCACTGCCCCCCGGTAAAATCAGGGAACTCCACCGTTTGATTACCTAACTCTATCGATTGCTCGCTCAATGGTGTAATGGCGCTCCATGCTGCGGCGTCATAGACATCCATGGGGGTCGGGACTTTCCTTTTAATAGATTCTATAAAAGAGTGAACAACAAAAAAATCCATACCGCCATGATCAGCGCCTGCTGTTTCTTTACTCCATCTTTCCCACAAAGGATGGTCGTATTTATCCAGCCATTTTTTTGCATCATCCCACTCGTGAGCTTTGGCAGATTGCCCTTCAATATAAATCCCGCTATTTACATCCATCCATAAACCCTCCGTACCCTGTACACGAAAGCCCAATGAATAAGGCCGTGGCAAATTGGTATCATGTTCCAGCAGGATTGTTTCTCCATTGGCACAATTAATATGGGTAGTAACTACATCACCTAATTTGAAAGTTACCTTTGCATTGGGATGATTTTCTCCACCTTTTTTTACAACATAATTATGCAGGCCCCTTGCTTTGGATGAAAACGAGTTTAATGTAAGGAACCGGTTACCTCTGTTGATATTGATGTAGTGTGCAACAGGCCCGATGCCATGCGTGGGGTACAGATCACCGTTACGGCGAACTGAATGTTCTGTTCTCCATTTTGCTTCTGAAAAACCCTTTTCACCAAACTCAACGCCATGTCCATAAGGATGAATGCCATCATTAAATTTAACTTCCCTGAGGTCATGCTGGTAGCCGCCCTGCAGGTGAATCAACTCGCCAAATAAACCTTGCCGAACCATATTTAAAACAGCTATTACATCCCGTCGGTAACAAACATTTTCCAGCATCATCACATGGCCGTTATTTTTTTCTGCTGCCTTTACTACATCCCAATGGTCTTGCAGTGTGATACCAAGTATAACCTCGGTTCCAACGTATTTGATACCCGCTTCCAGTGAGGCAATGATCATAGGTTTATGCCACTCCCATGGAGTAGCAATAATAACCCCATCAAGACCTTTTATTTCCAGCAGCTTCTTCCAGGCATACTCATTGCCTGTAAAAATTTGCGGCATTTTTTTGCCGTTGTTATTAATGATCTCTTTGGCGGCTGTCAACATCACCTTATTTATATCACAAATAGCTACCAGGTCCACGTCGTTCCTGCGCAACAAAAGATCCAGATGATTTTGGCCACGCAGCCCCGTTCCGATCAAAGCAATTTTTACTTTTGCATTAGCAGAAGTTGCAAAAATATTTCCTGCTGGCAGCATGGCAAATGAGGCTGCGGCCATTCCGGTGTTTCTAATGAATTTTTTTCTGTTCATTGAGGCATGTTTTAAATAATTTAACCCTTATTCTAATGCAATGATTGAGATAGAAAAAGCCTTTTAACTGTTCGTCCCGGGTTGCTATTAAAAAGGTGACGGACTAATACTGGTCCACCCGCCATCTACAATTAAAGTTTGCCCGGTTATATGCTTCGCACTATCTGATACAAAAAATAAAGCGGCATTGGCAATATCTGCAACATCCGCCGGGCGGCCCATAGGCGTTAACCTTGACCAGGTAGCCTTATATGCGGGATCATCCAAAGTTCGCTCGGTTAAAGTAGCGCCGGGCGCAATGGTGTTTACATTGATATTATATTCAGACAATTCAATCACTAAATTTTTTGCCAGCATTTCCACGGCGGCCTTACTCATGCCGTAAGCGGCCAGGTCTTTATGTGCCTGGTGACCTGTTACTGAAGATGTAAATAATAATGAACCGCCCTGGGGTTGCTTTTTCATTTGATTTGCTGCGGCCTGTGCCAAAAAGAAAGTTCCGGCTAAATTAACCTGCATTACCCTTAAAAAGGATTCAACAGGATAAGTAAAAAAATCTCCAAACAACGTAATGCCTGCATTGGCAATTACAATATCAAGCTGGCCAAATTTTGACACTGCCGTATCCACCATTTGTTGAATAAATGTCACGTCGCTTGCATCCCCGGCAAGTGCTATGCAATGACCTCCGTTCGCTTCTGCGATCCGGTTAGCGGCAACATCAGCCATTGATGAGTCTATATCAATTAAAATAACATTAGCTCCTTCCTTTGCCAGGCGACTGCATATCTCAAAACCAATACCTTGGCCGGCGCCGGTTACAATAGCCGTTTTATTTTTAAATGACATAGCAATCGTTTTTTACGTTTCTGAACAGTATCTGAATAAGCGGCCATCTGGATTGTGAGGATAACTTTCCGTTGGTTATGCGCATCTTTTTTCGGGCTAACTATAACCCAACCCTGACGGCGGTTGAGCAGGCTAACCCAGTCCATTCTACTTCGCAATTAAAGTAGCCCATGGCTGTAAAAGTACACGAGGGCGATGCAACGATGTTCATTGTTGCTTCACTGCCTAGACCAAAAATTTTAATTGTATAAAATGGCCTTCAATAACACGACATTGACTCAGCTTTCACCATTGACCATTCACCATTCACCAATTCATTACACTAGTGTGAATCTCTTGTCACTTTGCTTCCCGACCCACCCTTTAAAAAATCCATATCTGCTCCCAGGTGAGCCTGCTCCACATGTGTTTGATACAAATGAACATACCCCCTGGATTGTACTATTTCAGTCCCGGCCCAGGCTGTCCTGCGGTTGGATAGTTCTTCTTCAGCAACTTCCAGTTGTAAGGTTCTGCTGTATGCGTCCAGGCTGATAATATCCCCATTTTGAACCAGCGCCAAGGGACCGCCAACGGCAGCTTCAGGAGACACATGCAATACGACCGTTCCAAAACCGGTGCCGCTCATCCTGCCATCCGAGATACGTACCATGTCGGTAACACCCAGCTCCAGCAATTTTTTTGGCAAAGACATATTACCCACCTCCGCCATACCCGGATAGCCCCTTGGGCCCACGTTTTTTAATACCATTATGCTGTCCTTATCAATATCAAGTTCAGGATCGTCTATACGTTCATGATAATCTTCTATATTTTCAAACACAACGGCTTTTCCGGAATGCTTTAGCAATGAAGGTGTTGCAGCGGATGGTTTTATGACTGCACCATTTGGCGCAAGATTTCCTTTTACCACCACAATACCAGATTCAGCTTTAAATGGCTCCAGCATTGTGCCGATCACATTGCGGTTAAATACTTCGGATGTTTCACAATTATCACCCATTGTTTTGCCATTTACTGTAAGGGCATCATTGTGAATAATGGATCTCATTTCTTTAATCAATGCCGGCAGGCCACCTGAATAATAAAGGTCTTCCATATAATTTTCACCGGAAGGCTGAATGTTGGCAAGCAGCGGAATACCTTGCGAATATTTATCAAAGTCATCAATGTTTAAGTCAACCCCCATTCTGCCGGCAATCGCCAACAGATGAATTACAAAGTTGGTGGAACCTCCAATGGCTGCATTGACCATAATGGCATTTTCAAAAGCTTCACGGGTCAGTATTTTGGATAACGAAAGATCTTCTTTTACCATTTCTACAATGCGCCGGCCCGACAATTGTGAAAGAACTTTTCTTCGTGCATCCGCTGCAGGTATGGAAGCATTATTGGGCAGGGAAAGCCCCAGGGCTTCTACCATCACTGCCATGGTGGAGGCTGTTCCCATTACAGCGCAATGCCCTTGTGTACGGGCCATACAGGCCTCTGCCTCTATAAATTCCTCCTGGGTAATTTGTCCCAATTTGCTTGCGGTATCAAATCGCCATACGTCTGAAGTACCAATATCTTTTCCTTTCCAATGACCTTTCAACATTGGTCCTCCGGAAATAACCAGCGATGGAATGTCAACACTACATGCACCCATGACCAGGGAAGGCGTCGTTTTATCACAGCCGCACAGCAACACTACCCCATCGATTGGATTTGCCCGGATTGATTCTTCCACATCCATACTTACCAGGTTGCGGTAAAGCATTGCCGTTGGCTTGATCAAGGTTTCTCCCAACGACATTACAGGGAACTCCACGGGAAAACCACCGGCTTCCAGCACACCTTTTTTTACTGCTTCCGCCAGATCCCTTAAATGCCCATTGCAGGGTGTTAATTCGCTCCAGGTATTGCATATTCCGATTACCGGCCTGCCATCAAACATATCTGCAGGAATGCCTTGGTTTTTCATCCACGCACGGTATATGAAGCCATCCTTTCCTTTTCGGCCAAACCAGTTTGTACTCCTTAATTGTTGTTGATCCATGTGTTATTTTAATTGAATTTACAGTTATCGTGTTTATTGTTATAATATGATCAAAAGGATATTCTTTTTTACTGATGCCAGCGGATGTATTGACAGCATCAAAACTTCTGCACGCTGGTTTTTAATTTTAGATATTTTTACTTTTAAGTGCAATAAATTTTAAAGATACTCAAACAACAAAAGAACTTCCAATCCAATGCTGGAGATAACGGCCTTTTTGATTGTTTTTCCTTTCTCAATTTTAGTTTACAATAAACGCCGTACTTTTTTCTGTAGTTGCTATCGCTTACTTAAGGCGCTTTTCTAAATGATGCTCTTCTCGTGAACGGAGGTTACATTAAATATTATGCGGTTATCAAATGTTACCCGTTCCAAATATCTCTGTTGCCATTTTGCTACATTCTTCTAATGCTTCCCTGTTCATATCGCCGAGCAAATGCATGCTTTGAAAATAGGGAATCATTAATTCAGTGTCCATATTACCTACCAATTCGTTGCCAGCCATTGGGCAGCCGCCTATGCCTTTTAATGCGCCATCAAACCGGGTACAGCCTCCGTTTATTGCTGCTTCTATTTTTTCTTTCCAACTAAAAGGTGATGAATGAAGATGTACCCCGATCTCAACGCCAGGATAGGCAGGTATTAAAGTGGAAAGGATGGAATTAACCTGCACCGGTGTAGCCAGGCCAACTGTATCTGCCATTGAGATAATTGGGATTTCCATCTGCACCAGCTTGTCTACCCATTCAAGCACTATTGCTTCATTATACGGGTTCCCATAGGGATTACCAAATCCCATTGATATGTAAACGACAAGCTCTTTCTGATTTTTGATGCACAAATTTTGTATTTCTTCAACCATTTCCAATGAATTCTCCATGGTACTATTTGTATTTCGCTGTTGAAAGACAGGTGAGATAGAAAAAGGAAAACCAAGATAAGAAATGGCGTCATACACTACCGCTTCCTCTGCGCCCCTTACATTGGCTACTATTGCCAGCAATTTTGTTTTTGACTCCCCAATCTGCAAACCTTTAATTACTTCTTTGGTGTCTGCCATTTGAGGGATAGCCTTTGGCGACACAAAACTGCCAAAATCTATTGTGTCAAAGCCAGCTTTAAGTAAAACATTGATATAATTTACTTTTTTTTCGGTCGGTATAATGTATTTCCATCCCTGCATTGCATCACGGGGGCATTCTATTAAACTAACCTTTTTAGTTGTTGCCATAGGGCACAAATGTAGGGAGTATTAAATATGATGAGGTAACACATTTATAAAAGATTTATTTATTACCATATTGTAATCTGCCGGACGTTTTAATAACCTGTCATTAATAAGTATTTACAAAATAAGATGGGAGTTTCGGCGTTACTGATTTAATTCCCTGTTCCGCAATTCAAATTGTAATTGAAGAATACGAAATTAAAAATCCCTTTTGACCCTATGAAAAGATACTGCTATCTTATCACCTTCGTCCTAAGTATATGTACTAACACTTATGGGCAAAACCTTAGCTCTAAAGCTGTCCAAACAGAAGCAATTGACCCAGCGACATTAGTAGCAAACAATATAAAAAAGTTTACACCGCCCGCATTTGATCATAGTTATTATCTCCAAAAAAGTAAGGCGCAAAAAATCAACGGACTGGTGTTAATAACCGGCGGTTCAGTGATGAGCCTGTTAGGTATTCGGTCGGTACTGGATGTTAGCCAATCGCATTCATTCACAAAAGATAACCTGAATACAAGTTTCAATGAGAATATTGCTTATTCAAGAATTGCCATAACCGGCCTGGTAATGATGGCGGGAAGTATACCGTATTTTATTTCCGCATTAAAAAATAAAAAAGTTGCCGGTTTGAAATTAACCTGCCAGAAAACATCTTTTGGTGCATCCAACAAAGCACGCCAAAAAGTAACAGGCATTACCTTCTCCATCCCAATAGGAAAATAATTGTTTACTATCACCTCCAATTTAAAGTTCATAAAAAAAGCAGCATTCGTTGGAATGCTGCTTTAAAACATAACGATAACTTTTTACTCTACTTCTTTACTCATCTTATCATAAGTGGCTGCCTTAGCTACATCTTTTTTTACCTCATAAATATTTTTCAAAATAACCAGCGATTGCTTGTAGTTGATCTTCTCAGACGCTTTTGGTTTAGTAATGCCTTTGTATAATGAAACTACTGCCTCTGCATAAGGGATAGCCTGGGTTAAAGCAGCATCTGATTTAGCCTGCAACTCTTTCTTCTTTTTAAGATCATCTGGCTTTGTACCCTTCATTTTTCTTGCATCTTCAGAAATATCAATAGAATTATTGTAAAGGAAATTTGCTAACAAAAAGTTGGCCTCACTGGTCGGTTTAATTGCTATCGCCTTTTTTAATATCTCAGGCAATTTATTTTTGTACTGCTCTGTGTTTATATTTTTTGCAGAATCGGAATAAATATAACGATACAATTCTACGCTGTAATTATAAGGCAATGTATAGTTGTTAGGATTTTTCACCATTAACTCTTCGTATCTGTCAAAAATTGCCGGAGCCGTAATTCCATCAGTAGCTTCTTCTATTTCCATGGCTGTCCAGTACTCATTGTTTGCAGGGTATAATTTTTTTCCTTTTGCAATAATGTCGGCAAACGCAGCTTTATCTTTTTTGGTTTTATAACGATCAGCCAATACCTGGTAAGCGTCAATATACTGTGGATCGGAAATTCCCCCGTCCACTATTTTTTTATAAAAAATAGCGGCATCATCTGTTTTCTTTGCTTCCGTAGCTGCAATGGCGGTGTACAACGTCAGCATGGTATCTATTGCTGAAAACTTAAATCCGTTGTTACCTACAAGATTATTGGAAGCAACGTAATCATGTATTTCCAATCCTTTTTTAAAATATTCAAAAGCAGTGGCTGGATCCTTGGCCAAGTATGCTTTTACACCGAGGTCTGAATAAAAACCAACATACAAATCATATAAAGTAGAATTGTTTTGTTCTGACAAAAGCTCTGCTTTCGGGTCCATCTCACGGTACTTTTTTATTGCATCAAACGCAGTTGCTTTTAAAGCAGCATTGTCAGCCAACGATTTCGTAGAATCTTTCGAGAGTAAATTGTACACATATCCTTTATAATACCAGCCTTCGGGTTTTTGAGCATTTTTAGGAACTGCCAAAAACTTGTCAACTGCTTCTTTGGCTTTTTGGGTTTGACCCAGCAGTGCAAAATTTCTTATTTCTTTAATATCCTGTCCAAAAGAAGCTGTTACCATCAGGCTAAATGCCACCATGAAGAAAAATTTTGTCATCTCTATAAATTTTAGTTGTTAAAGGTATTTGTTTAATACCTGATTCATAATAATTTAAAATTGAATTTCACAAACCATGCCATAAATATTTAACAAATTAATAAACAAAGTTTGAATTAAAGTAGAAACCATTGATGATTCGGGCAGGGAAAAAAGCTTTGTAATTTGGCTCATTAGCCTGTTTACCTGGGCAAGGAATTATTAATGACATCCATCACTGATTTAGTCTTCTGAGCCGGCGTAAGTGGCTGTACCCAGGAGTTATCGTACGGCTTAAAACAAGGATCGTTTTGCAAAGTTGCAAGTGTTATTTTATTATCAAGGTAAGCAGCCAGGGAAAGAAACGCAGCTTTATTTTCTTTTTTAAGAATTAGCAAACTGGCGTTGGTACCCGCTTTCACTGCAATAGGAACACCGCCCCCCAATTCGGCCCAGTGGCCACCCAGCAATAGATTTTTTACCGGTGTCTGATAGTGGGCAATTTTATTTTGCATGTTCTCCCTGCCAGGCTTAGCGCCCATCATAGTGCCATTTTTATTACCCGTATAACGATGGTGCGTAACAGGAGTAGCTACGTCATAAAAAAGAATGTGGGATCGTAGTCCGGGTGCACACTTTGCCTCTACCCTGCCGATGATCAATTCAGCAATTTCGTTCTTTAATTTTTTGTATGCTTCACCCCGCACATAGTTACCTTCCTCGTCTTTTTTAGTAAACCAGTTTTCACTGAAATCCATATACGCCGGCATAAACAGGGTGAGCGTACCACACCCTTCCGGTGCCATTGATTTATCCCGCAGGGAAGGTGCCAAGATACTGATCTCGCTTTTCAGCGGGTCACCACCGGAATGATCTTCAAAGGTTCCGTTTTCGCTCGCTATGTGTACCAGTTCCTCATTGAACCCTAATTGTTCTGCCTGACAATCAAGGGCGATGGAAATTGTTACTGAAGAGCTGTACATTTCTGCCTTTTTCAATTTGTTCTTCAGCTTGGCCGGTATGGCATTTTCGGGAAGCATTTTTTCATATAAGGTTTCTATGTCATTTGCAGCCACTACATATTTACATTTTATCTCATAATCCCTGCCACGGTGCTCAAAGGTCACGCCGCTAACGGTATTGTTTTCCAACAATATTTGTGTTACCCTGCATTTGCAATTGATAGGATTGTTATAATACTTCACTACATATTTTAGCCATTCGGGAATTACCTGGCCCCCTCCTTTTGGCGGGCTTTGAAAGTCGCTGTAGTATGCCCAGCCAATGGGTATTAAGCAGGAAAGCAACTCTACTTCGGAGGCAAATATTCTGTGGATAGCCTCATCCTTGAAGTATTTTTTTAGGCCTTTTTTCAGACCTTTCTCGCCGCTATAAGTTATAAATGGAATAAAAGGAATTACAAATTCCAACATCCTTTTCTTGTTTTTAATTTTTTCAAAAAAGGACATCGTTTCCTCGGAGCGGAAGATGCGGCTGTAATTTTTGAATGATTTGCCAAGTTTCTTTGCAGCCCTAAAAAAGCGCTCAATCCCTTTTTTATCATTTGGAAATTCTGCGATCAACTGGTCTCTCCATTCATCAGGATTATTAGTAAGCAAATAGTCAAAGTCATCTCCTTTGTATCGTCTTATTCTTTTTTGCACAATGGCATTGGGATGATCTGATCCCAGCACGTCAAATAACCGGCATACCAATCCATCAGCATTACATTGATTCAGCCAATGTATTGCAGTATCAAATATGAAATCCTTTCTTCTAAATCCGGCGAGGTATCCGCCAACGTGAGGTTCCTTCTCCAATACACAAACAGAAAAGCCCGCCTTGCTTAAAAGTGCTGCGGCCGTTAATCCTCCTACGCCGGCACCAATAATGGCTACATCGTAATATGGTTTTAAGTCAAGTTTTTCCATAAAGAATATCTGTGAGAGAATCGTAAGCCAATATTTCGGTATAAAATTTCCAACTTTCTAAAAAGGTGGAAACTTTAATTTATTAGTAGTTGAACTTTAAAGGGTTTTGTTTCATATTCCAAAACAATAATATTACTATTTGCTTTTGTCCCGGCTTATAATGGTAAACCATTTGGGCATGTTTATTCAGGAGGGCAATACGCACATTTTTACGTTTAACAGAAGGCCGACACATTTCGGGATAACATTGTTAAGTGGATAACACTTCTGCAGTCCGTTTTACAAATTTTTCGATTTCTTTTTCTGTCCAGAATTCCTTAAGGTATTGTATAGTTTTATTAAAACTTAATTTGGATCTGTCAGTCCACAGGATTTCATCTGCAATTATTTCAGCCATTTCTTATATGTTTTCATCACACTTTCATGTGGCGTGAGTTTCCCTTCCTTCATTTCTGTAATTGCCTTGTCAATCTCATGCTGCTGCTCGTGGCCCATTTCATCCCACCAATCATTTTGTTCTTCAGCAAATGTTTTTACTACTGTTAACACTGTTTTCTTTTGCCGTTCATTCAAGTACGCCAGGTATTGCGCAATTTCCTTATCTAAAGAGGTGGCTGCATTCATACTTTGTTGTTTTTACAAATCTACTTTTTTTAAATTTACACCCTTTTAAAAAAAAGAGTAAGTTTTATACCAAAACAAAAACGCCACTCATTTTAAAATAAGTAGCAGCATCATTTACAAGGGAAGCCACTACTTTGATCTCCCCATCCCCGGAAATATTATATTTTAATTCTACATTGATCATATTGTTTTCAAAGGGATCAATGATCGATAAAAACTTTAGATTGTCAGCACTTATCAGCCTGGTTGCTTTGTCAAGTGCCTCCTCCAAAACCTCTTTTACTATCTGCATCATACACACACCGGGTACCACCGGCTGTCCGGGAAAATGACCTTCAAATATTTTGTGGGCTGCATTTATTTCCAACATGACATTCACCTTGCCGTCTAGCTTTTCCAAAGAAGTAATATAAAAAAAATCTCCGGATAACATTATCGTACTAATCGTTTTAAACCAATGGTGAAATTGAAATTATTGTGAGTGATACCAATTGTATCCGGTATGCCTGCAACATAGTTTTTCATAATGGCCTGCATTAC